>NZ_BONI01000009.1 GCF_016862635.1 Catellatospora coxensis | reverse complement strand
CCGATGAGCTGTCCCGGCCGGGTTACTGGGTCGACCATGTGCGGCGTCCGGTGCTGTTCGCCGATGCGGTGGTCGAGCTGGAGCGGCAGGGTGCTTCCATGCTGCTGGAGGTGGGGCCGGATGCGGTGCTGACCGCGATGGCCGCCGACTCCGTGACCGACGCGGTCGCGGTGCCGCTGCTGCGCCGCGATCTGCCCGAGCCGCGGGCGCTGTGGGCCGGGCTGGGTCGCCTGCTCGCCCGTGGCGTGCCGGTCGCGCTCGCCACGGCGTACGAGGGCGGCGGCGCTCGCCCCGTGGACCTGCCCACCTACGCCTTCCAGCACGAGCGGTACTGGCTGCTGCCCCCGGCGGGCAGCGGTGACGTGGCCGCGGCCGGTCTCGGCGCGGCCCGCCACCCGCTGCTCGGCGCGACCGTCGAACTCGCCGAGGGCGACACCGTCGTGCTGACCGGCCGCGTCTCCACGCAGACCCATCCCTGGCTGGCGGACCACGCCATCCTCGACACGGTGCTGGTTCCCGGCACGGCCCTGCTGGAACTGGCCACCCGCGCCGGTGACCAGGTCGCCTGCCCCCACGTCGTCGAGCTGACGCTGGCCACGCCGCTCGTGCTGACCGGCGCCGACGCGGTGCAGCTGCAGGTGGTCGTGGGTGCGGCCGATCCGGACGGGCTACGCGAGCTGACGATCCACTCCCGCGCCGACGAGGACCGGCCCTGGACCCGCCACGCCGCCGGCCTGCTCGGCCGGTCGGCCTCGACGACGCCCGCCGGCCTGGGTGTTTGGCCGCCCGCGGGCGCCCGGGAGATCCCGGTCGACGGCCTCTACGAGCGGCTGGTCACGCAGGGCCACGGCTACGGGCCCGCCTTCCAGGGCCTGCGCCGCGTATACCGCGACGGCGCGACCGTCTACGCCGAGGTCGCGCTGCCCGAGGCGGTACGCCCCGACGCGGCCCGGTTCGTGCTGCACCCGGCGCTGCTCGACGCGGCGCTGCACCCGCTGCTGCGCGGGGTGGCCGGCGGCGACCTGCCCGGCGGGCTGCCGTTCTCCTGGTCCGGCGTGACCGTGCACCAGGGCGGCGCGGCGGCGCTGCGGGTCCGGCTGACGCTGTCCGGCCCGGACACGGTGGCCCTGGACGCCTTCGACGAGACCGGCGCACCGGTCGCCACGGTGGACTCGCTGCTGTCCCGGCAGGTGTCGGCCGACGCGCTGCGCGGCGCGGGCAGGACCCTCCACGACCATCTCTACCGGCTGGACTGGGTGCCGGTGCACGCCGACGCGACCCGTGCCGAGTGGACTGAACTCGCGGACGTTCCCGCCACCGGCCCGGTGCCCGCCACGGTGCTGACCGAACTGGCCTCGCCCGCGGACGGACCGGAACCCGAGCGCGTGCACGAAGCCGTCCGGCAGGCGCTCGACCTGGTGCAGCGCTGGCTCGGCGACGACCGTCACGCGGACTCGCGGCTCGTGGTGCGTACCCGGGACGCGGTCGGCCAGACTCCGGACCCGGCCATGGCGGCGGCGCTCGGCCTGCTGCGCACCGCACAGACCGAGAACCCGGGCCGGTTCGTCCTGGTGGACGGCGACGGCGACCTCGCCGCGGCGCTGGCCACCGGTGAACCTCAGCTCGTCCTGCGCGACGGGCAGGTGCTGGCCGGGCGGCTGGTCCGGGTCGAGTCCGAGCCGGCGGCGTCACCCGCCACCTGGCCGGCCGACGGCACGGTCCTGATCACCGGGGCGACCGGCGGGCTCGGCGCGCTGCTGGCCCGGCATCTGGTCACCGCGCACGGGGTACGCCACCTGCTGCTCACCAGCCGCCGCGGCCTCGACG
Organism: Catellatospora coxensis; assembly: GCF_016862635.1. GTDB lineage: Bacteria > Actinomycetota > Actinomycetes > Mycobacteriales > Micromonosporaceae > Catellatospora > Catellatospora coxensis. The sequence goes on along the minus strand of NZ_BONI01000009.1, from coordinate 158,943 downwards.
CGCCCGGCGCGGAGCAGCTGCGCGCCGACCTGATCACGCTCGGCGCGCAGGTCACCGTGGCGGCCTGCGACAGCGCCGATCGCGACGCCCTCGCGCAGCTGCTGGCCGGCATCGACCCGGCGGTCCCGCTGCGGGCCGTCGTGCACACCGCGGGCGTGCTCGACGACGCCGTGGCCGCGGGCATGACCGCCGAGCAGCTCGACCGGGTGCTGCGGCCGAAGGTCGACGGCGCGTGGCACCTGCACGACCTCACCCGCGACGCCGACCTCGACCGGTTCGTCCTGTACTCGTCGTCGGCGGGCGTGTTCGGCGGCCCCGGGCAGGCCAACTACGCCGCCGCCAACGCCTACCTGGATGCGCTGGCGCTGGGGCGTCGCGCCGCCGGCCTGCCCGCGGCCTCGATCGCCTGGGGCCTGTGGGCGCAGGACGGCGGCATCACCGCGGACCTGTCCGGCAACGACCTCGCCCGGATCGCCCGCGCCGGCATGTCGCCGCTGCGCGAGGAGGAGGGCCTGTGGCTGTTCGACACCGTGCTCGCCGAGGGGCACGCCGCCGTGCTGCCGATGCGGCTGGAGCTGTCCGCGCTGCGTGCCATGAGCGACCTGCCCGTGCTGCTGACCGGCCTGGTGCGCCGCACCTCGCGGCGCACCGCCGCCGGTCGTGGGCAGGGCGGCTCGGTCGCGCTGCGTGAGCGGCTGGCGGGCCTGTCCGCGACCGACCGCGCCAAGGTCCTGCTCGACCTGGTACGCGGCCAGGTCGCCGCGGTGCTCGGGCATGCCGGTGCCGACACGGTCGATGCGGGCAAGGCGTTCAGGGACGTCGGGTTCGACTCGCTGACCGCCGTCGAGCTGCGCAACCAGCTCAACGCGGTCACCGGGCTGCGGCTGCCCGCCGCGCTGATCTTCGACTACCCGTCGCCGCAGGCCATCGCGGACCTGCTGGACACCGAACTGGGCGGCGCGGCTGCGACGGCGACACCGGTCGTGGTCACGGCCGTGGCGGACGACGACCCCATCGTCATCACCGGCATGGCCTGCCGCCTGCCCGGCGGCGTCGAGAGCCCCGAGCAGCTGTGGGAACTGGTCGCGCGCGGCGGGGACGCGGTGGGCGACTTCCCCGCCGACCGCGGCTGGGACGTCGAGGCCGTGTACGACCCCGACCCGGACGCGGCCGGCAAGAGCTACACCCGGCAGGGCGGCTTCGTCACCGGCATCGACCGGTTCGACGCGGGCCTGTTCGGCATCTCGCCGCGCGAGGCGCTGAGCATGGACCCCCAGCAGCGGCTGCTGCTGGAGACCGCCTGGGAGAGCTTCGAGAGCGCCGGGGTCGACCCGCAGGCGGCCCGGGGCGGCCAGACCGGCGTGTTCGTCGGCGTCAGCAGCCAGGACCACGCCACGATCCTGGCCCGGGTGCCCGGCTTCGAAGGCCAGCTGCTGTCCGGCAGCGCGAACAGCGTCGCCTCCGGGCGGATCGCGTACCACCTGGGCCTGACCGGTCCCGCGATCACCCTGGACACGGCCTGCTCGTCGTCGCTGGTGGCGATGCATCTGGCCGCGCAGGCGCTGCGCAACGGCGAATGCGACATGGCGCTGGCCGGCGGCGCGCTGGTGATGTCCACGCCGACGTTGTTCGTCGAGTTCAGCCGCCAGCGCGGGCTGGCCCCGGACGGGCGCTGCAAGGCGTTCTCGGCCGCGGCCGACGGCACCGGCTGGGCCGAGGGCGTGGCGATGCTGCTGCTCGAACGCGAGTCCGACGCTCGCGCCCGTGGTCACGAGATCCTCGCCGTGCTGCGGGGTTCCGCCGTCAACCAGGACGGCGCGTCCAACGGGCTGATGGCCCCGAACGGCCCGTCACAGCAGCGCGTGATCCGGCAGGCGCTCGCCTCGGCGGGGCTGTCCCCGGCGGACGTGGACGCCGTCGAGGCGCACGGCACCGGCACCAGGCTCGGCGACCCGATCGAGGCGGAGGCGATCCTGGCGACGTACGGGCGGGAACGGCCTGCCGACCGGCCGCTGCTGCTCGGGTCGGTGAAGTCGAACCTCGGCCACACCCAGCACGCGGCAGGTGCGGCCGGCGTCATCAAGATGATCATGGCGATGCGGCACGGGATGCTGCCGCGGACCCTGCATGTCGACGAGGTGTCACCGCACATCGACTGGTCCGGCGGCACCGTGGAGCTGCTGCGCGCCGCCCGCCCGTGGCCTGATGCCGGTGCGCCCCGCCGGGCGGCGGTGTCGTCGTTCGGCGTGAGCGGCACCAACGCCCACGTGATCCTGGAGCAGCCCGCACCCGCCGCACCGCCGCAGCCGCCCACGTCCGACAGCCGACCGGTGCCGTGGGTCGTGTCCGGACGGACCGGAGCGGCGCTGCGGGACCAGGCGGCACGCCTGCTCACGGCGGTCGGGGACCACAAAATCGCTGACGTGGCACTCTCGCTGACCTCCCGGACCGTGTTCGAGCACCGTGCGGTGGTCGTCGGCGGGGATCGTGACGAGCTACTGCCCGGCCTGCGAGCGGTCGCGGACGGCACCGCCGGTGGCGCCGTCGGCAAGGGTGCTCTGGCGCTGCTGTTCACGGGTCAGGGTGCGCAGCGGGCCGGCATGGGCTTAGGTCTTTACGAGGCTTTCCCGGTGTATGCGGGCGCGTTCGACGAGGTGTGCGCTGTCCTGGATCCGCTGTTGGGCCGGTCGCTGCGGGACGCGATCGCGTCCGGGGACGGTCTGGACCAGACCGGTCTGACGCAGCCCGCATTGTTCGCGGTGGAGGTGGCGCTGTTCCGTCTCGCGGGGTCGTTGGGTGTGACGCCCGACTTCGTGGCGGGGCATTCGATCGGTGAGATCGCGGCGGCGCATGTGGCCGGGGTGCTGTCACTGGCGGATGCGGCGACGCTGGTGGCTGCGCGGGGCCGGTTGATGCAGGCGCTGCCTGCCGGTGGGTCGATGGTCGCGGTGCGTGCTTCGCGGGAACAGGTCACGGCTGCGCTGGACGGGCTGGTGGAGCCGTTCTCGGGCCGGGCCGGTATCGCGGCGGTGAACGGTCCGGCCTCGGTGGTGATCTCGGGTGATGAGCAGGCCGTGGACGCTGTCGTGGCGGCGTTGGGTGTGAATGGTCGCCGGTTGTCGGTCAGTCATGCGTTCCATTCGCCGTTGATGGAGCCGATGCTCGAAGAGTTCGCGAAGGTGGTGTCGGGGTTGCGGTTCGAGCCGCCGAGGATCGCGTTCGTGTCCACGGTGACCGGTGGGCTGGTGGGTGCCAGCGAGTTGTCCCGTCCGGGTTACTGGGTCGACCATGTGCGGCGTCCGGTGCTGTTCGCCGATGCGGTGGTGGAGCTGGAGCGGCAGGGTGCTTCCACGCTGCTGGAGGTGGGGCCGGATGCGGTGCTGACCGCGATGGCCGCCGACTCCGTGACCGACGCGGTCGCGGTGCCGCTGCTGCGGCGGGACCGGGCGGAGGAGCACAGCCTGCTGACCGCGCTGGGCGAGGTCTTCGTGCGCGGCGCGGCGGCCGTCGACTGGGTCGCCGTGCTGCGGGGCCGGGGGCGGCGGGCGCCGCTGCCCACGTACGCGTTCCAGCACGAGAGCTACTGGCTCACCGCGCCGGCGGGTGCGGGCGACGCGGCGGCGATCGGGCTCGGCGACGCCGACCACCCGCTGCTCGGCGCGACGGTCGAGCTCGCGGGCGGTGGTCTGGTGCTCGCCGGCAGGCTGTCGCCCGCGACCCAGCCGTGGCTGAACGACCACGCGGTGATGGGCGCCGTGCTGCTGCCGGGCACCGCGTTCGTCGAGCTGGCGCTGCGGGCCGCCCGGGAGGCGGGCTGCCCGCGCATCGAGGAGCTGACCCTGGTCGCGCCGCTGGCGCTGCCGTCCAGCGGCGGGGTGCGGGTGCAGGTCACCGTGTCCGAACGCGACGACAAGGGGCGGCGTACCGTCGAGATCCACTCGCGGCCGGACGGCGACCCGGACGCGGCCTGGTCGCAGCACGCCGCCGGGGTGCTCACCGAGACTCCCGCCGTGCCCGAGGCGGCCGGCGCGGCGTGGCCGCCACCGGAGGTCACCGAGCTGGACGTCTCCGGCGTCTACGACGACCTGGCCGGGCAGGGCTACCGGTACGGCCCGGCTTTCCAGGGCATGCGCCGGGTCTGGCAGCGCGACCGCGAGCTGTACGTCGAGGTCGAACTCCCCGAGGCGCAGCGGGCCGCGGCGGCCCGGTGCATGGTGCACCCGGCGCTGCTCGACGCGGCCCTGCACGCGCTGCTGCCGGGGGTGACCGCCGAGTCGACCACGCCCGGCCTGCCGTTCTCCTGGAACGGCGTGACGCTGCACCGGCCCGGCGTGACCGCCCTGCGCGGCCGCCTGACCCGGCACCGTGCGGAGGCGGGCCTCGACACGGTGCGCCTGGAGCTGACCGACGAGTACGGCACCCCCGTGGTCTCGGTCGAGTCGATGCTGTCCCGCCCGTTCCCGGCCGAGGCGCTCGCCGCCACGCCGCACGACGCGCTGTATCGCGTCGACTGGACCGAGGCGCCCCCGGCGCAGACCGTGGCGGACTGGGCGGTGCTCGGCGACGCCGAGTTCGCGGCGGCACTCCCGGGCACGCGCTACAGCGGACTGTCCGAACTGGCCGACGCCGGCACGCCGGTGCCCGCGCACGTGCTCGTGCCCGTGGCGGCGGACCCGGCGGCAGACGTCGCCGAGCAGGCCCGCGCGGCCGCCCACGAGGTGCTCGACCTGGCCCAGCGCTGGCTGCGCGAACCCCGTTTCGCCGACTCCCGCCTGGTCCTGCTGACCCGCGGGGCCGTCGCGGCGGGCGACGACGTCGCGACCGACCTGCCGTACGCCGCCGCGCGCGGGCTGCTGCTGTCGGCCGCGACCGAGAACCCCGGCCGCTTCGCCGTCGTCGACCTGGACGGGGACGGCCGTTCGGCAGCGGCGCTGCCGGTCGCGCTCGGCTCCGGCGAGACCGACCTCGCCGTACGCGAGGGCAGGGTGCTCACCCCGCGCCTGGCCGCCGCCCCGCGCCGCGAACCGGCCGCGCTCGGCTGGGATCCGGCAGGCACCGTGCTGGTCACGGGCGCGACCGGCGGACTGGGCGCGCTGCTCGCCCGGCACCTCGTCACCCGGCACGGGGTCCGGCGGCTGCTGCTGGTCAGCAGGCGCGGCCCGGCGGCCCCCGGCGCCGGCGAGCTGCGCGACGAGCTCACCCGCCAGGGAGCCGAGGTGGAGATCACGGCCTGCGACGTGTCCGACCGCGACCAGGTCGCGCGGCTCATCGCGGCCGTGCCGGCCGACCGGCCGCTGACCGCCGTCCTGCACACCGCGGGTGTGCTCGACGACAGCATGCTCACCGCGATGACGCCGGAGCAGGTCGACGGCGTGCTGCGGCCGAAGACCGACGCCGCCTGGCACCTGCACGAGCTGACCCGGGACCGGGAGCTGGCGGCGTTCGTCCTCTACTCCTCGGTGTCCGGCCTGCTCGGGCCGCCGGGGCAGGCCAACTACGCGGCCGGCAACGCGTTCCTCAACGCGCTCGCCGCGCAGCGCCGCGCCGCCGGGCTGCCCGGCGTCTCGCTGGCCTGGGGCCTGTGGGCGCAGGAGGGCGGCATGATCGCCCAGCTCGACGAGGCCGACCGCAGGCGGGTCGCCCGTGGCGGCGTCGTGCCGATGAGCGAGGACGAGGGCATGGCCCTGTTCGACGCCGCCGTGGTCCGCGACGACAGCCTGCTCGCGCCGGTGCGCTTCGACACCGCCGCGCTGCGGGCCCTCGGCGGCGGCCTGCCCGGGGTGCTGCGCGGCCTGGTACGGGTCCGCGCCCAGGCGTCCGCCGCCCCGGCCGTGCCGCTGGCGCAGCGGCTCGCCGGGCTGGACGCCGAGCAGCGCGACCGGCTGCTGTCCGATCTGGTCCGCGCCGAGATCGCCGCCGTGCTCGGGCACAGCGGCCGGGACGCGATCGACCCCGACCGGCCCTTCACCGAGCTGGGGTTCGACTCCCTGGCCGCGGTCGAGCTGCGCAACCGGCTCGGTTCGGCCGCCGGGCTGCGCCTGCCCGCCACGCTGGTGTTCGACTACCCGACCGCGGGCGCCGTGGCCGGTTACCTGTCGGCCGAGCTGCCCTCGGCGGGCGCCACCGCTTCGGGCTCGTTCGAGCAGGAGCTGGCCCGCCTGGAGGCGGGGCTGGCGGCGCTGGCCCGCGACGCGGACGCCGCCGCACCGGTCGCGCAGCGGCTGGAGCGGATGCTGGTCGGCCTGCGCGGCACCGCCGTGTCGACCGCGGGGGCGGACTCCGAGCACGATCTGCAGACGGTTCCGCTGGACCGGCTGCTCGACATCATCGACACCGAGTTCGAGCTGTAGGGGCCTGACGTGAGCCAGCACGACACCGAGAAGATCGCCGACTACCTGCGCAAGGTGACGGTGGACCTGCGCCGGGCCCGCCAGCGCATCCAGGAGCTGGAGCAGGTCGAGCCCATCGCCGTCGTCGGGATGGCCTGCCGCTACCCCGGCGGGGTCGCCTCCGCCGACGGGCTGTGGGACCTGGTCACCGCGGGCGGTGACGCCGTCTCGGACTTCCCCGTGAACCGGGGCTGGCCGACCGGCCTGTACGACGCCGACCCGGACAGTCCCGGGCGCACGTACTGCACCCGAGGCGGCTTCCTGCACGACGCCGACGCGTTCGACCCCGCCTTCTTCGGCATCTCGCCGCGCGAGGCGCTGGGCATGGACCCGCAGCAGCGGCTGCTGCTGGAGACCGTCTGGGAGACGTACGAGCACGCGGGCATCGACCCGGCGTCGGTGCGCGGCTCGGAGACGGGCGTGTTCATGGGCGTCATGTACTACGACTACGCCCCGCCGCTGCGCCAGATCCCGGCCGAGCTGGAAGGCGTGCTGATGACCGGCAACGCCGCCAGCGTCGTCTCGGGGCGCATCGCGTACAACTTCGGGCTGACCGGGCCGACCGCGACCGTGGACACGGCGTGCTCGTCGTCGCTGGTGGCGCTGCATCTGGCGGTCAAGGCGCTGCGCGACGGCGAGTGCACGGCGGCGCTGGCGGGCGGGGTCGCGGTGATGCACACCCCGGCGACCTTCGTGGAGTTCAGCCGCCAGCGCGGCCTGGCCGCCGACGGCCGGTGCAAGTCGTTCGCCGCCGAGGCCGACGGCGTCGGCTGGTCCGAGGGCGTGGGCGTGCTGCTGCTGGAACGCCTGTCGGACGCGCGTCGCCTCGGACATCCGGTGCTCGCGGTGGTACGCGGTTCGGCGGTCAACCAGGACGGGGCGTCAAACGGGCTCACCGCGCCGAACGGGCCGTCGCAGCAGCGGGTGATCCGCCGGGCGCTGTCCTCGGCGGGACTGTCCACCTCGGACGTGGACCTGGTCGAGGCGCACGGCACCGGGACGCGGCTCGGCGACCCGATCGAGGCGGAGGCGCTGCTGGCGACGTACGGGCAGGGGCGGGCCGAGGGCAGCCCGCTGTGGCTCGGCTCGTTGAAGTCGAACATCGGGCACGCGCAGGCGGCCGCCGGTGTCGGCGGTGTGATCAAGATGGTGCAGGCGATGCGGCACGGGATCATGCCGCGCACGCTGCACGTCGCCAACCCGTCGCCGTTCGTGGACTGGTCGGCGGGCGCGGTCGAGCTGCTGACCGAGGCGCGCCCGTGGCCCGAGCTGGACCGGCCCCGCCGCGCGGCGGTGTCGTCGTTCGGCGTCAGCGGCACGAACGCCCACGTCATCCTCGAACAGGCCCCGGACACCGAGCCCGCACCGCAGGCCGAGCCGGACCGGGGCGGACGACCTGCCCGGTCCGAAGGGACGCCGGTGCCGGCCGTTCTGTCGTCGACGTCCGAGCACACACCCGCGGCACTTCGCGACCACGCACGGGAGCCGGCGGTGCTGCCGCTGGTGCTGTCCGCGCGCACTCCCGCCGCGTTGCGTGCCCAGGCCGCGCGCCTGCTGCCGCTGACCGGCCCGGACGGTCCCGAGCCGGTGGATGTCGGCTTCTCGCTGCTCGCGTCCCGGGCCGCGTTCGAGCACCGTGCCGTCGTGGCCGGTCGCGACCGGGCCGAACTCGCCGCGGGCCTGGACGTGCTCGCCCGTGGCGGGGCACCGCTGACCGCTCCGGCTCGTGGCGCGCTGGGCATGCTGTTCACGGGCCAGGGGGCGCAGCGCACGGGCATGGGCTCCGGCCTGTACGAGGCCTTCCCGAGCTACGCGGCCGCGTTCGACGACGTCTGCGCCGTGCTGGATCCGCTGCTGGGGTACAGCCTGCGCGAGGCGATCGAGAACGGCGACCGGCTGCAGGAGACCGGCCTGACGCAGCCCGCGCTGTTCGCGGTCGAGGTGGCGCTGTTCCGCCTGGCCGAGTCCCTGGGTGTGACGCCCGGTTTCGTGGCCGGGCACTCGATCGGCGAGATCGCCGCGGCGCACGTCGCCGGGGTGCTGTCCCTGGCCGACGCGGCGACGCTGGTCGCGGCGCGCGGACGGCTGATGCAGGCCCTGCCCGCCGGTGGCGCGATGGTCGCGGTGCGCGCCTCCCGCGAGCAGGTCGAGCAGGCCCTCGCCGGGCTCGGCCAGGAGCACGCCGGGCAGGTGAGTGTGGCGGCCGTGAACGGCCCCGCCTCGGTCGTGATCTCCGGTGCCGAGCCGGCCGTGGACGCCGTCGTCACCGCTCTCGGCGTGGCCGGCAGGCGGCTGCAGGTCAGCCACGCGTTCCACTCGCCGCTGATGGACCCGATGCTGGCGGAGTTCGAGCGGGTCGTCGCCGGGCTGACGTTCCACCCGCCCACGGTGCCGTTCGTGTCGACCGTGACCGGCGAGCCCGTGCAGCCCGGTCAGTTGACCCGGCCGGACTACTGGGTCGAGCACGTACGCCGCCCGGTGCGGTTCGCCGACGCGGTCACCGCGCTGGCGGAGGCGGGCGTGTCGACGCTGCTGGAGATCGGGCCGGACGCCGTGCTCACCGCGATGGCGGCGGAGTCCCTGCCGGACCACGTCCTGGCGGTCGCCGCCCAGCGCCGCGACCGCGACGAGGCGGTCACCCTCCTCGAAGCGCTCGGCGCCGTGTACGCGCGCGGCCACGCCGTGAACTGGCCCGCCCTGTTCGCCGGGACCGGTGCGCGGCGTGTGGACCTGCCGAGTTACGCCTTCCAGCACGAGCGTTTCTGGCTCGTGCCCGCCACCGGGTCCGGCGACGTGGCCGGGGCGGGTCTCGACGCGGCCGGGCACACGCTGCTCGGCGCGGCGGTGCCCCTAGCCGACGGCGGCGGCCTGGTGCTCACGGGCCGGCTGACCCGCCAGACCCTGGGCGACGTCCTGGCCGCCGAGCCGGCCGTGCCCGGCGCGGTCCTGCTGGAGCTGGCACTGCGCGCCGCCGACCAGGTCGGCTGCGGCCGGGTCGCCGAGCTGACGCTGGACGGGCCGCTGCCGACCCCGACCGGGGAGCAGTCGCTGCGGCTGCAGGTCGTCGTGTCCGGCCCCGACGCCGACGCGCGCCGTGCCGTCACCGTGCACGCCCGCCGCGAGGACGTCGACACCGGCTGGACCAGGTACGCCCACGGCGTGCTCGCCCCGGGCCAGGCCGTCGCCGAGCCGGTCGCCGGCGATCCCGTCGAGGTCGCCCTGCCCGATGCGGCGCAGGCGGGATTCCTGCTGCATCCGGCCCTGGCCGAGCAGGCGCTGCGGAACGCGCCCACGGACCCGGATGTGGTGCCGGTGCGCTGGACCGACGTGACCGTGTACGCCACGGGCGCGGCGCGGCTGCAGGTGCACGCCGCGCCGGTCGACGGCGGGCACCGCGTCGTCGCCCTCGACCCGGCCGGGCAGCAGGTCGCCGTGTTCGGCACGGTGGGCTACGCGTCCCGGGCCTCCTGGCAGGGCGTTTCCGCCTCGGCCGACTCGCTGTTCACCCTGGACTGGGTCCCGGTGGAGACACCGGACGAGCCGGTGGACCTGACCGGGTGGGCCGTGCTCACGACCGGCGGCGACGCCTCGGATCTGGCCTGGCAGCTGGGCATCCGGTCGGTGCCGGACCTGGCCGGCCCGGACCCCGCGCCGCAGGTGGTGCTGGTCGAGCTGTTCCCGGACACCGGCCTCGCGATGCCGCAGCGGGTGCGGGCGACCACCGGCAGGGCTCTGGAACTGGCCCAGACCTGGCTGGCCGAGCCGCGGTTCGCGGCGTCGCGGCTGGCCGTCATCACCCGAGGGGCGACCGGGCCGGCGGCCGCGCCGGACCTCGCCGCCGCCTGGGGACTGCTGCGCACCGCGCAGAGCGAGCATCCCGACCGGTTCGTGCTGGTCGACCTCGATGCCGAGAGCACCTCGGCCGCGCTGACCCCCGCGGCGCTGACAGCAGGCGAACCGCAGCTCGCGGTACGCCAGGGGCGGCTGTCAGCCCCGCGGCTCAGCTGGGCGGCCGGGGACCCGGCCCCGGTGGCGTTCGTGCCGGAAGGGACGGTCCTGGTCACGGGCGCCACCGGGGCACTGGGCGGGCTGATCGCCCGGCACCTGGTAAGTAGGCACGGCGTGCGCAGCCTGCTGCTGGTGAGCCGCCGCGGCCCGGGCGCACCGGGCGCGGCCGAACTGGAGCAGGAGCTGACCGCGCTCGGCGCGCGGGTGCGCACCGTCGCGGCCGACGTGTCAGACCGCGCGGCGCTGGCCGCCGCACTCGACGCCGTGCCCGCCGAGCACCCGCTGACCGCCGTCGTGCACGCGGCCGGGGTGCTCGACGACGGCCTGCTCGTCGCGCAGACCGCGCAGCGCCTGGACACCGTGCTGAGGGCCAAGGCCGACGCCGCCTGGCACCTGCACGAACTCACCCGCGATCGGGGACTGTCGGCGTTCGTGCTGTTCTCCTCGGTGGCGGGCCTGCTCGGCGGGGCCGGGCAGGCCGGCTACGCCGCCGCGAACGCGTTCCTCGACGCGCTGGCCGCGCACCGGCACGCCGCGGGCCTGCCCGCGCAGTCGCTGGCGTGGGGCATGTGGGCGCAGGCGGGGGCGATGACCGCCGACCTGTCCGAGGCGGACCTGCGCCGGCTGGCCCGCGCGGGCATCGCGCCGCTCGACGCGGACCAGGGCCTGGGGCTGCTCGACGCGGCACTGGGCCGGGCGGACGCGCTGCTGGCGCCCGTACGCCTGGACCTGCGTGCCCTGCACGGCCAGGACCGGTCCGCGGTGCCGCCGCTGCTGCGCGGCCTGGTCCGCACCGCCACCCGGCGCACGGCGGCCCACGGCGTCGGCGTGCCGCTGGCCGAGCAGGTCGCCGCGCTGCCCGGAGCGGAGGCGTCGCGGCTGCTCACCGACCTCGTCCGCACCGAGGTCGCGGTGGTGCTGGGCCACCCCGGCCCGGCGGCCGTCGACCCCGACCGGGCCTTCCGCGAGATCGGCTTCGACTCGCTGGCCTCGGTGGACCTGCGCAACCGGCTCGCCGCCGCGACCGGCCTCACCCTGCCCGCCGCGCTGGTGTTCGACCAGCCCACCCCGACCCTGCTCGCCGGGTACCTGCTCGGGGAACTGGCTCCCGAAACGGCGGCGACCGTGGACCCGCTGGAGGCCGCCGTACGCGAGTTGCTGGCCACCGTGCCGATGGCGCGGCTGCGCCAGTCCGGGCTGCTGGACCTGCTGCTGCGGCTCGGCGAACCCGACGGCGGGGACGCGCCCGCCGAAGCCGGGTCGATCGACGAGATGGACGTCGACAGCCTGCTGCGGCTGGCCGGCGAGAGCGCGGCCCGCTGATGGCGGCCTCGGTGGAGCAGCTCGTCGAAGGGCTGCGCGCGGCGCTGAAGGAGAACGAGCGCCTGCGGCAGCAGAACCAGAGCCTCGTCGACGCCACGGCCGAGCCGATCGCGATCGTCGGCATGGCCTGCCGGTTCCCCGGCGGGGTGGCCTCGCCGGAGGACCTGTGGCGGCTGGTCGCCGCGGGCGAGGACGCCATCGGCCCGTTCCCGCAGGACCGGGGCTGGCCCGAGGACCTGTACGACCCGGACCCGGGCCGGTCCGGTCACACATACGCGCGCACCGGCGGCTTCCTCGACGGCGCGGACACCTTCGACGCCGCCTTCTTCGGCATCTCGCCGCGCGAGGCGCTGGGCATGGACCCGCAGCAGCGGCTGCTGCTCGAAGTCACCTGGGAGACCCTGGAACGGGCCGGGCTCGACCCGGCCGCGCTGCGCGGCTCCGACACGGGCGTGTTCGTCGGCGGCAACGGCCAGGACTACCCGCTGCTGCTGGCGCAGGACCCGCGACCCGTCGAAGGCCTGCTCATCACCGGCAACGCGGCCAGCGTCGCGTCCGGGCGGATCTCGTACACGTTCGGCTTCACCGGCCCGGCGGTCAGCCTGGACACCGCCTGCTCGTCGTCGCTGGTGGCGCTGCACCTGGCGGCGCAGGCGCTGCGCGCGGGGGAGTGCTCGCTGGCGCTGGCGGGCGGGGTCACGGTGATGTCCACGCCGTTCGGCTTCGTCGAGTTCGCCCGGCAGCGCGGCCTGGCCCCGGACGGGCGGTGCAAGGCGTTCGCGGCCGGGGCCGACGGCACCGGCTGGGCCGAGGGCATCGGGATGCTGCTGGTCGAGCGGCTGTCCGACGCCCGCCGCCACGGGCACGAGGTGCTGGCGGTGGTACGCGGGTCGGCGGTCAACTCCGACGGCGCGTCCAACGGGCTCACCGCCCCGAACGGGCCGTCCCAGCAGCGGGTCATCCGGCAGGCGCTGGCCGCGGCGCGGGTGGCCCCGGCCGAGGTGGACCTGGTGGAGGCGCACGGCACCGGCACCGTGCTCGGCGACCCGATCGAGGCCGACGCGCTGCTCGCGACGTACGGCGCGGACCGGACCGAGCCGCTGTGGCTGGGGTCGGTGAAGTCCAATCTGGGGCACACGCAGGCGGCCGCGGGCGTGGCCGGAGTGATCAAGACGGTGCTGGCGCTGCGGCACGGCGAGCTGCCGCCGACCCTGCACGTCGACGCGCCCACCCCGCACGTGGACTGGAGTTCCGGCGCGGTGCGGCTGCTCACCGAGGCCCGGCCGTGGCCGCGCGGCGACCGGCCCCGCCGGGCGGGCGTGTCCGCGTTCGGGATCAGTGGCACCAACGCCCACGTCATCCTGGAGGAGGCCCCCGCGTCGCCGCCCGTGGCATCGCCGCAGGCGCCCGCGGTGGTGCCGTGGCCGCTGTCGGCGCGTACGCCCGAGGCGCTGCGGGCGCAGGCGGCGCGCCTGCACGAGGCCGTCGCGGCGGGCGCCGACCCGGTCGCGGTCGGCTGGTCGCTGGCCCACACCCGGGCCCGGCTCGACCACCGCGCGGTCGTGTCCGGCACCGGGCACGAGCACCTGCTCGACGGGCTGGCCCGGCTCGCCCGGGGTGAGACCGGCCCCGGCGCGGCCGCCGGGCAGCGCGGTGCGGGCCGGGTGGCGGTGCTGTTCACCGGCCAGGGCGCGCAGCGCGTACGGATGGGCCTGGACCTCGCGGCCGCGTTCCCGGCGTACCGCGACGCCTTCGACCAGGTGTGTTCCGCCCTCGACCCGCTGCTGCCACGGCCGCTGCGCGAGGTCGTCGCATCCGGGACCGGGCTCGGGGAGACCGGGTTCGCCCAGCCGGCCCTGTTCGCGGTCGAGACGGCGCTGTTCCGGCTGCTGGAGTCCTGGGGCGTGCGCCCGGCCGTGCTGGCCGGGCACTCCGTCGGCGAGATCGCCGCCGCGCACGTGGCCGGGGTGCTGCCGCTGCCGGACGCGGCGCGCCTGGTCGCCGCGCGGGGCACGCTGATGCAGGCGCTGCCGGCGGGCGGGGCGATGGTCGCCGTGCGCGCCCCCGAGGAGGAGGTCCTGCCGCTGGTGGCGGCGCACGCCGCGACGGTCGCGATCGCCGCGGTCAACGGGCCGTCCTCGGTGGTGGTCAGCGGCGCGCAGGACGCGGTCGAGCAGATCACGGCCGAGCTGCGCGAACGCGGTCGCCGCACCCGGCGGCTGGAGGTCAGCCACGCGTTCCACTCACCGCTGATGGAGCCGATGCTCGAGGGGTTCCGCGCGGTCGTGGAGTCGCTCGCCTTCGCCGAGCCCCGGATCCCGATCGTGTCCACGGTGACCGGCGCGCTGACCGGCCCCGGCGAGCTGGCCGACCCCGCGTACTGGGTCGGGCAGGTCCGGCAGCGGGTCCGGTTCGCCGACGCCGCGGCCGCGCTGCACGCCACGGGCGTGGACCTGTTCGTCGAGGCCGGACCGGACGGCGTCCTGTCGGCGCTGCTGCCCGAATGCCTCGGCGGCACCGCCGCGCCGGCCGTGCCGATGCTGCGCCGCGACCGCCCCGAACCGCCGGCCGCGGTAGCGGCGTTCGCCGAGGTCGCGGTCCGCGCCGACGTGGACTGGTCCGCGTTCTTCCCGGACCCGGCTCGCACCACGCTGCCGACCTACGCCTTCCAGCGCCGCCGCCACTGGCCGGTTCGCGGCCTGCCCGGCGTGCGGCGGCAACTCGAAGAACCTTCGCCGGGCGCGGAACGCGGCGCGGCGTCCCCGGATGCTGAGACCGGCACGTCGGCGTGGGCGCAGTCGCCGGAATCCGGGGCGGCTCCGGCTGCGCGGCTCGCCGGTCGAAGCCGTGACGAGCTGTGGCAGCTCGTCGTGGGGGCGGCCGCAGCGGTGCTGGGACACCTGGACGGGGAACTGGACGAGTCCGTGCCGCTCACCGGGCTGGGGCTCACCTCGCTGTCCGCCGTGGAGCTGCGCGACCGCCTGCATGCCGCGACCGGGCTGGCCCTGCCCGCAGCGGCGATGTTCGACAACGCCACCGTGCGCACGCTGACCGAGCAGCTCGCGTCAGCGGCCGTCCAGGCGGCGTCCGGGCCGACCGTCGCGGCAGGGGGGTCGCTGGTGGAGGCGTTCCGGCGGGCGTGCCTGGCGGGCCGGGTCGGTGCGGGCATGGAGCTGCTCGCCGAGGCGGCCGCCGCCCGGCCGTGGTCGGACAAGCCGGTCGTCGGTGATCCGGTGCCGCTGGCCGAGGGACCGGCCGGGCCCGCGCTGGTGTGCCTGCCGTCGTTCGTCGCCCCGGCCAGCCCGGTGCAGTTCGCCCGCCTCGCCCGCGGCCTGCGCGGCGTACGCCCGGTGTCGGCGCTGCCGCTGCCCGGCTACCTGCCGGGCGAGGACCTGGCCGCCGACGTGCCGTCGCTGGTCGCCGCGCTCGCCGACCGGGTGCCCGAGGACGGGGCGCTGCTGGTCGGGTACTCGTCCGGCGGCTGGCTGGCGCACGCCGTCGCCGCCGAGCTCGCCGACCGCGGCCGGGCCTGTGCGGGCGTGGTGCTGCTGGACACCTTCCCGCCCGGCGCGCCCGAACTGGCCGCGCTGCAGGACGTGCTGTTCCAGGACCTGGCCGCCCGGCCCGAGGTGGTGGCGCTGGTCGACGACGACAAGCTCGCCGCGATGGGCCACTACCTGCGGCTGTTCCAGGACTGGCGGCCGGACCCGTCGCCGGCGCCCACCCTGCTGCTGCGCGCCGAACGGATCCTGGCCGGGCCGGCGGAGCGCACCGCGTGGCCCGTGCCGCACGTCGCGGTCACGACCGCGGGAGATCACCGCTCGCTCGTCGAGGAGCACGCATCGGCGGCGGCGCAGGCCGTCGAGCTTTGGCTCACGTCCCGGGGCTGAACCCCCTTGTCGAGAAAGGACCACACCGTGACCTACGCACCACAGGCCGACGACGTCGACCTGCTCAGCTGGAGCTTCGTGCAGGACCCCTACACGACGTACGCCCGGCTGCGCCAGGACGGCCCGGTCACCCGGCAGGTAGTCAAAACCCTGGCCACCGAGCTGAACGCCTGGGTGGTGACCAGCCACGAGCACAGCCGCGCCCTGCTGGCCGATCCGCGGCTGTCGAAGGACTCGGTGGCGCTGCCCGGCGTGGTCAACCGCCACTCGGTCGACGGCAGCCAGTCGGCCACCGAGCAGCCCAAGAGCATGCTGTTCAGCGATCCGCCGGACCACACCCGGCTGCGCCGGCTGCTGGGCAAGGCGTTCACCATGCGCCGCGTCGAGCAGATGCGCCCGTGGATCGTACGGCAGGTCGACGAGCTGCTCGACGGCGTCCGGCCGGGGGAGGAGTTCGACCTGGTCGACCGGATCGCGCTGGCGCTGCCGATCTACGTCATCGGCAACCTGCTGGGCGTGCCCGAGGAGCGCTTCGCCGACTTCAAGGTCTGGAGCAGCGCCCTGGCCAGCGTCGACATCACCGCGGAGGAGAAGCAGCAGGCGCTGGGCGCGGCGTTCCAGTACCTGCGCGAGCTGATCGCGAGCAAGGCCGCCGAACCGGCCGACGACATGATCTCCGCGCTGATCCAGGCGACCGACGACGGCGTACGCCTCGAACCGGCCGAGCTGATGTCGACGGTCTTCCTGGTGATGAACGCCGGCTACGAGACCACCGCCAACATGATCAGCAGCGGGATGCTGGCCCTGCTCACCCACCCGGACCAGCAGGAGCTGCTGCGCGCGGACCCGTCGCTGCTGCCCGGCGCGATCGAGGAGTTCCTGCGGTTCGAGAGCCCGCTGAACCTGTCCACGATCCGGTTCAGCACCGCCGACATCGCGGTCGGCGACGTCGTCATCCCCGCCGGGGAGATCGTCTTCGTGGCGTTCCCGGCCGCCAACCGCGACCCGGCGCAGTACGACGACCCGGACCGGTTGCGCGTCGACCGGCGGGCCGCCTCGCACCTGTCGTTCGGGCACGGCATCCACCACTGCGTGGGCGCGCCGCTGGCCCGCCTCGAAGGCGAGATCGTCTTCCGGGCGCTGCTGGAGCGGTTCGCGCAGTGGCAGCTCGCCGTCCCGGTCGAGCACCTGACCTGGCGCTACACCGCGCAGTTCCGCGGCCTGGAGCGGCTGCCGGTCGTCCTGAAGTGACCCATCCACCGCAACGAGCAGGGAGACACAGCATGTCCAACAAAGACGTGGTCGCGGGATTCTTCGCGGCGGGCGAGGCCGACGACGTGGCGGCCGCGATCGCGCACTTCGCCGAGGACGGGGTGTGGATCGCCGCCGAGGGGCCCGAACCCGGCACGACCTACCGCAAGCCCGCCATGTCCGAGCTGCTGACCAAGCTCATCACCGTACGCAAGGAGTACGAGGCGAAGGGCGTGAAGATCGCGTACGGCGACCTCGTCGAGGCGGGCGACAAGGTGTACCTGGAGATCGTGATCAGCCTGGACGGCAAGGTGCTCGACCGCTCGGTCGACGTGTTCACCGTCGTCGACGGCCGGATCGCCGTCAAGGACGTCTACCGGAAGGCGTGAGTAGGCTCCATGACCGTGGCACAGACCCCTGACGCCGAGCGCTGGGTGCGCCGGTTCCACCCCGCCGACGGCGCTCCCGTGCGGCTGGTGTGCTTCCCGCACGCGGGCGGCTCGGCCAGCTTCTACTTCCCGGTGTCGCGTGAGCTCGCCCCGGCGGTGGACGTGCTGGCCGTGCAGTATCCGGGACGCCAGGACCGGCGGGCCGAACCGCCGCTGACCAGCATCGAAGACCTCGCCGACCGGCTGGCGGAGGTGCTGGCGCCCGGGGTGGACCGGCCGGTGGTGTTCTTCGGCCACAGCATGGGCGCGGTGGTGGCGTTCGAGACCGCGCTGCGGTTCGAGGCCGCCGGGCATCCGGTGCGGGCCCTGGTCGCCTCGGGGCGGCGGGCGCCGTCCCGGGTGCGGCACGAGAACGTGCACCAGCGCTCCGACGAGGGCATCGTCACCGAGCTGCGACTGCTCAGCGGCACCGAGGGGGACCTGCTCGGCGACGACGAGGTGGTCCGGATGATCCTGCCCGCGCTGCGCGCCGACTACCAGGCGGTGGAGACCTACCGCTGCGATCCGGGGCGGCGGATCACCGCGCCGATCCTGGCGCTGGTGGGTGACGCCGACCCGCGGGTGGACGTGGCCGAGGTGGAGTCCTGGGCGGGGCACACCGTCGGGGGGTTCCGGCTGCGGGTGCTGCCCGGCGGGCACTTCTACCTGACCGGCCAGCAGGCCGCTGTGCTGGGAGAACTGCGCACGGTCACCTCGGTCGCACGCAGCGCCGTGGACACGGCGGCGTGAGGTCCGCGCCGGGCGGGCGTCCGCCCGGCGCGGACCCGCCCGGACCTGAAAATTCCATAGTTGTCGATGTCCAATCCGGACTCCGAGCCACGCCGAATCGTTGTACCGAGTGAGAAAGTCGGCAGTTGGTGGTCCAGGTAGGCGGCCCGACGGTAAGTTCGTCGCGGTGGCAACGGGGCCTTTCTTTCTGGACACGGTTCGGTAACAGGTGGACAGTACCCTTCGATGTGTCAGGTTCGTTGCTGTGCACACGAGGCGCTGGGGGGCGCCGGGTACGGGCCACGACGGGGGAGGACGAACATGAGCGCTGCCGTGCATCTATCCGGTTATCGACAGCTGGTGTCCGCGCTGGCGCGGGCGCGCGACGGCGCGGGCCAGGTGCTCCTGCTCGACGGGCCCACCGCCGGCGGCAAGACGTACCTGCTCGACCTGCTCGTCCAGCTCGCCCGCGACGAAGGCGACCTGGTGCTCACCGCGGTGTGCTCCAAGTTCGACCGGACCGATCACCTGGCCGTGCCGCGCCAGCTGTTCGGCTCGCTGGGGCAGGCGGTCGAGCCCGCGCTCAGCGACGCCGACACGCTCGTCGGCAGGCTGACCGCGCTGGCCGGCACGAGCGCGGTGGTGGTGGCCGTCGACGACCTGCGCCACGCCGACCCGGCTTCGCAGCGTTTCGTCAAGCAGCTGGCCGCGAGCCTGGCCGGGCAGCCGATACTGCTGGTCAGCGCCGACCGGGCGCGCCCGGCCGCCGGGGTGCCCGGCCTGTGGGCCGACCTCGTCGACCAGGCGCACGTGCAGCGGCTCGAACTCGGGCCGCTCACCTCGTGCGAGGTCGTCCGGACGGCCTGGCACGGCTTCGGCCTGACCCTCGGCGAGGCGTTCGCGCAGCGCCTGGCCGCCCTCACCAACGGCAGCGCGCCGCTGGCGCACGCGCTGCTGGCCGACCACCTCGCCCGCTACGGCCGGCGCGTGCCCGACGGTGTCGACCCGGTCGGCGGCCGCGCCTACCGGCAGGCCGTGCTCGACTGCCTGCACGCCCTCGACCCGGAGGACCGCGACGTCGCCGAAGCGGTCGCCGTGATCGGCTCGCTGGGCGCCGTCGACATGGTGTCGCAGGTGGCCGGCGGGCTGCCCGCGGAGGGCGCGATCGCCGAGCTGACCGCCTGCGGCCTGCTCGACGCCACCGGGTTCCGGACCCGCGCCGCGCACGAGGCGGTGCTGCACAACATGTCGGCCAGCCGGCGGGCGGCGCTCAGCCGAGTGGTCGTCGAGCTGCTCGTGCCGGCCGGGGCGAGCCCGGACGACGTGGCCTCGTGGCTGGCCGCCGTGGAGAACCTCGACCCGATCAGCGAGGCCGCGCCCCCGCAGCCGCAGCGGCGGGTCAGCGCCAGCCGCTTCGTGCCGGTGCGCGTGCTGCAGATGCTCGGCGACGGCTCGGCGGGCAACCTCGACTTCGCCGGCGACGGCCGCAGCCGCCGGCACTGGCACGTCGGCGCGGGGGAGCAGCCGCGCACCGCCGAGCCGCGCTCGCTGTGGCACGCCACCGAGACCGTCACCGAGCTGGAGCAGGAGATCGCCGGCCTGCCGCCGGGCACCTTCGCCGTCGCCGACCTGCGGGCCCGCCAGCTGCTCATCGGCTGCGACTACCCGAGCCTGCTGCCGTCGGCGCTGGCCCGGGTGCAGGCCGACAGCCGCCGGCTGACCGAGCACTCGCCGCGCTTCGCCGCGGTGCACTCGCTCAGCCGGGTGCTGGGCGGCCACGACACGCAGCCCGCGCTGGAGGACGCGCACGCGGCGCTGACCGCGCTGGAGCGCGGCCGGGAGAACTCCCGCGCCGTGGTCAGCGCGCTGGCCACCCTGCTGCACGAGAACCAGTTCGAGCCGGCCGCGGCCTGGTGCGAGCGCTTCGCCTCGATCGCGCGGGCCGAAGGCGACGTCGCCGCGGTCGCCGAGCTGCTGGCGCTGCAGGCGCAGATCACCATGCGGCGCGGCGAAACCGGCAAGGCGATCGCCCAGGCCGAGCACGCGCTGGAGCTGATGGCGCCCGAGCAGTGGGGGATCCGGCTCGGCATGCCGCTGTCCACGCTGCTGCTGGGCACCACGGCCGTCGGCGACCACGAGGCGGGGGTGCGCTACTTCCGGCACCGCCTGCCCGAGCCCATGTTCGACAGCCGGTACGGCCTGCACTACCTCTACGCGCGGGGCCACTTCTACCTGGCCGCGGGCGAGCACCTGTTCGCGCTCGCCGACTACCTGCGCTGCGGGCGGCTGATGACGCTGTGGCGGGTCGACTCGCAGGAGCTGGCGCGGTGGCAGCTCGGCGTGGCCGCGGCGTACATGGCGATGAACGACTACGACAAGGCGGTCAGCACCATCGCCGAGGCGCTGCCGCGGCGGTCGGACGATCCGCTCGACGCCGAGCACGCCCGCAAGTGCGAGTCCATCTTCGAGTCGCTGCTGACCTCGGCCGGCACTCCCGGGCTGCTGTCCACGATCGAGCACCTGTGCCGCAACGTGTTCACCCGGACGGAGACCGAGCCGGTCGCCAAGTACAAGATCGTCGACCGGTATGCCGACTGCCTGGACCGGCTCACCCTGGCCGAGCGCCAGGTGGCGGTGCTGGCCGCGAAGGGCTCCACGAACCGGGCCATCGCCCGGGAGCTGTCGATCACCGTCAGCACGGTGGAGCAGCACCTGACCCGCGCGTACCGCAAGCTGCAGGTGGTCGGTCGTAATGAGCTGCGGGTCCGGCTCGGCTGAGCGTGGTGGGGCGGCCAGGATGACGCCCGCCCCACCGCGCCGTCACTCAGTCCGCGACCGCGACGCGGGTGCGGTGGTGCCGCGGGTTGTCGATCTCGTCGACGATGGCGACCGCCAGGTCCGCGTAGGACAGGTGGCTGGTGCCGTCCTCCTTGGCCAGCAGCTGGTCGCCGCCGGTGCGGTAGGCGCCCGTGCGCTCGGCCTGGTCCAGCACCATGGGCGGGGTCAGCACGACCCAGTCCAGCTCGGTGTCGGCGCCGCGCAGCGTGTCCAGGCCCGCGGTGTGGCCCTGCGCGAACTCCTTGTACGCCTCCGGGAAGTCCGGCGTGTCCAGCATGCGCACGCCCGGCGCGACCTCCAGGTTGGAGACCATGCCGATCACGACGGCCCGGCCCACGCCCGCCTTCGGCAGCCCCTCCAGGAACGCGTTGGCCGCGCCCACGAAGAAGTCGCCGGGGGCGCTCTGCGGGTCGTACGCGGCGTTCACGGCGGCGTCGTGCCCGGCGGCCAGGCCCGCCACCGAGGACGCGTCGCGCACGTCGCCCGCGACCGCGGTGACGCCCAGGTCCGCGTACTTGGCCGGGTCGCGGACCACGGCCGTCACCTCGTGGCCGCGCTTGACGGCCTCGTCGACGACGGCACGGCCGGCCTTGCCACCGGCACCGAACACAATAATCCTGCTCATATGCAGACCTTCCCCCTAGTATCGGTGTATCCCGATCTTTGTGGCCGAGTCTAGAACGGAAGGTACTTGTTACCGCAAGGGTACCTAAGTACCCTTTGGATAGTGACCACGTCATTGGACCCTGAGATGTTCGATCCGGCCTGCCCGTCCAGCGCGATGCCGATCCGCATCGGCGACAAGTGGGCCGGCCTGATCATCTGCTGTCTGGAGGACGGCCCCCGGCGCTTCACCGAGATCCAGGTCCCGCTGCGCGGCGTGACCGCGAAGGTGCTCGCCCAGACCCTGCGCGGCATGGAACGCGACGGAATGATCACCCGTACGGCGTACCCGGAGATCCCGCCCAGGGTCGTCTACGAGCTCACCGACCTGGGGCGCACCCTGCTGGAACCGATCGCCGCCTGCCGCGAGTGGGCCAAGGAACACCTGCCCACGATCCTCGCCGCCCGCGAGGAGTGGGAGAAGGCCGCCGCGAACGCGGCCTGAGACCGCATGTCCACACGGCACGGGACAGCGCCGTCCCGCGCCGTGCGCTGCCGCCCGCCCGAAACCCCCGCACGAGGTGACGATGCATTCCGGCACGCTCTACGCCATCAGCGACCTGCACGTGGGCTACGCCGAGAACCGCGCGCTGCTCGACGGGCTGCGGCCCACCTCGCCGCAGGACTGGCTCATCGTCGCCGGTGACGTCGGCGAGATGTTCGACGACGTGCTCGCCGTGCTGGCCGGGCTCCGCGAGCGGTTCGCCAAGGTGATCTGGGCGCCCGGCAACCACGAGCTGTGGACCCCGCGGCAGGATCCGGTGCAGACCCGCGGCGAACACCGCTACCTCGACCTGGTGCGGCGGTGCCGGCAGCTCGACGTGCTGACCCCCGAGGACGACTACGCCATATGGGAGGGGGCAGGCGGCCCGGTCGCCGTCGCACCCCTGTTCGTGCTGTACGACTACTCGTTCCGGATGCCCGGCATGCTGACCAAGGCGATGGCGCTGCAGCACGCGTACGACACCGGGATCGTGTGCGCCGACGAGATGCTGCTGCACCCCGACCCGTACGCCAGCCGCGAGGACTGGTGCCGGGCCCGGGTCGAGCACACCCGTGCCCGGCTCGACGCGGTCGACCCGGCGCTGCCGACGATCCTGGTCAACCACTTCCCGCTGGTCCGGCAGCCGACCGACGTGCTGTGGCACCCGCAGTTCGCGCAGTGGTGCGGCACCGAGCTGACCGCCGACTGGCACGTGCGCTACCGCGCCGCGGCCGCCGTCTACGGCCACCTGCACATCCCGCGCCTGACCTGGTACGACGGCGTGCCGTTCCAGGAGGTGTCGCTGGGCTACCCGCGTGAGTGGAAGGCCCGGTCGGCCCCGCCCGCGATGCTGCGCCCGGTGCAGTGGGCCGGGGTGCCCGCATGATGGCCCCGCTGCTGCCCGCCGCCGCCACGGTGGTGGAGGCGTTCGGCGACACCGTGCCCGCACCGCTGTTCCCGGAGGAGGAGCAGCTGGTGGCACGCGCGGTGGACAAGCGACGCGCCGAGTTCGCGACCGCCCGCCGCTGCGCCCGCGAGGCGCTGGCCCAGCACGGCTTCGCGCCCGCGCCGCTGCTCACCGGCGAACGCGGGCAGCCGCTGTGGCCCGCCGGGACGGTCGGCAGCATCACGCACTGCGCCGGCTACCGCGCCGCCGTCGTGGCCCGCGCCGCCGATCTCGGGTCGGTCGGGGTCGACGCCGAGCCGCACCACCCGCTGCCCGACGGGGTGCTGGACACGATCGCGCTGCCCGCCGAACTGGCCCGGCTGCGTACGCTGGCCGCCGCCCACCCCGGGGTCTGCTGGGACCGGGTGCTCTTCAGCGCCAAGGAGTCGGTCTACAAGGCATGGTTCCCGCTGGCCCTGCGGTGGCTCGACTTCACCGAGGCCGACCTCGCCTTCGATCCCGACACGGGCACGTTCAGCGCCACCGTGCTGGTCGACGCGCCCCGGTACGGCGACGGCCCGCTGTCGCGATTCGACGGCCGCTTCGCCGCCTCCGCCGGCCTCGTCGTCACCGCCGTGACCGTGCCCGCCCGGCCGTGACGCCGCCCGGCGGCACCGCGGCCGCGCGCCGGGCTGCGCGAATACTCGGCTGCGGGTGAGACCGGCACACGTCTAGGGTGCGGTGCGGGAAACGGCACCGGCCCACCGGCCGGCGGATCGGAGATGAGCACACCATGACCAGTCGACTGTCCGCACTCTGCTGCAACGCGCTCGATCCGCTGCCCCTCGCGCGGTTCTGGGCAGGGGTGCTGGGCAGGCAGCTCGTCGACGATCCACACGACGGCGTCGTGCTCCTGCCCGATGACGACACCGCGTTCCGGCTCCGGTTCGTGCCGAGCACCGAGCCGAAGATCGGCCAGAACCGCGCGCACTTCGACCTCACCAGCGAGTCCTTGGACGCCCAGCGGCAGACCGTGGCCAGGGCGCTCGAACTCGGCGGCCGGCACATCGACGTGGGCCAGGGTCCGGACGCCGACCACGTGGTGCTCGCCGACCCCGAGGGCAACGAGTTCTGCGTCATCGAGCCGGGCAACAACTTCCTCGCCGGCTGCGGGCGCATCGGCGCGCTGTCCGGCGACGGCATGCCGGAGGTCGGCTACTTCTGGAGCGCGGCGCTCGGCTGGCCGCTGGTCTGGGACCAGGACGAGGAGACCGCGATCCAGGCGCCGTACGGCGGGTCGAAGATCACGTGGGGCGGTCCGCCGCTGATGCCGAAGACGGGCCCGGACCGGCTGTACTTCGACCTCGCCCCACCGGCCGGCGGCGATCAGCAGGCGGAGATCGACCGGTTGCTGGCCCTCGGCGCGACCCTGCTCGACAGCGGGCGCGACGACGCCGGCCGGGTGATGATGGCCGCCCCGGGCGGCAACGAGTTCTGCTTGCTAATACCCCGGTAGCACGCCCGTCCGCGCCTGTCGCAGGCGTCCTTTAGGGTCTGGGCGGATCATGGACGACGGGCGTGGACGGCAGGGGTGGGCGATGTTCGAGCAGTCGGGCGGCACGCTGGCGACGATGGCGCTGGTCCACCGGGCCCGCCGGGCGGGGGCAGCCGGCGACCGCGCCGCCCTGCGGACCACGGCCGGGGACCTGCTGGCCCAGCTGGAGTCCGCGAGCGCCGCAGACCTGCCGAAAGCCGATCAGCAGGAGCTGGACCGGCTGTACGACACGGCGTTCCCGCTCACCGACCCGGCCGACCCCGCCGACGTGCTCGACGCGCCCTGGCCGACCACGGCGCGGCGGGCCGCGCTGCTGGACCTGCTCGGTGGGCAGCAGCGCCCCGACGGCCGCATCGACGCGCTCGTCGTCGCCGCGCTCGACGCCGGTGACGTCAAACTGCTGCGCGTCATCGCGCTCACCCCGCTCGGCGGGATCTGCGCCGCCTCGCGCGCACTGCTGCTGGACGCGCTACAGGCGGCCGGGGAACTGGACGACGAGGTCGTCGAGCGGTTCGCCGCCGACGCGGACGCGGTCCGCAAGCTGGTCCGCCGCGGTGATCCCGTCGTCGCCGCGGCCACCGGCGACCGGTTCCGGCCCGCCCTGCACGACCTGATGTGGCAGCTGGCCTGCGCGCCGGACGTCGACGAGGACCGGCTGCTGGCGCTGCCCGTGCCGCGCGGGCTGCGGTTCGTGCGGTGGGCGCTCGACTTCACCGGCAACTGGCGGGTTGCCCGGCACCTGGGCGCGGCCGCGCTGACCTCGGCCGAGCGGGCCGAGCTGATCGACCTGCTGCGCGACGCGCCCGTGGAGCGGCAGGAGCGGGCGTTCACGCTGCGCCTGGCGGCCGGGGACGCGCATGCGCTGCTGCCGCTGCTCGGCCTGGGCGGTGCCGAGCGCCTGCTGCGTCTGATCCAGACGGGCCAGGCGCCGAGCCGCGTGGTGCGCAACGACCGGGCGGCGATCCTCGCCGCGGCGGCCGAGGCGGGCGGCGCGGACGTGGCCCGGCTGCTGAAACTGGTGCCCAACGACGTGGTCGCGGCGGCGCTCGGCCTGCGCCGTGGAGCGATCATGACGCGGGTGGCCAAGGACTCGCCGGTGGGCCTCACGGCGTACGGGATGCTGCCGCCGTCCGACGGCGAGACCGTGCTGGACCGCTGGGTGGCGCTGCGTGAGGTGCACCGGCGCGGCATGGAGTTCTCCGCCGAGCGGCGGCGCCAGCACGCGGTCGCCCTGGACGTCGCGCTGGAGCACCTGGCCCAGGTCGGCGGGTATGCCGACGCCGCCGCGCTGGACGCCGCGGGGGAGGCGTACTCGCCCACACCGGTCCCGCCGCCGCTGGTCGTCGGGCCGTACACGGCTGCCGTCGGGTTCGCCGGGGGCGAGCCGGCGGTCGTCGCGAGCAAGGGCGGCCGCGTGCTGAAGTCGCTGCCCAAGGCCGTACGTGAGGACCCGGGCATCGCGGCGCTGCGCGAGCAGCACGAACTGGTGCGCGGCCACGCCTCGCGGTTGCGCGCCCGGCTGCACCGGCTCGTCACCACCGGCGCGCCCGTGCCGCCCGCGGAGCTGGCGCGACTGCGCGCCACCGTGTACGGTGCCGGGCTGCTGTCGCTGCTGTTGTGGCAGGACCAGGACGGGCGGTTCGGGCTGCTCGACGATGTGGACGCCACCGGTCCGGTCACCGCGGCGCATCCTGCCGCCCTGGCCGCGGCGGGGCTGCTGGGGAGCTGGCAGGCGGAGGCCGCCCGGCGCAGGCTCTGCCAGCCGGTGCCGCAGCTGTTCCGCGAGTGGTACGCGCCGACGCCCGAAGAGCAGGCCGGTGCCGCGACCCGCTTCACCGGTCGCGTGATCGACGGCGGCGCGGCGGCCCGGGAACTGGCCTCTCGCGGCTGGTCGCTGCACGACACCGCATCGCCGACCGCGACCAGGCGCCTGGGTGAGCACACTGTGGTAATGCACGCCGACACTGCGGGCTACTGGGCGGCAGGCGACGTCGGCTTCAGCCGCCTGGAGTTCCGCGACGGCGACGCCGCCGTGCCCGCCGACCGGGTGCCCCCGGTGGTGTTCTCGGAGGCGGTACGCGATCTCGACCGGGCCGCCCAGGCCGGACGCCGCAGCGTCGGCGACTACTCGACGGGCCTGGCGCGATCCCGTGCCGAGCTGCTGACCGCCGTGCTCGGTGACGGCGTCCCGGACCGGATCACCCGGCACGGCGACACCGTCGTGGTCGACGGCTCGCGTGCCGTGTACCGGCTGCACCTGGGCACCGATGCCGTCACGATCGGCGACCGCAGGGGGCCGGGCGACCTGTCGTACGGCTTCGGCGACACGCCGCACCCGGCGCTGTTCCAGCCCGTCGAGCGCGCCGACCACGCGACCCTGCGCCTGCTCACCAGGATCCTGCTGCTGGCCGAGGACGAGAAGATCACCGACGAGTGGACTTTGGAGAAGCTGGGCCTGCTGCCGCACCAGATCGTGCAGGCCTGCAGCACGTGTGGCAGCCAGCATCTCTGGGACTGACGTCCCACGCAGGGGGTGATGTGGCTCGCTTCCTTTGGTAACGATAGTTGTGGTCGGCTCACCCTGTACCAGGGAGAACAACGCACAGTCACCAGTGGACCACGAATCACGGTTTGTGACCGGGGACGCCGTGTGGCTAGTTTGTTCAAGTCTCACTTGACGTTCGGACACCTACGCCCGGCGGACCTCGCCGGCCGGTGGTGGAGATGACGGGGAGCACACGTGCAGTATCGGCCGGAAGTTGTCCGCGAAGGCGACCGTTACCGGGGTCGACGACGGGCAGACGTCCCGTC
Source organism: Catellatospora coxensis (assembly GCF_016862635.1). Taxonomy (GTDB): domain Bacteria; phylum Actinomycetota; class Actinomycetes; order Mycobacteriales; family Micromonosporaceae; genus Catellatospora; species Catellatospora coxensis. The sequence continues at coordinate 131,688 of NZ_BONI01000009.1, read as the reverse complement.
CCGGCGCAGGTACACCGCAGTGCTGGCGACGGCGGCGGCAGGAGCGGGAGTCGTCGCGTTCGCCACGGGCGCCACGGTCGACGACGCCAAGGGCGAGGCCGCCGACAACGCGGTCACCGCGTACGTCCAGGCCGGTGCCACCAGCGACCGCGCGCAGGCCGCGGACCGCGCCGACCGTGCCGAGCGGACCACCGAGACCACCGCCGCCCCCGGCGACACCTGGAAGCTGCCGCTGCACGAATACGACCTGGTCGCCGGCTACACCGGGGCGGGCCACTCGCGCCACGGCCTGGACCTCGCCGGGCTGCCCGAGGGCACGCCGTTCGCGGCGATGCGGGCCGGCACCGTGGTGCAGGCCGGCTGGAACGGCGCGTTCGGCAACTCGGTCATCATCGACCACGGCGACGGCGCGCAGACCGTGTACGCCCACGCCAGCCAGGTCCTCGTCAAGCGCGGGCAGAAGGTCGAGGCCGGCGAGGCGATCGCGCTGCTCGGCAACTCCGGCCTGTCCCGCGGCGTGCACCTGCACCTGGAGCTGTACGTCGACGGCGTGCTGCAGGACCCGCTGTCGTGGTTCAAGGAGCGCGGCGTCGACTTCGAGCTGGAGATCGAGGCGCTGCCCAGCTGACCGGGCCCGCGCCGTCAGGCCGCGAGTTTCGCCAGCAGTTCCCTCATCCGGCCGATCTCGATCTGCTGGTCGGCGTTGACGTCGCGGGCGAGCCGGTCGCTGGCCGGTTCCATGCCGCCACCCGCCTGGTAGAGCTGATCGACCATGGTGACCGCGCCCTGGTGATGCCGGATCATGTAGTCGAGGAAGAGCCGGTCGAAGGCCGGGCCCTCGGCTGCGGCCAGGCGGGTCAGGTCGCTCTGGTCGAGCATGCCGGGCATCAGCTCGCCGTGGCCGACGTGATTCGCGTGCGGTGACGGCAGTGCTTCGCGGCGGTCCACCAGCCACCGCTCCATCAGCGCGACCTCGTCCTGCTGCGAGATCTTGATCCGCTCGGCGAGCTGGGCGATCTCGGCGCTCCGGCTGCGCCCGGCGACCAGCGCCGTCATCTCCAGCGCCTGCCGGTGGTGCGGGATCATCTTGGTCATGAAGGCGGTGTCCGCCGCGTTGTGCGGCGGCGCGGACAGCCCCGCGACGTCCGCGGGGGACAGCGTGCGCGCGGACTGGCCGGGCGCGCCCGGCTGGACGACCCGAAGGGTCGGCGCGGCGGTGACCGGGGCGGTGTCGTCGCCCGGCAGCATGACGATCAGGGCCACCGCGACACCGGTCACGACGGCGGCGGCCACGGCGGCGATGGCGAGGCGGCGGGAGCCGAGCATGGTCAAGACGGTAGCCGATGTGTGGCCGTACGGCGACCGTCCGCAGTGGCCGGAGCGGTCAGCCGCCGTACGGCCGGGTGATGATCTCGAGGTTGTGCCCGTCGAGGTCGTCCCAGTAGAGGCCGCGGCCGCCGTCGTTGTGGTTGATCTCGTCCGGGCGGCTGTGGAACGGGTCGGCCCAGAACGTCAGGCCGCGGTCGCGGATGCGGGTCCAGATCTGGTCGAACTCGTCCTCGGTCACCAGGAACGCGTAGTGCTGGGTGCGGATCGGACCGTCGGCGCGCACGACGTCGAGCGATACGCCGTTGGCCAGGGCGACCACCCGGAACGGGCCGTAGGTCGCGGCCGGCGCGAGGCCCAGCAGGTCGACGAGGAAGTCCGCGCTCCGGTCGCGGTCGGTGGCCATGACGATGGTGTGATTGAGCTGTACGGGCATGACGTCCATCTTGCCCGAAACGCCGAGGGGGCGGCCCACCGAAACCGGCGAACCGCCCCTGTGACTCTTCGCGCCGTGCTCAGTCGAGCGAGGCGCACTGGCCCCCGGTGGGGCCGTTGACCGTGTTGGCACCACCGAGGTTGATCGGCGCGGGGGAGTTGCCCGAGCAGGAGAGCGGACCGTTGATCGTGCTGTCAGCGATGATCGGCTCGACGCCGGGCGTGCTGCCGCCCGACAGCGAGACCGGCCCGTGCACGGTCGTGTCGACGACCGCCACGCTGCCCGTCGCACCGGAGACGGACACCGGTCCGCGTACGGTGCTGTGGTAGAGGTGCACCGCGGCCGCCGACGACGCCGACACGGCGCCGGAGATCGTCGAGTCGATCGCGAGCAGCGTCGCGCCCCTGCGGACCGCGACCGGGCCGTTGACCGTCGCGCCGTCGAGGCAGGTCACGCCCAAGACCGTCAGCGGGCCGTTGTGGCGGCCGTCGATGGTCGTGGTGCAGGTGCGGGCCAGCTGGTCGAAGCGCGCCCGCGCCACCGCGAAGCTCGGCGCCCAGGTGATCGGAGTCTGGTGCTGGGCGTTGAACTCGGGCAGCTGGACCTGCCGGGCCGCGGCGATCTCCGCCTCGGTCAGGTGGACGCTCGGCTTGAGCCCGAACACGTCGAGGCCACGCGCGATCTCACTGCCGTAGACCGCGCCGTTGTACCAGTACGCGGACCACATGCCGCCCAGCACGAGGCCGGTGGCCGAGATCGGGCCGCGGTCGAAGAACGCGATCTCCTTCGGGTGTGCCGAGTCGGTGTAGTCGACCAGCGAGATGCCGCCCTGGTACCAGGCCTGGGCCATGATGTCGCGGCCGGGCACCGGGATCAGCGAGCCGTTGTGCGCGACGCAGTTCTCGGTCAGCGTCTGGGGCACCGGCAGCTTGTAGTAGCTGCGGAACTCCATCTTGCCGTCGACGATGTCAAAAACCGCGTTCGCGCCCCAGCTGGCCTGGTCGGTCGGGCGGCACCGGGCCCCCGTGCCGCCGCCCCACTCGTCGGTGAAGATGACCTTCCTGCCGTCGTTGGTCAGGGTCGCGGAGTGCCAGTACGCGAAGTTGGGGTCGGCGACCTCGTCCAGGCGCACCGGGTGGGCGGGGTCGGAGATGTCGATCAGGATGCCGTTGCCCTCGCAGGCGCCGGCGGCAAGTCCCAGGGCCGGGTAGGCGGTGATGTCGTGGCAGGCGTCGGTGATGGGGGTGGGACCCCAGTTCGCGCCGGACGGGTGCGTCGGGGCCGGCGGCGCGTTCTGCAGCCCGTCGACCGCTCCGGTGTCCGGGTCGGCGAACAGCCGCGGACCGCTGACGACGGCCGCCGCGGCGGGGTCGGCGACCGGGACCTTGATGACGTCGATGCGCCAGCGCGACGGGTCCTCGCCGCTCGCCGGGTTGTTGTTGCAGCCCGCCATCGTGGCCACGGGGCGCACGCCGGCGGTGCCGGACACGTACACGTACACGTTGGCCGGGTCGTCGGGGTCGGTCACCACGGAGTGGGTGTGCGAGCCGCGGCAGAGCTGGACCGCGGCGACCTGGGTCGGCGTGGTGATGTCGCTGATGTCGAACACGCGCACGCCCTGGAAGCGCTCGCCGACGGTCGGGTTGGTGCCGCAGTCGACCCGGGCGCGGCTCTCCTCGACCGACATGAACAGCAGGTCGCCGTGGACCGACACGTCGCCCTGCCCGCCCGGGCAGACGACGCTGGTCACGACCGACGGGGCCGCCGGGTCGGCGATGTCGACGACGTTGAACCCGTTGAAGTTGCCCATGATCGCGTAGTGGCCGGTGAAGGCGAGGTCCGACGTGACGAACCCGAAGTCGCCGGGGTTCGCGGGGTTGACGAAGCCCGGTGGCTTGTCGAGGTGGGCGAGGTGTTCGAGGTTGCTCAGCGCCGACTGCGCGTCGAGCCAGCCCGCGCCGAGGCCGATGCGGGGGTCCGGGTCGTCGGCGTGTGCGACGCCGGGGGTTAGCCCGGCGATGAGTAGGGCGGCCGCGCCTGCGGCCAGCGCGCTGCGGATGGTGCGTCGCGGAGTGGACGGCATGTGTCGCGCCTCTCTTGTGGAGGAAGCTCAACCAGGGCACGGCAGGTAATGAGCGGCAAGGTCACCGCACCTCACCGGACGGTATCGAAGGAGGGCGATCAGGGCAAGAGGCCCGGCCGCCGACGGGAACCGGCTGCACTACGCTGCGCCTCACTCAGGAAGTGGCAGGGCGCATCTCGGCGGGGGGACTGCGGTGGAACCGGAGATCATCGAGTTGGGCGACACGTGGACGGCGACGGAGGCCCACCCCGGCAGGGCCCGGCCGCCCCGTCTCCTCAGGCCGGTGGCCGCGGCGGTCGCGCTGCTGCTCACGGGCGCGCTGGGGGCCGCCGCACCGGTGACGCCGCTGCTCACCCAGGTCGCCGAGCTGACCCTGGACGGCGCCGACGGAGTGCTCCCCGGCGCCGTCGACCCGGTGCGGGATCTGGTGCTGGTACACGGCGGTGCGGGACTGTCGGCGTACGAGCTGGCCGACGGCTCGCTGCGCTGGCGGCTGCCGCCGTCCTCGGGCCGGGGACGCGGCGTCCAGGTCACGTCGCAGGCGTCCGACGTGCTGCTGGTCAACGAGGACTTCCCGGACGGCGGCACGTCCTCGTCCGCCGTGGACGTGCGCACCGGGGCCGTGCGCTGGACCACCGGGCAGTATGTCTGGGCCCTCGGCGAGTACGCGCTGGAGAGCCCGCCCGTCGAGGTGCGCGCCGAACCCGAGTCGTCCGGCGGCGGGTCGCCCCTGCGCGAGCCGATGACCATGACGGTGCGGGAGCTGAGCACCGGCCGGGTGCGGTGGGTCCTGCGGGGCGCGCCGTTCGCCGCGATCGACGAGACGGCACCGGAGGCGTGGTCGGTCGATGAACGGGGTGAGTTCACCGTGCACGACCTCCGCGACGGCCGCCTGCTGCGCACCGGCCGGGTCGCGTTCCCGCCCGGCAGCCCGGAGATGGCGGCGGTGTACGGCGGGATGCTCGTGCTGTCCGCGCGCCTGCCCACCGGCCAGTACCTGGAGACCCGGTACGACACCCGGACCCTGCGCGAGCTGTCGGTGACCTCCTCGCCGCTGCGCTTCCCGTGCGGCGGTCACCTGTGCGAGGTCGGCGACGTCGGCGGGGTGCGGACACCCCTGGCGGTGCTGGACCGCGACACCCTGGCGGTGCGCCACCGCCTCGAACCGAACATGAACCTGTTGCCGAGCGCCCAGGGCGCGATCACGGTCCAGATGGCGGGGGAGGGGTCGCTGGGCGCGAACGCCGACCGGCTGATCGATCTGGCCGACGGCACGACGCTGCTGGACCTGACGGGATGGGGCGCGCAGCTGGCGTTCGACGGGAGCCTGGACGCGCTGCTGATGCGACGGGTGCCCGACGGGGTCCAGGTCGCCCGGATCGAGGACGGCCGGGTCCGGCTGCTGGGCACGCTGCCGGCCTCGCTGCAGCGCTGCTTCCACACCCGGCAGCGGATCGCGTGTGTGTACGACGGCGACCGGCTGGGCGTCTGGAGCGTCGCCGCGACTGCCTGAGTCAACACTTTCGATGTGCCGTCGCGCCGGGCGGCGGAGCGCGTTGCCGCCGCTCCTCACGATCATCTAGGGTGCCACGGTGCCATCCACTTTGTCCGGACGGCACCGTGCCAGTGTGAATCGTCGAGGAGTCCTCCGCATGCGCCGTACCGCCGTCTCCGTGCTGCTCGCCCTCACCCTGGCTGGCGCGGCAGCCTGCAGCGACGATGCCGAGCCGCAGGCGGCGCCCACCTCGGCCGCCCCGGCGAGCAGCGCCACCGCGAACCCGGTGACGAGCCTCGCGTTCGCCTGCGAGGCCGCCGACGGCCTGTACGCCACGCTGAACAAGCAGACACAGGCACACATCCAGCGCGGCTTCGCGGCGGAGAAGCGCGGCGACACGGCGACGGTGGCCAAGGAGCTGGCGGCGCTGGACCCGGTGTTCCTCGCCGTGTCGGCGAAGTTCGGCGAGGCCGCGGACCGGGTGGCCGACGACGAGGTGAAGCTGGCGCTGAACGACCTGGCCGACGCGGCGTCGACGGCGGCCTCGTTCACCACGTTCGCCGAGTTCGGCGCGATGCAGCAGCTGACCGTCTCCGGCGAACTGGTCCTGATCCGCAAGTGCCGGTACTCCGGATACCAGATGGTCAACCTGGTCTGACCGCTGCCGCTCGGGGCCGTCATTTCGCCGGATGAGGTGCGCGGTGGTTTCACCCGATATAACATTGAAAGTTAAAGCAGGAGTGGGAGGGGGCGAATAATGCAGATTATTTCGGTCAGTCCCATTGACTGGGCGATCGACATGATGGACGGTGCGAAAACCGTCGAGGACGTCCAGACCGCTCTGCGATGCAGCGGGCGGGCCGCGGTGCAGGCTCAGGGTGTGACCGTCGTGCAGCTCGAGGACGGCCAGTGCCACTACCTGTGCGAGGACGCGATGAGCCCGCTCTGGCAGGGGCAGCGCTTCCCTGCCACGTCGTGCATCAGCGGATGGGCGATGCTGCACGACCAGACCGTGGCCATTCCCGACATCCGCGCCGACGACCGTATCCCGCAGGCCGCGTACCGCCCGACGTTCGTCCGCAGTCTGCTCATGGTCCCTATCCGGGTCGGCGGTGTGCCCGTCGGCGCGATCGGGGCCTACTGGGCGGACCTGCACCAGGCGACCGCGGAGGAGAAGGCCGTGCTGGAGCGGCTCGCGGAGGCGGCGGGTCGGGCGCTGGCCAGGCTGTCGTCGCCCGTCGGCCGGACGGGCGCAGACCGCGCCCTGGCCGTCTGAGGCCGGAACCGGACTCCCCGCGGCGGCGCGGATGACCGCCTACGAGCCAGACGTGTCCTCTCCGCCGCGTGAGCGGGCCGACGCGGACAGGGTGCTGCGCGACGTCGCGGCCGAACTGGCCGTGGCCGCGGGCGCCGAGGACGTGGTCGAGGCGCTGGACCGGGCCGTCACCCGGCTCGTTCCGGCCGGCTCGCCGCACGAGTTGCGCATTCTGCTGCCGGAGGACCCGGCCGGGTCCGCCGGTCGGCTGCCGGGCCGGGACGAAGCCGCGGGGCTGGTGCTGATCGAGGTGGACACGCCCCGGTCGGGTCAGGTCGGCATCCTGCTGATCGACCGGGCCACCGCGGCGGTTGCGCACCTGCGACCGGCGCTGGAGGTCATGTCGGCACAGGCCGCGCTGGCGATCGAGAGGATACGGCTGGCCGCGGAGGTGAGCCGCTACCGCAGCTTCCGCGAGATCGAAGCGCTGATGGAGCAGACCCGCGACGTGGTGCTGATCATCGATGAGGACGGCTGCATCCAGTACGCGAGCCCGTCGGCGCGCCACGTGTTCGGGACTTCTGCGCTGCTGCATGCCAAGCTGCTCGACTTCATCGACGCCGCGCAGCGGCCGGCGGCCGAGTTCCTCCTGCGGCACGTGCGCTCCGGCCGAGCCGGTGCGGTGGAGAGCCGCGCCGACTGGACCGTCCAGGCGCTGGACGGCAGGACCCCGGTGGTCGAGGTCGCCTGCCGGGAGTTGTGCCCGGCGGGCCCGGCCCGCGACCTGGCACTCACCCTGCACGACGTGACCGCGCAGCGGCGGCTCGAACACGACCTGACCGAGCGCATGTTCCACGACGCCGTGACCGGCCTGCCCAACCGGGTGCTGTTCGCGGAGCGCACCGAGCACGCGGTCGCCGCCGACGGAGGCCTCACCGCGGTGCTGCTCGTCGACCTCGACGACTTCGGGGCCGTCAACGACAGCTTCGGGCACGCCGTCGGCGACGAGGTCCTCCACCTGATGAGCGAGCGGCTGCGCGACGTCGTCGGCGACCACGGGGTCGCCGCCCGGTACGGCGGCGACCAGTTCGCCGCGCTGATCCAGGACGCCGACACCGCGGCAGACGTCGAACGCGTCGCGGCCCGGCTCTGCCGATCACTGGCCGAGCCGATGCGGACCAGCGGCGGAACGGTCGTCGTCTGCTCGGCGAGCATCGGGGCGGCCATGAGCGCGCCGGGCGGCAGCGCGCACGAACTGCTGCGCAACGCGAATCTGGCACTGCGCACCGCCAAGTCCGCCGGCACGGGGCAGTGGCGCAGGTACGAGCCGTCGATGACCGACCAGGTGCGGCAGTCGGAACTGCGCGCGGCCCTGGGCGCGGCCATCGACGGCGAGGCGCTGCTGCTGGAGTACCAGCCGATCGTGGCGCTGCGTACGGGCCGTACCGTCGGCTTCGAGGCCCTGCTGCGGTGGCAGCATCCGACCTGGGGCCGGCTCCTGCCGGGAGAGTTCATCGAGGTCGCCGAGGAGTCGGGACTCATCGTTCCGATCGGCGAGTGGGTGCTCGGGGCGGCGATGCGGGCCGCGGGCCGGTGGCGCGACGCGGGGCAGGCGCGCGCCCCGTACGTGAGCGTCAACGTCTCGGCCCAGCAGTTCCGGTCGGACGGCTTCGTCGACACCGTCGTGCGCCTGCTCGCGCAGACCGGGCTGCGCGCGCACGGGCTGGTCCTGGAGATAACGGAGAGCCTGCTCCTGCGCGACGACGACAAGGTGTGGCACGCGCTCGAACTGCTCCGGGCCAGGGGGGTCCGGGTCGCCATCGACGACTTCGGCACCGGCTACTCCGCGCTGGGCTACCTGCGGCAGATCCCGTTGGACATCGTCAAGCTGGACCGGCTGTTCGTCCGCGGGCTGACCACCTCCCGCCGGCAGCGGGACCTGGTCGAGGGCATCGTCACGCTGACCCGGGCGTTGAGCCTGGACGTCGTGGCGGAGGGCATCGAGACCGAGCACCAGCGCCAGGCCTGCCTCGCCACGGGCTGCACGTACGGCCAGGGCTACCTCTTCGCCGTGCCGATGCCGGAAACGGACACCGTCAGCTGGCTCGCCGAGGCGCATCGCGCTCCGCCGCCCTAGCATTATCCGGTTTCATCATTAAGTTCCCATTTGTTCGGAGTCGAGCGCTGGGGCATCCTGGGGACGATGGTCGCGGTTCGGAGGCGGTCTCGAATGTTCACCGACGCAAGCTCCGGCACTGCGGCCGGCGAGGATTCCGGCCTGCGCAAGCGCGCCAGAGTGTGGATCTGGTACGTCGGCGTGTCGCTGGCACTGCTGGCGGCGTACGCGGCGACGGCCGGCCACGGCTTGACGCAGGCGATCATATTCACCGGTTCGAGCCTGGCCGCCGTCGTGGCGATCCTGGTCGGCATCCATCTGAACCGGCCCACCAGCCCCGAGGCGTGGTATCTACTGGCCGCCGGGCAGGCCGCCTACGTGGTCGGCAACGTTGGCTGGTACGTCGCGGCGGCCGCGCAAGGCAGGCCGACCGCGTTCCCGTCGCCCGCGGTGGACGTCTTCCTGGCCTCATACGTGCTCAGCGGGCTGGCGCTGCTGCAGCTCATCCGGGCCCGGCGGGCCGGCGGGGACTGGTCGGCGCTGCTCGACGCCCTGATAGTCACCATCGCGTTCACCAGCGCCAACTTCGTACTGGTCGTCGCGCCCCTGCTCGGTGCGTCGCAGTTGTCCTGGCACGGCCAGCTGCTGGCGGGGGTCTACCCGTTCCTGGACATGATCTTCCTTGCTCTGGCGACCAGGCTCTTCTTCGGTGCGGGCAGTTCACGGCGCGCGCTGGCGCCGCTCGCGGCGTGGGCAGCCGCCCTGCTCCTGGCGGACCTGGCCTACGGCCTCCGGCAGGTGCGGGGTGTCACCGGCGACGGCGACTGGCCGTTCTACGGCTACCTGCTGTCGTTCCTCTTCGTGGGCGTGGCCGCGCTCCACCCGACGATGCGCAACGTGACCGCGCACCGGGAGCGGGCCGACGAGGCCGGCCGCGCGCGGCTGGTCGCGCTCGGCCTCTGCGGGCTGGCCGTGCCGGCGCTGGTGGTGGACTCGGTCCGGCACGGGGAGCAGATCGAGCCCGTCGTGCTCGCGTGCGCCTCGGCGGTCATGTTCGTCCTGCTCATGCTGCGCGTGGGCGACCTGCTCGCCAAGATCGTTGCCGCGGCCCGGCGCGAGCAGGGCCGGCTCCAGCAGTTTCTCGAGGCGATCCCCATCGGGGTGGACGTCCGGGATGCCGGGACCGGCCGGTCGGTGTACGCCAACCAGGTGGCCGGCCGGATTCTCGGCTACGACCCCGGGCGGGTCCACTCACCGGCCGAGCTGCCCCACCTGTACACCAGCGGCACGGGCGAGCCCTACCCCCCGGAACAGCTGCCGGTGTCCCAGGCCCGGCAGGGCCACGTCGCCGCCGTCGAGGACATGGAGGTCGACCGGGAGGCCCAGCGCCGGCAGCTGCGGGTGGTGGCGACGCCGATCCGAGACGGCGCGCAGGTCAGCTACGTGCTGACCGCCTTCACCGACATCACCGACGAGCGTCGGATGGCCGAAGAGCTGCGCCAGCTCGCGGTGATCGACGAGCTCACCGGTGTCAACAACCGCCGGGGTTTCCTGCTCGCCGCACGCCAGGAGCTGGCCCTGGCCGAGCAGGCCCGTCGACCCGGGGTGCTGCTGTTCGTCGATCTCGACGGACTCAAGATCATCAACGACAGCTACGGCCACGGCGTCGGCGACCACGCTCTGGAAAGCACCTCCAAGCTGCTGCAGGCCAACATCCGCCGCCGTGACGTGCTGGGGCGCATCGGCGGCGACGAGTTCTGCGTGCTGCTGACCGAGGCGGGCCGGGACGCCGACGTCGACCTGTGGGCCGGCCGGCTGCGCGAGCAGGTGACCCGGCACAACGAGACGAGCCGCCAGCCCTACCGGCTCGCGCTCACGGTCGGGGCGACGTTCATCGACCAGGACGCCCCGAACACGATCGAGGACCTGATCGCCCGCGCCGACGCGGCCATGTACCAGGCCCGGGAGCGGTACAACGGCCGGGACTTCCAGGGGCCCGTGCGCATCCTGCGGCTGATCCAGGACACGCGGCCGACCGGAACCCCGTGACCTGCGTACCGGCTACGGCGTGGTGGGCGCGTGCCCGGCCGCCTTGTCCGTCCACATCTGCTGGATCTGCTCCAGGGTGCGGCCCTTGGTCTCCGGCTGCCGCCGCCAGACGAAGACGAAGGTGATCAGGCACATGGCGGCGAACAGGAAGAACGCGCCGGACTCGCCGATCCGGTCCACCAGGGTCAGGAAGAATCGGGTCACCAGCCACGCCGCGCCCCAGTTCGCGGCGGTCGCGACGGCCACCCCGCGGCCGCGGACGAAACCCGGGTAGATCTCGTTGATGACCGTCCACACCACGGGCCCCAGCGAGAAGGCGAAGCTGGCGATGAAGACCACCATCGCCACGAGCAGGATCACCCCGGCGTCGCTGGGGGTGTTCGCGGTCGCCCCGGTGGCGGCCGTGGCGATCCTGTCCAGGTAGCGGAAGCAGAAGGCCATCACCAGCAGGGAGAGGCCCATGCCGATGAGGCCGGCGAACATCAGCGGCCGCCGGCCGAGCCGGTCGACGTACGCGACGGCGATGAGGGTGGCCAGGACGTTGACCACGCCGATCGACCACGTCGTGGCGGCCGTCTGCTGCTGCGGGGTGCTGAATCCGGCGGCCGCGAAGATCTTGTCGGAGTAGTAGATCACCGCGTTGATCCCGGTGAACTGCTGGAAGATCGCCAGGCCGACGCCGAGCACGAGCGGGGCCCGCCATCTGCGGGAGAAGACCTCGCCCCACGACGCCTGCGCGGTGCCCAGGCTCGCCTTGATGTCGCTCAGGTTCGCCTCGACGTCCTCGTCGGGGCGCACCTTGCCGATCGCGTCCACGGCCTTGTCCCGCTGCCCGGTCTTCATGTACCACACCATGGAGTCCGGCAGCGGGAACATGGCCAGGATCAGCAGCACCCCGGGCACGACCGACAGGCCGAGCATGAGCCGCCACTGGCTGCCCGAGGACAGCAACTCGTCGATGATGTCGGCGATCAGGATGCCGAAGGTGATCGCCAGCTGGTACATGGACACGAACCGGCCGCGCAGCCGGGTGGGCGCCATCTCGGCCGCGTACAGCGGAGCGGCCAGCGACGCGACCCCGACGCCGAACCCGACCACCAGCCGCCCGACCACCATGACGCCGGTGCCCGGGGCCAGCGCTTCGATGAGCGCGCCGATGGTGAACAGGACCGCGGCCCAGATCACGGTGACCCGCCGGCCGAGCTTCTCCGCCATGACACCGGCGACCAGCGCGCCGAACAGCGCGCCCAGCGTCACCCAGCTCGTGATGATCTCGATGACGAACGTGCTCGGGTGGAACGACTGCTCGATGCCGTTGAGCGCGCCGCCGATGACACCCTGGTCGTATCCGAACAGCAGGCCGGCGAGCATGACCACCGCGCCGACGAAGACCAGCCACTTGGTGATCCGATGCGGCGTGCCTGCCTCCGGTGTCGCCGTCATCGCGGAGCCCTTGCGGCATTTGCCAGCATGTCGCCAGTTTATGGTGATAAGTCATCGAGCAGACGTATTTCGCGGCGAAGCCCTCCTGCCCGGCGTTCACCCTGGCGGCCTTACCGGAAGGTAAGGCCGGCCTGTCCCGCCGGTCCGCAAGTGTCACCTCGCGGCCATATCGCCGGTCATCGACCAGCCGACATATTTGTTCTCGACAGCCGGCGTCCGCCGGCTCGACGAGAGACTGAGGCAGAAGACGATGAGCGCGATGAGCAAGCTGCGGGTCCCGGCCGTCTCGGCCGCGATCGCGCTGGCGCTGACCGGCTGCGTCCCGGGCTCCGGCGGCGGGCAGGCGGACCCCTCCCGGCCGGCCGCCGCTTCCGGCAGCCCCGCGGCGGCGGCGCCGACAGAGATCCAGATCAACAAGTCCTACTGGTACACCGGGTTCAAGGTGACCCTGGGCGCGGCGCGCCTCGTCGCGTCGTCCGCCGGCGGAAAGGCGGTGACGATCGAGGGCGTCTTCCAGAACCTCAGCCCCGAGCACCCGCGCGAGCCGGCGTCGGACGTCCTGCTGACCGTCGGTGACCGCACCTACGCCGAACCGGACCATCAGCTGGAGCAACTGCCCGAGGTGCCGGCGCAGCGCAGCCAACCCGGCACGTACGCCTTCGCCGTCGACGAGCACTTCGTGCTGGCCGACGCGGTGCTCGTGGTCGGCAGGCCGGCGGACCGGCAGGCGGCGATCCCCTTCACCGGCCCGGACGGGCTCGTCGCGCTGGAGCCCAAGCCGGTGTCGATCACCGGTAAGGTGCTGCGGGAGAAGAGCGGCAAGGTGTACCTGACGGTGTCCGCGGCGGAGGTGCGCGCCGACGAACCGCTCCTGCACGGCGAGGCCCCGACGGGCCAGGAGTTCGTTCGGCTGACCTTCTCCGCCACGAACGACACCGCCGCCGGGTTCGCCTGGGTCTTCGACCGCGACCTGCACCTTCGGCTTCCCGACGGCACCGTGATCGCCACCGCCGACAACTGCAGCCGCGCGCAGATATACCCCGCGCCGTACGCCACCGCCACCGGCGGGCTCGCCTGCTTCCTGGTGCCCTCCCCGGCGAGCGGCGAGTACCTGCTCACCTGGAACCGGTACGCGAAGGGTGCGCTGCGCGTGCCGATCGATTGACGGTCGTTAGAATGCCGGCGATGACGTTGGACGCCGGCCGCGGTGACGGGACACAGTGGACCGGCGCGCCCGCGCCGGTCCTGCATCCTGGCGATCCGCGGCAGGTGGGCCGGGTGCGGCTGCTCGGGCGGCTCGGCGCGGGCGGCATGGGCGTGGTGTTCCTGGGCCGGGACGACACCGGCCGGCAGGTGGCCGTCAAGGTCATCCGAGCGGACTACGCCCGCGACCGGCGGTTCCGGGCCCGGTTCGCCGCCGAGGCCGCCGCCGCCCGCCGGGTCGCGCGCTTCTGCACGGCGCAGGTCCTCGACGCCGGCGCCGACGGCGACGTCGCCTACCTGGTCACCGAGTACATCGACGGCCCCACGCTCACCGCCGCGATCGGCGCCGACGGGCCGATGCGCGGCTCCACCCTGGACAGCCTGGCGATCGGCATCGCCGCCGCGCTCAACGGCATCCACGCCGCCGGGGTCGTGCACCGCGACCTCAAGCCCGGCAACGTGCTGCTGTCCCGGGTCGGGCCGAAGGTCATCGACTTCGGCATCGCCCGCGCGCCGGACGGCCTGGCGAGCCTCACCGAGTCCGGTGACCTCGTCGGCACCCCGGCCTACATGGCACCCGAGCAGTTCCGCGGCACGGCGAGCACGGCCACCGACGTCTTCAGCTGGGGCGCGGTCGTCACCTTCGCCGCGACCGGCCGCCTCCCGTTCGGGACCGGCACGCCGTACGAGCTGATGCACCGCATCACGGCCGAGGCGCCTGACCTCGGCGGGCTGGAGCAGCCGCTGCGCGGGCTCGTCAGCCGCGCGCTCGACAAGGACCCGGGCCGGCGTCCGACCGCCCGGGACCTGCTGCTCGCCCTCGTCGGCGACGTCGCCGACCCGATCGACGCCAGCACGCAGCTCCTGTCGACGAAGTGGACGCCCCCGCCCGCGGCCGCCACCCGGGTCGGCCCCGCGCCGACCAGGCTCGACGACGGCGGCCCGGCGGGACCGCTGCTCGGCCGGCCCCTGGTCGAGCGGGCGGCGGCCGGACGGTCCCGGCGCACACCGGCGCTGCTGGCGACCGCCGCGGTGGCCGTCGCGGCCGTCGCGGCGGTGGCACTGCGCGGCTCGCTGGGCGCTGATCCCGCCGACGGCCGCCTCGGCGCCACGCCCGCCACCTCGACCGGCCGGTTGCCGTCCGCCCCGGGCGGCCCGGCGGCGTCGCCGTCCGCGCGGCCGCAGGCGGCGGCGTCGTCCGGTTCGGGCACCGAGCAGGCTCCCCGGCCGATCAGTCTTGGTGAACGGGTCCCCGAGCAGGGCAGCCTGTCCGTCGGCATAGGCGAGACGACCCGCTACCGGCTGCACCTCGCCACCGCGCGCAGCGTCTACCTGACCGGTCACGAGTGCAACGATCTGGTGCCCTGGCAGCTGTCCCGGGCGGACGGCACCGCCGTCGTGTCCGCCAAGCTCGCCTGCCGGCAGTTCGGGCCGTACACCCTCCCGGCAGGCGACTACGACCTGCGCATCGGGGGGCGCGGTGTCGGCGGGAAGTACGCCCTGACGGTGACAGGAGGGTGAACGGCATGACAGCCCACCTGGAGATGTGGGGACCGGCGGGAGTGTCGATGATCCCGCTCGGCGGCGACCGGATCACCCTCGGCAGCTCCGACTCCAACGACGTCGCCGTGCCCGCCGACCGCATCATGTCGCGGCTGCACGCCGTCTTCGAGCACTATCCGGCCGGCTGGTGCGTACGCGACCTCGGCTCCCGCAACGGGACCTTCGTCAACGGCCGGCGCATCTGGCAGGAGCACGCCCTGGCCGACGGCGACGAGATCCGCGCGGGCGCGTCCCGCTTCGTGCTGAGGTCGGGCCGGGTGCCCGCCGGGCAGGTCACCGAGGCGGGCGCCGCGCCGCCGGAACTCACCGGCCGCGAACGCGACGTGCTCGTCCAGCTGTGCCGGCCGCTGCTGGACGGCGCGCTGTTCACCGAGCCCGCGTCCAGCCGCGAGATCGCCGCCGCGCTCGTCGTCACCGAGGCCGCGGTCAAGCAGCACCTGCTGCGCCTGTACGAGAAGTTCGGCATCTCCGGCGAGGGGGAGAAACGGCGCGTACGCCTGGCCAACGAGGCGATGGCCCGCAACGCGATCACCCGCACCGACCTCGGCTGAACCGGGGTCGCCGGAGCAGCGGGGGCCACCCGGGCTCCCGGTGCCACGTTAGGGTGGGCGATGCCCTTCACCGGAGGCCACCCGGCCGCTGTCCTGGCCCTCGCCCGTTGGGGGCTGCCAGGTTCGGCGCTCGTGATCGGCGCCATCACCCCCGATCTGCCGATGATGCTGCCGTTCCCCGAGGTCGTCCACTTCGGACATACCCCGTGGGGCCTGGTCACCTCGGACCTGGTGCTCGGCACGATCGTCTTCGTCCTGTGGCAGTCGGTGTTCGCTCCGGTGGCGCTCGCCGTCGCGCCGCACACCATCGCCGCCCGCGTTCCGCGCGACGCTCCCCGGGGACTCGCCTTCCACCGCGCGTCGTGGGACCGGGCCGCCCGCGTGCTCGTCGCGATCCTGATCGGCGCGGCGACCCACCTCCTCTGGGACGGCATCACCCACGACTGGATGTGGGGACCGCAGTACGTGCCGTGGCTGGCGGCTCGGCACGGCTCGCTGCTGGGCTGGGAGTGGGCGCAGCGGGTCAGCGACGTCACCGGGACCGCGATCGTCGCCGGGTGGATCGTCGCCTGGTGGCGTCGTGCACCCGTACGCGCGGACGCCGTCGTGCTGCCGCTGCGGCTGCGGGTGCTGGCCTGGTCGGTGATCCTGGTCCCGGCCGCGGCCGGGTTCCAGTACGGGCTGCTCACGAACTCCCTGTTCGCCGCGTTCGCCTGGGGTGCCGGGCCGGGCACCGGGGGCCTGCTCGCCGTCACCGCGGTCTGGTGGTCGCGTTCACGGCGAACGGGTGACCCGGGCGTCGCCACGGCTTGACCCGCCGCGACCGCCAATCCGGTTGCGGACGCGCGCACCTGAGGGCATCCTCTACCCGGACCCGGGAGGCGATCTTGGAACGGCGGTTCGTCGAGCGCGAGCAGATGGCCGCTCTCGTACGCGCGGCCTTCGGCGCGGCGCGGCGGCCGGTCGACGTCGTCCGGCTCACCGGCGGCAGCAAGAAGGGGGTGTACCGGCTCACCCTCGACGACGGCGGGTCGGTGATCCTCTACGTCTGGGGCGCCGACGAGAACTACTGGCCCGAAGGCGGCGACGACGTCGCCGATCCGTTCGCCGACGCCTCGGGCGCGGACCTGTTCGAGGCGAGCCGCGCGCGGTTCGACGCCCTCGGGGTCCGCACGCCCCGGCTGTACCTGATGGACCGCAGCGGCAGCCACCACCCGGCGGACGTGGCCCTCGTCGAGGACGTCCGGGGCGGCACGCTGGAGGCGCTCCTCGCCCGTGACCCGCAGGGGGCTGAGGCGACGCTGCAGACACTCGGTGCGGCGCTGCGGGCGATGGCGCGGCACCGGAGCCCGCACCTCGGCAAGGTCGCGCTCGTCGCGAACGGGACGGCCCCGCAGGACCGCAGGCCGGAGCAGGTCGTCCTCGACCGGGCCCTGCGGCACCTGGCGAGCGCCGCCGAACGCGCCGAGCGCCTCCGGCCGTCGCGGAGCCGGATCGAGGACCTGGTCCGCGAACGTGCCGCCGCCGTACGGCCGCGCGAGGAGTACGGCCTGATCCACGGTGAACTCGGACCCGATCACATCCTCGTCGACGGGCGGGGACGGCCCGTGCTCATCGACATCGAAGGCGCCATGTTTTTCGACGTCGAATGGGAGCACGCGTTCACGGGCATGCGGTTCGGCAGCGCGTACGCACCGCTGCGGCAGCCCGGCCTCGACCCCGCCCGCCTGGACCTCTACCGGCTCGCGCACTCCCTGGCGCTGATCGAGGGCCCGCTGCGCATCGCCGACGGCGACTTCCCCGGCCGTGAGTTCATGCTCGGCATCGCGGACTGGCACATCGAGCAGGTGCTGGCGGCCGCCGGGGCGCGCTGAACACGATCGACACTGGTGACATCGCCGATGCGGGCGCGGGCGCGGCTGGCCAGGATGCTGCTGTATGAAGCATCGTCGCTTGTGCCGCGCGGCCGTGGCCGCCGCTGTGATCGTGACGCTCGTCCCGGCCGTGCCCGCGGTCGCCGCCGAGCGCTCGCCCGTCCCGGTTCCGGTGGTCTCCGCGCCGATCCCGGGCACGGTGCCGGGCGACCGGCTCGCGCCCGCCGTCGAGGACACCTACCCGTTCTTCTCCACACCCGACGACCTGGCCGCGAAAGGCTACGTCGAGCAGGAGTTCCACCTCTCGGGCGTCGCCGACGGCTGGGACACGTCGGGCAACCAGGTCGCCACCGACGTGCCCTACCGGACCCGGATCGTGGTGCGCCGCCCGGCCGCCGACCGCGCGTTCAACGGCACCGCGCTGGTCGAGTGGCAGAACGTGACCGCCGGCTACGACCTGGACGCGCTGTGGAACGGCGCGGCCATGATGCGCGCCGGGTACGCCTGGATCGGCGTGTCCGCCCAGCGGGTCGGCGTCGACCAGCTGCGCGGCTGGAGCCCCGCGCGGTACGGCGCCCTCGACGTCACCGGCGGCGGGCGGTACGTGGCCGACGAGCTGTCGTACGACATCTTCGCCCAGGCCGCCAAGGCCCTCGGCGTGCGCGGCAACGGCGCACCGCTGGGGCGGCTCGACGTGCGCACCGTGCTCGCGATCGGCGCGTCGCAGTCCGCCGCGCGGATGACCGTCTACTACCAGAGCATCCTGCCGAAGGTCGAGCCGGTGTTCGACGGGTACGCCTTCATCGTCGGCAACGCGCCGACCCGGGTGGGCCCGGAGCCGGTGTTCCAGGTGCTGTCCGAGACCGACGTGCGCACCCCCGTCCGGCCGTCGCCGGACACCGACCGGTTCCGCCGCTGGGAGGTCGCCGGCGGCGCCCACTCCGGCTGGCGCGGCCAGCAGTACCGGGCCCCGATCTCGGTCCGCGACCTCGGGGCGGCTCCGGTCTACGACTGCGCCCAGCCGCCGTTCAGCCGGGTCCCGGTCGACCACGCCACCGCGGCGGCCTACGACCACCTGGTGCGCTGGGTCCGCTCGGGCGTCGCGCCGCCGACCGCGCCGCCGCTGCTGTTCAACGCCGACGGCACCAAGGCCCGGGACGAGCTGGGGCTGGCCCTCGGCGGCATCCGGTATTCGCAGGTGACGGTGCCGACGGCACGCAACACGGGCGACAACGCCGGGCAGTCGTTCTGCTTCCTGTTCGGCAGCCACCAGCCGTTCGACGAGGCCACCCTCGACGGGCTGTACCGCACCCGGGGCGGCTACGTCGCGAAGGTCGTGCACGCCGACCTCGGCAACGTGCGCTCCGGCTACCTGCTGCCGGCCGACGCCCTCGGCAATCTCCGCGACGCGCTCGCCTCCGGCGTGGGCGGGTGAGCCGCAGCGCTCACCGGGTCACCGCGCCGGCCTGCGCACCCATCAGCTGACCGGCCCGGACGGGCTGACGCGGCGCGCGACCCGCGCCGCGTCAGCCCTTTGCCGTCAGGTGCCGGGCGAGCACGTCGACGTGGCTGCCGGGGAACTCCTTCACCGCGGTCAGCAGGGTCACCGGGCCGTCGTGCAGGGCCCGGCGCAGCCCGGCCAGCGCCTGCTGCGCGGCGGGGTCGTCGAGTTCGGCCTCGTAGCGGGCCACGAACTCGGCCTGGCGTGCGTCCGGAGCCTCGTGATACCAGCGGCGCAGCTCGGTGGACGGGGTCAGCTCCTTGGGCCACAGCGCGATCTCCGCCCGCTCCTTGGCCAGGCCGCGCGGCCACAGCCGGTCCACGAGCACCCGCAGGCCGTCGTCGGGCGAGGGCGGGTCGTACACGCGGCGCATCCGCAGGTTCGCCGCCGGGGCGGTGCGTCTTGTCGGCATACGCCCATTGTCGCCACGGCGCGGGCTCGCCGAGGTGCGATGTCGGACGTGTCGCATGGGGGATGGCGACCGTCGATGGCGGACCGTACAGTCACCGGCAGTCATGTCGCGTCGACCCGAGGATCGGTCATGTCGTCGAAGCTCGCGCCGTTCGCCCCCGCGGTCAACACGCTCGCCGCCGTGGTGGTGCTGGTCGCCGCGGTGCCGCTGCTGGGTTGGGGCGCCGACACCGGCACCGCGCACAGCCACACGGTGACGGATTCGACGAGCTGGCTGCTCTGGCGGGCCGTCGGCGCGGCCAGCCTGCTGCTGTTCCTCGTCGTCGGCTCCCGTGGCGTGGCGCAGCTCCGGCAGAGCCGTCGTGAGTCCGATCCGGCCGGCCGGCGTCGCATCACGGTGTTCACCTGGCTGGCGCTGCTCTTCGTCGTGGTGACCGCCACCGCGGTCACCCTGGGCGCACGCGCCGTGGCCGCGCACCGTGAGCCGGTGCCGATCGGCTACGGCAGCGTACGGACCTCCGGCCTGGTCGCCATCGGCGCGCTCGCCCTGGTGCCGTGGCTGGCGCAGGTCTGGCTGGTGCACGCGCGCATCCGCGACCTCGGCCGGGAGATCAGCCAGGTGTCGATCGAACCCACCACGGCGCAGACCGGTCCGTCGCCGCTGTACGCGCCGCTGCAGCAGCTCCTCGCGCTCTGGGAGGTGATCACACGCTGCGTCCTGGCCTTCGCGCTCACCGTCGTCGCCGCCATCGTCACCACCGGAGCGATGCGCAGTGTCACCCTGGAGGCGTTCCCGCCCCCGAAGGACGGGCCCGACCCGTTCCCGTCGAGCTACGTGCTGCTGTACGGCGCGGCGTTCGCGTTCCTGCTGCTGCTGGTGACCGTGCCGATGATCGCCGCGTGGCGGGCGCGGGCGACCCTGGCCGTCGAGGCGATCGTGCCGATCCCGGACACGCTCGCCTTCGACCCCGCCTGGGACGACCAGCGCAAGCGGTGGGAGGGACTGCTGCAGCTGGACGTCTCGCTGCTGCGCTCGCCGCTGACCGCGCTGAGCGTCTTCGCTCCGCTGGCCACCAGCGCTCTGGCGGCGTTCCTGCCCGAACTGGCGAAGTAGCCCGCGAAGCGAGGCGCTATCGAGCGCGCTTGGCGTCGAGCCGCTCGGGCACCGGCCAGCGCACGTCCCGGGCGAGCCCGAGCTTCTCGAAGATCCAGATGAGCCGGGCGGCGGGGTCGAGCTGGCCGCGCAGCACGCCGTGCCGCGCTCCGGTCGGATCGGCGTGGTGGGAGTTGTGCCAGCTCTCGCCGAAGGAGAGAAGCGCCAGCGGCCAGAAGTTGGTGGCCCGGTCCTTGCTGACGAAGGGGCGCTCGCCGACGACGTGGCAGATGGAGTTGACCGACCAGGTGACGTGGTGCAGCACGGCCATCCGGACCAGCCCGGCCCAGAAGAACGCGCTCAACGCGCCCACCCAGGTGCCGGTGACCAGGCCGCCGATCAGGGCGGGGGAGAGCAGCGACACCGCGACCAGCGGGCCGAACAGGCGGTCGACCACCTGGATGTCGCGGTCGGCGACCAGGTCGGGGGCGAACCGGGCCCGGTTGCTCACCTCTCGCCGGAACATCCAGCCGATGTGGGCGTGGAACAGCCCCTTGAGCACCGCGGTGACGCTGGTTCCGTAGCGCCAGGGGGAGTGCGGGTCGCCTTCCCGGTCGGAGAAGGCGTGGTGGCGGCGGTGATTGGCGACCCACTGGGTCGGCGAACCTTCGACAGCCAGCGATCCGGCCACGGCCAGCGCGACGCGCAGCCCGCGGCGTGCCTTGAACGATCCGTGGGTCAGGTGGCGGTGGTACCCGGCCGCGATGCCGAAGCCGCTGACCAGGTAGGTGGTGATCGCCAGGGTCAGGTCGACACCGGACAGGCCCCAGCCCCAGGCGATCGGCATGGCGGCGAGCAGGGCGAGGAACGGGGTGACCACGAAGATCCAGATCGCGATCGCGCCCGCTCTGCTCTGCGGCGCGGCGAGCATCGGTTTCGGTCCCTGCACGGTACGGGGGACATCGAGGTGATCGACGACTGCCGTCGGAGTGGTCGCGCCCATGCGACTCCTGTCTGAGATCCGGTGGTGGGTTCGAGCAGGCCGGTAACGACATGGCCGGGAGCCCGACGGGTTCCCGGCCATGATCAGGTTTGCTCAGAGGACGCGAACGCCCGCCGCCTGGGGGCCCTTCTGGCCCTGCACGATGTCGAACTCGACCTTCTGGTTCTCCTCGAGGCTGCGGAAGCCGTTCGACTGGATCTCGGAGAAGTGGACGAAGACGTCGGCGCCGCCGCCGTCGACGGAGATGAAGCCGAAGCCCTTGTCGGCGTTGAACCACTTCACGGTGCCCTGTGCCATGTTTTCCTCCTAGGAAGTGGGGCCGCACTCTGCGGCGCCCAGCCGTTGTCCCGGCGGCAACATCCGCCCCAAGAGGAAGACGAAACCACCCGCGTGACCTGATTCGCGGGCGTCAAAAGATCAACTACTGAACACGCAAAATCACGACTGAATGAGTACAACTCTCCCATACGCGTGACCATTCCCGGCAGGCGGCTCCAAATTTACGGAAACCGCAGGCCGGGGCAGGTCGGAGGGGTGGTTGGCAGAATAAGATCGTCGATGTCAGGACAGCGTGCAGCGCACCGTCGGCACCTCGTTGGCGACGTTGTTCCAGCCGGCGAGGAAGCCGAAACTCGCGGTAGCGCCGGCCGCCAGGCTGCCGTTGTAGCTCACGTTGCGCGCCGTGACGCCGGTTCCGCTCTGGGTGAGGGTGGTGCCCCACGACTGGGTGATCTGCTGCCCGCCGGCGTACGACCAGACGGCCGTCCACGCCGAGGAGGCTGCCGCGGAGCTGTTGCGCACCGTCACCTCGCCTTGGAAGCCGCCAGCCCACTGGGAGACCACCCGGTAGGTGGCCGTGCAGGCGCCGCCGGTCGAGCTCGGCGATGGCGTCGGGCTGGCCGACGGGGAGGCCGAGGGGCGAGGGCTGGCCGACGGCGACGGGGAGGCCGACGGACTGGGGCTGGCCGAGGGCGTCGCGGAGGCGGACGGCGTCGCGCCGCCGAGCACCTGCGCGAGCGCCGGATACCAGCGGTCGGCCATCTTCTGGTGGCCGGTGTTGTTCGGGTGCACCCCGTCGCCGGTGTCGACCGCCGGGTCGAAGCCGGTCCACTGGTCGACGACCGTGA
This sequence comes from Catellatospora coxensis, assembly GCF_016862635.1. Taxonomy (GTDB): domain Bacteria; phylum Actinomycetota; class Actinomycetes; order Mycobacteriales; family Micromonosporaceae; genus Catellatospora; species Catellatospora coxensis. The sequence goes on along the minus strand of NZ_BONI01000009.1, from coordinate 109,159 downwards.
TCGGCGACTGCGCCGTGCTGAGGCCGGCCGCCCAGCCCGGGATCGCGCTGTTGAACTCCACGATGTCGGCCGGGCAGGTGGAGCAGCTCGACGCGCTCATCGGGATGATCTTCGCGACGATGATCCGCATGTTCGGGTTGGCGGCCCGCATCTGCCCGATCAGCTTCGTGAACGCGGCCAGCTTGGTCGCGGTGGAGATGTAGTGGCCCCACATGTCGTTGGTGCCGAGGTGCATGAGCACGACGTCCGGCCTGGCCGCGCTGAGCCAGGGCGGGAGCTGGTTGTTGTCGGCGATGCCGGTGGCCGAGTAGCCGCCGTGGCCCTCGTGGTCCCAGTCGTAGGAGTATCCGGGGTTGCAGCCGCCGCCGTCGGACACGCCGCCGACGAAGTCGATGCCGGTGTACCCGGTCGTCTGCAGTCGGTGCCAGAGCATGGCACGCCAGCAGCCGGTGCCGGCGGTGATGGAGTCCCCGAGCGCCATGACGCGCACGGGTGCGGCCGCGGACCGGGCCGGTGGGGCCGCGGCGAGCACGGCCGCGCCGAGCAGGGCCGTGAGCAGTGCTGCGAGCAGGGAGTACGGGACGGATCTGCGGAACATGGGCATCCCCTTGGGAGTGGTGCGGTCAGGGATGCGGTCGCCGCGGATCGGGTCGCGTCGAGCGGCCGGTGCTGGAGCGGATTCATTGCATAGAGGGCGGTCGTTGTCTGGACGGGAACGTACACGATGGGGCGCTGGGAGCGCTACCACAGCAGGTGCGCGGTCCGCGGCCTCCTCCGGTACGGCACCGGTCGAGGGTCGTGCGCGGCTACGCTCCGGGAAGGCGGGCTGAGCCGATCGCCGTCAGCGCCGCGTACCGGCCGAGGAGGAATCGTGGCAGCCGCATCCACCGCCCCGCGCGAGCCCGTCCTGTCCGGCGCGACCGTCGTCGTGATCGGCGGCAGCGCCGGCATCGGCCTGGAGACCGCCCGGCTGGCCCGCGCCGAGGGCGCCGAGGTCATCCTCACCGGCCGCGACGCCGACCGGCTGGCCCGGGCCGCCGCGGACCTCGGCGCGCTGCGCAGCGCGGCGTTCGACGCCACCGACCCGGCCGCGCTCGAACGCTTCTTCCAGGACCTGCCCGGACCGGTCGACCACGTGCTGATCACGGCCGGCCGGCCCTACTACGGGCTGCTCGCCGACATGGACGTCGAGCGGGCACGACGCTCGTTCGACGAGCACATGTGGCTGCCCATCAACGTGGCCCGGCTGGCCCCGGGCCGGGTCCGGCCCGGCGGCACGCTCATCTTCATGGGCGGCACCGGCTCGCGCCGCCCGCACCCGGGCCTGACGGTCGCCGCGATGGGCACCGCGGCCCTGCCCGCGATGACCGCCAACCTCGCCCTGGAACTCGCGCCGATCCGGGTCAACCTCATCGCCGCCGGGTTCGTCGACACGCCGCTGTCGGCGGAACTGCTCGGCGACGACCTCGACCAGCGGCGCGAGCAGCTGCGCGCCACGCTGCCGATCCGCCGCGTCGTCGGGCCGGCCGACGTGGCAGCGCTCGCCGTGCACCTCATGACGAACACGGCGCTGACCGGGGCGACGTACGACATCGACGGCGGGCAGCAGCTCCTGCCCGGGTGACGGACCGCAGGTCAGAGCCCGTCGACGACGTCCTTCGCCTCGCGCAGGCCCAGCCCGGTGTGCTGGCGTACCAGCTTGATCGCCTCGATCGCTCGGCCCTGCCGCTTGAGGTCGCGGGCGTCGGTCATCAGTGCCGGCCCGAGCAGCGGATCCGCCGGCCGTCCGGCCGCCGCCGACAGGCCCGACTTCGGCAGGGCAGGCGTGCCGCCGGCCGCGATCAGCTCGACGGCCTTGACCGCGTCGGCGAGAGACGCCCCGGTGGCGTCGCGCCACAGCTTCACGGCAGGGATCTTCTGGCGCTGGTTCATCAGCATCCGCACCTGCTGCACGAGGAACTCGGCCTCCGGCGCGCCGGCCCCCGCGGTGCCGGCGCCGCTCGCGCGGGCGTGCTCGGCCTCGCGGGCGGCCATCGCTGATCCGAGCAGATCGGTCGAGTCGCGGCGGCTCCGCCGGCCGAGCAGCAGAGCGATGACGACAAGCAGCACCACGATGACGGCCAGCAGGATCTCGGTCATGGCGCACACGGTAGCGGGCGCCCGCCCGTCGCCGTCGGCGTCCGGCGGGCGGTGAACGGCCCGCGCCGAGAGTCGACGCGGGCCGTTCACGGGACCTGCCGCCGGCCGTGGCCGGGAGCGGGTGCGCGGCGGGTCATCCCGACCGGTGGGCCGACGCCCGCCGGGTCGCGGTCAGCGTCGCGGCCACCGCCACGGCGGCCGTGGCCAGCACCGTCGCCACCAGCACCGGCCAGTGCAGGCGCAGCGCAACCGGCACGCCGACCTCCTCCGCCAGCCCGCCGGCCATGCCCAGCAGCGGCGGGATGGTCACCGCCAGGCCGAGGCCCGTGCCCAGCGCCACCACCAGCAGCGCCTCGGCCGCCGCATAGCGCAGGGTCTGCCGTGGTGTGGCCCCGGCACGGCGCAGCACGGCCAGGTCAGGGCGTCGGCTCTCGGCCGACATGGCCATCGTGTTGACGACCGCGATACCCGTGTACCCGACGGACAGTGCGATCAGCACCGTCGCGAACAGCCACAGCAGCCGGGTGTCCTCGCTGCTCTCGCGGTCGGCGTACGCCTTCGCGTCGAGCACCTCGACGCCGGGCAGCCCGGCCGGCGCGGCGGCGTCCACCCCGATCACCGCTCCGGCCAGGGCGGACGGGTCGTGCCGGCGGACCAGCTCCCGCGGCAGGATGAGGTCGTCGTCGACCTGCCCGTCGGGGGTCAGCTTCGCGATGGTCAGCCGCTCGGCGTTCCCGTCGGCGAAGACGACGCTGAGGGTGTCGCCGACCCGCACGCCGAGGGCGTCGGCGACGTCGGCCGCCACGCTGACCGGGGCGGTGGCGGTGCCGAACGCGGCGATGGACAGGCCGTTGGCGTACACCCGGGTCGGCAGGACCGCCCGGCCGCCCGCGGCGGCCTCGGTCAACCCGGGGGTGCCGTCCGGCACCGCGACGGTGATCCCGGCCAGCTTCGCGGCCTGCCCGGCCGGGTACGCCTCCCGCATGGTGGAGACCATGCCGGACAGCAGCACCGCGAACCCGACCGTGGCGATCACCGGGGCCGCGGTGGCGGCGGTGCGCCGGGCGGCGGTCAGCGACTCGGCCCGCACCAGCATCGGCCCGGCTCCCCGGGCGCCGCGCAGCGGCCAGGAGACCAGCCGCACCAGCGGCGGCACCAGCACCGGGGCGAGCAGGGCCGCGGCGGCGGTCAGTGCCATCGCGGCGAACAGCGCCGAGTTGACGCGCTCGTCGGCCGCGGCGGCGGCGGTGCGGATCGCCAGGAAGCCGCCGAGCAGCAGCGCGCCGCCGCCGAGCAGCCAGCGGCCCGGCCCCATGGCCCGCGCCTCGACCGAGGCCTCGCGCAGCGCGTCCATCGGCGGCACCTTCGCGGCGCGGCGTCCGGCCGCGTACGCGCCGACCAGCGCGACCCCGACGCCGACCGCGACCGCCGCGAGCACCGGCAGCAGCTGCGGCCGGACCTCCAGTCCCGGCTCGGCCAGGCCCCACCGCACCAGCAGCCCGCCCGCCGGACCGGCCGCCGCGGTGCCCAGCAGCGCCCCGGCGACGCCACCGGCCGCCCCGACGAGCATCGCCTCACCCAGCACGAACCGCCGGATCTGGCGCGGGGTCGCCCCGACGGTGCGCAGCAGGCCCAGCTCACGCCGCCGCTGCGCGACGTTGAGCGCGAACGTCGACGCGACCACGAACACGGTCACGAACACGGCCAGGCTCGCCATCGCGATCAGCAGCTGGGTGCCCAGCCAGCGGGTCTTGGCCTGCTGCACCGGTTCCAGCGCGGCCCGCTGCTCGCCGGTCGCGACCACGGCCCCGGTCGCGACGTCGCGCGCGGCGGCGGCGGCACCGGCCGGATCGGCCCCGTCCCGCAGCAGCAGCCCGATCACCGGCACGCCGGGCGACAGCCGCGCCGCCTCGGCATCGGACACGTACACGCCCGGCCCGCCGACCAGCCCGGTGACGATCACCTCCGCCGGGCCGCCGGCGGTCAGCAGCGTGGTGCGCGCGCCGACCGCGAGCCCGGTCGCGACGTCGGCGGCGACCTGCCCGGCGGCGGCCGGGGCCACCCCCTCGACCAGCGGGTACGCGCCCAGCGCGGCGCTGGACCAGCCGTGCCCGGCCCCGGCGTCCTCGGCGTCGCCGACCGGCTCGCCCCCGATGACGAGCTGCGCGTAGAACGAGCGGTCGGGCACCGCCGCGGCGACACCGGGCAGCCCGGCCAGGCGTCCGGCGAGCGCGGCGGCGTCGGAGCCCGTCCACGGCCGCACCCCGCTGCCGACCCCGGCCGCGTCCGGCGCGACCGGCCCGTGCACCAGCACCGGCGCGGCCGCCAGCCGCTGGGGTGTGCGCGGCTGCGCCGAGACGTGCACGAGCAGCGCCATCGCGATCAGCGCCACCCCGAGGGTGAGGCCGGCGAACGTGCCGGCCAGCGACGCGGCCCGGCCGCGTACCGCCGCGAGCGCGATCATCGCTGCTCCAGGCGGGCCATCAGGCCGGCGATCTGCTCGGCGCGGCCGGGCACCTGGGCGGCCCCGCCGAGCCGGTCGGCGATCCGCCCGTCGCGCAGGAACACCACCTCGTCGGCGTACGAGGCGGCGACCGGGTCGTGGGTGACCATCACGACCGTCTGCCCGTGCCCGTCCACGGCGGCCCGCAGCAGGCCCAGCACCTCGCGCGAGGCCGCGGTGTCCAGTGCGCCCGTCGGCTCGTCGGCGAAGACCACGTCCGGGCGGGTGATCAGGGCACGGGCGATGGCGACGCGCTGCTGCTGCCCACCGGACAGCTCGGCGGGCCGATGCGTCGCCCGGTCGGCCAGGCCCACCTCGGCGAGCGCGGCCCGCACCGCCGCCGCTGCCGGACGGCGGCCCGCCAGGCGCAGCGGCAGCTCCACGTTCTGCGCCGCGGTCAGCGACGCGACCAGGTTGAACGACTGGAACACGAAGCCGATCCGCTCCCGGCGCAGCACGGTGCGCCGCTGCTCGTTCAGCCCGCCCAGGTCGACCCCGCCGACGCGGACGGCGCCCGAGGTCAGCCGGTCCAGCCCGGCGGCGCACTGCAGCAGGGTGGACTTGCCGGACCCCGACGGACCCATGACCGCGGTGAAGGTCCCCTGCGGGAAGGCCAGGGTCAGCTCGTCCAGCGCCGTGACGGCCTGGGCTCCGGTCCCGTACACCTTGCGGGCGCCGGTCAGCCCGACCGCCTCGGCGGCGGGGGATGGTGTGATCGTCATGCGGTCCAGTCCACTCGTGCGTCGGCCCCGGCGCATTGGCGTGGACGGGACTTCGGAGGTAGTGCGTGCACTACCGTCACGAGATCAACCGGCGGGTACCGTCGAGCCGTGCATGCGCGTACCGCCTGGCAGGCCCTGGCTCAGCGGCCGCTGCGGTTCCTGACCTCCTGGTGGCCGTGGCGCTCCCTGGCGTACCTGGTCTCCGGGGTGCTCGTCGGCGGGCTGGTCGGCACGGTCGTGCTCATGCTCGCCGCGGCCGGGCTGGTGCTGCTGATAGTGCTGGTCGGCGTGCTGGCGATCCTGGCGCTGCTGCTGTCGGGCATCTACGTGGCCCGGTTCGAGCGCTGGCGGCTGCGGCTGGTCGACCTCGACCCGGCGCCCGACCCGCACCAGCGGCCGGCCGAAGCGGGCCTGCGGGCCTGGCTGACGACCCGGCTGCGCGAGCCCGCGACCTGGCGCGAGCTGGGCTTCACCGCGCTGTCGCTGGTCGGGCTGTGGTGGATGGATCTCGGCGTGCTGTTCGGCGCGCTCGCCGTGCCCGTCATCGTGATGCTGTCCCCGGTCGACGACTCCGACGTGTGGGGGCTGGCCATCCTCGGGTTCGTCCTGCTGCTGCCGGCCCCGTACACCATCACCGCCTGGGCCGGGGCCAGGGCCGCGTTCACCCGCGCCGTGCTCGCCCCGCGCGACGACGAGCTCGGCGCGCAGCTGCGCGAGGTACGCGCCTCCCGGGCCCGGCTGATGGACGCGTTCGAGCTGGAGCGCCGCCGGATCGAGCGGGACCTGCACGACGGCGCGCAGCAGCGCCTCGTCTCGCTGAGCGTGCAGCTGGGCCTGGCCGGGCTCGACGCCGAACCGGGCTCGCCGGTCGCCCGGCACCTGGCCGCCGCGCAGGACCAGGTCGCGCTGACGTTGCAGGAACTGCGGGCGCTGATCCGCGGCGTGCATCCGCAGGTGCTCACCGACCACGGCCTCGCCGACGCGGTCGGCGAGCTGGCGACGCTGTCGCAGGTCCCGGTGGGCGTCGACATCCGGCTGCCGCACCGTCTGCCCGCGCCGGTCGAGGTGACCGCGTACTACGTCGTGGCCGAGGCGCTGGCCAACATCGCCAAGCACAGCGGCGCGCAGCGGGCCGAGGTGACCGGGCGGCTGCACACCGACCTGCTCGTACTGGAGATCCGCGACAACGGAACGGGCGGAGCCGACGCCGCCGCGGGCAGCGGCCTGGCCGGGCTGGCCGACCGCCTGTCCGTCCTCGACGGACGGATGCGCCTGTCCAGCCCGCCGGGCGGGCCGACCCTGCTGCACGTGGAGGTGCCGTGCCACTCCGGATCGTGATCGCCGAGGACAGCGTGCTGCTCCGCGAGGGCCTCACCAGCCTGCTGGAACGCTTCGGCCACACCGTCGCCGCGGCCGTCGGCGACGCCCCGGCGCTGATCGCCGCGGTCACGGCAGACCGCCCCGACCTGGTCGTCACCGACGTACGCATGCCGCCGAGCCACACCGACGACGGCCTGCGCGCCGCCGTCACCCTGCGCGCCGCCGACCCCGGCCTGCCCGTGCTCGTGCTGAGCCAGTACGTCGAGCAGTCCTATGCCGCGAAGCTGCTCGACACCGGCGGCGGCCACGCGGTGGGTTACCTGCTCAAGGACCGCGTCGGTGCGGTCGCGGAGTTCGCACAGGCCGCCGAACGGGTCGCCGCCGGGGCCACCGTCGTCGACCCCGAGGTCGTACGCCAGCTGCTGCGCCGTAGGCAGGACCCGTTGCAGCGGCTGAGCCCACGCGAACGCGAGGTTCTGGAGCAGATGGCCCAGGGCCAGGCCAACGCAGCAATCGCGCGCAGCCTGTTCGTCACCGAGGCGGCCGTGAACAAGCACGTCAGCAGCATCTTCTCCAAACTCGACCTGCCGCCGGCCGGCGACCAGCACCGCCGCGTCCTGGCCGTGCTCGCCTTCCTCCGCGCCTGAGGAAAGGAAGGGCACCTTCTACAACACATAGCGATGTGAAGGTGCCCTTCCTTACCGCAAGGCGGTTGCATCGGCGTCGGACAATGCGTGAGGGTGTCCGACGTGGATCTTCAGAAGGCTCTCGCCTGGGCCGTCGTCGTCGTGGCCGTGGTGTTCCTGGTCTGGCAGGGAATCGCCGACGCCAGGAAGGACCGGGCCCAGCGCCGGTCCACCGTCGCGGGCAAGGACATCGTGTACCGGGGCAGCGGCCACAGCCGTCTCGGCGGTGTCTGGAAGGGCCTGATCCTGCTCTGGCTCGGCGGTAACGCCGCCGTGTCATTGCTGTTCGTGCGGTACGCGCCGGAGCGCTGGCAGGTGCCGGTCGCCGCGGGCACGGCGATCGTCGCGGGCATCCTGCTGCTGCTAGCCGTGCTCTCGTTCGCCGACCAGGTGCGCACCGAGCACGTCGAAGGGCGGGTGGTGCAACGCCGGATCACCTACAGCGGCGAGGACGGGCAGACCCGCCACCACTGGATCGCCGTCGACGACAGCCGCGGGGCCACCCGGATCCGCGGTATCGCCGTCAGCCACGCCGAATACCGGCGGGTGGTCGCCGGATCCACGGTCCGGCTGCACGTCACCCCGCGCGCGCGGCGGGTCAAGGCCATCGAGGTGCTGGCCCATCCCGCCGCCGCCAACGAGTTCCCCGGTGAGCACGCCGCCCTGTTCCCGCACGGGGTGGCGGACCTGAAGGTCGGCCCGGACCGGGCCGCGGCGTTCCTCGGCGGCCCGGTCGAGGTGGTCGCCGTAGCCGTGGCCGTCCCCGGCGCTCGCCGGTACGTCTACGTGCCCGTCGGCACGCGCCTGTTCGGCGACAGCCCGGGCGGGCCGCACCTGCAGGTCACCGAGGCCGACACACCCGACGCGGCGGCCGGGGTCGACCGCCTGGCCGCCCAGCGCGGCGGCAAGCAGCCACGCTGGCGGCCCGGCGAGCGCGGCGTCATCGACTACGGCTCGGTCGCCTACGTCATGAGCTGGGGCGCGGGCGTGCTCGCCGTCGCGGGCCGGTCCGACCCGGACACCTCCGTCGGCGTGCGCAACCTCGCCCACACTCTCAAGCCGCCAAGGTCATGACGCCTGTGGCCGGTCAGTGGCGGCGCGGTGCGACGGGGGCGGACAGGCCCGCGCTGAACAGGCGGGTGTCGACCTCGTTCAGGGACAGCTTCAGTGCGCCGAGGGCGACCGAGTCGGCGCCCAGCGTGGACGCGCGCACCTCCGGCATCCGCAGGCATAGGCGCTGGAGTTCGTGGCGCAGCGGGTCGAGCACCAGATCGGCGGACCGGGAGAAGCCGCCGCCGAACACGACCACCTGCGGGTCCAGGGTGAGCACCAGCGCGGCCGCGCCGACGGCGAGGTCCTTGACGTAGCGATTGACCGCGCCACGGGCCGCCTTGTCGCCCTGCCGGGCGGCGTTGAAGACCCAGGCCGCGGCGTCGTCGGGGCTGACCGTGTCGGGCACGCCGGGGCAGTTCTGCAGGTGCGAGGGGGCGTTGAGCCAGCGCACGTGCTTGAGCGCGCCGATCTCACCGGCCGCGCCGCCGAACCCGCGCCGCAGCACCCCGTCGATGATCAGGCCGGCGCCGTTGCGCATGCCGCCGAGCAGGTAGACGATGTCGTCGGCGTCGGTCGCCGCGCCTTTCCACCGCTCGGCCAGCGCGGCCAGCTTGCAGTCGTTCTCCACCACGATCGGGCAGGAGAAGCGCCCGCCGAGGTGCCCGGCCAGGTCGACGCTCTTCCAGCCCGGCAGCGGGGTGAAGAAGCTGGTCCGCCCGGCGGCGTCCACGGCGCCGGTGACCGCGGCGGTGACGGCCCAGATGTCGCCCGGGGACTTGCCGGCCCCGGCCACGCAGGCGTCCAGCACGGCGTCGAGCACGGCGAGACGTTCGGCGGGCGCGGCCTCGGCGGCGACGGACTGCCGTACGGACTGCACGATGTTGCCGTCGAGGTCGGCCAGCAGCGCCAGGATCTTGTGCACGCCCACGTCGACGCCCACCACGTACCCGGCTCCGGCGCGGAACTGGTAGCGCCGGGCGGGGCGGCCGACGGCGCTGCTCGCGCCGGGTTCGAGTACCGTGGCCCAGCCGTCGGTGACCAGCCCCTGGGCGATGACGTCCACGGCGGGCCGGGACAGGCCGGTGCGCTGGGACAGTTCGGTGACGGTGGACGGCGGGTGGTCACGCAGCGCGCGCACGATGCTCAACGAGTTGAGCTCGCGCAGCCGCGGCAGATCCGTTCCGGTGGTAGCTAACTCTGTCACGTTCTGTCCCTTGTTTGCGTGCGGGAATGCCCGCGCAATACGCTTTGATCTTTACAAAATCGTGGAGTGATGGCAAGCCCACTGACAGTGAGCTGACGGGTCGGGCCCGGCTGCGTCCTCCCCCAGGTGGGGGAGTGCAACCGGGCCTGGTCCGCCGCCGGAGCCATCTCAGGAGATGGGGTACGCCTGCGCCGCGGGGGTGACCGCCGCGGTGAAGTCCGCCCGCCGCCCACCGACGGCGTACTCGTAACGGCCCAGCCGCCGGACGTCCGGCCGCGCCGCCAGGTAACCGGTCATGTCGTCCAGCTCGGTGGCCGACAGCCAGCTCGGCGGGTCGGACACGGCCCGGAACCGGCAGATGTCGGCCAGGTCCCGCAGCCACTCCAGCTGCTGCTCGGTGAGCAGGTTCAGCCGGCTGCGGAAGTAGATGACATCGGGGTCGACCTCGGCCAGCGGCTGCTGCCACAACCGGTGCAGCGTGTTCACGACGGCGTTGCGGGCCATCGCGTCCGACGGGTCGTCGCTGGCGTAGTTCTGCCACATCGGCGCGACGTCCGGCCCGCTGCGCAGCCCGTCGAGGATGCCCAGCGACGGCAGCAGCATCGCCCCGCTGCCCAGCAGGTAGACGTCGTCCCCGGCGACCTCGCGGATCAGCGCCAGCGCGTCGCGGTAGGACTGCTCGCGCTCGCCGCCGTCGGCGCGTACGCCCGGGGCCGCCCCGGCGTTGACGAAGTCGAGCTTCAGGTACTTGAAGCCCCACTCGTGCACCACCCGCTGGGTCAGCTCGGCCAGGTACTCGCGGGTGTCGGGCCGGGACAGGTCGAGGGCGTGATACCCGCTGCCCCAGTTGTTGCCGGCGATCACGAGCTTGCCGCGCGCGTCGCGCAGCAGCAGCTCCGGGTGCTCGCGGGCCAGCTCGGAGCCGGGCAGGGCGATGAACGGGGCCAGCCACAGCCCGGCCGTCATGCCCGCGTCGGTGATCCGGTCCGCGAGGGCCTTCATGCCGGACGGGAACTTGTGGTTGGGCTGCCAGTCGCCGACCAGCCGCTCCCAGCCGTCGTCGACCTGCACCACGTCGAACGGCAACCCGCGCAGGTCGTCGACGTCCTTGGCCAGCTGCTGCTCGGTGATGGTCTCGTAGTAGGCGTACCAGGAGCACCAGACGTTGCCGGCGCGGCGGCTGCTGCTGCCCAGGCGCTCGGCCAGCTGCCGGGTGTACGCGGCGAACACCTCGTCCTCGGGGCCGTACGCGGCGAACCACGGGTGCGCGCCGGTCTCGTACCAGCCGGAGATGGTGTCCCGGTCGGCGGCCAGCCGCGGCACGCCCAGTCCGAGCGCGCCCAGCAGCAGGATGTCGCCGTCACCGGCGTCCAGGGCGGCCACCGCGGAGGAGTGGTGGCGGGCCGGGTCGTCCCAGACGGTGTCGTCGGCGGTGAGCCGCCGCTGCGGGTTGGCGATGCGCAGCGGAGCCTCGCTCAGCCGCCGCCAGCCGCAGGGGCTCCAAGAGTTGTGCCCGTGCCGGTAGAACAGGGCATCGCCCAGTCCGTGCAGCAACGCGACCCGTCCCGGTGGCAGGACCAGGCCCCCGTCGGCTGCTTGCGGGCTGCCGGGGCCGTCGTGTTCGAGGGCGAAAGTGTGGCCGGCCAGCTCGATGAGCAGTGCCATGGTTCTCCTTGGCGGGTGAGATGCAGATGAGTCGCTGAGGTGGGGGTGCGGCGGGCCGCGACCGTGCGTCCCGCCGCACCTGTTCGTGCGGGGCCTACTTGAACAGGGCGTTGACCTGGTCGTTGGCCTTCTTCAGCGCGGTGGCCGAGTCGCTCTGGCCGAGGATCGCCGACTGGATGGCGTCCTGCACGAGCTGGCTGACCTCGTTGCCGTGCTCGGTGATCGGCACGAAGAACGTGCCACCGGGCGCGGCGGCCTCGTCGACGAACACCTTCACGTCGCGGCCCTTGGCGGTGTGCGCGGCCAGGGCCTTCTCGCTGGCGGTCTTGATGGCGGGGAAGACCACGCCGTTGCCGCCCACGATGTTCTGGCAGTCGGCCGAGCCCAGGAACTTGACCCACTTCCAGGCCTCGTCCTTGTGCTTGGTGCCGGCCCAGATCGCGTCCGACAGGCCGTTGATCGCCGTCTTGCGGCCCTGCGGGCCGGCCGGCAGCGGCGCGAACGCGAACTTCAGCTTCGCGCCCTCACCCAGGTAGCTGTTGATCATCCAGGAGCCCGCGAAGGTGATCGCGCCCTTGCCCGCGTTGAGCAGGGAGTCCCGGCTCAGCGTGGACGCCTTGTCCAGCGCGGGGGCGTAACCCTTGGCGCTCAGCGACTTGAACCAGTCGATGGTCTGGGCCAGCTTGGGGTCGTCGTACTTGTACTGGGTGCCCCACGGGTTCTTGTCGAGGTAGGTGAACCCGTTGCTGGCGGCCAGGTTGCCCCAGCCGTTCTGGCCCTGCGAGCCGTCGGCCCACTCCGGCAGGTAGCCGAACACCTTGACCTTGGTCTTGTCGAACGCCGGGTCCAGGCCGTTGCGACCCTTCTCGTCGACCGTGGCCTTGGCGATGAGCTGCTCGAAGGTGCCACCGTCGGTCGGGTTCCAGGTCAGGTTCGCCAGTGACGCGGCGTCGATGCCCTGGGCCTTGAGGTGCTCGGTGTTGTAGACCAGGGCCATGGTGTCCCAGTCCTTCGGCAGGCCGAAGCGCTGGTCGCCCTTGGTGAACAGGTCGGCCAGGCCGCCCTGGTACTGCGACAGGTCCACCTTGTCGGCGGTGACGTAGGGCTGGATGTCGAGGATCTGGCCGGAGCTGACGAACTGCGGGTAGTACGAGCCCTGGTTGGTCCACACGTCCGGCGCGTCCCCCGCGGCGATCTGCGTGGTCAGGTTCTGCCAGTACTCGTTCCAGGCCGCCTGGCTGATCTTGATGGTGATGTTCGGGTTGGCCTTGGTGAACTCGTCGGCGCACTGCTGGTAGGACGCCTTCTGGTTGTCGTCCCACAGCCAGTAGTCGAGGGTGACGGCGGCGCCGGGCTCCTCCTCGGTGGTGCTGCTGCACGCGGCCACGCCGGCCGCCACAGCCAGGGTCAGCAGCGCCGCCCCGACCCGTGATGTGCGGATCATCATTTCCTTCTTTCTCGGGGGTGGGTGTGTCACTTGCTTCCGGTGAAGTTCAGGGACTGGACCAGCCGCTTGCCCACGAAGACGAGCAGGAGCAGCACGGGCAGGACCGACAGCGTCGAGGCGGCCATCAGGCCGGTCCAGTCGGGTTGGGTGTTGGGCGACTGCTGCAGGAACACCCCGAGCGCGACGGTGACCAGGCGGTTCTCCTCGTCACGGCCGACCAGCAGCGGCCACAGGTAGTCCTTCCAGGCCCACACGGTCGTGGTGAGACCGATCGTGATCAGCGGGCCGCGGCTCATCGGCAGCGCGATGCGCCAGAAGATGCCCCAGGGGCCGTTGCCGTCGAGGATCGCCGCCTCCTCCACGTCGCGGGGCAGCGACAGGAAGAACTGGCGCAGGAAGAACACCGCGAACGGCGTCATCAGGATCGTGGGGGCGACCATACCGGCCATGGTGTTCATCCAGCCGAGGTCCTTGACCAGGATGAAGTTGGGCAGCAGCGTGAAGATCGGCGGCACCATCAGCGCCGCGATCACGATCGCGAACACCAGGTCGCGGCCGGGGAAGCGCAGCCGGGCGAACGCGTAACCGGCCATCGCGCAGAACAGGGTCTGCACGGCGGCGATGAGGCCGCAGTACACGATCGAGTTCCACAGGTAGCCGGCGAAGTCGAGGTGCGCCCCGGACCCGCCCGCCGCGCGGGCCTCGGCCTCGCTGGTCAGGCCGAGCACCCGCAGGAAGTTGATCAGCGTCGGGTGTTCCGGCAGCAGGCTCGCGTTGTCGGTGTAGATGTCGGCGGCCGGGGTGAGCGCGGTGCGGATCATCCACCAGAAGGGGAAGACGGTCACCACGATGACGACGGCCATCGCCACCCAGGCCAGCGCGCGTCCGGGGTTGAAGGTTCTGCGGGTCATGTCTGTCGTCCCCTTCACGCCAGGTCCGAGCGCGAGGCGCGCAGCAGGCGCATCTGTATCGCGGTGAGCACGCCGAGGATCAGGGCCAGGAAGACCGCCGCCGCGGCGGCGTAGCCCATGTGGAAGTACTTGAACGCCTGCAGGTAGATGAAGTAGTAGATGACCTGCGTGGCCGAGACCGGGCCGCCCTTGGTGGTGACCGCGATGGTGTCGAAGATCTGGAACGAGCCGATCAGCGACACGACCAGCACCAGCGCGAGCACCGGCCGCAGCAGCGGCAGCGTGATCCGGCGGAACATGCGCCACTCGCCGGCGCCGTCGATCGACGCGCCCTCGTACAGGTACTGCGGGATCTGCAGCATCCCGGCGTAGAGCAGCAGCGCCGTGTAGCCGGTGTACGCCCAGGTGTTGATGCCGGCCACGGTCGGCATCGCCCAGGTCTCGTCGGTGAAGAAGCCGACCGGGCCCAGGCCGACGGTGTGCAGCAGTTGGTTGACGAACCCGAGGTTGGTGTCCAGCAGCCACATCCAGAGCAGGCCGATGGTGACGTTGGGGACCAGCCACGGCAGCAGCAGCGTCGCCCGGAGCACCACCGAGCGGGTCAGCCGGTGCATCAGCGTCGCGATGCCCAGCGCCAGCAGCGTCTGCGAGCCGATGTTGAGCACCACGTACCAGGCCGTGACCAGCATGGCGTTCCAGAACTGGTCGTCTTGCAGCAGCTTGGTGTAGTTCTCCGCGCCGACGTACGTCGCCGTGTTGAGCATGTTGTAGTCGGTGACCGAGTACCACACGCCCCGGGCGGCCGGGTAGCCGTAGAAGACGGCGAATCCGACCAGCACCGGCAGCAGGAACAGCCACGCCGCCCGCCGGTCGTCTCGCGGTTTTGTCGAGCTCATCAACGTCCTCGGATCCGTCTATCGGTCGGCTCTTGCCAGCCGCCCCGCTCTCGAATAATGATGTAGACCTTCGAAATTTTGTCAACACCTCTTCGTATTACTTCGGTAACGACGAGGAGGACGACCAGCTCAGAACCGCTGCGCCAACGCTCCGACCAGGGCCTATGTGGACCCTGTGCGTCGGCTCAGTGGTGTGCCCGCGTGGCACACGCACCGCGAACAGCCCGGAGAAGTGCCCGACTCCCACCGGAGATCACCGTGAAATCACGTTCACGCGGCCGTACCGTCCTGGCCGCACTCGCCACCGCCGCCCTCGGCGCGGCCCTGACGCTCGTCGGCCCGGCCGGCGCGTCAGCCGCTCCCGCCGGACCGCCGTCCCGTCCCGCGGCGCCCGCCAGCCCCGACCCGTCCCTGCAGGTCCACGCCCTGAGCGCCGCTCCGGGGCCGGTGGACAACCCGCTCAAGGGCTGGGCCAGGTTCTACTCGCCCGGCGGTGACCAGAACAACGGCTTCCCGCACTCGCTGACCTGGGGCTACTTCGGCCTGTCCGAGATCATGACCAGCGCCTCGAACTGCGGCAGCTACAACTGGTCGATCATCGACAGCATGCTGGCCGAGACCGCCGGCTACGGCAACCAGGCCGCCATCCGCATCTACATGACGTACCCCGGGGGCACCGGCAGCCATCCGGCCAACGCCATCCCGCCGTGCTTCAACGGCAACGTCGCCACCCGCGCCGACGCCACGTGGAACGTCACGCACCCCGACTACGACAGCCCGTTCCTGATCAACGCGCTGAAGAACTTCATCGCCGCGTTCGGGGCCCGCTACGACGGCGACTCCCGGCTCGGGTTCATCCACCTGGGCCTGGTCGGGCTGTGGGGCGAGTGGCACACCTGGCCCTACGACACCGACACCGCTGACGGGCTGCCCAACTACATGCCCACCGACGCCAACGGGGCGCAGCTCGTGGCCGCCTTCGACACCGCGTTCAACACCACCAAGGTGGAGATCCGCTACGCCGACGCGGCCGGCGGCGCGGCCAACTCCCGCGACATCGGCTACCACGACGACTCGTTCTGCTTCCGGGAAGGCTCACCCCTGCAGGGCGTGACCCTGCCGACGTCCCTGGGCGGTGCCTCCTACGCCCACCTGCAGCGCAACATCGCCACCGGCACCGAGAACAAGTGGATCAGCAGCTCGATCGGCGGTGAGCTGCGCCCCGAGATCCAGACCTTCGCGTTCCAGTCCTGGCCGAACGGCTCCGGCACCGTCGACAACCTCAAGGCGTGCATCGAGCTCGCCCACGCCAGCTGGATGATCAACGAGGGGAGTGCCGCCTACTCGCCCACCGACGCCAACGTCTCGGCCGCGGTGCGCGCGATGGGCTACAACCTCAGCGTCAACAACTCGTACTTCAAGGACACCGCCTCCGGCACGACCAACGTCGGCGTGCAGATCAGCAACACCGGCGTCGCCCCGTTCTACTACCCGTGGACCATGACCCTCGGGCTCAAGAACAGCTCGGGCGCCGTGGTGCAGACCTGGGACACCCCCTGGGACCTGCGTACCGTCCAGCCGCTCTCCATCCGGGCGTTCCCCGACTGGAACGTGGGATCCGATCCCACGTACCGCAGCTTCGGCTACCCGCAGTACTTCCAGACCAGCGTCAGCCTCTCCGCGGTGCCGCAGGGCAGCTACCAGTGGGTCCTGCGCGTCAAGAACCCGCTGGAGACCGTCGACGCCGACGCCAAGAAGCTGCGTTTCGCCAACACCACCCAGAACGCGGACGGCTGGCTCGGCCTCGGCGCGGTGACCGTCGGCACCGGCGGCGGCGACACCACCGCGCCCTCGGTCCCGACGGGCATCACCTCCACCGGCCAGACGTCGTCGTCGATCTCGCTGTCCTGGTCCGCCTCGACGGACAACGTCGGGGTGACCGGCTACGAGGTGTTCCGTGGCGCGACGCTGGTCGGCAGCCCGACCGGGACGACGTTCACCGACACCGGCCTGGCCGCGTCGACGAGCTACAGCTACACGGTCAAGGCCCGCGACGCCGCCGGGAACCGGTCGGCGGCGAGCAGCACGGTCACCGCCTCCACCTCGGCGGGCGGCGGCGGTGCGGTGACCCACGAGGCTGAGGCGTCGGGCAACACGCTGTCCGGCGGCGCGCTGACGGCGTCCTGCGGCACATGCTCGGGCGGGTCGAAGGTCGGCTACCTCGGCAACGGGGCGTCGATGGCGTTCAACAACGTCGCGGGCGGCACCGGCGGTTCGCGGACGGTGACGATCTACTACCTGACGGCCGAGGCGCGCACCGCCGTGGTCAACGGGCAGACCGTCGACTTCGCCTCGACCGGTAGCTGGACCACCGTCGGCTCCACCGCCGTCACGCTCAACCTCGCCGCCGGCAGCAACACCATCACCATCGCCAACCCGTCCGGCTGGGCTCCCGACATCGACCGCATCACCGTGTCCACCGCGGGCGGCGGAGGCGACACCACCGCGCCGAGCGCCCCCACGGGCCTGGCCTCGCCGAGCAAGACCGCCAACTCGGTCACGCTGTCGTGGAGCGGCTCGACCGACAACGTCGGCGTGACCGGATACCAGATCCTGCGTGGGGGCAGCCCGGTCGGCACCTCGACGAGCACCGGCTTCACCGACACCGGACTGGCTGCGTCGACCGCCTACACGTACACGGTCAAGGCCTATGACGCCGCTGGCAACTACTCGGCCGCGTCGAGCCCGCTGACCGTGACGACCAACGCGGGCGGCACGACACCCGTCAGCTACGAGGCCGAGTCCTCCGGCAACACCCGGACCGGCACCGCGGCCGTGGCATCCTGCGCGGCCTGCTCGGGCGGTTCGAAGGTCGGCTACGTCGGCAGCGGCGCGACCCTGTCGTTCAACAACGTCGCCGGCGGCACGGGCGGCGCGCGCACCGTGACGATCCACTACCTGTCGGCCGTGGCACGTTCCGCCACGGTCAACGGCCAGACGGTGAACTTCGCGCCCACCGCCAACTGGGACACCGTCGGCACCGTCACGGTCACCCTCAATCTGGCCGCGGGCAACAACACGATCACCGTCGCCAACCCCTCCGGCTGGGCTCCCGACATCGACCGCATCACCGTCGGCTGACCCTGCCCGCGCACTCCGGCCAGGCGACGGGGGCCTGGCCGGCCCACCCCCGACCGAGGAAGCCCACATGAGAAGAGCAGCACGTATCACCGTCGCCCTGCTGGCGGCGCTCACCCTCGCCGCGGGCACGCCCGCCGCGGCCCGGCCCGCGCCCACCGAACCGCAGTGGACGCCGCTGACCTACACCTCCGCGCCCGCCGACAACCCGCTCAAGGGCTTCATGCCGTACGCGGGCAGCTACCAGACCTTCCCGTACAGCATGGAATGGTTCTACCTGCCGGTCCGCGACGTCATGACCGGCCCGGACCGGTTCCGCTGGGACGCCGTGGAACGGCAGCTCAACGCGATCGCCGCGCGCGGCCACCAGGCCGTGTTCCGGTTCTATCTGGACTACCCGGGCAAGCCCACCGGCATCCCGCAGTACCTGCTGGACCAGGGCCTGGCCACGCACGCCTACGACGACTTCGGCAACAACGGCGTCAGCGTCGCCCCCGACTACAGCGACCCGCGCCTGGTCAGCGCCGTGCAGAACTTCATCACCGCGCTCGGGCGCAGGTACGACGGCGATCCGCGCATCGGCTTCCTCACCCTCGGCCTGATCGGCTTCTGGGGCGAGTGGCACACCTGGCCGTACGACGGCTGGACCAAGCCCGAGAACTGGATGCCGTCCACCGAGATCCTCACCGGCATCCTCAACACCTTCGAGACCTCGTTCGACAGGACCCGGCTGCTGGCCCGCTACCCGAGCCCGCAGAACAAGGAGCTGGGCATCGGCTACCACGACGACTCGTTCGCCTTCGAGACGCTGCCCGTGCAGTCCTGGCACTTCGTGCAGCGCCTCATCGACGAGGGCGTCACCGGCAAGTGGCAGCGCGAGCCCGTCGGCGGCGAGCTGCGCCCCGAGATCCAGTCCTGCCTGTTCGAGCAGCCCGTCAGCTGCGGCCAGTACGAGGACTTCACGCAGTCCGTCGACCTGACCCACATCAGCTGGATGATCAACCATGCGGCGTTCGCGAACGACGGCTACACCGGCGACGAGTACTTCCGCGCCCTGGCCGCGTCGAAGTCGCTGGGCTACGAGCTGACCGTCACCGAGGCGGCGCTGTCCCGCGACCGGGTGTCGGTGCGCGTGGCCAACCGCGGCACCGCGCCCTTCTACTACGACTGGCGCGCCGAGCTGGCCGCCGTCGACGGCCAGGGCCGTGTCGTCAGGCGCTGGAAGACCGACTGGACGGTCGCCGGCATCCAGCCCGGCCAGGACCCCGCCGAGCTGACCACCCGCATCGACACCCGCGGCCTGCGCCCCGGCAGCTACGGCCTCGTGCTGCGCGTGGCCAACCCGCTGCCCAACGGCATCCCGTTGCGGTTCGCCAACACCAGCCAGGACACCCACACCGGCTGGCTGCACCTCGGCTCCGTCACCACCCGCTGACGGCGCCGCCGCACCACCCGCACCTCGGCGCCGCCGGCACCCGGCCGGCGGCGCCCGCACCGAACCCTTCCTGTTCTACGAACCTCGTCCCCGAAGGGAACACCGGTACATGCCATCCCTACGCAAGCTGTTCGCCACCACGGCGGCGGCACTGACGATCGCGCTGGTCGCCACCAGCGCGGCCGCCGCACCCGCGGGCCCGCCCGCCCGGCCGCCGGCCGGTCCCGGCCCCGACACCAGCCTGACCACCCACTCCTACACCTACGCCGACGCCGCCCTCGGCCAGCCGCTGAAGGGGTTCGCCCCCTACCTCTTCCCCGGCGACAACCTGTCCACCAAGTACCCCGGCGGCCTGGTCTGGAGCTACTTCGCCCTCAACGAGGTGATGAAGGACCCGGCCAGCTGCGCGAACATCGACTGGAGCGTGTTCGAGAAGGCGCTCGACGAGGCCGCCGTCTGGAGCCGCCAGACCGCGTTCCGCTTCTACCTGGAGTATCCCGGCGGCAGCGGCACGCACCCCGGCAACGGCATCCCGCCGTGCCTGAACGGCAAGATGGCGCTGCGCACCAACGGGTTCTGGGGCACCGTCAGCCCCGACTACGACGACCCGGACGTCATCAGCGCGCTGGTCACCTTCATCAACGCGTTCGCGGCCCGCTACGACAAGGCCGGGCCGGGCGGCACCGCCGACCCGCGCATCGGGTTCATGTCGCTGGGCCTGGTCGGCCTGTGGGGCGAGTGGCACACCTGGCCGTACGACCGGGACCTGGCCGACGGCTACCCGAACCTGATGCCGACCGACAACACGATCCGCACCATCATCGGGGCGTACGACACCGCGTTCGACAACATCCAGCTGGAGGTCCGCTACCCGCTCGCGGGCACCGAGACCGCGAACATCGGCTTCCACGACGACTCCTGGCCGTACAAGGAGTTCCGCAACGGCGGGCAGCTCAAGAGCATGACCCTGCCGATGTCGATGAACGGCTGGGAGGACGCGTTCCTCCAGCTCCAGCTCAACACCGGCACCGAGAACCGGTGGGTCACCCAGTCCATCGGCGGCGAGGCCCGGCCCGAGATCCAGGGCACCCTCTACGCCAACTGGCCGGGCGGCTCCGGGCAGGTCGACGACGTGCTGGCGGCGACCGAGCTGACCCACATCACCTGGATGATCAACCAGACCGGCGCGGGCGGGTACAGCACCAGCGACCCGAAGGTGTCCGCCGGTGTCCGCAAGATGGGTTACAACCTGCACATCCCGCAGGCCAACTTCAACGCGACCGCCTCGGGCACGTTCAAGGTCGGCGTCACGATGCAGAACGACGGCGTCGCCCCGTTCTACTACCCGTGGACGGTGCAGCTCGGCCTGCGCAACAGCGCGGGAGCGGTCGTGAAGACCTGGGACACCAGCTGGGACCTGCGCACCGTGCAGCCCTTGAAGATCCGCGCCTTCCCGGACTGGAACGTGGGCGCCGACCCGAAGTACCTCGACTTCGGCCGGCCGGTCAACTTCGCCACGACCGTCAGCACCGCGGGCGTGCCCGCGGGCAGCTACAGCCTGGTCCTGAAGGTGCGCAACCCCCTGGAGGCGGTGACCCAGGACGTGCTGCGCGCCCGTCCCGCCGCGAGCAGGCTCACCGACTGGATCATCGACCAGTGGCGGCCGCGCCTGCCGCTGTCGTTCGCCAACACCAACCAGGGCGCGGACGGCTGGGTGAACCTCGGCGCGGTCAGCACCTCGGGCACCTGCACCGGCGACTGCACCGCACCGTCGACGCCCGCGAACCTCGCGGTCACCGGGGTGACCGACACCAGCGTCGCGCTGTCCTGGTCGGCCTCGACCGACAACGTCGGCGTGACCGGCTACCAGGTGCTGCGCGACGGGGTCCAGGTCGGTTCGCCGACCGGGACGACGTACACCGACAGTGGGCGCTCGCCGGGGCAGACCTACCAGTACACGGTCCGGGCGCTCGACGCGGCCGGGAATGTGTCCGGTTTGTCTGCATCGGTGTCGGCCACCACCACGGGCTGCGCGGGTGACTGCACCGCCCCGAGTTCTCCCACTCTGTCCGCACCGTCGAAGACCGACACGAGCGTGTCGCTGTCCTGGACGGCGTCGACGGACAACGTGGGGGTGACCGGTTACGAGGTGTTCCGGGGCGCGACGCTGGTCGGCAGCCCGACGGGCACGTCGTTCACCGACACGGGGCTGACCGCGAACACGGCCTACAGCTACACCGTCAAGGCACGGGACGCGGCCGGGAACAGGTCTGCGGCCGGCAATGCGGTCGCGGTCACCACGGATGCGGCGCCGCAGCCGCCGACCGGGTTGGTGCTGGACAACTACGACGGCACGCCCGCGTACCCGTCGGCGAACCAGAACGACCTCGGCAAGTGGACCGGCGGCAACTGCTTCCTCGACGGCGGCGGCAACGGCGTCGTCACCGGCGGGGCGCTGAGCCTGCGCTACAACAACTGCGGCTGGTTCGGCTCCGACGTCGGTGTGGACCTCAGCTCGTACACCTACCTGGTCGTGCGGATCAAGGGCACGGCAGGCGGCGAGCAGAGCCACTTCAACCTGGGTCTGGGCGGCTCGACGAAGGTGTTCGGCGACTTCACCCTCGACGGCGGCGCGCATCCGGTGATCACGGCGTCCTACCAGGACATCAAGATCCCGCTGGTGGCCAACGGCATCAACCGCAACAGCCCGTCCCAGCTGGCCATGGGCTTCTGGTACGGGGGCAACTCTACCGTCACCATCGACCACATCTCGTTCCAGTAGTCGCCCGGCCGCCTGGCAGGGCTCCCGACCCGGCCAGGCGGCCTACCCTCCCGATGCACAGGAAGGCTGCCATGCCCACCCGCTTCATGCGGATGTTCACCGCGACAACGTTACTGGCCACCGTGGCCGCCGTGGCGATCGGTGCCACGCCGGCCCAGGCCGCGACCGTCACCTACCAGGCCGACCTGGCCACCGCGTTCGCCAACCCGGAGCGTGGTTACCACAACCGCTACGAGATCATCAACGACCCGGCGGTCAACGACTACGTCAACGCCGCCACCATCCCCGGCTTCAACCCGGACCTGCTCGACCGGACCTTCGCCCGCGCCAAGGCCAACGGCAACACCCTGGTGCACAGCTACGTGCACCTCGACAAGTACAAGACCCAGGCCCTGCCGCAGGCGCTGCTCGACAACCTCGCCTCCGGCCTGGCCGCGGTCCGCACCGCCGGGATGAAGATCGTGCTGCGGCCCGCGTACACCTGGGACGGCTACGCCAGCGTCGCCGAGTCGCAGATCCTCGCCCACATCGCCCAGATCAACGCCGTGATCACCGCGAACGCCGACGTCGTGCTGCACCTGGAGACGGGCTACCTCGGCGCGTGGGGCGAGTGGCACACCGGCACCCTGACCAACCCGTCCTCGGTCGAGGAGGCCCCGGCCCGGTACCGCATCGTCAAGAAGATCGCCGACACCACCCCGGCGAGCATCCCCCTGGCGTTGCGCTACCCGATCTACGTCAAGGAGATGGTCGACCCGACCTCCTGCGTCGTGCCCGAGGGCTGCGGGCTGACCCAGGCGCAGAAGGACCGGATCAGCTTCCACAACGACTGCTTCCTGGCCGACGCCAACGACATGGGCACCTACGACAACCCGTCCTGGATGGGCTGGTACTACATCGAGCAGAAGAAGCAGTGGATGTACGACCTGGCCACCTCGACCGGGTTCAACAAGATGGTCGGCGGGGAGACCTGCGGCGCCGACGGCTACAACGACGCCGCCTGCGTCAACGCGCAGACCGAGATGAACAAGCTCAACTTCACCGAGATCAACGAGGACTACGCGGCCGTCAACACCGACAAGTGGAAGGCCGCCAACCTCGCCGCCTCCGGCAGCGACCCGGCCGAGACCTGCTTCACCCGCATCAAGCGCAAGATGGGGTATCGCCTGCGCCTGCTCGACGCCACCTTCCCGACCACCGTCGCCCCCGGCGGCAGCCTGGGCCTGTCCGCGCACCTCAGCAACGACGGCTGGTCTGGGCTGATCAAGCAGCGCACCGCGTACCTGGTGCTCGACAGCGGCAGCAACCGCTACAACCTGCCGCTGACCGGCGTCGACGCCCGCAGCTGGCTGGCCGGCGCGAGCACCGTCACCGGCAGCGTCACCGTGCCCGGCGGGGCCGTCGCCGGCAACTACAAGCTGGCACTCTGGCTGCCGGACCCGACCGCGGCGCTGCAGTCCCGTCCGGAGTACTCGATCCGGCTCGCCAACACCGGCACCTGGGACGCGGCCAAGGGCTACAACGTGCTGGCGTCGGCGGTCACCGTGGGCTCCTGCACGGGTGACTGCACGGCTCCGTCGACCCCGATCGGGCTCACCGTGTCCGGGGTGACGAACACGAGCGTGTCGCTGTCGTGGTCGGCGGCCACGGACAACGTGGGCGTCGCCGGCTACCAGGTGTTCCGCGGGGGCACGCAGGTCGGCGCCCCGACGGGGACCTCGTTCACGGACACCGGCCGCTCGCCGGGGCAGACCTACCAGTACACGGTCCGGGCGGTCGACGCCGCGGGCAACGTGTCCGGCTCGTCGGCGACCGTGTCGGCGACGACGACGGGCTGCTCGGGCGACTGCATCGCGCCGAGCGCGCCGGCGCTGTCGTCACCGGGCAAGTCCGACACGACCGTGTCGCTGTCGTGGACGGCGTCCACCGACAACGTGGGCGTGACGGGCTACGAGGTGTTCCGGGGCGCGACCCTGGTCGGCAGCCCGGCGGGGACCTCGTACACCGACACCGGCCTGACCGCGTCGACCGCGTACTCGTACACGGTCAAGGCGCGTGACGCGGCCGGGAACCGGTCGGCGGCGAGCAACACGGTCCCGGTGACCACGGACGCGACGCCGCAGCCGCCGACCGGGCTGGTCCTGGACAACTACGACGGCACCCCGGCGTACCCGGCGGCCTCGCAGAACGACCTCGGCAAGTGGACGGGCGGCAACTGCTTCCTCGACGGCGGCGGTTCGGGCGCGGTCACGGGCGGGGCGCTGAGCCTGCGCTACAACAACTGCGGCTGGTTCGGCTCGGACGTCGGCGTGGACCTGTCGTCGTACACGTACCTGGTCGTCCGGATCAAGGGCGCGGCCGGTGGCGAGCAGAACCACTTCAATCTCGGGCTGGGCGGGTCGACGAAGCTGTTCGCCGACTTCACCCTCGACGGGGGAGCGCACCCGGTGATCACGACGGGCTACCAGGACATCAAGATTCCGATGGTCGCCAACGGCATCAACCGCAACTCGCCGTCCCAGCTGGCCATGGGCTTCTGGTACGGCGGCAACTCCACGGTCACCATCGACCACATCACCTTCCAGTAAGCCGACCGACGGCCGGCCGGGCGACGCGCACCCGTGGCGCGCCTGGCCGGCCCGTCTATTCGGACAATTTAGTAGTTTCACGCTCGCCGCACCCCCCGTCTGGGCAGAATGAGCACGAAAGCTCCCTGGTGGCGAGGCGGGACGAGCATGTCGAACGTAGATCTGGCCCGGATTCAGTTCGCGATGACGTCGATCTACCACTTCATCTTCGTGCCGATCACCATCGGGCTGGGCTTTCTCACCGCGATCCTGCAGACCGTCTGGCACCGCACCGGCCGCGACGAGTACCTGCGGGCCACGAAGTTCTTCGGCGTGCTGCTGGTGATCAACGTCGCCGTCGGCGTGGTCACCGGCCTGGTCCAGGAGTTCCAGTTCGGCATGGACTGGTCGGCGTACTCCCGGATGGTCGGCGACGTGTTCGGCGCGCCGCTGGCGATGGAGGGCCTGGCCGCGTTCTTCCTGGAGTCGACCTTCCTCGGTCTGTGGATCTTCGGCTGGGGCAAGCTGTCGCCCCGGATCCATCTCGCCGCGATCTGGCTGGTGGCGCTGGGCGCCGCCGGGTCGGCGGCGTTCATCATGGCCGCGAACTCGTGGATGCAGCACCCGGTCGGCTACGAGATCAACCCGACGACCGGCCGTCCGCAGCTCAACGACATCTGGGCGGTGATGACCAACCCGGTGTTCCTGTGGGGGTACGCCCACGTGCTGCTCGCCGCGACGGCCACCGGCTGCGCCCTCATGCTCGCCGTGTCGGCCTGGCACCTGCGCCGCAAGTCCCACCCCGAGGTCTTCGCCCCCACGGCCAAGCTGTCGCTGATCATCCTGGCGCCGACGATGATCTTCGCGATGTTCGTCGGCAGCGAGCTCGGCGTCGTCGAGGCCAAGTACCAGCCGATGAAGATCGCCGCCGCCGAGGCGCAGTGGGAGACCTGCCAGCCGTGCTCGTTCTCGATCATCCAGATCGGCGGCGGCAAGCAGGACCAGACCCCCACGAAGATCATCGAAGTGCCGCACGTGCTGTCGCTGCTCGCCACCAACCACTGGAACGGCCAGGTCGTCGGGCTCAACGAGATCAACGCTCAGTACCAGCAGCAGTACGGCCCCGGCGACTACGTGCCCAACGTCTTCATCCAGTACTGGGCCATGCGGGTGATGGCGTACACCGCGGTGGTGACCTTCCTGCTGTCGCTGTGGGGACTGTGGGTGATGCGGCGCAAACACCTGGAGACCGCGCGCCGGTTCCTCGCGTTCGCCGCCTGGGCCGCGGTCCTGCCGGTCCTGATGAACACCGCCGGCTGGCTGCTGACCGAGAACGGCCGCCAGCCCTGGATCGTGCAGGGCCTCATGCTGACCCAGAACGGCGTGTCACCGTCGATCAGCGCCACCACGGTCGCGATCAGCCTGACCGTCTTCTTCCTGCTCTACAACGCGCTGACCGTCGTCTGGCTGGTGCTGATGCTGCGCTACGCCCGCAAGGCCCCGCCGCCGACCGTGCCCGCCGACGACGTCCCCGCGCCCGAGCCGACCTTCTCCCGCTGAGGCCGCCATGTCACTCGCCGACCTGTGGTTCATCGCCGTCGCCGTGCTGTGGACGGGCTTCTTCATTCTGGAGGGATTCGACTTCGGGGTCGGCATGCTGCACGGGGTCGTCGGGCGTGACGACGCCGGGCGGCGCATGGCGGTCAGCTCGATCGGGCCGCTGTGGGACGGCAACGAGGTCTGGCTCGTCGTCGCCGGCGCGGCCATGTTCGCCGCCTTCCCCGGCTGGTACGCCACCATGTTCTCCAGCCTCTACCTCGCCCTGGTGCTGGTGCTCGCCGCGCTCATCGTGCGCGGCATGTCCTTCGAGTACCGCGACAAGGACAAGCACCCGCGCTGGCGGCGCACCTGGAGCACGCTGCTCACCGTGGGCAGCGTGGTCGCCCCGTTCCTGCTCGGCGTCGGGCTCGGCGACCTCCTGCACGGCCTGCCGATCGGCGCGGACCAGGAGTTCGCGGGCACGTTCGCCGACCTGCTGCCGCCGTACTCGCTGTTCGTCGGCCTCACCTTCGTGCTGCTGTGCGCGCTGCACGGGGCCACGTTCCTGGCCCTGAAGACCACCGCCGACGTGCGCGAACGCGCGACCCGCCTCACCCGCCGGCTCGCCCCGGTCACCGCGCTGGCGGTGCTGGTCTACATCACCTGGTCCCACGTGATCTCGGGCAAGGGCTTCTTCCCCAACGTCATCGAGATCGCCGCGGTGCTGGCCGTGCTCGCCGCCGCCTGGCTGGCCGGCGACGGCAAGGAGGGCTGGGCGTTCACCGCCACCACCTTCGCCATGGCCACCAGCGTGCTGGTCATCTTCACCAACCTGTACCCGCGGGTCATGGTCTCCACCATGGGCGCGGCCAACGACCTCACCCTCGCCAACACCGCGTCCGGCTCGTACGCGCTCAAGGTGATGACGGTCGTGCTCGTCGTCATGCTGCCGGTGGTCATCCTGTACCAGGCCTGGACCTATCACGTCTTCCGGCAGCGGGTCACCGCCGCCGACGTCACCGACGACTGACGATCAAGGCGGTACGCTCGCCAGGCCCCGGCCCTGGGAGGAGAGATGACCGCCGTCGACGCCGCACCCGCAGCCGCCCGGCGTGGGCGGCTGCCCGTGCTGCTGTCCCGCTGCGCGCTCGGCCTCGGTCTGGCCGTCTCGTCCGCGCTGCTCGTCGTGCGCCTCACCGGGTCGGACGCCGGCACCCCGCTCGCGGTGCCGGTGGTCCTCCTGCCGTACGCGGCCGTGCTCAGCGTGCTCGGGCTGGCCGTGTCGCTCGCCGTGCCCGCGCTGCGCTCGCGCTGGGCGGTGACCGCCGCCGCCGTGCTGGTGGCCGCGCAGATCGTGGTGCTGGCGCCCCGGTTCACACCCGACCGGTGGCAGATCCCGGCGGCGGCCGCCGAACTGCGGGTGGCCACCGTCAACGCCGACGTCGGCGCGGCGGACCCGCGGACTCTCGTCCGGCTGGTCCGGGACGAGCGGATCGACGTGCTGGCCGTGCAGCAGCTGCCGACGGCCGGGATCGCCGCGCTCACCGAAGCCGGCCTCGACGACCTGCTGCCCTACCACGAGCTGCGCCCCGAGTACGACACCTCGATCTACTCGCGGACCCCGCTGACCCGCGGCGGGCCCCTGCACGCCGACACCGCATGGCCGCAGACCACCGCGGAGGTGACCGTCGGCGGGCGCAC
This sequence comes from Catellatospora coxensis, assembly GCF_016862635.1. Lineage (GTDB taxonomy): Bacteria > Actinomycetota > Actinomycetes > Mycobacteriales > Micromonosporaceae > Catellatospora > Catellatospora coxensis. The sequence continues at coordinate 81,451 of NZ_BONI01000009.1, read as the reverse complement.
CGTACGCCTGGTGGCCGTGCACACGTACTACCCGGTCGGCGACCCGGAACGCTGGACCCGGGACATGGCCGCGCTCGCCGCCGTCGCCCGCGACAGCGGCCCGGACACCGTGTTCCTGGGCGACTTCAACGCCACGCTCGACCACGCGCCGATGCGCGACCTGCTCGCGGCGGGCCTGGTCGACACCCACGCCGAACTGGGCCGCGGCTGGGCCCGCACCTGGCCGGTCGGCAAGACCCTCGTACCGCCCCTGGTGCAGCTCGACCACGTGCTGCACGGCCCCGGCCTGATCGGCGTCCGCGTCGGCGAGCAGACCGTGCCGGGCACGGACCACCGGGCGGTCCTCGCGGTGCTGGCGCTGCGGCCCGAAGTGACGACCGCGCTCCGGGCGACGTCGAGCGGTCACTGCTGGTCCGCGCGCGGAAGAGCGCGTCGTCAGGCGGAGAGCACGCGGGCCAGGCGCTGCCGGGCCGCGTCGGCCGCCGGGTCGCCCAGGTCCTCGTAGATGCGCTTCGCCCGCTGCCACGCCTCGGCGGCCGCGGGCAGGTCCGCCAGCTGCTCGTACGCCTCGCCGAGCCGGGTCAGCGTCTCCGCCTCGTGATAGCGGTTCGCGGACTCCCGGAAACGCTCGACGGACTGCTCGTAGCACGTCACCGCCTGGGCCAGGTCGCCGAGCCGGTGGTGGGCGAAACCGAGGCTGTCCAGCGTCGCCGCCTGGCCCACCCGGTCGGCCATCCGCCGCTGCCAGGCGAGCGCCTGCGTGCAGTCGGCGACGGCCTGCCGGTAGTCGCCGTTGAGGGCATGCAGGTAGCCCTTGGTGTTCAGGGCCCGCGCCTCGGCGTAGCCGCTGCCGATGAGCCGGGACACCCGCAGTGCCTCGACGCTGTGCGCGAGCGCCTCCGTCAAGCGCCCGCGCGCGGTGCAGTGCTCGGTCAGGTGCCGCAGGGTCAGCGCGAGACCGTCCAGGTCGCCGATCTGCTCGTACAGCTTGAGCGCCTGCTGGACATGGTGTTCGGCGGCATCGTGGTCGCCGAGTCGCATGAGCGCGCGGGCGAGCATCCGCCCCGCGAGCGCCTGCGCGGGCAGGTCGCCGATGCGCTCGGCGGCGGCCAGCGCGGCCTGCTGGGCGGCGAGCTGCTCCGCGAACAGCCCGCGCGGGGCGAGGTACGCGGCCAGCGCCCAGGCCAGCGGGCCGGCGTACCGCTCGAAGCCGGTCTCGGCGGCCTGGCGCAGCACCCGCAGCAGGACCGGGTGCTCGGCGGAGAACCACGCCGCCGCCTCGGCCCGGTCCCGGACCGGCACGTGGGGGTTCGCCGGCAGCGCGGGCACGGTCTCCACCGGTGTCCACGTCGGCTGGAGCAGCACCGCGGCGGGATGGGCGCTGTGCAGGTAGTGGTCGTACAGGCGGCTGCTCGCGGCATGCCGGCTGCCGGCCGGTTCGGACGCCAGGACCAGCTCGGCCGCGTACGAGCGGAGCAGGTCGTGCAGCGCGTAGCGCCCCGGTTGATGCTCGGTCAGCAGGTGGAGCCGGGTCAGCTCGTGCAGCAGCGGCGCGGCGGCGGCCCGGGGCCGCCCGAGCAGCGCCGCAGCGGCGTCGCCGGTCAGGTCGGGGCCTGGATGCAGGCCGAGCAGCCGCAGCAGGTGTGCCGCGTCCGCGCTCAGGGCACGGTGCGACCACGAGAACACCCGCCGGACATCCCCGTCGGCCAGCGCCGCCAGCCTGCCCTCGGCCGGACGCAGCTGCGCCGCGACGGCCCCGAGCGGGAAGGCGGGTTTGGCGGCCACCCGCGCGGCCACCAGCGACAGGGCTAGCGGCAGGCGGCCGGTCGCCTCGATCAGCTCGGCGGTGGCCGCCGGTTCCGCGGCGAGCCGGTCCGCGCCGAGCCGGCCGCGCAGCAGGTCCGTCGACTCCTCGGCGGTCAGCACGTCCAGCGTCAACGGCCGCGCCCCCTCCGCGGCGACGAGGCCGCTGAGCTGGTCCCGGCTCGTCACGACGACGACGCAACGGCCCGCGCCGGGCAGCAGCGGGCGCACCTGGCCGGCGTCGCGCGCGTTGTCGAGCACGATGAGCATCCGCCGGGTGGACAGCAGGCCCCGGTACAGCCCGGTCCGGGCGTCGATGCTGCTCGGGACGCGGCCGATCGGCACGCCGAGCGCCTCCAGGAAGGCGACCAGGGCGTCGGCCGGGGACACGGCGTCGGCGTCGTCGTAGCCGCGCAGGTTGACGTACAGCTGGCCGTCGGGGAAATGCGCGACGACCCGGTGGGCCCAGTGCAGGGCGAGGGTGGTCTTGCCGACACCGGCCATGCCGCTGACCGCCGTGATGTCCACTCCGGCCGGTCGCCCCGCACCGGGGCGCAGCCCGGCGTCGAGCCGGGCCAGCTCGGCGTCGCGGCCCGCGAATCCCGCCGGCACGAGCGGCAGCTGCCGCGGCGGCGCCTGCACCGTGCCGCCGGGGGACACCGGCCGGCCCGCGACGCGGTGGTGCAGGACGTCGTCGTGCATCCGGGTCAGCTCCGGCCCGGGGTCCATCCCGGTCTGCTCCGCGAGCACCCGCCGGGCCTGCCGGTACGCCGCGAGCGCGCCGGCGACGTCGCCGATCTGGTACAGGCACATCATCAGCTGCGCCCAGGCCCGCTGCCGCAGCGGATGGCGGTCGAGCAGGGCACGCAGCCGCGGGATCACCTCGGCCGGCTCGCCGAGCGCGATCCGCGCCACCGCATAGTCCTCCTCGGCCAGCAGCCGCCGCTCCTCCAGCTGCCCGACCCGGCCGCTGAGCAGCCGCGGCACCGGCAACCCGGCCAGCGCCGGACCGCGCCACAGCGCGACCGCGGCGGCCAGCTCCGCCTGCGCGCCCGCGGGATCGCCCTCGGCCAGCGCCGCCCGGCCCCGGGCCGCGGCGGCGTCGAACCGGTCCACGTCGCGCTCGCCCGGCTCGACGTGCAGCAGGTAGCCGCCCGGCGTGGTGAGGATGCGGCGCTCGGCGCGCCGCTGTCCGGCCAGCGCCTGCCGCAGCCCGCGCACGTAGGTGCGCACGTTGGCGGCGGCCGACGCGGGCGGCAGGTCGCCCCACAGCATCGCCGCCAGCTCGCCGGTACTGATCGCCTCGGCCGGGCGCAGCAGCAGCGCCGCCAGGATCAGCTGCTGCTTCGTCGAGCCCAGCGGGACCGGCCGGTCGTCCCGGGTCACCGTCAGCGGACCGAGCAGGTCGAAGTGGACGGACAATCCTCACCTCAGCGTGCGGTGCGCCGGCGGCCGCGGCCCACCGGTGGTGCGGCGATGTGCACGGGTTGTAGGTCGGCCACCGTACCATCCTGCCGCGCCTGATCCTTCGAGCTGCGTCGATCAGCGCGCGACCTTCACCCGCCTGACACCCCCCGTTCGCAGGCGCGGCCCGCCCCGTCGAAAGGCACCCCTTGTCCAGAAGACTCCTGCGCGCCGTCACCGGCGTGTGTGCCCTGCTGCTGGCCGTGTCGGCGGTCGGGGCCGGCCCGGCCCAGGCGGCCGGTCCGATGCCCTTCTTCCAGCTGCCGTTCCCGTGCGGCGAGACGTGGCGGCTGGCCACCTATGCAGGCCACGACGACTACGACATCGACATGACGTTCACCGGCGGCGGCAGCAACGGCCGCATGATCCTGGCCGCGGCCGGCGGCACCATCAGCGCCGGGTGGAGCAGCGGCGGCGGCAACTACGCGGTCATCGACCACGGCGGCGGCTGGCGCACCACGTACATGCACCTGCTCCAGCCGGCCACGCGCAGCTCCGGCTGGGTCGACGGCGGCACCCCGATCGGCTGGGTCGGCAGCACCGGCAACTCCACCGGCCCGCACCTGCACTACGAGGTGACCCGCGACGGCGGTAAGACCGAGGCGTACTTCAACGGCTCGCCGTCGGGCATCACCTCCGACGGCAGCGCGTCGACCGGCCCGATCTACGTCAGCGGCCCGGTGTCCCCGGCCCGCAACGTCACCAGCGCCAACTGCAACGGCGGCCAGCAGGTGTACGAGGCGCACAGCGCCAACGGGTGGCGCATGCTCCCGGTGTCCGGCGGCTACGGCCCGGTCACCGCGTCGGCGACGGCCGCGATCCAGCTCAACGGCGTGAAGATCCTGTACAGCAGCAAGGGCGGCCAGATTTTCGAGGCGGCCAGCAACGCCGGCTGGAACAACCTGTACACCGGCATCAGCGGCGCGCAGGGCACGGCGCTCGCCGCGCTCAACCTCAACGGCGAGAAGCTCGTCTACAGCGTCGTCGGTGGCTACATCCACGAGGCGAGCAGCAACAACGGCTGGCGCAACCTGAACACCGGCATCGGCGGGGTGAGCAACTCCTCGATCGCGGTGATCGGCCTCAACGGGGTCAAGTACCTCTACAGCATCGTCGGCGGGTACGTGCACGAGGCGCACAGCGCCAACGGCTGGCGCAACCTCAACACCGGCGTGCCCGGCTCGGGCGTCGCCGCGATCACCGTCGGCACCACGAAGATCCTGTACGTCGTCAACGGCGGCTCGGTGTACGAGGCGGCCAGCAACGCCGGCTGGGCGAACAACTGGACCGGCATCTCCGGGGTCTCCAGCGCGACGATCGCGGCCGCGAACCTCAACGGCGAGAAGCTGATCTACACCATGGCCGGCGGCTACGTGCACGAGGCGAGCAGCAACAACGGCTGGCGCAACCTCAACTCGGGCGTCACCGGCTCGCGGACCAGCGTGCTGACCATCAACGGGGTGAAGTACCTGTACTCCAACTGAGACCCGGGCCGGAGCCGCCGTCCGAACCATGCCGGAAAGCGGCTCCGGCCCGTACCGACCTTGGTTCGTGTGTCGGGCTCGTTGCGGAGAGATATTGACAGCATTAATTGTGAGACCTAGGGTCTGGGCACCGGCCGTGCACTGAAACGTTTTAATCCACGCGATCTTCTCATAGGAGTCGCCATGCACCGTCCCGATCACACCCCCAGCCCCCGTGGACGAGTGGCAGCCGTCCTCGCCGTCCTGCTCACCGCAACCGCCGTCCTGTCCGCCGTACCCGCAGCCGCCGCCACCCCGGTCAGCGTCAGCGGCGCGCACTGGATCTGGTATCCCGAAGGCGACCCGCGCACCACCGCGCCCGCCGCCACCCGCTACTTCCGCAAGACCTTCGCCGCGCCGTCCGGCACGGTCACCGACGCGCAGCTCGTCGTCACCGGCGACGACACCGTCGACGTGTGGCTCAACGGCAAACCCCTCGCAGGGTCGCCCCGGGCCGTCGACTCCTGGAAGAACGCCCTCTACATCGACCTGGCCCCCGCCCTCGTCAGCGGGACCAACACCCTGGCGATCGCCGCCCGGAACACCGCCTCCGGCCCCGCGGGCCTGCTCGGCCGGGTGCAGGTGACCACCGCCGGCGGCACCACCGACCTGATCACCGACGGCGGCTGGAAGGCGTCCCAGAGCCCCGCGACGGGATGGGAGCAGCCCGGATTCAACGACAGCGGCTGGCCCGCCGTCGCGGACCTGGGCGCCTACGGCATCGCCCCGTGGAACAGCTCCGTGATCGCACCGACCGGCTCCGGCAGCTCGCCGTTCGCGGTGGGGGAGGCCACCACTGAGCGCAGGGTCAACCCGCTCGGCGTCGACGCGGCCGTGCCGAGGTTCGGCTGGAAGCTGACGTCGGGCACCGGCCAGCAGTTCCAGGCCGCGTACCAGGTGATCGTGGCCACCAGCAGCGCCAACGCGGGCAGCGGCACCGGCGACGTGTGGGACAGCGGCCGGGTGACCGGACGCCAGGCCGTCGACGTCGCCTACGGCGGCCCGGCGCTGACCTCGCTGCGCCGCTACTTCTGGCGCGTGCGGGTCTGGGACACCCACGGCCGCGTCAGCGCGTACAGCACCACCCAGTTCTTCGAGACCGGACTGCGCAACCCGGCCACCGAGTGGCAGGCCTCCTACATCGGCCAGCCCGCCGTCACCGACGGCCTCAGCGGCGCCAGCTGGATCTGGTACCCCGAAGGCGACCCGATCGCCGGTCTCCCGCCGATGACCCGCTACTTCCGCCGCACCGTGAGCCTGTCCAGCGCGCCCACGCAGGCGAGCCTGGTGATCACCGGCGACGACACCGCCGACGTATGGGTCAACGGCACGCAGGTCAGCAGCTCGCCACGGGTCGTCGACTCGTGGAAGCAGGCCACCGTCGTCGACCTGGCCGGACGGCTGACCTCGGGTAACAACGTCATCGCGGTCGCCGCCCAGAACACCACCCAGTCGCCGACCGGCGTCATCGCCAAGCTCACCATCGGCGGCGGCATCACCGTCACCACCGACGCGAGCTGGAAGGCGTTCCAGTCCGGCCCGTCGGGCTGGCAGCAGACAGGCTTCAACGACAGCGGCTGGCCCGCCGCGCGGGCGCTCACCGCGTACGGCACCGGTCCGTGGGGGTCCAACGTGGTCGTGCGCCGGGCGGCTCCGCTGCTGCGCAAGGGCTTCACCATCAGCAAGCCGGTCGCCTCGGCCCGGCTGCTGACCACCGCCCTCGGCCTGCACGAGACCCGGCTCAACGGGGCCAAGGTCGGCGCGGACGCGCTCGCGCCCGGCTGGACCGACTACAACAAGCGCCTGCAGTACAAGGTGTACGACGTCACCGGCCAGCTGCGGCAGGGTACCAACGCCCTCGGCGCGTGGCTGGGCAGCGGCTGGTACTCGGGCAGCCTGGGCATGGCCGGCTCGCAGCGCTACGGCACCCAGCCGTGGTACTCCGCCCAGCTGCACATCTCCTACACCGACGGCACCGGCGCGATGATCCGCACCGACAACACGTGGAAGGTCGCCACCGGTCCGATCCGGGCCGAGGACCTGTACGCCGGTGAGGAGTACGACAACCGGCTCACCGTCAACGGCTGGGACGGCCCCGACTACAACGACGGCTCCTGGGCCACCGCCGCGGCCCGCACCGGCACCGCGCCCCGGCTGGTGTCGCAGGTGGACAACGGCGTCACCGTGCAGAGCGAGCTGCGCCCCGTCTCGCTCAACCAGCCCAAGCCCGGCGTATGGGTGTTCGACCTCGGCCAGAACTTCACCGGCTGGAACCGGCTGCGGGTCACCGGCGCGGCCGGGACCGTGGTCACCATGCGCCACGCCGAGGTGCTCAACGCCGACGGCACCATCTACACCGACAACTTGCGCGCCGCGGGCCTGGCCACCGACCGGTACACCCTGGCCGGCACCGGCGCCCAGGAGGTCTGGACACCCCGGTTCACCGTGCACGGCTACCGCTACGTCGAGGTGACCGGCTTCCCGGGCACCCCGAACCTGGACACCGTCACCGGCCTGGCCGCCTGGACCAGCGCGTCCCAGCCCGGCACCCTCACCACTTCCAACACCCTGGTCAACCAGCTCCAGCAGGCGATCGTCTGGGGGCAGCGGTCCAACATGCTGTCCATCCCGACCGACTGCCCGAACCGCGACGAGCGGCTCGGCTGGACCGGCGACATCGCCTCGTTCGCGGCCACGTCCACGTTCAACATCGACATGCAGGCGTTCCTGGACAAGTTCGCCGACGACCTGGTCGACGCCCAGCACGCCGACGGCGCGTTCACCGACACCGCGCCCGACGCCTGCTGCGGCGCGGGCACGGCCGGCTGGGGCGACGCGGGCGTGATCGTGCCGTACACCCTGTGGCAGCGCTACGGCGACCTGAACGTCGTCAACCAGCACTTCGACGCGATGGCCCGCTGGGTCGACTACCTGCGGGCCACCTCCGGCGCGGACCTGATCCGCAACACCGGCGGCTACGGCGACTGGCTCAACGTCAACGACGACACCGCCCGGGACCTGATCGCCACGGCGTTCTTCTCCTGGTCGGCGCGGCTGGTGTCGCGGATGGCCGCGGCCACCGGGCGCACCGCGCAGGCGAGCAGCTACGGCACGCTCGCCGACCAGGTCGCCACGGCGTTCACCAACCGCTGGGTCGCCGCCGACGGCACCGTCGCCGGCAACACCCAGACCGGGTACGTGCTGGCGCTGGCGTTCGGGCTGCTGCCCGCCAACCGGGTCGCCGGGGCGGTCAACAAGCTCGTCGCCGAGGTCGCGGCCGCCGGCGGGCACCTGACCGTCGGCTTCCTCGGCGTCGAGAACCTGCTGCCGGTGCTCGCCGACAACGGGCGCGCCGACATCGCGTACCAGATCCTGCTGCAGCCCGGTTATCCCGGCTGGGGCTACATGCTCAGCAGGGGAGCGACCACGATCTGGGAGCGCTGGGACGGCATCCAGACCAACGGCGCGTTCCAGACCCCGTCGATGAACTCCTTCAACCACTACGGCCTGGGCTCGGTCGGGGACTTCCTCTACCGGCAGGTCGGCGGCCTGTCCGCGGCCAGCCCCGGCTACCAGTCGCAGCTGGTCGCGCCGCGTCCCGGCGGCGGGCTGACCTCGGCGAAGTCGGCCATGCAGACGCCCTACGGGCAGGCGGTCAGCGACTGGTCGGTGTCCGGCGGGGTGCTCACGCTGCGGGTCACCGTGCCCGCGGGCACCTCGGCGACGGTACGGGTCCCGGCCGCCTCGGCGGCCGCGGTGACCGCACCGGCGCAGGCCGTGCCGTTCGGTTACGGCCAGGGCGCGGCGTCGTACCACCTGCCCTCGGGCAGCTACGTGTTCACCGCCCCGGCGTGAGCGCGCACCGCTGAACCAGGGACCGCCCCGGCCCGTCCGGGGCGGTCCCGCCCATCGACACGTGCTACCGTTCGCGCATGATCTCGCGTCGTCAGGGCTGGTGGCCCGCCACTTAGGCGGTCACTCCTGCACGCGTCACCCGCGGCCGCCTCCGGACGAGGCGGCCGTCGTCGTTGACAGGCCTCGACCGGTCGGCCCGACCTCCGAGGACGGACGATGACCTGGACCACGATTCTCGCCACGCTGCTCGCCCGGCGCGACCTCACCGCCGCCGAGTCCGCGTGGGCGATGACGCAGATCGTGCGCGGCGAGGCCAGCCCGGTGCAGCTCGCCGCATACCTGGTGGCGCTGCGTGCCAAGGGCGAGACCGCCGTGGAGGTCGCCGGTGCGGCGGACGCGCTGCTGGCCCACGCCGCGCCCGTCGACTTCCCCGGCCCGGCCGTGGACATCGTCGGCACCGGCGGGGACGGCACCGGCGCGGTCAACATCTCCACCATGGCGGCGATCGTGGTCGCGGCGACCGGGCTCACCGTGGCCAAACACGGTGGGCGGGCGGCATCGTCGACCTCGGCCGGGTCCGGTGACGTCATCGAACGCCTCGGCATTCCGCTGGACCTGCCGCCCGCGCAGGTGGCGAAGGTCGCTGAGCAGGCCGGGATCGCGTACCTGTTCGCCCCGGCCTTCCACGCCGGGATGCGGCACGCCGGGCCGGTACGCCGTGAACTGGGCGTGCCGACGATCTTCAACGTGCTCGCGCCGCTGATCAACCCGGCCCGGCCCGCGTACGCGCTGGTCGGGGTCGCCGACCCGCGGTTCGTGTCGGTGCTCGCGTACGTGCTGGCCGGCCGCGGCTGCCGGGCGCTGGTCGTACGCGGCGACGACGGCCTCGACAAGCTGTCCACGAGCACCACCTCGCAGGTCGTGGAGGTGCGCGACGGGCAGGTGCGGCACGCGGTGCTCGACCCGGAACGGTTCGGCATCGCCCGGTCCGTCCCCGGGGCGCTGCGCGGCGGGGACGCGGCCGCGAACGCGGCGGTCGTGCACGCGCTGCTCGCCGGGCAGCGCGGCCCGGTGCGCGACGCGGTGCTGCTCAACGCGGCCGCGGCCTGCGCGGCGGCCGACGGGGACGGTGACCTGGAGGACCGGATCGCGGCCGCGTTGGTCCGCTGCGCCGTCGCGATCGACACCGGTGCGGCCGACGCGACCCTCCACCGCTGGATAACCGCATCCAGTTGCTGATTCCCGCAACGGGCCTACCGGTCTCGTTCATCCAGGACGCGTTCCCACTCCCCGATCAAGCCGGTCGTAAGCGCCTCGTCCAGGTGACCGTCTTCGATGGTGCCGATCTCTTCCCCTGCGAAATCAACTACCAACGAGACATGATGCTCGCCAGAGAATCGACCGATCTCGCCGAGAAGGTCCTTGACCTCGTCCAGGTGGGCTCGGTCGATCGCGGGATCCATCACCTCGCCCCAGGGTGGCCGCGCCGTGTGGATCGACAGCACGAACCCCGGCGGGCCACCTGATTCGCTCACCAGTTCAGGTGGCCCGAGGATCCAATGCCGCCGGCGGGCCAACTGCTGAGACAACACTCGCATCGCGTCGGCGACCGGGCCGGACGTCCGCCCTTCCACCACGGCGCTAAGCCGGTCGATCGGGTGATCGTCTCGCATGGGGCCCTCCCGCGACAGTTTGCCGACCGGGCTCGCGCCGGTCGCTCCGGGTTCGTTCAGCGGGCGGTCAAGTCCAGGTCCCAGGAACCACGGATATAGCAGAACAGCTGGGGCGGCTCGTCGGCCGGCCGTGCGCCCGACCAGGCGGCGGTGATCTCGGCCCATACGGGTTCGGCCTGATCGAGGTTGTGGCCGAGTATCTGGTAGGCGAGGTCGTCGCCGTTCTTGGCCGCCGACACCAAGATGTCGTAAGCCGCCAGGTCGGCGCCGCGTCCATGCAGCACGGACGCCAGATTCGTCGCGGCGTACGGGTCGCCGTCGGCGACTGCTCGGCGGAACATTTCTTCCGCCCGCTGATCCTGCCCGGTGTCGGCCAGGACGTTGCCGAACGCGTTGGCTGCTCCAGGTACGTCGTCGATCGCGTGTGTGAGCAACTCCTCGACCTCGACGATGACGTCCGGCCAATCGCGGCCACTCTCGTGCCACAGGAACTCGGCCAGCCGCACCAGCGCAGGTCGATGTCCGGCCGCTATCGCGTCACGGAGAAGCTGCTCGGCCTCTTCCTGGTGTCCGCCCCGAGAGGCCAGGTCATCCGCTCGATCGAACCACACCTGCGCGTTGTTCACGGCGGACACGATATGCGACTGCGCCCCAACGCGCTCCTACTGCTGCCAGCCATGCTCAGCACACGAAGGCGGCCCGGGCGTCGAGCCGTTGGGCTGCGGTCCGCTGCGCCGCCGCGATCGACACCGGAGCCGCCGCGACGACCCTCCACCGCTGGATCGCGGCACATACCTGCTGAAGCTGCCCTGCCCCTTGACCGGCCCCGCGTATGCGGGCCGCCAGCGGGCCAGGGCGTCTCCTTACCGTCGCCGCACTCCAAGGTTATCGACCCAGCGTCAGCAGCATTCCGTCATAGGTCGGCGAGTCAGCGAACGGGCGGACTCCTCCCAGGCGCTGCCAGCCCCATGACAGGTAGGCAGCCTTGGCTGGCGTGTTCGTTGGGTCGACGAGGAGTGTGGCGCGGGATTCAGTGCGGTCGTGCAGGAAGGCGTCGTGGAGCCGGCGAGCGTAGCCACGTCTCCGGAACTGCTCGCGGACCATGATCTCGCAGATGGCCACGGTGCGTGTGCCATCCTCGTTCAGCATCTCGGGGTCGACGTGGTCCTGGAGCCCACTCCACCAGCCCGAGCCGGCCGGGAGTCGGAAGCCGAGGGCGTAGCCCACCAGCTCGTTGCCCAGGTACCCCATGACGAGACTGAACCCCGCGCGAGAGGCGTAGGCGTTAAGCCGCTCCCCGTAGCGGGCCAGCGAGAAGAACGGGTCGGTGGCGACCTCGTGGGCGTAGACCTCGGCGAAGGTGGCGAGGACATCGTCCATATGCGCGGCGAGACCGGCGGCATCGTGGGTGGTGATGCGCAGGTCCGGGTGGTGACTCAAGGCTTGCTCCTTGGGGGTGGCTGCTACACCAGGGCCTTGTACCTGGTGAGGAATCGTTGGGCGCTCGGCACGTCGTGGTAGCCGGCCATCCGCTGCGCGACTGCGCCCAGCTCGGTACCCAGGCGCCAGCTCGTCACGTTGCCCGAGACGTCGTCGAGCGCGGAGTGCGCGGCCGTCGCCGCCTCCTCCACATTCTTGGCGTCGAGGTTCGCCCGTGCCAGGCGTACCTTGTAGGTCGCCCTGTTGCGAGCAAAGCCGTCCGGGTGGGCGGTGATGGCCTGGCGCAACAGCCGGATGGCTCGCTCCGTCTCTCCGAGCTCCAATGCACAGGTTCCTTCGACGCCATCCAGTTCGTGCCAGGTTACGAAGGCCCGCCACTCGGCCACAGGTGTATCCCCGTCCCGGTTGAGGTGCCTTCGGGCGCTGGCGATGGCCTTCTCGAAGGCTGGCTTGTCCGCGGTCAGCGCGGTCGACATCGCCATGCGCAGCATCGGGAGGACCGGCAGCCTCGCGTGCTCGCCCGTCGGTTTGGCAGCACGCTCGGCTGCGTCGGCCCATCGGCGAGCCTGCTTGGGGCTGCCCAGGTAGTTGGATAGGTAGGCGAGGTTGACCAGTGCGTGGGTTTCCGCTTCCGCGTTGTCGGCCTGCTGCGCCAAGCCCAGGGCCTCATTGAAGCTGTTCCGCGCCACGTCGTGCTGTCCAGCGTCGAAGGAGAGCCACCCAGCGCACATCTGGACGCGGCTGGTAACCCGAAGCAGTGCTGATTCGACCTCTTCCGTGAAGGTGCCGTTGTCCAGCCACCAGTACGCCTCACGGGCGTAGCCGACCGCCGCTTGCCACAGGCCCTCGCCGCCGAACTGGTAGTCCATCGCGATGAGTCGGTCGATGTGGCGCTGGATCTGGGTAACGTCGGCGAGGCCCAGGCGGTGGCCGGCCTCCGCTCGCCCCGGCAGCAGCCCGCCGAGGATGAGGCCGGTGGTGCCAGCCATCAGGGTGCGACGCTTCATAGCTTCCGACGTTACCTCCGCCATCCGCCGCCGTGCGTCCTCAGCCTGCCACGCCAACATCAACTCGCCGCCTGCTTGAAGCGCTACATCGAGTGCCTGGGCAACACCCTGTGAGACCGCCACGTTGCGGTTGCTGATCTTGCTGATGAATCCGGAGTCCACCTTGGCTGCGGCGCCAAGGCGTCGCAAAGACAAACCGGATGCTGCCCGCATTCGGGCCAACGCCTGGCCGAAGGTCTCGTCCACGGCCTCGCTCCCTTCGATCCCGCGGTGTTGCCTGGATTCCAAAGCCACAGGCAACGCCTACCTGCCCTGTCGTGAAACGCGCACGCTGGGTTCAGGCGCGGGGCGGTGGAGCCGACCAAGACCTTCCGCCTCGTAGCCACTTACGACCGTACGCGGAGTCCGAGGGGAGATCAACGATGGTCACTGACGCGAGTCGCGATCTGGTGCCGGCACTTCCTCAGGCGTTCGCCGTGCTCGAAGCGCATGTCGCCGACGTGACGGGGTGTTGCGTCGGCTGCTATGGGGACCACGGCATCTGGACGCCGCACCCCTGCACCGCGCATCGCTGGGCAGAGCACGTGCGGATGACGACAGAGGGGACACCTGCATGACCACCGAGACCCTGGCGAAGGGCGTTGCCCGGCTTCCCGCCACGGTCCACGAGGCGCAGGAACTCGTCGAAGCGCACCTGGATTGTCAGCCATACACAGGCAAGTGCAGCAATTGCGGCGAAGCAGCGCCGTGCCGTGGGCGCGAACTGGCTCACGCAGCATTCCGAAGCCTGGGCACTTTGCCCCGGCGGAGAGTCCAGCAACACCGCACATCCCGATAGATGCACAACGGGGAAGGGCTGCCGCCTAGCAACGTCGCCCTCCCCGCCGGTAACCAACACCCGAAGTGGAGGTCACATGACCACGCTACTCGACCCGATCACGGTCGGTGCGGTCCTCGACGACGACCTTGCCGCACTGCTGGTCGAGGACGTGCAGAAGAAGTTCCCGGAGTGGAGCGACGACTACTGCCGCAGGGGCGTTGCCCAGATGGTCGGCTTCCTCGCCGCATGCGCCGTGGCGGCCGAGCCGCTGTCCCCGTCCGAGCCGGTCGACGAGTTCTGGCACGCGTTCATCGTCCGGACGGTGCCCTATGCCGCGTTCTGCGAGCGCGTCGCCGGGCGGTTCATCCACCACCAGCCCGACGACGACCGTGAGAAGGATGAGCAGGAGTCGCGCATCCCGAAGGCCGAGGCCATGCGCGCCCGTGCGGTTGAGGTGATCACGGCCGCCGGTCACGAGGTCGACGAAGAGTTCTGGCCAGAGCTGGCGGCAGACTGCAACTCCAAGTGCACGCAGTGCTACCAGGGCTGCCACAACAGCCCGAAGTGACAGAGTGAGAGGCTGGGGCCATGGCTTCTGGGAAGTGGGACCGGTACGCAGAGCGCAGCCCGTCCCGACGGCTCGTCAACGCCGGCGGGGCGAGTACTTGGTTCAACTGGACTCAATACCCGGATCATGGCCCCGGCCTCGAAGTTCTCAACCTCGAGCCTGGCGTGCGGGTGCTCGAGCTGGGGTGTGGAAAGGGCGGCAATCTCGCCCACGTCGACGCGATGGGGTACCGCGCAGTCGGCGTCGATGTGTCGGCGCTGCAGGTGGCTCACGCTCGGAGTCGGTGGCCACACCTGAATGTCGTCCAAGGCGACGCCGCTGCCTACCTGGAAGGGGGCGACGAGCCCTTCGCCGCGGTCTACTCCGTGTTCGGGGCAGTCTGGTTCGTCGACCCGGAGGTGTTGCTTCCGGCGATCAACCGTCGCCTGCGTGGCACACTCGCGTTCTCGTGGTCCCCGATGAACGTGGTCCCGACACTTCCTCGCTGGGATCTGGAGGCCGCCGAATGGGGCGACCGCCTGGACAAGCACGGCTTCGTGGACATCGAGCACCGGGAGGTGGCCCCGCCCGCCGACGGCGAGGGAGGGCAGCCGACCTTCCTGGTTCGGGCCACGCGGCCGGCCTGAACAGAAGCCCCGGGCGCAGCAGGATCCTTCGTGCTGCGAACTCGCAGCTGGGCCCGGTTGCGTCCGCCGGGTACGCTTCGCACCCGTGAGCCGCGGCAAGGGCATGGTCTGGATCAGTCGAGTCGCGGCCGGCCTTGCGGTGGCCGGTTTCGCCGTCATCGGTCTGCGCTACGCGGTGATGCTCCCGATGTGGGTGTCTTACGCCCATGCGATGGCCGTCGCCGGGACGGTGTGCATCGGGGTCGTCCTGTGCCACCCATACCTCGAGGTACGCGGACCGGGTTTCGCCCTCAGTGACAAGGCGGGTGATTCGCCTTGGTGGTCGAACGCCCTCATGATCTTCGCCGTCGTCGTGGTGGTCGTGGTGGTCGCCACCACTCGAAAGAATGACGTTCGGGCGTTGACAGGGATCTTCAGCTTCTTCGCATGCTTCATCGGTCTGTGGTGCAGCGCTGCCGCCAACGCCAAGCCTGGCGCTGCCGCGCCGGATCCGGGAACGACCGTCGAATCCGTGTCGGGCCAGCTTGATGCGTGACGGATGACAGGTCACGCCAGGCTGGGCGGTCGTCAGTCTTCTTGCACCTGATCTTGGCCGCTCTCCAGGATTGCTTGCAGGAGGGCGGTCGGTAGGTGTTTGCGGGCACCGAGGATCTCCAGGCCGAGAATGTGGCCGTCGGCGTCGGCATCGAGGTTGAACATGCCATCCGTGGGGTCGAAAGCAATGATCTGCTCCACCGCCGCCCCGGATGCGATGGGGTGATCGAGGTAGACGTACGCCGCGTCGGCTTCGCTGTCGTAGGTGCAGACCAGCGGGATTCGTGCCTTCAGGTACATAGCCGTCAGGCTCGCATGGAACGAGTGTCGCCGCTGCCCTGCCTACGCCTTACTGCGTCTCGGCGGTCTGATCGGGTGCGGTCTCCGGCTCGGCGGCGGGTCCGGCCATCGGGATGTTGCGCAGGCTGAGCACCAGGATCAGCGCCACGCCCCCGACCAGGGCGATGTCCGCGACGTTGCCCACGAACGGGCCGTAGTCGATGAAGTCCACCACGTGTCCGCGCATGAAGCCGGGCTCGCGGAACAGCCGGTCGAGCAGGTGGGTGAACGCCCCACCCAGCATCATGCCCAGCCCGATCGCCCAGGCCCGCGACTGCACCCGGCGCGAGACGACGATGATCGCCACGACGGCCGCCGCCGCGATCAGCGTCAGCACCCAGGTGTACTCGGTGCCGATGGAGAAGGCTGCGCCCGGGTTGTAGGTCAGCCGCAGCTGCAGCAGCTCGCCGATGACGTCGATCGGCGCGCGGCCGGTCAGCTCCGCCACCGCCCACCACTTGGTCAGCTGGTCCACCACCACCAGCACGGCGGCCAGGGCGAGCACCAGCACGAACAGCCGCGAGCCGCGGCGCTCCGCCACCGGGACGGTGGGAGCAGACTGCCCTGTTGCCATCACGATCTCTCCGTACGCCGTTGACCGACTCGCCGGCTGGCAACCTTAACCTACGCGCGAGCCGCCCAGGCAGTGGTGATCACAGCTCGGGCGCCGCCCCGGTCCGGACGTGCTCGTGGACCGCCGCCCGCAGCAGATCGAGGAAGCCGACCAGGTGCGGGGCGACGACGCCGGCCCGCGGGTCGTCGGTGCGGTATACGCCGTCGTGCATCTCGCCGGGCGGGAGCCGGTGGACGGCCGTGCCGGTGGGGTTCAGCGCGTACAGGGTGCCACCGCCGTCGCTGCCGAACACCACCACCCGCTCCCGGCTGCCGTCCCCGTCGATGATCCACTGCACGCCTTCGACCAGGGCGTGGGCCACGATGAGGTCCGGCGGGTGCAGGAAGTAGCCGGCGCCCACGTCGGGCAGGCTGACCTCGCGCACCCGGCGGCACCAGGTCAGCAGGTCCGAGGGCATGACGTCGTGTAGTTCACCCGCCGTCATCGCGACCAGTTCGGCCTGGCCGGCGGCCGCGCCGAGGGTGTGCTCGCCACACGGGTAGCCGCGGTCCTGCTCGAACGTCGTGGTGAACGTGGCGAGGACGGCTGACAGGTCACGCACCCACTGGTCCGCGTACGCCCAGGTCACGTACCGCTGCGGGGTCGGGCCCGGAACACGTCCCGGCAGCTCGGTCAGCGCCTGCTCCGCCGCGGCTCTGACCTCGGCTCGCGGGTCGGCGCGGTGGGTCCGGATGATGTCCTCGGCCGCCGGGTCGTACGTGCAGGCCAGGATGTCGAGCACGTCTTCCAGGATCGCGGGCTCGTCCGTCGGCAGGGCGGTCAGGCGCCGGACCAGTTCCAGCGGTGGCCGGTAGCAGGCCGTGGCCTCGCCGATGGCGTAGCGGGCGGCCGAGGCGTCCGCGCCTGGGTGTTCCGCCACGGCGACCTCGGCGAGCCTGCTGATGACGTGCTCCGCCTGATCCTGGTGCAGCGCGCCGGAGCGCAGCAGGTCGGCCAGGTGCTCGGCGGCGGCCTCCCGGGTGCGGCGGTCGGGCCCGGAGAGGCGCGCCAGCAGCGGGGTGAGGTCGGTCGGCAGCCAGGTCACCGGAGGAGCGTAGGACAGCCGCCGCCGGGTGCGGTGATCGTCTGTGGCGGGCAGGGGTCTTGCTGATTCGTGCATAACATCTCAAATCAGTACGAGACACTGTAATTCCGATGTCCCGCACATCGGGGCGACCGCCTGCCGACGTGAAGGGTGCGTTACGTGCTGATTCTTGCGATCTTGGTATGGGGCTTCCTGGTCGGCTGGCTGGCATGGTTGATCGTGCGCGGCGGCGGTTTCCGGACCATCCGCTGGCCGCAGGCCGTGGCCGCCGGGCTCATCGGCTCGTTCGTCGGCGGCCTCGGCATCAGCCTGCTCAACGGCGACGGCCTGGCCCTGCGCCCGTCCGGCCTGATCGGCTCGGTGATCGGCGCCGTCATCGTGCTCCTCATCTGGGGCTCGATCCAACGCCGCCGCGCCCGCTGACCCCCGCCCCGCCGACACCCCAAGATCGCGACGATCTTGCGTGAACTGTGGGTGTGACACGCCCATAACGGTCATATGAGCCACAGTTCAAGCAAGATCGTCGCGATCTTGGGGCGGGCGCGGGGTCAGGGGTCAGGGGTTGGCGGCTTCGACCAGGTGGGCGATCGCCTCGGGGGTGAGGGGGCTGCCGGGGAAGGCGGCCATGCGGATCAGTGGGACTCCGGCGAGCAGGGTGAACATCTGCGGGTCGGCGGCCATGCCGACGAGGCCGCCGCCCTGGGCCGCCGCTGCGGCGAAGGCCTCGGCGAGCACATGGCCGCCCAGCGGGTCGGACAGCCACTCGCCGAGCGTCGACTCGGCCGTCAGCGGCACCCGGGTGTCGTCGCCGTCGACCTTGACGGTCACGGAGGTACGCAGGTCCCGGGACGACGCGCCGACGGCGAGCAGGTAGTCGCCGCCCTCGACGGCCCAGCGGCGCAGGCTCGGGTCCCAGTAGGCGAGGTCGTCGCGGTCGATCCGGACCAGCACGTCTGCCGTCTCGCCGGCGGCGATCGCGACGTGGGTGAAGCCCTTCAGCTCCCGGGGCGCGCGCCGGACGCGGGAACCCGGCAGGCTCGCGTACACCTGGACGACCTCGCGCCCGTCCCGCCCGCCGGTGTTGGTCACCGGGACGCGCACCTCGATCCCGCCGTCGACGGCCGTCGCGGTGGCGTCGCCGTACGCGAAGGTGGTGTAGGACAGGCCGAAGCCGAACGGGTATGCGACCTCCTGCTCGCGGGCGTCGAAGCCCCGGTAGCCGACGTGGATGCCCTCGCCGTAGCGCACGTGGCTGGCCTCGCCCGGGAAGTCCAGGTGGGACGGGTGGTGCGCGAGCTTGAGCGGGATCGTCTCGGTGAGCCGCCCGGACGGGTTGGCGACGCCGAACAGCACGTCGGCGACGGCTCCGCCGCCCGCCTGGCCGAGCAGCCAGCCCTCGACGAGCGCGGGCACCTCGCTGTCCCACGGGCTGGTGAGCACGACCGCACCGTGCGACAGCACCACGACGGTGCGCGGGTTGGCCGCCACGACCCGGGCGACGAGCGCAAGCTGCGCGGCGGGCAGCTCCAGGGTGTCCCGGTCGGCGCCCTCGGTCTCCTGGGCGGTGCCGATGAACACCACGGCCACGTCGGCGGACCGGGCCGCGTCCTCGGCCTCGGCGACCAGGCGCTCGACTGCCGTGCCGTCGACGGTGTAGCCGGCCGCGAACGTGACCTGCGCGCTGGTCAGCGCGGTGATCTCGGTGAGCGCGTCGTCGAGCCGGGTCGGGATCATCTGCGAGCTGCCGCCGCCCTGGAAACGCGGGCTGCGGGCGAACTCGCCGATGACGGCGAGCGAGGCGCCCTGAGCCAGCGGCAGCAGGCCGCCGTCGTTCTTGAGCAGCACGATGCCGCGTCCGGCGGCCTCGCGGGCCAGGGCGTGGTGGGCGTCGGCGTCGTAGCTCGCGGCCGGGTCCAGGGCCGCGACCGAGCGCTCGACCAGGGCGCGCATCCGCGCGGCGGAGGTGTCCAGGGCCGCCGGGTCGAGCGTGCCGTCGGCGACGGCCCGCACCAGCGCCTCGTCCCCGGTGGGGTCCGGGCCGGGCATGGTCAGGTCGAGTCCGGCGCGTACGGCGGCGACGCGGTCGACGACCGCGCCCCAGTCGGACACGACCAGTCCCGTGAAGCCCCACTCGTCGCGCAGCACCGTCGTGAGCAGCCACGGGTCCTGCGAGGCGTAAACGCCGTTGATCCGGTTGTAGGAGCACATCACGGTCCACGGCTGGGCCTGCTGCACGACACGCTGGAAGGCGCGCAGGTACATCTCGCGCAGCGTGCGCTCGTCGACGTCGGCGCTGACCCGCATCCGGTCGGTCTCCTGGCTGTTGACCGCGAAGTGCTTGAGCGACGCGCCGACGCCCCGGCTCTGCAGGCCGCGTACCCACTCGGTGGCGAGCACGCCGGTGAGCAGCGGGTCCTCGGCGTAGTACTCGAAGTTCCGGCCGCCGAGCGGGCTGCGCTTGAGGTTGATGCCGGGGCCGAGCAGCACCGACACGCCCATGGCGCGGGCCTCGTCGCCGAGCGCCTCGCCGACCCGGCGGACCAGGTCGGGGTCCCAGGTGGAGCCGAGCGCCACCGCGGGCGGGAAGCACGTCGCGGGTTCGCTGTCCAGCAGTCCGGGCTGGCTGGCGTCGGCGATCTGCTTGCGTACGCCGTGCGGCCCGTCCGTCAGCATGATCTTCGGCAGGTCGGCGACGGCGGCGCTGTGCCAGAAGTCGCCGCCGCTGGTGAGTGCGGCCTGCTCGGCGGTGGTGAGCCGGGATGATCCCGCGTCGGTGGTCAAGTGGTTCCTCCCTGGGGTGGGGCTCCGGCGAAACGTTACCTAGCACCTAGTAGGTAGTAGCCTGGCTGTAACCTAGGGCCTGTGCCGCGCCGCGGCAAGGGGTGCAGCGAAAGGTGGCGTGCCGATGACCGTGCCGGTGTACCGGCGGGACCGCGCCCGCCTGCCCGCGGCTGAGCGCCGCCGCCAGATCATGGAGGCGACCGCGCAGCTCATCGCCGAACGCGGGTTCTGGGGTTTGTCGATGCAGGACGTCGCCGACCGGTGCGGGCTGACCGTGCCGGGGCTGCTGCACCACGTCGGCTCCAAGGACGGCCTGCTGGTCGCCGTCCTGGAGCACCGTGACGCGGAAGACGCCCGCTCGCTGGCCGCGCAGCTCGGCGTCGACGACCTCACCGCCCCGTGGGCCGGCGGCGAGCTGCCGCCGGGCGTGGACCTGCGGCGGATGTGCGCCGCGCTGGTGCGCCGCAACGCCGGGCAGCCCGAGATCGTACGGCTGTTCGCCGTCCTCGAGGCCGAGTCGCTCGCGCCCAGCCACCCCGCGCACGACTACTTCGCCGCCCGCCAGGAGCACACGCTGGCCGTGTTCGCCGCGCTCGCCAAGGACCTCAGCCCCGAGCCGCACGCGCTGGCCCGCCAGCTCATGGCCATGATGGACGGCCTGCAGATACAGTGGCTGCGCTCCCCGCAGACCAACGACCTGGTCCAGGCCTGGGAGGACGCGGCGGAGCTGCTCTTCGTCGATCGCTGACCCTTCCGGGCCGGTAGCGTTCAGGGAGAGCGGCGTCAACGGCACCCGTCCTCGGCCTTCCGAGTTCCGTGCCGGGCGAATAGGCTAGCAATCCGGTCGGAGATGTGGGAAAGCGCGGGCCGGTAGCCGAGGAGAGCACCATGACGTTCCACTGGTTCCTGCCCACGTCGGGCGACGGCCACGAGGTCGGCGCGTCCGCCGCCGCCGAGCAGGTGGCGGCCAGGCTGTCCGACGTGTACCTGATGTGGGGCGAGCCGCCGGCGGCGATCGGCGAGCGAGCCGCCCGGATGCGCGCCCTGGCCGCCGAGCAGGGCCGCACTCTGCGGCTGGGCCTGCGCATCCACGTCATCGCCCGGCCGACCGCCGAGCAGGCCTGGGCCGAGGCCGACCGGCTGCTGTCGGGCATGGACCCCGCGCGCATCGCCGCCGCGCAGCAGCGTTTCGCCCGGATGGAGTCGGTCGGCCAGGCACGCATGGCGGCCCTGCACGGCGGCCGGGCCGACGGCCTGGTCATCGCGCCGAACCTGTGGGCCGGGGTGGGCCTGGTCCGGGAGGGCGCGGGCACCGCCCTGGTCGGCAGCTACGCCGAGGTCGCCGAGCGGATCGGCGAGTATGCCGCGCTCGGCGTCGACGAGTTCATCCTGTCGGCGTGGCCGCACCTGGAGGAGGCCCGCCGCGTCGGCGAGCACGTGCTGCCGCTGGTACGCACCACAATGGACAGGGCCGAGGTTTGACCACACCCCCTACATCAATTTCGGATTCCGATGGATCACCTACAGCTCGCGCGGCGTCTCCGGATCACACCGCGCATGTTCCTGCCCGACGACCGGTATGCGACGCTCGTCGCCTTCCTGGAAGGCGGTAATGCGGTCACGAATGGGGATTTTCTGCGGGGCTTCAACGAGTGGGTGCAGGAGCGACTCCACGGCCCCGGCTACCGGAGTTCCGTGCACTGGTCGGCTGAGATAGCCGAGTCGGTCGCCGGCCGTGCTCGCAACGGGCTGACCATGACCGAAGCGCTGGAGGAGCAGGCGAAGGAACGGCTTCTGGACGAGCTCGACGGGTTCCTGTCGGCCGACCCTCGGCCGGCGACGGTCGACTGACAGACGTGAGCTGCCGGTTTCGGATCCGGCAGGGCTTCGGTCCTGCCGGATCCGAGACTCCGGTCGCGGTCACGCGAGGAGCGCGCACCACTAATCCGTTCCCGCTGCGGCGGGGTGGCGATCCTGGCATCCTGAAGCTGCGGCAGCCGTATGCTGCCGCGGTGGGCGGGTCAGAGCATGAAATATGACGAGTCGGTGATCGACCCGAGCGTGCCGCCGAGCGGCCCGGGGTGCGTGGAATGCGAGCAGACCGGCGGCTGGTGGTTCCACCTGCGGCGCTGTACGGCCTGCGGCCACATCGGCTGCTGCGACAACTCCCCGGCCCAGCACGCGACCGGCCACGCCAAGGCGACCGGGCACTCCGTCATCTGCAGCTTCGAGCCGGGCGAGGACTGGTTCTGGGACTACCGGACCGAGCAGTTCATGCGTGGGCCGGCGCTGGCCGCGCCCACGCACCACCCGAACGACCAGCCCGCGCCCGGCCCTCGCGGCCGGGTGCCCGCGGACTGGCAGTCCAAGCTCAACCCGTGACCGGTTCCTCGCGGAGCAACGGCAGCAGCCGCTCGCCCTGACGTCTGATCTCCGGCAGGTACGGCGTGTCGGACAGCACGAAGTGCGTGACCCCGAGTTCCCGGTACCGCCGCAGCGAACGGGCCACGTCCTCGGCGGATCCGACCAGCCAGGTGGTGCCCGCGCCGCCACCGCCGAACCGGCCGGGAGCCGTGTACAGGTTGTCGTCGAGCACCTCGCCGCGGGCGGCGAGGTCGAGCAGCCGCCGCTGCCCGACGGCGGCCCGCCAGCGCGGGTCGCGCGCCGCTGGGTCCTGCCCGTCGGCCATCTTCGCGACCTTGGCCTCGGCGTCGGCCCAGGCCTGCTCCGTCGTGTCGCGGACCAGCGTGGTGATGCGCAGCCCGAACTCCAGTGGCGCGTGCTCGCGTTCCAGCTTCTGCTCCAGTTCCCGCAGCCGTTCGATGCGCTCGCGTACGCCGTCGAGCGGCTCGCCCCAGAACAGCTGCACGTCGGCGTCGGTGGCGGCGACCTGCTCGGCGGCCTCGGACGCGCCCCCGAAGTAGAGGCGCGGGTGCCTGCGGTCGCCGCGTACGACCGTGCGGGGCACCACGGTGGCGCCGGTGACCCCGAAGTGCTCCCCGTGGTACGTCACGTTCTCCTCGGTCCACAGCCTGCGGACGATCCGGAGGAACTCCCGGGTGCGGTCGTAGCGCTGCGCCTGCTCACCCTCCTGATCGCCGTACGCGGCCAGGTCGTCCTTGCCGGACACGATGTTGACCAGCACCCGCCCGCCGGTGAGGTGGTCCAGGGTCGCGGCGGCCGAGGCGAAGTGGGCCGGCCGCCAGTAGCCGGGCCGGATCGCGATCAGCGGCTGGAACGTCGTGGTCTGCGTGGCCAGCGCGGTGGCGACGGTGAAGGTGTCCGGCCGTCCCCAGCCGGTCCCGAGCAGCGCCCCGCCCCAGCCGTGCTCCTCCAGCGCCTTGGCGTGCCCGACCAGGGTCTGCAGGCTGTTGTGGCCCTCGACGGCGTCGTCGCCGCGATGGCCGGGTCTGGCCTGGTTGGGGATGTACCAGAGGAACTCGGCGCTCATCACGCCTCCTTCGCGCCGCGGCGGCGCTGCGCGGGGTCGGCCAGCGACGGCGGCACGTAGCCGGCGTCGGCCTGGTTCAGCGTGGTGCCCGGCGCGACGATGGCGTCGATGCGGTCGAGCACGTCCGCGGACAGCGTCACCTTGCCCGCGCCGAGCTGGGACTCCAGGTGCGCCAGGGTGCGCGGCCCGATGATCGCCGAGGTGACGGCCGGGTGCTGCAGGACGAACGCGAGCGCGAGGTGGATCAGCGACAGCCCCGCCTCGTCGGCCAGCGCGGTCAGCTCGGCGACGGCGGTCAGCTTGCTCGCGTTGGCCGGCACGGCCGGGTCGTACCGCGCCGGGAAGCGCTCGGCGCGGCGGGACACCGGCCCGTCCGCCCCGGTCTGCGGCCGCCCGGACAGCCAGCCACCGGCCAGCGGGCTCCACGGGATCACCGCCAGGCCGTGCCGCTGCGCCACCGGCAGCACCTCGCGTTCGGCGCCGCGCGCCAGGATCGAGTACGGCGGCTGCTCGCTGACCACCCGCTCCCGGCCCCGCTGCTGCGCGATCCACTGCCCTTCCACGATCGCGGACGGCTCGAACGTGGACGTGCCGAGGTAGCGGACCTTGCCCTGGCGGACCAGGTCGGACAGCGCGCCGAGGGTCTCGTCGAAGTCGGTGTCCGGCTCGGGCCGGTGCACCTGGTACAGGTCGATCCAGTCGGTGCCCAGCCGCCGCAGGCTGTTCTCGACGGCCCGGTGGATCCAGCGGCGGGAGTTGCCGCGGTGGTGCGGGTGCTCGCCGACCTGGCCGTGGAACTTGGTGGCGAGGAAGACGTCGTCGCGCCGCCCGCCGGCCAGCGACTTGCCGACGATCTGCTCGGATTCGCCGTGGGAGTAGACGTCGGCGGTGTCGATGGCGTTGATGCCCTCGTCGAGAGCCCGGTGGATGATGCGGATGCCGTCCTCGTGGTCCGGGTTGCCCCGGGCGCCGAAGTTCATCGCGCCGAGCGTCAGCGTGCTGATCTGCACGCCGGTGCGCCCGAAGGGGCGGTAGTCGACCATGGTGGGTCCTCTCTGCGGGTCAGTGGGCGGCGGCGGGCTGCCGTGTGTGCCGGTTGGCGGGGCGGGGCAGGCCGTAGTGCTCGCGCAGGGTGCTGCCGGTGTATTCGGTGCGGAACAGGCCGCGGCGCTGCAGGATCGGCACGACGTGGTCGACGAACGTCGCCAGCCCCGACGGCAGCACCGGCGGCATGATGTTGAAGCCGTCGGCCGCGCCGCTGCGGTACCACTCCTCGATGGCGTCGGCGACCTGCTCCGGAGTGCCGGCGAAGGTGCGGTGGCCGCGCCCGCCGCCGAGGCGGCCGATGAGCTGGCGTACGGTCAGCCGCTCGCGCTGGGCCAGCGTGACGATCAGCGTGTACCGGCTCTTCGCGCCCTCGATCTCGTCCTCGTCGGGCAGGTCGGCGGGCAGTTCCCGGTCCAGGTCGAGGTCTTCGGGGGCGACCCGCAGGGTGGTGGCGAGCTGCATTCGGGCGTACTCCGGCTTGATCAGCCGGTCCAGCTCGGCCTCCAGCGCGAGGGCTTCGGCCTCGGTGGACCCGATCGCGGGCACGATGCCCGGCAGGATCTTGATCGTGTCCGGGTCGCGGCCGGCCTGCGCGGTGCGCCACTTGAGGTCCCGGTAGAACGCCTGGGCCTCGGCGAGGGTCTGCTGGGCGGTGAAGACCGCCTCGGCGTAGCGGGCGGCCAGCTCCTTGCCGTCCTCCGACGAGCCCGCCTGCACCAGCAGCGGGTGGCCCTGCGGCGAGCGCGGCACGTTGAGCGGCCCGGCGACCCGGAAGTGCCGTCCGGTGTGCTCCGGTGGGTAGAGCAGCGTGTCGTCGCCCCACCGGCCGCCGTCCTTGTCGCCCAGCGGCGCGGCGTCGTCCCAGCTGTCCCACAGCTTCAGCGACACGTCGACGAACTCGGCGGCCCGCTCGTACCGTTCCCGGTGGGCGGGCAGCTCGTCGAGGTTGAAGTTGCGGGCCGCGTCCACGCCCGCGGTGGTGACGATGTTCCAGCCGGCCCGGCCGCCGCTGATGTGGTCCAGCGAGGCGAACCGGCGGGCCAGGTTGAACGGCTCGTTGTAGGTGGTCGACGCGGTCGCGATCAGCCCGATGTGCTCGGTCGCCCCGGCCAGGGCGGTGAGCAGCACGGTCGGTTCGAGGGTGCCGGACGGCCGCCGCCCGATGCTGTTCCACAGCACGGGGCTGTCGGCGAGGAACAGCGAGTCGAGCCGGCCCCGTTCGGCGATGCGGGCCAGGTGCTTGAAGTGCTCGACGTCGGTCTGCGCGAACGGGTCGCTCTCCGGCAGCCGCCAGGCGGCCTCGTGGTGGCCGACGCCCATCAGGAACGCGTTGAGGTGCAGCATGGTCATCCTTCCGTCTCGACGCCCAGCGAGCGCAGCAGCGACTCCCGGTACGCCTGGAACCGCGGCTGCCGGTGGGAGCGCGGTTCGGGCAGGTCGATGGTGGTGTCGACGGTGATCCGGCCCTGGTCGATCACCAGGACCCGGTCGGCGAGGGTGACGGCCTCGTCGACGTCGTGAGTGACCAGCAGGACCGCGGGCCGGTGGCGGCGGCACAGCTCGCGCAGCAGGTCGTGCATGCGCAGCCGGGTCAGCGCGTCCAGCGCGCCGAACGGTTCGTCGGCCAGCAGCAGGTCCGGCTCGGAGACCAGGGCGCGGGCCAGCGCGACGCGCTGCTGCTCGCCGCCGGACAGCTGGTGCGGCCAGGCCTGCTCGCGCCCGGACAGGCCGACCTCGGCCAGGGCCGCCCGGCCGCGCTGCGGGGCGTCCGGCCCGGACAGGCCGAGCACGACGTTGTCGAGCACGTGCTGCCAGGGCAGCAGCCGGGCGTCCTGGAACACGACCGAGGACTTCTCCGGCACGTCGATCGCGCCGGAGCCGGCCACGTCGCGGTCCAGTCCCGCGAGCGCGCGCAGCAGGGTGCTCTTGCCCGAGCCGCTGCGGCCCAGCAGCGCGACGAATTCGCCCGCGCCGATCTCCAGGTCGAGGCCGTCCAGGACGAGGCGGTCGCCGAAGCCGCGCCGCAGGTCCCGGGTGCGTACCGTGCGGGTGCCGGTCAGTCCGCCAGGGTGCGTCGCCATGACAGCGCCTTCCGCTGGGCGAGCCGTACGGCGCCGTCGGACAGCAGCCCGAGCAGGCCGTACAGCACGAGGCCGACGATGATGACGTCGGTCTGGCCGTACTGGCGGGCCAGCTCCATCATGTAGCCGATGCCGCTGGTGGAGTTGATCTGCTCGACGACCACCAGGGACAGCCACGCCCCGACGACCGCGAAGCGCATCCCGAGCAGGAAGCCCGGCAGTGCCCCGGGCAGCACGATCCGGCGCAGGAACACCCCGGGCCGCAGCCGCAGCGACTCGCCCAGCTCGACGTAGCGGCTGTCGATGCTGCGCAGGCCGTTGTGGGTGTGGATGTAGACCGGCACGAAAACGCCGAGCACGATCGTGATGATTTTCATCTGCTCGCCGATGCCGAGCCAGAGCACGAGCAGCGGGATCAGCGCGACGCCCGGGATGGCCCGTTTGATCTGGACCGGCCCGTCGAGGATCGCCTCGCCCCAGCGGCTGAGCCCGGAGAGCAGCGCGAGCACGGTGCCGATGGCGGTGCCGACGGCCAGGCCGAGCCCGGCCCGCTGGGCCGAGACGGCGAGGTTGTCCTGCAGGCGGCCGTCGGCGATGAGCTCGCCCGCCGTGGTCACGACGGTCCAGGGCGCGGACAGGGTGCGGGTGTCGAGCCAGCCCGCCGCGGAGCCGATCGCCCACAGCGACAGCAGCAGCAGCGGCCCGAGGACCGCCCCGAACGGGAGGGGCCGGCCGGGTCCGAGCCGGCGGCGCGGCCTGCGGGCGGGTACGGCAGCCGCGGACGTGCGCGGCCGGGCGAGCACGGAGGCGGTCACCGGGCACCTC
Source organism: Catellatospora coxensis (assembly GCF_016862635.1). Classification (GTDB taxonomy): domain Bacteria; phylum Actinomycetota; class Actinomycetes; order Mycobacteriales; family Micromonosporaceae; genus Catellatospora; species Catellatospora coxensis. The sequence continues at coordinate 53,956 of NZ_BONI01000009.1, read as the reverse complement.
CGGCGGCCAGCGCGTCGGCGGCGACGGTCTCGTACCGCCGGTCGTACAGGTCCTCGGCCTTGAGCGGCTTGTTGCCGGTCTCCTTGGCGAGCAGGTCGATGGTCTCCTGGTGGCGGGAGATCGCGTCGTTCCACGTCGGCGGGATGTCGGCGACACCGGCGTTGGCCACGATCCACCGGCCGTCCTCGACGGTCAGCCCCTGGTCCTTGACGTAGTACCGGTCGATCCACTCGTCGGGGTTGGCCTCGCGCCAGCGCCAGGCGCGCGCCCACACCTGCACGTACTGGCGGATCGCGGCCGCCTTCGCCGGGTCGGCGAGCACGGTGACCGGCGCGTACAGGTGACCGGGGTCGTCGCGCAGCCCGTGCGCGATCGTCGTCGCCCCGTCCTTGCCGTACTTGGACTCGTACCGCTTGACCTGCACGCCGCCGATCGGGGCGACATCGACCTGCCGGGCGGCCAGCGCATTGGCGTAGACGTCGCCGGTGCTCGGCAGCTCGATCAGGTCGACGTCCTTCTTTGCCAGCCCGGCCTTGTGCATCACCCGCAGCACCAGCGCGCCCTGGGCCTGGCCCGGGCTGTAGGCGACCTTCTTGCCCCGCAGGTCGGCGAGGGTGGCGACGGCGACCCCGGGCGCGATGCCCAGCCGGTAGACGGCGTGGTCGAGCGGGTCCTGGCGGAACTTCGAGGCCACGATCTTGGTGGGGATGCCGGTCCAGTGCGAGTGGATCGGCGGGATGTCGGCGACCGAGCCGATGTCCAGCGCCCGGGCGCGGAAGGCCTCCAGGGTCTGCGGGCCGCCGCTGAGGTTGGCCCACTCCACGTCGAACGTCAGGTTCTTCGCCTCGCCGGAGAACTCGATCGCCTTCTGGTGCTCCTTGTCGCCCACGACGAGCTTGGTGCCGGTCGGCGTGGACTCCAGCAGCGGCGCGGTGAGGGCCAGCGCGGCGGCCGGGGTCTCGTCCTGGGCGCACCCGGTCAGGCTCAACGCGACCGCGCCGAGGGTGGCGGACAGGAACGTGCGGCGGTCCAGGGATGGGGGTTTCACAGGGGTCTCCTTCGTCGTGCGGGGACGCAGAGATGGAAGGCGGCATGAGGGTTGTCCCGGCGACGGGGTGCGCGTCGGTCGGGTGTGGACGAGCACGGCGCGGCAGGGCGCGGCCGTGGATCGGGAGGGAGGCGGCAGCCGGTCGGCTTCGTCGCGAGAGGGGGCGGCGCTGCTCAGCAGCAGCCGCGCGCGGTGGTCCAGCAGCGGCAGCAGCCCCGCGACACCGCGACTGCGGTGGCGTCGAGCGGGGTCTGTCGGCTGGTCATGGTGGAGACGTTATCCCACATCTCCTATCTGTGAAATAGGAGTTCCAATTAGTGGGATTCGGCAGCAAAAAGTCGTGCCGGGCCAGGCGTTCGCCCAGCCCGGCACGAGAACCGGAGACGTGACTCAGCCGGCGCGATACGCCCGGATGATGGTCTGCTCCACCGCGCTGCCCGCGGAGGCCGCTACCTTGACCCGCAACGACACCGACTGCCCGGCCGACGGCGTCGGCAGCGTCGCGCCGAAGCCGTCACCGCGGGCCGTCACGGCCGCCGGCTGCCAGGTGGCGCCGTCGTCCAAGGAGGTCCACAGCCGGAACGACGTGACGTCCTGCCGGGGCACGCCGTGCGCCTGGCGGACCTTGAACTCGGCGGCGCCCCCGGTCGGCCGGTTCGCCACGTCCAGCGGCAGCGCGTAGTCGACCGACAGCAGCGCCACCGGGGCGCTGCCGGTGCCCGCGGGCCCGGCCGACCGGAACGTCCACGCGGTGGTCACCCGGGTGGAGACCGGCAGCAGGACGCTCGCGTCCAGGTCGTACGTGAGCCGGTAGGCACCCGCGGCCGCCGGGATCGCGAAGTCGCCGAACGACTCCGGGTACTGTCCCAGCAGGACCCCGTTGCGGTGCAGGGTCAGCGTCCGGGTCGTCTCCGACCAGCCGTCGCCCCAGCCCAGGCAGTCGAAACGCTGATGCTCGTCGGTCAGGTCGACCAGCTCGACATGCAGCACGCCGCGGGTGCGCGACACCGGCGCGGGCCGGCAGCCGCTCGACGACGGCGCCGGATCGTCGTACCAGTCCGGCCGCAGCGGCTGGCGCACCCACACCTTCTGCTGCCGGCTGCCCGGCTCGTACCGGCGCAGCGACTCCTGCGTCACCACGCCGTAGCCGATGTTCGCGTCGTAGAACGCCTCGTCCTTCCAGGAGTAGTCGGGCGTGACGTAGTCCACGCGGTCACCGGACAGGCCGTGGGTGTCCGCCTCGGCGATGTACCCGCCCGTCGGGCTGTACCCGTACCGCTTGTGGCCGACGTACGTGTCCTCCTTGTCCAGCAGGTGGAAGCGCTGGTCGATGCGGGCCAGCCGGGCCTGCTCGGCTACGCCGACCCGGTAGGCGAGATCGTCCGGGATCCGGTGGCCCAGCGGCCGGATCAGGTCGTACAGGAACGGGCTGGGCCCGTCACCAGGAGCGACCAGCGAGTACGAGGCGTACGCGTCGAACGTGCCGACGCCCGGCCCGTCGGTCGGGGTGGCGAACACGCTGCCCTTGCCCGCGTCCGCGCCCCACGCGAAGGCGAAGTCCGACCAGCCCGGCCCGTGCCGGGGCACCTGCTCGTAGGTGAGCCCGACCGCGTTCGCCACCGTCTCGACTCCGTCCACGGCGGCCGTCACCGGCTTGGCCCGCGCGCCGTCGAGCACGAACGCGGTGTCCGCGGCCACCGTCACATCGGGATCGCCGACCAGGCCCATCCGCGACGACGCCTCGCCCAGGTCCCAGATCGACGACACGATGCTGTACCGGCCGGCGGGCACCCGTGCCGTCACGGTCTCGCCGGGCGGGACATCCCACCGGCGCGCGTACAGCGCGCGGTCGTCGAGGTTCACCACGATCGCGGAGACGTACACGTCCGAGCCCTCGGGGGTCTGCGGCAGGGGAGTGGAGGTCAGCGTCAGGTCGTAGCTGGGCGGCTCCACGTAGAAGGTCACCGGCGTGCTGGACACGAACCCTCCGCCGAACGTGTGCGCGGTGACCACGGCCGTGTACAGCCCCGGCGCGGCCGCGAGCCGGGACCGGTCGATCCGCAGGCCGACCGTCGCCTTCGCGCCGGGCGCGAGGACCGCCGACGACGCCGACAGGGTCGCGGTGCGGGGCACGGCCGTCCCGTGCCGGTCGGTGACGGCGACGCTGAACCGGAGCTTGGCGGGTTCGGCTGAGGTGTTCGACCACGACAGCGTCGTGCGCGCGATGCCGGACTGCGGGTACGGGAACGTCCCGAGGTTGACGACCGGCTGCTCGCTGACCGCGCCGCTCAGCGCACGGACGACGTTCAGGCGGCCCGCGCCGACGGTGTACGGGTCCGCGCCGGCCAGCGGCTCGCTCGCTCCCACCAGCGCGGCCTTGTACTGCGCGGGTCTCCAGTCCGGGTGCCGCTGCGCCAGGATCGCGGCCGCGCCCGCGACGTGCGGGGCGGCCATCGAGGTCCCGGACACGGCCGTGTACCGGGCGTCGATCACCCGGCCGATGCCGGTGCCCGCCGCCCGCGCGGCGACGATCTCCACGCCCGGTGCGACCAGCTCGGGCTTGGCGGCCCACGTGTTGACCAGCGGGCCCCGACCGGAGAAGTCCGCCGGCACGTCGGCGGCGTCCACCGCGCCGACGGTCAGCGCCGAGGCCGCCGCGGCGGGCCACGACACGGTGCCGTCCGCCGGGCCGTCGTTGCCCGCGGCCACCACGAACAGCGCGCCGTGCTGCTCGGTCAGCGCGTCCACGGCCAGTGACAGCGGGTCGGTGCCGTCGCTCGGCTCCCAGCCGCCCAGGCTCATGTTGATCACATCGGCGCGGGTGGCCGCCCACTCCATCCCGGCGATGATCTGCGAGTCGGTGCCGTACCCGTAGTCGTCGAGCACCTTGCCGATCACCAGGTCGGCCTCGGGGGCGACACCGCGCCGCGCGCCGCCGGAGGCCGCGCCCGTGCCCGCGATCGTGGCCGCGACGTGGGTGCCGTGCCCGAACCGGTCGACGCCGTCACCGTCCTCGGTGCTGAAGTCGGCCCACTGGGTGACGCGGCCCTTCAGGTCGGGGTGGGTGAAGTCGACGCCGGTGTCGAGCACCGCCACCTTCGCGCCCCGGCCGGTGAAGCCCGCCGCCCACGCCTGCGGCGCGCGTACCTGGCGCAGGTTGGCGTCGAGGCCCGCGCCGCCCGCTTCGGCTGTGGCCCGCACCTGGCGGTCCAGCCACACCCGGGTGCCGGAGCCGGTCGCCGTACGGGCAGTGGTGAGCTGCGACAGCATGGTCGTGAACTCGGCGGCCTTCGCCTTGGGCCGGCGTCCGGCGACGGCCCCGATGCTCGCCAGCTCGCGCGTGCGGTCGAGCCCTGCGGTCAGCGACTGCCTTGCCTGCGGCCCGCTGCCCTGCCGCACGATCAGCGGGATGTCCTTGGCCCGCGCGTCGTCGTGGCCTTCGAGGATCAGGGTGGTCACGTCGAACAGCGCCTCGTCCAGCACCGAGCCGATCAGCGCAGCGGCCTGCGCCGGCACGACCCGCACGTGCCCGTCGGGGCCGCAGTTGCGGTGCAGCACGCCGCTCGGCTTCGCCGGCCGGACCGACACCAGCGGGCAGCCCTGCGGCCGCGTCTGCACCGTCACCACGTCGCCGGTCAGCAGCGTCACCGTGTACTGCTTGCCGGCCGGCAGCAGGGTGGGAGCCGCGGGCGCGGCCCCGGCGGGCTGCTCGGCGGCACCGGTGCCCGCGCCGCCGACCGAGGCGACGAGCACCGCGATCAGCAGCGCGAGCAGGAGATTTCGGGGTCCGATGTGGAACACACCGACTCCTTTCAGGATCGAGGCCGCCGTCGAGGGAGTGACCGGCGTGCCTCTGTCCATAACGGAACCCGGGCGGCGCATGGTTGTACGAGTCCACAGAATTGCCGTGTTCCGCTGTGAATCGCCTGGGCAGACGGCTGGGGCGGCCCGCCAAACGGCGGGCCGCCCCAGGGACCGGTGCCTCAGGCGTCGATCCGCTCGCGGCCCGGGGTGGCCTCGACCGGGGCGAAGGCCACCGTGCGGGGGGTCGTGAAGGCGTGCACGAAGCCCGCGACCGACAGCAGCGCCAGCACCAGGGCGGCGAGGTAGGCGACCAGCGCGGCCTGGCCCGCCTTGACGCCGAACTCGCTGAATCCGTAGGTGGTCAGCAGCAGGCCGCGCAGGGTCTCGCCCTTGAACACGGTCTCCCGCTGCGCGGTGACGTCGGTCAGCTGCTGCTGCAGGGCGGCGAGGTTCGGGTCGTTGTTCTTGGCCGCCTCGGCGACCTGGGTGCGGAGCTGGGCCTGCGGGACGCCCAGGTCGGCGTAGGTCCTGCCGCCCGCGGTGTTCTTCAGGTGCAGGCCGATGAACTCGTTGGCGTACACCTCGGCCTGCTTGCCGGTGGTCAGCTGCTGCCCGGCGTACTCGACCAGACCCGGCTGCTCGCGCTCCTCGGGGGTGAGGGTGTCCAGGGTCTTGAACGTGATGTTCTGCTGGGTGAGCTGGTCGGCGACGTAGGTGCGGGCGAAGTCGGCGTTGGCCGACAGCACCACGCCGGCGATCGTCAGCAGGATGGCGACGGCCACGCCGCCGAGGCTGAACATGAGGTCGAGGGTCCTGCGCTTCATCGTCGTCTCCTTGGACGTCGGGGGTCTGCACCCAGAATCCCGCCCGTCACACCGGTCACAGCAGAGTTCGACGGCCCCTCGTGACGGGACCAAAGACTCCCCACCGGGCGGACCGTGGACCCGCCTATCCTTTGCGGAGCAGCGCATTCGTCGAGAGGGGCCCGCAGGTGAGCGGGGAGCACCGGGTCGTGATCCGGGTCGCGGGAAACACCGGCGGCCCGGCGCTGTTCGCGTTGCGGGCGAAGGGCTGTGCAGTCTCGCTGAGCTACCTGCGCGAGGGACCCGGCGAGTACACGGCCGAGTACACCGCGGCCAAGGACGGCTGCCTGTTCAGCGCCGGCACACCGGAGGAGCTGCTCGGGCTCGTCGCGATGTGGGAGGTGCGCGGCGACGACTGGCGCGCCGGCACCGACGACGAGCGGTCATGGCGCGTCGCCCTCGAACAGGCGGCGACGGTCCATGACCGCGACGGCAACGTGGTGGACGACGACTAGTGCTCGTCGACGGTGGCGGTCTGCTCGAACGGCAGCCGCAGCGCCCGCACGAGCCGCATCGCCTGCGCGGTGACGGGGACGTCGCCGGTGACGGTGACGGTCGCCAGGTGGTCGGGGCGGTCGGTTCGGGCAGCGGGCGCACCGCGGTGTCGAGGCCCTGGGCGTGCAGCGCCGTCTGGGCGTGGTGCAGCGCGGCGCCGCAGCTCACCAGCAGCATCCGCTGGTCCGGATCGGTGCCGGGCAGCGCGCGGGTCGTGTCGGAGTACAGGTCGAGCCGGTCGGGGTGGATCTGCCAGTGCCACGGCTGGGTGTTGTGGATCGACGGTGCGTGCCCGGGACTTTCGCCACTGCTCACCTGTGCTCGGTCAGCACGTCCGCGACCGGCCGCCGCGACGTCGGACCAGTGGCGACCGCGTACCCGGCGCGCAGCAGCATCTGTGGCGCGCCGCGGCGGTGCATGCCCAGGCGCAGCTGCTCGCGGATGGCGGGCACGTCGATCGGCTGCGAGGTCAGCGAGGTGGCCAGCCCGGCCGCGGTGGCGGTGAGCAGCACCCGTTGCAGGCCCTGCCCGGCGCGCAGGTCGTCGTGCGGGGTGTCGCCGTGCGCCCCGAGGAGCGCCACGAACGGGCTGGACTCGTAGTCGCGTCCCGGTGGGCGGGCAGCGCCGCCGAAGTCGCGGCGGGTGAACACGTCCTGCGGTTCGGGTGCCGGGCCGCCGTCGCGGCGGGCCACACCGTCGGGGCTGGCCGGGTCGTCGCGGATCCACGCGGCCAGCTCCGCCCGGTAGCCCGGCGTCTCCAGCAGCAGCTGGTCGGCGACGCGGACCAGCCCGGCGACCAGGTCCTGGGCCACCGGGCCGAGGATCAGGTCGAGCCAGCACCCCTCGGCGTCGGCGGCGTCGTGGAGCCTGGCCCGCACGTCGAGCGGCACGGCCGTGTCCAGGAACGGGCCGCGGTTGCTGTGCCGCCGGCCGATCGCGGCATGCAGTTCCTGCTCGGCGGGGGTGGCCGGGTGCGGGCCGACGGCGCGGACGCGCGCCAGGTGCAGCGGCTCGGCGGCTCCGGCGTCCAGCAGCGTCTCCGTGGACCAGCCGTGGTGGGCCAGGGCGAGGCGGGCGTTGAGGATCGCGCCGCCGCACGACACCCGCAGCGCCCGGCCCGTCGGGTCGCTGACCGGCAGCAGCCGGGACGGGTCGGCGTACACGTCGATGGTGTCGGACCCGAGGTGGAAACGCCACGGCTGGGTGTTGTGCACCGACGGCGCGCGCACGGCGGCGGCCACGGCGGCCCGCAGGGCGGTGTCCAGGTCGGCTGACGTCTGCATGGCCTCCACTGTCGTCGCCGCGGGCGGGCCTGTTCAGGGCCGTTGGTCCCGACCTTGCGGGACCTGCCGCGGTACGCGGACCGGCCGGGCGGGCGCGGATGGCCCCGGCCGTCGAGTTCATCACCCACGGCATGACTCCGGAGCAGCACGCGGCGACCGGCGCGCTGCCCACCGGGCATGGTGTGCTCGGCCTGCTGATCAGCGACCCGGAGCCGGTCCGGATGGCCGACATCTCCACCCACCCGCGCTCGGTCGGCTTCCCGGCGAACCATCCGCCGATGCACAGCTTCCTCGGCGTGCCGACCCGGATCCGCGACCACTCCCGGGACCTGCACGACGTGGTCATCCAGCGGCTCTTCGCGACCGGCCCGCAGCTGCAGACCGTCGCGTCGCTGGCCGCCGGCCGCCCCGAGCTGGCCGGCCGGATCAGCGCGGCGGCCGCTCGCCCAGCTTCACCGCGAACACCGCCGCCTGCGTACGCCGTTCCAGGCCGAGTTTGGCCAGCAGGCTCGACACGTAGTTCTTGACCGTCTTCTCGGCCAGGTACATCCGTTCGGCGATCTGCCGGTTGGTCAGCCCGTCGGCGACGTGGCCGAGGATGCGGCGTTCCTGCTCGGTCAGCGCCTTGAGCTGGTCGGGCTCGTGTCGCGGGTTGCGGATGCGTTCGAGGACCCGCTGGGTGACCGCCGGGTCCAGCAGCGACTGGCCCGCGGCGACCCGGCGTACGGCGTCGACGAGATCGGTGCCCTTGATCTGCTTGAGCACGTATCCGGCGGCCCCGGCCATGATCGCGGCGAACAGCGCCTCGTCGTCCTCGTACGAGGTGAGGATCAGGCCCTTGATGTCCGGGTCGACGGAGCGGACGTCGCGGCAGACGTCGATGCCGCTGCCGTCGGGCAGCCGGGCGTCGAGCACCGCGACGTCGGGGCGCAGCGCGGGGATGCGCCGGGCGGCCTCGGCCGCCGAGCCGGACTCGCCGACCACCTCGATGTCGCCGCCCGCCTGCAGCAGGTCGCACAGGCCGCGCCGGACCACCTCGTGGTCGTCGAGCAGGAACACACGGATCACCCCCGCATTGTCCGCTCCGGCCGCTGTGCCGGGGAAGGGACCAAAGACCCGTCCCCGGCCGGGACCCTCGCCCCGCCCGACGCGGGCCGGCCGGCACTGCCCGCCGGCCCGCGCCGGGCGGACAGTGAAGGCATGACAGCAGTCGAGACGAACCGCGAACAGGTGCTGCGCGACGCGGCCCGCACCGCGCTCGCCGCGCCGTCGGTCTTCAACACCCAGCCGTGGCGCTGGCACGCCGGTCCGGACGGGCTGCGCCTGTACGCCGACCGCCGGCGCTCGCTTCCCGTCGCCGACCCGGCCGGCCGGCTGCTGACCGTCAGCTGCGGGGCCGCGCTGCACCACGCCCGCACCGCCCTGGCCGCCGCCGGGCACGACGTGCAGGTGCGGCAGCTGCCCGACCCGGCCGACCCGGACCTGCTCGCCGAGCTGCGCATCGTCGGCCCGTACCGGCCGCACCTGGCCGAGCTGCAGGCGAGCGCGGCGATCAGGCGCCGCCGCACGGACCGGCGGCCGTTCACCTCCGAGCAGGTCACCGAGGCCGAATGCTGGGCGCTGATCGTCGCGGGGGAGCGGGAGCACGCCCACGTGCACCTGGTCGACATCGACCAGATCCCGGTCCTGGCCCTGGCGGCCGTGCGGGCCGGCGCGCTGCAGCTGTCCGACGCCGACTACCGGGCCGAGCTGGCCGACTGGACGCACCGTCCGCCGTGGAGCGGCGAGGGGGTGCCCACCGAGACCACGGTGCGGGCGGTGCAGCGGCGGGTGCCGATCCGCGACTACGCGCCGTTCGGCGGGCAGACCATGCATCCGGGCCGGGACACCGACGCCGGAGCCCGCTACCTGATCGTCTTCACCGACGACGACACCCCGCCGGCGTGGCTGCGGGCCGGGCAGGCGCTGTCCGCGGTGCTGCTCACCGCCGCCGTGCACGGCCTGGGCAGCGCGCCGATCAGCGACGTCACCGAGGTCGCCGACACCCGCGACGAGCTGCGCCGGCTGCTGCCGGGACTAGGCGAGCCGCAGGTGTGCGTCCGGGTCGGCCATGCCCCGCCCGGCGAGCCGCCGCCTGTCACGCGCCGGTCCGCCGAGGAGTCGATCGATGCCGTCACCCCGAACCGGGGACAGCCGTGACCGGCGGCGGTTCCGAACCTGCCGCCTGGTGATCAGCGGCCGCGCCGCTTCGGGGTGGTGCGGGGGCTGGGTCCGCCGCGCCGGGCGGGTGTCCGCTTGGCCGGGGGTGTGGCGCGGGGCGCGGCCTTGGCCGCCGGGCGGGCGGGCGGTTCGGGCTGGGCGCGGCCGCGGGTGCTGTTGGCGGTCCGGCCGCGGACGATGCCGATCATCTCCTCGACCAGGTCGGTGTACCGGTCGCGGGGCCACACCAGCCCGATCGACGACGTCGGGGCGTCGGTGACCACGCGGTAGGTGAGGTCGCGGCGCTGGTGGGCGCGGGCCAGCGACTGCGGCACGACGAGCACGCCGACCCCGGCGGCCACGAGTTCGACGGCGTCGGCCGTGGTGTCCGGGCGGTGGTCGAGCACGGCCGGGGCCCCCGGCACACCGGTCCAGTCGATCACGTTGTCCATGGGGCTCAGCAGCATCTCGTCGGCGAGGTCGGCGACGGTCAGCTCGTCGCCGGCGGAGAGCAGGTGGTCGCGCTGCACGACGACGACCGTCACCTCGGTGTACAGCGGGATGGCGTGGAAAGTGTCCTGGTCGACGGGCATCCGCAGCAGGCCGGCGTCGGCCTCCACGGCCAGCAGCGCGGCGGCGTCGGCGGCCTCGGCGGGCTCCACCCGCAGCTCCACCGCTGGCTGCCGCTCGGACCAGACCCGGGCCCACTTGTCGACGGTGACGCCGGGCACGGCCAGCAGGCGGAACGCGGGACGGGCGTCCTCGGGGTCGGGCACGGTTACCTCCGGAGCGTCGACCGGCCAGGCACCGGCGTACGGGCAGCGCTGCGGTTGGCGCAACCTGGTCAGGGTACCGGGAAGCCCGATGTGCCCGATCGGTGACGGCAGGCACCGCGGTCAGCGGCGGCCTGCCGGGCCGCTAGGCTGAGTCGGTGACCAAGCCCAAGAAGCCCCAGGTGATGAAGGCCGCCACGGCGGCGCTGAAGCTGGACGTGTACCTGCCGGCCACGCCTAAGGAGTTCCAGGAGAGCTTGGTGTCCCGCGAGGAGCTCGACGAGCTCCAGCGCAACCCCCCGCAGTGGCTGTCCGACCTGCGCCGCGACGGTCCGCACCCGCGCAGCGTGGTCGCCGCGCGGCTGCGGGTGTCCAACAGCGGGCTCGCCCGCGCCGGCATCACCGAGGCGCTCACCACCGCGCAGATCGCGGAGCTGGTCGCGGACCCGCCGGAGTGGCTGGTCGCGGAGCGCGCCACGCACGCCGAGGTGCTGCGGGAGCAGAAGCGCCTGAAGGAGCGGCAGGAGCAGGAGCCGGCGGCGAAGCCCGCGCCTGCGAAGCGCCCCGAGCGCCGGAAGACCCCGGCCGCGCGGGGTGGGCGCACCGCGCGCCGGTGAGCCGCCGCCCGGCCGGGGCGAAGCACGGACCCGGCCGGGAAAAGATCGTTAGCATGGATGGGTGCCGGCTCTGGGCGATCCGTCGGCGGCCGCTCTCGAAGAGGCTGCCTCGGTGTTCGCGAGCCTGCGCCCGCGCCTGTTCGGCATCGCCTACCGCATGCTCGGCAGCGCGGCCGAGGCCGAGGACATCGTGCAGGAGGCCTGGCTGCGCTGGCAGGCCTACGACCGCGACACGGTACGCGATCCGGGCGCGTTCCTCGCCACGACGACGACCCGGCTGGCGATCAACGCCGCGCAGTCGGCCCGTTCGCGCCGGGAGACCTACATCGGGCCGTGGCTGCCCGAACCGGTCGACACCAGCGCAGATCCCGCTTTAGGGGCGGAACGCGGCGAGGCGCTGGAAATGGCGATGCTGGTCCTGATGGAGAAGCTGACACCCACCGAGCGCGCCGCGTACGTGCTCCGCGAGGCGTTCAGCTACCCCTACCGGGAGATCGCCGACATCGTGCAGGCCACCGAGGACAGCGCCCGCCAGTTGGTCAGCCGGGCCCGCAAACGGGTCGCCGACTCCCCGCGCGAGTCCGTACGCCCGGCCGAGCAGCGGCCCCTGCTGACCGCGTTCCTGACCGCGGCCCGCACGGGCGACTTCGCCGCGCTGGAGGAGCTGCTCGCCTCGGACGTCGTCAGCTACTCCGACAGCGGCGGAGCGGTGCGCGCCGCCCGGATCCCGGTCGTCGGCCGCACGACGGTGGCGAAGTTCATCGTCGCGTTCGCCCCGCACTTCTGGACCGGGGCCGAGTTCACCTGGGTCGAGGCCAACGGCCGGCCGGCGGTGCTGATCTCGCGGGACGGCGCCGGCGTCGCGCTGGCGGCGATCCATGCCACGCCGGAAGGCATCGACCAGGTCATGTGGGTGATGAACCCCGCCAAACTCGCCCGGATCTCCGCCGCGAGGCCCGGATGACCGCACGAGCTGTCACAGGCCACCGGGCTGTCCGGTCTTAGCTGGTGGTGACCTGCCCTGGAGGAGACATGAACATCCCGACCGGCGACAACGCCTTCCTGCACGACCTGGAGGCCGAGGTCAGGGCCGAGCTGGCCCAGGCCGAGGCGAGCCTGCCCGAGGAGCAGGCCGTCGAGGTGCCCATCGACGAGTGGGTCCTCGATCCGGCGTACACCCAGAGCGAGGAGGTCGGCCTGCGCAACCTGCTCGGCGCGGTGCAGGCCGTGGAGGACGACTCCCGGCCCGACGACGGCCGCCGGAGGCGGGCATGACCGCGGGCCGTCTGCCCAACCAGGCCGGACCGGGCGACACCGGGGCATACGCTCGGCAGGTGAGCGGCGCTCCGGCACACGCGCACGGCAGCCGGGTCGCCGCCCGCGACCACTGCCTGAGCATGGCGCGCGCCGTGGACCGGCCCACCGGCGCGGCCCGCTACGGGCGCATGTTCCCCGGCCTCGCCCCGCTGGGCACCGACCCGCAGCTGCTGGTGCGCGCGGGCGTCGACGGCGGGGTCTGCGACGCCACCGCGGTCCTGGACCGGCTCGACCCCGGCCGCGACGACGCCGCCGAGGCCGCCGGCTGGCCCTTCTTCGGCCAGCTCATCGCCCACGACATCACCGCCGACCGCTCGCCGATCATGGGCGGCGTCGACCCGGAGGCGCTGCGCAACGCCCGCGCCCCGAAACTCAACCTGGAGATGGTCTACTCCGACGGCCCGATCGGCTCGCCGTACCTGTTCGACGTGCACGATCCGGCGAAGTTCCTGCTCGGGCCGGACGGCGGCGACGTGCCGCGCAACCAGCAGGGCGTGGCGCTGATCGGCGACCCCCGCAACGACTCGCACCTGTTCGCGCTGTCGCTGCACATGGCGCTGCTGCGCGCGCACAACCGCATCGTCGACCTGCTGCGCGAGGCCGGGACGGCCGAGGTCGACGTGTTCGACAAGGCCCGGATCACCCTCACCTGGCACTACCAGTGGATCGTGGTCCACGACTTCCTGCCGCGCCTGGTCGGCACCGAGCTGGTCGAGCAGGTGCTCGCCGAGGGCGGCCGGTGGTTCGCGCCGCCGGTCGGGCAGGCGTACATCCCGCTGGAGTTCGCCGACGCCGCGTTCCGCTACGGCCACGGCCAGATCCGGCACACCTACCGGCTCGTCGACGGCGGCCCGGCGGTGCCGCTCTTCCCGGACCTGGTCGGCTTCGGCCCCGTGCCCGCGGACCGCAGACTCGACCTCGCCCAGGTCTTCGACCTGCCCGGCCACCCGCCCGCGCAGCGGGCCAAACGCCTCGACGGGCGGCTCGCCGCCAGCCTCATCGGCCTGCCCGAGCAGGTCACCGGGGCGGTCGACACGGCGGCGTACCGCTCGCTGGCCGTCCGGGACCTGCTGCGCGGCGACACGACCGCGCTGCCCAGCGGCGAAGCCGTCGCCCGGCTGCTCGGGGTGGACCCGCTGACCTCCGACGAGCTGGAGCAGAGCTGGCCGGACGGCACCCCGCTGTGGTTCTACATCCTCAAGGAGGCCGAACACCGCGGCGACGGCGACCGGCTCGGCCCGGTCGGCGGCCGCATCGTCGCGGAGGTCCTCATCGGCCTGCAGCGCGCCGACGCCGCGAGCCACCTCAGCCTCGAACCGGACTGGCAACCGATCCTGCCCGCCGCCGGTGCGAAGTTCGGCATGGCCGACCTGCTCGCCCTCGGCCTCACCCCCGGCTCGGCCGACCGCCCGGCATGACCGCCCATCTCACTACGGAGGTGTCTCCCATGGCAGGCAGCAACCCGGCCGGCGGGCAGCCGAGATCGAACGCGTGGCAGACGGCGCTCACCATGCTGCAGGAGGCGCAGCCGCCGTTCATCCCGGCCGGAGCCCACGCGATGACCGTGGTCATCGAGTATCCGCCCGGCGACCCCGGCACGCCGCCGCACCGGCACTCGGGCCCCGCGTTCGGCTACGTGCTGGAAGGCGAGATGGTGTTCGAACTGGAGGGCGAGCCCGAGCGGATCGTCCGCGCGGGCGAGGTGTTCTGGGAGCCCGGTGGCGACGTCATCCACTACCAGGACGGCAACAACCGCGACGACGTGCGCGTGCGCTTCCTCGTCACCATGCTGTGCGAACCGGGCAAGCCGATGCTCGTCCTGGTGGACGACGAGGAACTCGCCCAGCGCAAGGACAGGCGTGCGCCTCGGCCGACGTGAGCCGCGCGCCCGCGCCACGCGGCCGGGCAGCGGCGTCCAGCGGCCGCCGAACCCGGCCGCCGACTGGGCTGCCGACCAGGTCGCGGGGGTACGCGACGACCCGCTGCGCCGCATCGCGCTGCTGGCCCGCACCTACCACGGTCCCGAGGGCCAGGCCCCACGGCACCTGCCGTTCCGGCGGGCCGCCATGTCGTTCATGCGCTGGCAGGCCCGCCGGGGAGTGCTCAACTCCCTCAGCTCGCAACCGCCGGGCAGCCGCTGGTGGCGAGCCGTCAACGACCGGCTGCTGTACGACGGCTGCGAGGCCATGGCCCGATCGGGCGGCGTGCCGGGCGAGCCGTCGTCACCGGCGGTCGTGCTGTGGACCGCGTTCATCCACCACCCGACGGCGCGCAACTGGTACCGGGCCCACAACGCCAGCATCGTCAGCGGTTACCTGGACAACCGGGAGCTCGCCGAACAGGAGCCGATGCCCGAGCGCTTCTTCCTCAACGTCGCCCTGCTCCGGGTCCTGTACACCCACGCGCTGGTCGCCGCGCCGAAGCTGGCCCTGGGCCGGCTCGCGGTGCTGGGCAGGTTCCTCGGGGACCCGCGGCTGGGCATGGCCGGGGTGTTCCTGTCGCTGGGCCGGGTCCTGCCCGACCGCTACCCGCCGGCGGCGGAACTGCGCGCCTACCTCGCCCACGAGCACCGCCTCGGCCGGATGCTCGACTACGGCGTGATCCAGCCGCGCCTGCAGCTGCTGTACGAGTGGTCCGCCCACGAACTCGGCCTGCCCGGCCTGCGCGACCTCGTGCACGACGGCAACCCCGTATACGCGTGGTCCTACCAGGACCGCGACGTCTGGTCGCCGCCCGCCGGACCGCTGCCCCGCCTCCTGGGACGGCTGACCGCCGCCCGTCCATGACGGAGCCGCCACGGAAAGCGGCCCGCACGCGTGGCCGATCCTGCCCTACGATGTGCCGTCACGGAAGGCGGAGCCGATGGGGCATGCGCAGAGCGCGACCACGACGTTCCAGTGCCCGCGATGTGCGGGTGTGGTGACGTATGAGCTGGTCGGCTGGCTGGACGGGCGACGCCTCAGCTGGGATGCCTCGGAGCGGTGCGCGGGCTGCGAGTACGCCGTGGAGAGCTACCTCGGCCCGAGCGTCGACGGTGCCGAGCATGCGCTGCTGCGCGAGCAGGGCGGCTGGTTCGGGTTGCAGGTCACCGTCGCGGACACCGACCGGGTCCGGCTGGTGAAGGAGCTGCGTGCGGCGCTGAACCTGCCGATGTCCGAGGCCGCCCGCATGCTGACCGTGCGGACGGGGCCGCTCGCCTGCGGGCTGGAGCTGGAGATGCGCAGGCTGGAGGCCATCGTGCGGCTGGCGGTCGCCGACGCGCACACCGCGGTCGTACGCGTCGGCGACTGAGCAGGGTCAGGCCGTCGCCGGGTGTACGCCGGGGCGGCTCCACTGGGCGGTCGGGCGGCCGTCGAGCCGCCACGGGTGTCCGCTCAGCCGCGGCCAGCCGTCGGGGGAGTCCTCCCAGGCCTCCTGCCGGCCGTACACCGTCAGGTCCAGGGCGTGGTAGCTGGTCATCAGCGCCTCGACGCCCCGCCCGGTCGTCCAGTAGGTCTCGTAGACCTGGTCGCCGTCGCGCAGGTAGCAGGCGATGAACCCGAAGTCGCGGCCGTCGGCGAGGGCCGGATCGCTGTCGCGCGCCGAATACCAGGGGAACGGGTATCCCATGAACCGCGCGAACGCGGCGCTGTCGGCGTACGGGCCCTGGCAGAACACGGCATAGGTGACGTCCCGGGCGTGCAGGTAATCCAGCGGCCCCACGTGGCAGGTGGAGAAGGTGCATCCTTCGCACTGCCGCTCGAACGGCTCGCCGTCGTGCCACATGTGGAAGTACGCGATGAGCATGCGGCGTCCCTCGAACACGTCCACCAGCGGGGTCGGCCCGCCGGGGCCCTGCACGGCGACCGGCGGCATCAGCGTCATCGGCAGCCCGCGGCGGGCGGCGGCGATGGCGTCGCCTTCGCGCGTGTGGGCCTTCTCCCGGGCCAGCAGCTCGTCGCGGGCCCGCAGCCAGGTCCGCCGGTCGACGACCGGTGGTGTCTCCGCGCCGAGCATGGGGTTTGCCGTCATCGTGTCGTCCTTTCGCGAACCGGATCGGTCACGGTTCCAGACGAGCGCGGACGCGAACCTTCATCGCTCACCGATGAAGGACGGCCTTCTCGATCGTCAGTACCGTCGTGACGACGAACGAGCTCCGGGAGAACCGCATGTCCGACGCGGCCGGCCGGCTGCGGGACGCTTTCGGCGAGCACCGCCGCGACCTGCACCTGCACTGCTACCACCTGGTCGGCAACGTGCCCGACGCCGACGACCTGGTGCAGGAGACGTTCCTGCGCGCGTGGCGGGCCCGCGACCGCTTCGAGGGACGTGCCTCCGTGCGGACCTGGCTGTACCGGATCGCCACGAACGCCTTCCTCGACAGCCGCAAGGCGGCCGGCAACCGGGCCGTGCCGTCCGGGGACCTGCTGGAATGGTCGACCGACATCGGCCCCTATCCCGATGCGCTGCTGGCCGCTGATCCGCAGGCCGGTGTCCCGGCCAGGGAGACCGTCGAGCTCGCCCTGATCGTCGCGCTGCGATACCTGCCCGGCCGGCAGCGCGCCGCGTTCGTGCTGTGCGACGTGCACGGGTGGCGGCCGCAGGAGGTCGCCGCCGCGCTCGGCGCCCCGGTCACCGCGGTCAACAGCCTGCTGCAGCGGGCTCGGCACACGGTGCGCCACCACGCCCCGGCCGATCCGCGGGACTGGCGGCGGCCGCCGCTGACCCGCCGGGACGAGGGGATCCTGCGCCGGTACGCCGACGCGGCCGACCCGCCGTCGCTGCGTGCCCTGCTCGCCGAGGACGTGCGCATCACGATGCCGCCCGCGCCGCCGGTCGTCGGGATCGACGCGGTCGTGGCGTTCCTCAGCCGTCCCCTGGACTGGCGTACCTTCCCCAGCTCCGCCAACGGGCGTCCCGCGCTGATCTGCTACCTGCGCGGTCCCGGCAGCCCGCGCTACGAGGCCCTGGTCGTCGACGTGCTCCGGATCGAGCAGGGAAGGATCGCCGAGAGCAACGCCTTCGTCGGCGCGCGCCACGTCGCCGCCTTCGGCATGCCCGCGACGTTGGAGCCTTAGCCGGCGCAGGTCACCAGGCTGCACCAGCGGCGCATGCCGGCCTCGTCGAGGAACAGCCACCGGCAGTGGGACTGCGTGCAGGACCGCACGGTCAGCCGGCGGGGGTCGGCGAGCAGTTCGGCGGCGCTCCAGGCGGCGGCGTGCAGGGGCAGCCGCAGCCCGGCCGCCAGGCTGGGCCGCCAGCGGCCGCCGCCGGTCTCGTCGCGGGTGTACTCCAGCGTCTTGGCGGCCGCCTCGGCGGCTCTGGCGACCGCGTCGAACGCGGCGTTGTCGGCGTGCCCGCGCAGGCAGGCGTACACGTGCGAGCGCAGCGTCCACGCCTCGGCGAGGGTCTGTCCTGCCTCGACGGGATCGCGGTCGGCCAGGGTGAGCAGGCGGCTGACCGTCGGGTCGTCGACGAGGCCGAGGTAGCCGGACCAGACGGCGAAGGTGCGGTAGCCGCGCAGCCACTCGGCGCCGGGCAGGGGTGTGGACAGGCCCCAGCCGGCGTAGGTGTTGCAGAAGTCGAGCGCGGGGTGGCCGCCGACGGTCCAGGGCAGCGTCTCGTCGCGGACCCGGACCTCGTACACGGCGCGGCGGGGCTGGTCGAGGCGCGGGTCGTTGCGCAGGATGCGCCGGTGCAGTTCCTGCAGGTCGGGGCCGGGGTCGACGCCGAGTTCGGTGGCCAGGGCCTGCCGGGTGGCCTCGTACAGCAGCAGCGCGTCGGCCTGGCGGGCGGCGCGGTAGTGAGCGGTCATCAGCAGGCCGACGAGCCGTTCGCGCAGGGGGTGCCGCGTGGCGAGGTCGGCCAGGTCCTTGGCCACGCGGGGGTGCTTGCCGAGGGCGAGCTGCGCTTCGGCGCGCGCCTCGACGGCCACGAGCCTGGCCTCGTCGACCTGCCCGTCGAGCCGGTGCCGCAGCGTCTCGTCGGCCACGTCGGCGAGCAGCGCTCCCCGCCAGAGCCGCAGCGCGTCGTCCAGCAGGCCCGCGCGGGCGGCGGGGTCGGCCAGTTCCAGGGCCCGCTGCACGGTGCGGTGGAAGTCGGTGACGTCGACACGGTGCTCGTCGGCCTCGACGAGGTAGCCGTCGGCGCGGGTGGTGATGCGCACGCCGTACGGGCTCAGCGTGGCGCGCAGGCGGCCCACGTAGGTGTACACGGCGCCGCGGGCCGAGGCGGGCGCGTCGCCGTTCCACAGCAGGCCGATGAGCCGGTCGATGGTGACCGGGTGTCCGAGGTCGAGCAGCAGCAGGGCCAGCAGGCAGCGTTCCTGCCGGCGGCTGGCGATCTCGACCGGGCGGCCGTCGTGGCAGGCCTCGAACGGGCCGAGCAGGCGGAACTCCATACCGTTAGGACGCCCGGCCGCCGCCGACCGGTTGACCTTGGCGCGTGTCGAGGCGGTGGTGAGGCAGCCGCGCGCGGCCGTCGGAAGCCTGTCGCCGGAGCGCCGGTTTGCCCGGAGGTGTCCTTTCCCGATGGTCAGGCGCTGGTGAGGCGGCCGGGCCAGGCTGTGCCGGCAGTCGACGAAACAAGGGAAGGAGCGCTCATGCGCAGATCAGTCATCGCGATCGTGGCGGTGGTCGGCGCGCTGCTGGCCGGGGCCGCACCGGTTCAGGCGGCGGAGGCGGGTGCGCACGGCGGCTGGGTGCCCGCCCCGCAGGGCGGCTACGAGCAGCCCGCCGGGGCGCGCTGCGACTTCGCCGTACGCAGCGAGCCGGTCCTGGACGAGGTGCGCAAACTCGTCCTCGACAGCTACCCCGACGGCTCGCCGAAGCGTGAGCTGTACGCCGGCGACCTGATCGTGAAGTTCACCAACCTGGAGACGGGGGTGTCGAAGGAGTTCGACGCGAGCGGCACCGCGATGATCGACTACGGCACCGACGGGTCGATGACCTGGTACGTCGTGGGGCCCGCGATCTTCGGGTTCCGGGCGGACGGGAGCAGCCTGCCGCGCGGGATCTGGGTGATCGACGGCGTCTACACCATGGCGTTCACGCCCACGTTCCAGAAGACCCTGACGATGGTCCACGGCACCACGGACAACGTCTGCACGCACCTCGACTGAGCGGTGCGTGGCCGGGTGGGGCCGCCCACCCGGCCACGCGCCGCCGGAATGTGGCGCTGATCGCCCTGTCACGGGCGCTTACGGCACGAGCGGGTTCGATACCGTGAGCGCATGGCTGACGACACCGCACCTGCCCGGCGGTCCCTGCGCGCGATGCTGGAGCGGGCCGAGGCGGGGGTGCTGCTGCTCGGCATCACCCCGCCGCGCAGCAGCGTCTCGGCGGAGCAGGCCGCGCAGATCGCCGAGGTGACCCTCGCCCGGCTGGCCACGGTGGACCTCGACGGGCTGATCCTCTACGACATCGACGACGAGAGCGACCGCAACCCGCAGGAGCGCCCGTTCCCGTACCTGCCGACGATGGACCCGGTGTCGTTCCACCGCGATCACCTCGGCGGCTGGGAGCGGCCCGCGGTCATCTACCGGTGCGTCGGCAAGTACACCGAGCCCGAGCTGGCGGACTGGCTCGGCGAGGTGGACACCGACCGGGTGCTGAGCGTCTTCGTCGGCGCGTCGTCGCGGGACAAGGGCGTGCGCACCGGCCTGACGCAGGCGTACACCCTGCGCGACCGGGTCCGCGCCGACCTGCCGCTGGGCGCGGTCGCCATCACCGAGCGCTACACCCGCAGCGGCGACGAGCACCTGCGCATGCTGACCAAGCAGGACCGCGGCGCGTCGTTCTTCATCACGCAGGTGGTGTACGACGTCGACGCGACCAAGAGCATGCTCTCGGACTACTTCTACACCTGTGCGGCCAAGGGCGTCGCGCCCCGTCCGGTGATCTTCACGCTGTCGGTGTGCGGTTCGCTGAAGACGCTGTCGTTCCTGCACTGGCTGGGCGTGGACGTGCCCCGCTGGCTGGAGAACGCGCTGCGCTTCTCCGAGGACCCGCTGACGGAGTCCTACCAGCAGTGCATCGCCACGGCCCGCGAGCTTTCCGCGTTCTGCCGGCGGCTGGGCGTGCCGTTCGGGTTCAACGTCGAGAGCGTGTCCATCCGCAAGGTCGAGATCGAGGCCTCGGTCGAACTCGCCCGCGAGGTCCGCGAGCTGCTGAACTCCTGAGCACGGGTCACACGCCCGGGGCCGTGTGGAAGACCACCGACCACGGCGGCGGCGCTCCCTCGGCCCGCTCGGGCGCGGGCAGGCCCGCGGACCGGGTGAGGACCTCACCGGCGACCGCGGCGAAACGCTGCGCCGCCGGGTGCGGCGACCGGCGCGGCCACACAGCCGCGACCTGCTGCCATAGCGGGTCGCCGGTCAGCGGCCGCCAGGTGACCCGCGGTTCGCGGCGGGTCGCGGACTCCCGCTCCAGCGCCACGCCCTGACCGGCGAGCACCAGCCCGCACAGGAACTCGGGGTTGCGGGCGTGCCGGATCCGGCCGGGGGTGAAGCCGTGCTCGCGGCACACCGCCAGCAGGTGGTCGTGCCAGCCGGGCGCGGTGGCGCGGGGGAACACGACCAGGCCGTGCCCGGCCAGGTCGGCCAGGGCCAGCTCGTTCGACCTGGCCAGCGGGGAGGTGCGGGGCAGCACCACGCCCAGCCGGGTGCGGACGGCGGGCCCCGCGCACAGGTCTACGTCGTCGACCGGCTGGTGCACCAGGCCCACGTCGAGCCGGGCGGCGGCGAGCAGTTCCAGCTGCTCGGCCGTGGTCAGCTCCTGCAGGTCGACGTCGAGGCCGGGGGCCTGCTCGGCCAGCCGGCGCAGCAGCTCGCCCAGGGCCGCGGCCGGGGTCTCCGGCGGCACCCCGGCGCGCAGGGTGCCGAGCGCGCCGTCGCGGATGGTGCTCATCAGGGTGCGCATGCGCTGCTCGGCGGCCAGGAACTCCCGCGCCTCGTCGCGCAGCGCGTGCCCGGCGGCGGTCAGCGCGGTCTCGCGGGGCAGCCGGTCGAACAGGGTCACGCCGAGCTCGTCCTCCAGCCGCCGCATGGCCTGGCTGAGCGGGGGCTGCGCGATGCCCAGGATCGCCGCCGCCCGGCTGAAGTGCAGCTCCTCCGCGACGGTCAGGAAGTAGCGCAGGTGTTTGGAGAGATCCACTGTCCGACCATAGGCTGAACCGATGTTGATCACGAACCGGATCGCGGAGGTGTTCGCCGCCGCGGGCATGCGGGGGTGGCTGCACGCGCGCGACCTCGACACGGGCCGACAGATCGCCGTCGGGGCCGACGACCAGGTCGTCATCGGCTCCATTTTCAAGATATTGCTGGTACTTGAGTTCGCCCGGCAGACCGTCGCCGGCTCGCTGGACCCGGCCGAGCGGGTGCTGGTCCGCTCACGCGACCGGCTCGGCGGCTGGGGGACCGCGGGCTGCGCCGACGACGTCGAGGTGTCCCTGCGCGACCTGGCCTACTTCACCATGTCCGTCAGCGACAACACCGCCGCCGACATGCTGCTTGGTCGCGTCGGCGGCCCCGATCTGCTGCCGCTGCTCGCCCAGGAGCTCGGCCTGACCCGCACCCGGCTGATCGGCGGGCCGCGGGAGCTCCTGGAAACGATGATCGCCGACGTCGGCGCGGGCGACGACGACGAGTTCGCCCGGATCTACCCGGCCCTGCCCGAGGAGCAGGTCCGGGCGCTGCGGGTGTACGACCCCGCGCGCACCAACTCCAGCACCCCGGAGGAGATCACCCGGCTGCTCGCCCTGATCTGGCGGGACGAGGCCGGCCCGGCGCAAGCCTGCGCGACCGTACGCGCGCTGATGTCCCGGCAGCTGTTCTGGACCCGGCTCGCCGCCGCCTTCCCGCCCGGCGTCCGGGTCGCGGCGAAGACCGGCACGCTGCCCGGCCTGCACATGGAGGCCGGCGTCGTGGAGTACCCGGACGGCGGCCGCTACGCCGTGGCGGTGTTCGGCAGGACCGAGCGGCAGTCCATGCCGCGGCTGGAACTGGACCTGGTGCTCGGGCGGGCCGCGAATCTGGCCGTCGGCGAGCTGCGCGGAGAGTGACATAAGACACCGGCCGCCATCCTCGGCTGGCGTCTGAACTGGGGTGATATCCGGCCCGATATGGCAGGTGCCGCTCTGCGATCTTGGACGGTGCCGACGGCCGGATGTTTCGCTGCGCTGGTCAACTTGATCCACCGCACGAGGGGAACCACATGTCAGAGCACCAGGTCGGCCGCCGCCGCTTCCTCGCGACGGCCGCCGCGGGCACCGCGCTCACCTCGATGGCCGCCATCCCGGTCGCCGCCGCCCCGGCCGCCGCCGCACCCGCCGCCCGGCCGGGCACGGCGAAACGGCAGACGGCGACGTTCCGCTGGCTGGGTACCTCCGGCTGGCGCATCGACGTCGGTGCCCGCACCGTCCTGATCGACCCGTACCTCACCCGCTTCCCGACGGGCCTGTTCACCGGCGCGTTCGACCCCGCCACCGAGCTCACCGTCGACGCCGCGACGGTGGCCGCGCACGTCGGCAAGCCGGAGAACGTGTTCGTCACGCACACCCACTGGGACCACTTCAACGACGTGCCGCACGTGGCCACGACCACCGGCGCCCGGGTCTTCGGCACGCTCACCGCGTACCACCTCGGGCTCGCCGCGGGCGTGCCCTCCGCGCAGCTCAGCCCGGTCAAGGGCGGGGAGGTGCTGGCGTTCGGGGACTACTCGGTCGAGGTCGTGTCCGCGCTGCACAGCCGCAACGGGTCCTGGTCGATGGCGTTTCCCGGGGTGCGCACCAGCCCGCCGAGCCCGGCCCCGGCCACCATCGCCGACCTGCCCGAGGGCGACACCCTGTCGTACCAGCTCACCGTCACCGGCGGGCCGTCGGTGTTCTTCATGGGCGCCAGCGACTTCGTCGAGCGCAACCTGCGCGGCCTGAACCCGGACGTCGCGATGCTGGCCCTGCCGTCCAGCAGCTCCACCCACGAGTACGTGCCCCGGCTGATCGAGGCGCTCGGCCACCCGGCGGTCGTGGTGCCGGTGCACTGGGACAACTTCGAGACCCCGCTGCAGAACCCGCCGGTCGTCGCACCCGCCGACCTCCAGCGGCTGACCGCGTTCGAGGCGGCGATCCGCCAGGTCGCCCCGCGCACGACGATCCTGCGGCCGCAGTACGCCACCCCGTACACCTTCTGACCCGGCACGGCCTCGACCGGGTCGCCAAACCCGGTCGAGGCCGACGGCCCGATGGTGCGATCATCGGCCGATGACCAGGCAACGGATCGTCATGAGCGCCGACTACTGCTGCGGCCACCCGCTGTCGGTCACCGACGCCGACGGGATTTCGCAGGTGTGCGACCCCGCGTCCCTGCCGATCAGCGAAGCGCTGGTCGACGGTCTGGCGGCCTGGAAGCAGCGCTTCGACCTGACCCTCGACCATCAGTACCCGCCGGACTCCGGGTTCGCGTCGCCCGACGACGAGTACGAGTTCTACGCCGACGGGCTGGTCCTGGCCGCGGCGCTGGCCGTCGAACTACTGGACAGCCACGCCGTCGAATACCACGACGAGCGTTACCCGGTGCGTCAGCGGGAGCTGCGCCTGCTGGCCGACGGCGCCGTGGCCGTGGACGGAGGGCGGGCCGTCCTGCCGACCCACTGGGCGGATCTCGCCGACGACCCCGACCGGCGGGCTGCCCTGCTGGCGCAGTTCGAGCACGAGCGGGCCGCCGGGCACGTCCTGGAAGGCAAGGATCTCGTGCTGCTGGCGCGCTGCACGAGATGCGACGACGTCCTGTTCCGGATCCAGGACGGCGGCGGGTACGCCGTCGTGCACCTCACCCGCAGCAGCAGCCGGGAGCCGAGCGCCGAGTTCCCGTGGACCGAACGGCACGACGACGGTGTCGCGCTGCTCGCCGACGTCGGCGAACGCCATCGGTGAGCCCGCCGGGCCTCAGGCCTTCGACAGGCTCCGCAGCAGGTCGGCGGTGGCGGGGTCGGCGGGGTAGAACGACTCGATGGCCAGCTCGGCCAGGGTCACGTCCATCGGGGTGCCGAACGTCGCGATGATGCTGAAGAAGCGCAGCTCCAGGTCACCGGCCCGGACCCGCAGCGGCACCAGGATCTCGCCGGGACCGGGCAGCTCCACTGCCGGTTCCGGTTCCGGGCACGGGTAGCCGGACAGCTCCCGGTGCAGCGCGGTCAGCCCCGGGTCCGCGGTGATCTCGATCTGCCGCCGCAGCCGGGTGAGCAGGTGCGCCCGCCACTCGCCGTGGTTGACGATGTGCCGGGCCAGCCCGTCCGGGTGCAGGCTGGCCCGCAGCACATTCGCCGGCGGCGCGAGCAGGTGCGGCGCGACCAGGTCGGTGAACAGCGACAGCGCGCTGTTGGCCTCGACCAGGTTCCAGGCCCGGTCGACCACGACCGCCGGGTAGGGGTCGTGGCCGTCGAGGACCTGGCGCAGCGCGGCCCGCACCGAGGCCAGCTGCGGCGCGTCGAACGCCGACTCGGCGTACACCGGCGCGTAGCCCGCGACGAGCAGGAGTTTGTTGCGCTCCCGCAGCGGGACCTCGAGGTGGTCGGTGAGCACGAGGACCATGTCCCGGCTCGGCGTGGAGCGTCCGGTCTCGACGAAGCTCAGGTGCCGGGTGGAGATCTCGGCGAGGTTGGCCAGTTCGAGCTGGCTGTACCGGCGACGCTCGCGCCACTGCCGCAGCTGGGCGCCGATGGGGTGGGCGGTCGTCACGCCGCCCACCTTAACCTCGATCGCGATCATCGACGGGCGCGCCGGACACCGATGAACTGCAGCTCGGCCAGCAGCCCGACGGCCGCCGCCTGCGCGAGGACGTAAACCGTGCCCAGGGCGGTCAGCGGGGCCAGGCCGGTGGCGAGCACGGCCGCGCTCAACAGCACCCAGCCGAGGTTGAGCACGATGATCGACCGGACCGCCCGCAGGTTCACCTCGGGGCGGGTGGCGGTGAACCCTACGAAGGCGGCGAAGGCCAGCAGGAACAGGCCGGTCGGCAGGGTCAGCGCGACGGGCAGGCCGAACAGGTCGGCGTGCAGCCGCCCGGCGGCCAGGAAGCCGATCCCGGTCGCGCCGGAGGCGATCGCGTCGACGCGCAGCGCGTTGCGCAGCAGGCGGGGGGTGGCGGTGGCGAGCAGTGCGTTGTTCGTCATGGGCACCACGTTTCCGCACCGCGCGCCGGTGGTCGATTACCTGGCAGGTAATGCGCCGCGTTCGACCGGGAAGCGTTCGCAGGTTCCTCTCAGCTTCACCGACCGTCCACGCCGAACCCGTGCCTCACTTAACGTGATTCCATGCGAAAAGCCCGAATCGTGTGCATGGTGGTCGCCACATCGTCGCTGCTGGCCGGCTGCAGCCTCCTCCCGCCGAGCCTGACCGGGCAGGTCGGCCTGGCCGGCATCGGGGACCCCTACTTCCCGACCTACGGCAACAGCGGCTACGACGTCGAGCGGTACCAGTTGAAGGTCAAGTTCGATCCGGCCACCGGGCGGCTGGACGGGACCACGACGGTGCGCGCGAAGTCGACCCAGCCCCTCGACCGGTTCCACCTGGACCTGTACGGGCTGACGGTCAGCAAGGTCACCGTCGACGGCACGGCTGCCGAGTCTTCGCGGGTCGGCGACGAGCTGGTGATCACCCCGGCCGCGCCGGTCGCCTCCGGGGCGGTGTTCACCACCGAGGTCGTCTACGGCGGCCGTCCCGCCGACACCCCGGAGGGCGACGCCGAGAACAACGGCTTCTTCACCAGCCGGCGCGGCGCGGTGGCCGTCGGGGAGCCGCAGTCGGCGGCGGCCTGGTTCCCGGTCAACGACCATCCGCGCGACAAGGCGCTGTACGACATCGAGCTGACCGTGCCGCCCGGCTACAGCGGGATCAGCAACGGGCTGCTGCGCGGGCGCACCGAGGACGCCGGCTGGAGCACCTGGCGCTGGGAGGTCACCTCGCCCATGGCGTCGTACCTGGCGCTGATGGCGGTCGGCAAGTTCCGGCTGGCGCAGGGCGAGCACAAGGGCAAGCCGGTGATCACCGCGATCGCGGAGAAGGTCCCGGTGGGGGAGGCCGACCGCAACCTGGCCCGGACCCCGGAGGTCGCCGACTTCCTGGAGACGATCGCCGGGCCGTACCCGTTCGACGCCTACGGCGGGATCGTGGTCGCCGAACGCCGCGTCGAGGACGAGATGGAGAGCCAGACGCGCCCGGTGTACACGGCCGAGACCTGGGCCGACGGCCCCGACACCGGCATCCTCGCGCACGAGCTGGCACACCAGTGGTTCGGCGACAGCGTCTCGGTCGACACCTGGCGCGACATCTGGCTCAACGAGGGCTTCGCCACCTACGCCGAGTGGATGTGGCTGGAGCACGACGGCGGCCCGACCGTGCAGCAGCAGTACGACAAGCGGTACGCCGACGCGAAGTCGGACCTGTGGAAGATCCCGCCCGGCGACCCGGGCCGCGAGGAGATCTTCTCCGACAGCGTCTACGAGCGCGGCGGCATGACCCTGCACGCGCTGCGCCGCCTCGTCGGCAACGAGACGTTCTTCGGCATCCTGCGCACCTGGACCGAGCAGCACAAGGACGGCAACGCCAAGACCGCCGACTTCATCGCCCTGGCCGAGCAGGCCGCGAACCGGGAACTGGACGGCTTCTTCGACCAGTGGCTGTACACCACCGGCCGCCCGTCGTCCTGACGGCCCGGTCGAGGCCCGGCGACCTGCGCCGGGCCTCGACCGTGGTCAGGCCACCTCGAAGTAGTCCAGTTCGGCCCAGCGCGACAGGAAGGTCAGCCGCACCGTGTTCGTGCCCGCCGCCAGGGTGACGTTGACGGGGACCTGCCGCCAGGTCTCCCAGCCGGTGTTCGGGTAGTTGACGGTGGTGGGGGAGCCGCCGTTGACGGTCAGCGTGTGCTGGGCGTCGCCGAAGCCCGCCGCGTACGCGACGTACACCGTGTAGGCCCCGGCCCGGGGTGCGAAGACGCTCAGCTGCACCCAGCTGTCGGCGTAGTCGATGTACGCGACGGCCTGGCCCTGCGAGGCGGTGGTGGTGCTCCGGATCGAGCAGCGGTTCAGAGTGCCACGCTCGGCCTCGGTGCGCACCCGGCTGCCCCGGACCACGGGGAAGCCGCCGGACCAGCCGAGCGCCGCCACGTACATGCCCCGGGCGCTGTAGTTGTTGATCCAGCCGTGGAAGACGAGGTGGTCACCGGCGGGGTCGCGGACCACGTCCGCGCCGCCGGGCCCGCGGACCGCGCCGTTGACGCTGTCGGTGGTGAGCAGCGACCGGTACGCCTTCGTGTACGGCCCGGTCAGCGACGCCGAGGTCGCGTAGCTGGTCTGGTAGGCGTCGCCGCCGTAGCTGCCCAGCGAGTAGAACAGCACGTACTGCGCGCCGACCTTGGTCAGCACCGGGGCCTCGATGACGCCGTTCTCCTCCGGCCGCCCGCTGCGTAGCAGCTCGACGCGCCCGCCCTGGAAGGTGAGCCCGTCGGCGGCGACGCCCTGCAGCCACAGGCTGGTCGGCTGGCCGATGGCGTTGCCGTCGTCCTTGTACAGCAGGTAGCGCGCGCCGGTGCTGTCGACGAAACTCGACGCGTCGATGTCGCCGCCCTCGCCGCCGTTGCAGACCAGCGGCTGGGTGCCGACCGGGGTGAACGGCCCGATCGGGGAGGTCGCCAGCGCCGCGCCGATGCACTGCCGGCCCACGGCCGTGCTGCGGGCCGTGTAGTAGAGCAGGTACCGGCCGTCGGCCCGGCGGGTCACCTCGGGCGCCCAGGTCAGGCCGCCGCTGGCCCACGCGCCGAGGCTCGGCAGCGCGTTGCCGCGGCGGGTCCACGGCCCGGTCAGCGAGGTCGCCGAAGCGACCGGGACGTTGCCGAAGCCGTTGTTGGTCGAGTAGGCGTAGTAGACGCCGTCGAAGCGGGTGACGTCGGGGTCGGGGAAGTCGCCGTTGACGACCAGCTGGGGTGCGGTGGTGGCGGCCGCGGCGGGCGCGGCGGTGACGAGCTGGACGCCGACGAGGGTGGCGGCGATCGACGCGAGCGCGAGGCACGCGGAGACGACGGGGGATCGGGTGCGGGGCATCGCTCCTCCTCAGAACGCTTTCGTAATAGGAAAGAAAGCATCTAGAAAGAGAAGGGTATCGAAGTATGACGTTATAGTCATCCGTTCGGCCAGGCCGTGATCGCCGCTCGCCGCGCGTTGCTCACCAGCCGAGTCGGGCCGCCACCGGCAGGTGGTCGCTGCCGGTGGCGGGCAGCACCCACGAGCTTTGCGGCTGTACGCCCCTGGTCAGGATCTGGTCGATCCGCACCACCGGGAACGCGGCCGGCCAGCTGAAGCCGAAGCCGTCCCCGGCCGTGACCTGGGCCGAGCGCAGTCGCGAGGTGAGGCCGGCCAGCGCGCGGTCGTCGACCGTGCCGTTCAGGTCGCCGAGCAGCACCACCCGCTCGTTGCGCTCGGCGGCGACGGCCTCGGCGAGCGCCTGGGCGTTGCGGTCCCGGTCGCCGGTCGAGAAGCCGCCCCGGGGATTGACCCGGGCGGACCCCAGGTGGGCCACGTACACCGCCAGGGGACCCTTGCCGGTGGCCACCGTGGCGCGTAGCGCGCGGTTGTAGACCAGTTTCTCCTCGGCCGTCTTGGCGTCCCCGAGCGGCCCGACGTCCATCCCGGTGTCGATCGGCCGGCTGTCCGACAGCGGCAGCCTGCTCCACAACCCGACCGTGCCCAGCACCGTGTGGTGGGGGTACGCCGCGGCCAGCCCTTGCTCGTACGTGCCCCGGTCCTGCTCGGTCAGCTCCACCAGGGCCAGCACATCCGCCCCGGAGGCGGCCAGGTCACGGGCGGTGCCGGCCGGGTCGGCGTTCTCCGCGCCGACGTTGTGCTGCACCACCATGAGGTCGCCGCCCGGCCGGGACTTGTCGCCGAGCAGCCCGCCGAACAGGTTCAGCCACACCACGGACGGCAGCAGCAGCGCGGCCACCGTGGCGGGGGAGCGGCGCCACAGCGCCCCGGCCAGCAGCACCGGGATGCCCAGGCCGAGCCACGGCAGGAATGTCTCCACCAGGCTGCCCAGGTTCCCGATCCGGTTCGGGACCAGGTCGTGCAGCAGCAAGAGCACGCCCAGCAGCAGGGCCAGCGCGGCGAGCACCGGGCCCCGCCTCCAGAACCCGGGCCGGGACGCGGCGTGTATCGCTCCGCGGGCCTTAGCGCGCCAGGTCCCTGCTGCGGTCTCCGTCGTGTCCACCTGCGTCATCGTGCATCCTCGTTCATCGCCGACTTCCGCCGGTGATTCGATCACGCAGCGTGTTACCGGAGCGTGAGTGGTACCGGTAGCGCGCACCTGCCTGGTGCGCACACCTCGCTCCGGTGGGCCTGCCGCACGGCCGTCAACGCATGCGGCGTGTGGAGGTGGTGAGCGTGGACGTGAACGCGCGGTCGAGTTTGACGACGTCCAAAAGTATGCGGCGCAGGTAGAGATCGTGAGATGGTGTCGGATTCCTCGGCGATGTCGATGAACTCCGCAGGCCCGAGCCGGCCCCGGGCGGGGTGGTTGCAGCGCGTCAGTGCGTCGAACCCGACGGCGGCGGAGTCGGCAAGCCGGACCATGGGCTGGTACTCCAGCAACAACCGCCCGCCGGGCGCGGCCCGCTCCAGCTCGGAGCGCGGCCGCACGCGCCGCATGGCGTGCGCTCCCAGGCTCGCGTCGTGCGGCGCCCCCAGATGTATTGATCGGTGCATGGCTCTGTGATTGCGGCGACCCGTTCCAAGGTTCAGTAACCGACCTCAAGGTACGTGTGACGCAAGTCACGGGGTGGTGGGTTGTTGCAATGAGTGACCGCTGAGACGACTACGCACGGTGATTTTCCGTGGCCGAAGTGTGGCGATCGTCGATGGCCGCGAGAATCTTCATCCGCTCGTGTCCGGATTGGTGGAAATCGTAAGGGCAGCGCGTCACTGGCTCTTTGGCATAGCGTGCCGCTCCAAGCGTTCTTGGAGGTTGGTCATGCGGGGTCTGCTCTTAGCTGAACGACGCAGGGTTGGTCGGTCGTTTGGTGCCTTATTCGCGACCGTCGTGACGACGGTCGGCTTGCTGGTCGTGCCTGCATCGGCGCAAGAGCGCGTTGAGCCATCCGCACAGCCGATGGTCGAGGCCGTCGCTGGTGATCCGGGTGATCTGATGGCGAGGGCACATGCCAATGCGGCAGCAGCGGCTCGTATGTCTGGACATCGGGTGCAGGTCGATGAGCTGACCTCAGAGACGACCGAAGTCTGGGCGCTGCCTGAGGGCGGCTTCGAGGCGACGCTGAGCTCTGGCCCCGTACGTGTCAGGCGAGACGCCGGCTGGGTGCCTATGGACCTGACACTGGTCAAGGACCCTGCTGATGGTTCGGTCCGGACGGTGGCTGACCCGTACGACGTCCGGCTTGCGGGCGCGACCTCGGTGGGGTCTCACGAGCTTGCTGTATTCGGTACGGGTGAAGACCGCTTGTCAGTGGTCTGGGACGGTGCGTTGCCCGAGCCGGTGCTGCAGTCCAACAAGGCGACCTACGTCGATGCTCGGCCTGGGGTCGATCTGGTGGTGGAGGCGACCGGGACAGGCGTGGAGACCTTTCTGATCGTGAAGAGCCGCGCCGCGGTGGATCAGGTGCGTGAGATCGTGTTCCCGGTCACGGGCAAGAATGCGGCGGCGATTGAGCGTGACCAACACGGCAACATGACGATCGTCGACGGCTCCGGGCGTGGGGTGGCCGAGGTGCCAGCACCGGAGATGTGGGACGCAGCGCTCACGCCGACCAACGAGCCGGCACGGGTGCGGGCGGTTGACACGCAGGCTTCGGCGCTCGTGCAGGGCAGGCGAACGTCGCAGGCCGAGCCGGGTCTTGAGCTGCGACTGACGCCGGATGTGGCGTGGATGACCGATGCCGCAGCGTCGTGGCCTTTGGTGATCGACCCCGTGATCAACGCTCTCACCAACTCCTATGACATCTACGCCAAAGAAGGCGAGACCACCCATAAGGGTGGCAACAACGACTTGCATTTCGGGCATGCCTCTAACGGAACCGCACGGGCGTTCATCCGCTGGGATAGCACTGTCTTGGTAGGCACGTCGATCACGTCAGCGTCGCTGAAGTTGTTCAACTACTACTCGGGAACATGCTCGCCCCGAGAGTGGCAGGTGTGGACCACCGGTTCGATCCCCAACGGGGTCCTATGGGGCAACCAACCTGCCTGGATCACCAACCAGAGCAGCTCGACGGAGACCACGGGCTTTAGCACCTCCTGCGGCGACGGATGGGTGTCGGTGGACGCCACAAACTTCTTCCGGACCGCCGCCGCTGCCGGAGACACGAGCGCGGACATGGGGATCAAGGCAGCATCGGAAACCGACGTGACCTACTGGAAGCAGGTGCGCGCCAACCACGCCTCCTATCTGGATTTCGCGCCGGTAGCGACGGTCACCTACAACTCTTACCCGACGGTCGGGACCCTGTCGACCAGTCCTGCCACCGCGTGTGTTACCGGCTCGGCCCGGCCGGTGATCAACACGCTGACGCCGCAACTGTCGGCGGTGATCTCCGACGTCGACGCAGGCGCTGTGGTGAAGGCCGAGTTCGAATGGTGGGCTGTCGGCGGCGGCGCCAAGATCGGGTCAGCGATCACCGGCACCGCGGCGCCCGGGACGACATTCTCCAGCACAGTGCCCTCCGGCGCGTTCACCGAGGGCGGCATCTACCAGTGGCGGACCCGCGGCAACGACGGCAGCCTCGACAGCAACTGGTCCTCCTTCTGCGAGTTCCAGGTGATGATCCTGCCACCGCCCGTGCCCGGCTGCGCCAACGGTGTGGACGGGGACTTCAACGGTGACGGGGTCCGCGATGTACTGATCGCTGACCCGCAGGCGACTGTCAACGGCGACGCCAACGCAGGACTGGTTCGAATCATCAACGGCTCCGATGGAGCCACCCGAGCGATCACCCAGGACGACGCCGAGGTTGTCGGCGACTCGGAGCCCGACGACCGGTTCGGACATGCGCTCGCGATCTTCGACGCGAACAAGGACGGCTGCGCCGACGTGGCGGTCGGTACGCCGTTCGAGGACAGCGGCTCGACCGTGGACACCGGTGAGGTACAGCTGCTGTTCGGCTCCCCTTCGGGTTTGAACAGGAGCAGCAGCGCTCCGCCGATGCTGTACGAGCAGGGCGCCAACGGCGTGCCAGGCGCGAAGGCCGCCTCCGACAACTTCGGCTTCTCCCTGACCGCAGGCCAGACCCCGGCTGGGCAGCCGTTCCTGGTGGTAGGCGCACCTGGCGAAGACGTCAGCGGCCATGCCGACGCCGGCGTCGTGTACTACTTCCGTGGCTCGGTGAAGGTCGCGTTCGACCAGAGCAACGGCGGTGGTGGCACTGCCGAGACCGACGACAGGTTCGGGTACGCGGTCGCGGCAACCCCGTACCACCTCGCAGCCTCGGCTCCGGGCGAGGGCAAGAACGCGAACACACAGTTCGCCGGTCAGGTCAACGTCTACAGCCACACCCTGACCAGCAACCTGCCGACCAGAACCGGGACGGTGGACCAGGACAGCTCTGGGATCTCCGACGCCATGGAGGCCGATGACACATTCGGCAAGTCGATCGCGATGGCACCGTACTGGCCCGCCGGTGACTCCATCCTCGCAGTCGGTGTTCCAGGGGAAGACGACTCTACTGCGAACGCAACCGATGTGGGACTGGTGCAACAGTTCAAGATGTCCGGCACCAGCCTGACCGAACTCGCCGCGATCAGCCAGGCCACGGCTAACATCGCCGACGACAACGAGGCCGGTGACCTGTTCGGAGAGAAGGTTCTGCTGGTCAACACCAATCCGGGCGTAGCGCCGACCGGGCAGACCCTGCTGATCGCGGTGGGCGCGCCGGGCGAGGACATCAGCGGCCAGGTTGTCGACGCTGGCAACATCCACGTGTTCGCTGCGGGCACAGCCACGCCAGCGTCAGACACGCTGGTCGAACGGGCGGCCGGCAAACTACCCAGTTCGTCCGGCCCACGCGAGTTGCTCGGCTATGGCATGGGTGCCTCACAGGCAGAGCTGTTCGTGTCGTCGCCCTACCACAACCAGGGTGTGTGGGCGTTGCCGTGGTCGGCGTTGGCAGCCGGGTCGGCTGCCCCGGCACAGAGTTGGCAGCCGGGCGCAGCTGGTATCCCGGCTGGTGCGGTGGCGTTCGGCACGCAGGTCGGGTGACTGGCGATGCGACGGCAGTTTCAGCACACGGATTTCAGGTCTACGGGGGAGCGGAACGGCATGAGTCAGCGGTGGCGGGTACGCGCAGTGGCGATCACGGTGGCAGCAGGACTGGTGGCTGCCGCGCTGTGGGCGGCCCCGGCACAGGACCGGGGCGAAGTACAGGCGTTGGATACTGCAGGTTCGGGACCAGGCGTGCCGCGTACGGAGGCGCAAGCGATGGCGGCCGCGCGAACGTCAGGCAGACCGGTAGAGGTGGAGTCGAAGGGCGATGCACGCCAGGTGACCTACGCGAACCCGGACGGCACCCTCACTCGCGAATCACACCTGCAGCCGTTCCGAACACTGCGCGCCGGCAGATGGGTTCCCATCGACACCACACTCATCCGGCATGACGACGGCACCGTAGGCCCGAAGGCGGCTGAGACGGAGATGCGCTTCTCCGGCGGTGGCAGAGCGCCGCTGGCGACCATCTCGCGGACGGGCCGGATGCTTACCCTGACCTGGCCCGAGGAACTGCCAAAGCCGACGTTGGACGGTGACTCGGCCACATACGCCGACGTGTGGCCCGACGTGGACTTGGTAGTTCACGCATCGGTGAGCAGCTTCACGCACGTGCTGGTGGTCAAGACCCCACAAGCGGCTCGCCTTGCCCAGCTCAAGACGATCGCATATGGGCTATCGGGGACGAACCTAGCGTTCAAGGCAGGCGCAGACGGGCGCCTGGCGGCGCTGGATGCCGGCGGAGGCGGAACCATCTTCGAGGCGCCGGCCCCGAAGATGTGGGACTCGGGTTCACCGGCAGAAGCAGCGGCGCGGGGTGAATCGTTTGACGCCTCTCGGACAGCGCCCGAGTCGTCCCGACGTTCGGGGCTGGGGGTCATCGTGGCAGGCGGCGAACTGCGGCTCTCGCCCGACCAGCGGCTGCTGACGGACCCGTCTGCCCGATTCCCGATCTACATCGACCCGCACGTCGCTACTCACAAGAACACCAAGTGGGCGATGGTCGACTCCGGCTACCCCAACGAGGAGTACTACAACTGGGATGGCGACACGGACCAGCGGATCGGCTTGTGCCCGCGTGGGTACTCGTCGACCTGCAACTCATCGCAGGTCAAGCGCCTGCTGTTCACCATGGATTCGCCGTACGCCGATGACTCGATTTCGATCCTGAGCGCCGAGTTCAAAGTCTCGATGGCGTCGATCGTCGTCAGCGGAACCAAGCGAAACTTCTCTCTGTACCGCACCAGTGGCTTTTCGTCGGCGACGAACTGGAGTAACCAGCCTGCGTGGTCGTCGACGAACAAGCAGCAGACATTGGACACAAGCACCACTGCTTCGTGCACAGGAAACCCCAACGTTGTGTTCAACGCAACGCAGGCAGTGCGGACTGCGGCCACGGACAACTACTCCACGTTGACATTCGGCATCAAGGCCGACAACGAGAGCGACGAGCTGTCCTCGAAGCGGTTCTGCCATAACGCAGTGCTCTCGGTGAACTACAACCGCCCTCCGCGTGCGCCGGACAATCTCAGCTCCAACCCTGGGGGAAGCTGCGCCACCGGATCAGCAAGGCCGATTGTGCCCACCGTACCTGTGCTGATCGCGTACCTGTCTGACCCCGACACAGGTGACGCCGAACCGCTCACCGCCACCTTCACCGTCGAGTGGACCCCAGCCGGTCAGAACAAGCAGACCAAAACATGGACGACACTGTCGAGTACCAGCCCCGAGTTCGAGTACAACCTGAACGCCTCGGGCACTGGGGTGCCGGATCTGCCGGAAAACACCGTCGTGACCTGGAAAGTGATCGCCAGCGACGGCACATCACCCAGCCCGGCCAGCCCGACCTGTGAGTTCGTGCTCGACAAGAGTCGACCTGCCGGTCCAGACATCGACTCACCCGAGTACCTGCCAGGTGACAGCGTCGACAACGGCACTGGCATGCCGGCCGCGGCGTGTGTGCAGGCTGCCGCCATCCACGACGGCGTGGGCCGTTACGGCACGTTCACGTTCACCGCAGCGGATCCAGACGTACTTTCGTACCAGTACGCGTTCGACTCGACCTTGTCTGCTGGCAGCCCTTCAGTGCCCGCGTCAGCGGTCGGCGGGTCGGCCTCGGTGCACTGGGCTCCGGCAAGTGAAGGACCGCATACCCTCAACGTCAGGGCAGTGGACGCGTCCGGCCCAGGGACGATCTCGTCGTGCTCGTTCAAGGTCTCGGCGGGTCGTCAACCGGTCGGAGAATGGGCGCTGGACGATGAGGTCGGGTCGACTGTCGCCGCTGACGCCGCCGTGCCGGGCAACCCCGCCGCGGCAGGTTCCGGTGTGAGCTTCCGTGCCGGCGGTGCCGGTGGTCCCGCCGACCCAGCCGCGCAGCTCGACGGATCCGCGGAAGGTTACCTGGCGACATCGAGCACCGGCCTTCTTGACACGGGAGGTCCGTTCTCAGTCAGCGCCTGGGTCAAGCTCGACGACTTGACGCGCAGCCAGACAGCTGTGTCGCAGGATGGAACCGGCGAGCCCGGCTTCGTCCTCGGCTACGAGTATGAAGCCGGCGTCGGCAGGTGGACGTTCCGTATCCCTGTCACCGACGTCGACTCCCTGGGCGAATGGCAGGTCCACAGCAACGTGGCGGTTTCCACGGATTGGGTGCACCTGGCAGCCACCTTCGACCCGTTCAAGGACGCGATCACCCTTTACGTGGGCGGTGCCGCGACCACTGTGGGTGCCGCCAGATCATCGTGGGCATCGCATGGCAACATCCAGATCGGCCGCCACACCGCGAAGACAGGCTACACCGGCCATTGGAACGGCCGCATCGCCGATGTTGAAGTCTATGACCGGCTCGTGCAGCCCGCTGAGATCACCAAGCTTGCCGCGATCTCGATCAAGCGTAGGGCGTACTGGCCGATGGACTCGTCGAGTCTGCTGGACGGAACGTCGCAGACCTTGCGCAGCGCGGCGTTCGATCCTGACGGAGAGGGCCCGATCGACTCCACGGTCGACGACCTGACGGTGGAGGGAGCCGATCAGGTACTGGCGGTTATCCCGGAGGACCCGGAAGAGCTGCCAACCGAGGCACTCGTCGGTGAAGGACACCTGAATTTCAACGGCAGTTCCGACTATGCCTTTACGGCTTCGAAGTTGGTCGGACAGACCACCAGCTTCTCGATTTCGGCACGCGTCAGGCTGGCGGCCCAATGTGCGAACGAGCAAGTGGTGATGTCGCAACCGGGGACCAACGTCAGCAGGTTCGAGGTGAGATGCCTGGCCACGCCGCAAGGCAACAGGTGGCAGCTCGTGCTCAACGACGTAGACCAGGTCGGTTCAGCTCAGACGATCGTCACCGACAACACCCACGCTCCTGATCCATCACTGGCAAAGGGCGAACATCTTGCTGTCACGTACAACGGACTCACCGGCGAAGTCAAACTCTACGTGCGGGGCGAACTGGCACTGTCCGCCATCGCGACGCTCACGACCGCCTGGAACGGGTCGGACGGCGGAATCCAGATCGGACGTGCACTCACCGGAGCCGGCGCTGGACTGTACAACCGCTTCTTCTCCGGCGACATCGACGAGGTGCGGATCTACACGGGCGTCATCGATGAGACCACCGTCGCGCAACTCTCCAGCACGACCGCCCTGCCTGATCTGTGACACGAAATGCGCCGGCGGTCACGCGAGTCGCGGCCGCCGCCGCAGCAAATCCGACGGTGTATATACGGCTCGCTTGACATTCCAGGTGGTGTATTAGATGAGTTCGCAACGCGGCACAAGGTCGATAATCAATCGTCGCACGGTTCGTTTGCTGGCCCTGCCGCTGGCAGCATCCATGATAATGGGGCTGGCACAGGTCCCGGCACAGGCGGCGCCTGGCGGTAGCGGTCCGGCCCCGCAGGCCCAACGACCCGCCGTACGCGGTCAGATGCTGCCGCGCGAAGTGCCTCGCACGGACCGATCGGCAGCGAATTCGATGGTGCGCGCCGATCGGGTCAAGTGGCCTGCTGGCGGCAGCGTGGAATTCGGCATCGTCTCGGGCAGGCCGATGCCCCAGTCGATTGGCGGGATGACCGTCAAAGCAGAACCGCCAAAGCCGGTTCAGGGAGTTGGCAACAAGTCGGCCGATACCACTCCACAGCGCGTCCGAGTCTCGGTTGTCGAACGTGACCGGGCACAACGCGCAGGACTTGACGGCCCGTTGGTAACCGTCAGCCGCGCGGATGAGCGCAACACCACCGGGCGTCTGCGGCTCACGCTGGACTATGCTCCATTCGCGCACGCTGTAGGCGGAGACTGGGGCGCGCGCCTCAGGCTCGTGCAACTGCCGACCTGCGCGCAGACCGACCCTAGCAAGCCTGAGTGCCGCACAGGAAAGTGGCTTGCATCCACCAACGATGCGCAAGCACAGGCCGTTTCAGCAGAGATCGAGGTGCCCTCCGCCGGCTCGGCACCGGCTCTGTTCGCGCTTACCGCGGGCGACGCCTCCTCGCAGGGCGACTATTCCGCGACCAAGCTGTCGCCATCGTCCTCTTGGTCGACAGCTAAATCCACAGGGGGCTTCTCCTGGTCGTATCCCATCAGAGTCCCGCAGACGCCAAGCGGTTTCGGTCCCCAGATCACTCTGGGCTACTCCTCGCAGTCCGTAGACGGCCGTACGGCAGCTAGCAACAACCAGGGCTCCTGGATCGGCGAAGGATTCTCCTACGAGCCAGGCTACATCGAGCGCCGGTATAAGCCTTGCGCCGATGACGGCCATGAAACCTCAGGAGACCAGTGCTGGGCGTTCCACAACGGCATGCTCGTGCTCGGCGAGCGATCGGGAACGCTCGTCAAGGTAAGCGACCGGTTGTGGAAGCTTAGCAACGATGACGGATCCAAGGTCGAGCGCCTCGATGGGACGACTAACGGCGACGACAACGGCGAGTACTGGAAGATCACCACGACGGACGGCACGCAGTATTTCTTCGGGCAGAACCGCCTGCCTGGCTGGAGTCAGAACAAGGAGGAGACGAACTCGGTCTGGACGGTGCCGGTGTTCGGCGATGACGCGAACGAACCTTGCAACAAGACCGCTGGATTCGCGGATTCGTTTTGTGACCAGGCCTGGCGCTGGAACCTTGATCACGTAATCGACCCACGCGGCAACGTCATGTCGTACTTCTACGAACGTGAGACAAACTACTACGCGCGAGGAGCGCGTACCGATGTCGACGGCGCGGCCTACCACCGCGGCGGCTGGCTCGCCCGTATCGATTATGGGCAGCGTCAGAACGAGGTCTACACGACGAACGCGCCCGCGCGAGTGGTTTTCACAACAACTGAACGATGCATCCCCGGTGGTGCTCTTGACTGCGATCCGCAGGACCTGAACGAGGACACCGCAGCCTCATGGCCCGACGTGCCTGAGGACCGGCTATGCCTACAGAACACCCACTGCGAGTACACCCAAACGTCACCGACCTA
The DNA here is from genome assembly GCF_016862635.1 of Catellatospora coxensis. GTDB lineage: Bacteria > Actinomycetota > Actinomycetes > Mycobacteriales > Micromonosporaceae > Catellatospora > Catellatospora coxensis. The sequence goes on along the minus strand of NZ_BONI01000009.1, from coordinate 14,863 downwards.
TTTCACACGCAAGCGCCTGACCAAGATCGAAACCGAGATTCGTGAAGCCTCCGACTGGACGCTTGTCGAGTCCTGGAAGTTGGAACACGAGTTCAAGACCAATGATGACAACTCGCGCACCCTTTGGCTGAAGAAGCTCATCCACGCTGGGCATCGCGGTGGCACTGAGACGATGCCGGCCGTGGAGTTCGAGGGCATCCAGCTCCCGAATCGGGTCGACAGTCTCGATGACGCCATCGGTGCGTTGATCAGATATCGACTCGCGGGAATAACCACAGACTCCGGCTCCCAGATCACGATCAACTACAAGGCGAGCGACTGCGAAGCGGATCAGCCCCCAGCGGAGGGGCAGTCCACCAAGCGGTGCTATCCCGTGAAGTGGAATCCCTTCGGAGGGGGCGAGGACGACCGCGTCACCGACTGGTTCAACAAGTATGTAGTCGAAAACGTCATCGAGGACGACCTTGTCGGCGGTAACCCCGATATGGTGACCGCCTACGAGTATGTGGGCGACGCGGCATGGCGCAAGGCAGAACCTGATGGTTTCACAAAAGCGGAGGATCTCACGTGGTCTGATTGGCGCGGGTACTCACACGTGATCGTCCGTAAAGGCGACGGCCAGGTCATGGCCGGCCGGACGGAGCACTACTTTTTAAGAGGCCTCAGCGGCGGAAAGAAAGCCGATGGAACTACGCCTGTCGTGACGGTCGGCGATTCGACAGGTAAAACGTATACCGACTACAACGAACTAGTCGGCCATGAACTCGAGACCGTGCTCTACAACGGTAGTGACATTGTCACTAAGACCATCAACGAGCCGTGGCGACATGTCACGCGAACACAGAGCGAGAACTGGGGTTCCAGCGCGGCCGTGATGGTGCGCAGCGACGTTGTGCGAAGTTATACCGCGCTGCCGGACAACGCCCAAGGTCAACCCGTTTGGCGAGAGACCAAGAAGATTAGCAAGTACGACACGACCTGGGGTCGCCTTGAGTCAGTAGACGATCTTGGTGAACCGGGCGCGGACAAGCTTGCAGACGACATCTGCACGCGAACGTACTACGTCGACAACCCGGATACGTACATGTACAGCTACGTATCCCGCACACAATCGGTGTCCGTGAGCTGCTCGGACACCACGCCGGACTATGGAACCGAACTGCTGGCAGACCAGCGCACCAGCTATGACCTGCGAGCCTGGAATGAGCCACCACTTAAAGGCACTGTCACGCGCGCTGAGTCGCTCGATCGTTTCGACGGTACGACCATCCTCCATATACCCACGACCGAGGCGACGGCAGTCGATGTATTCGGGCGGTCGACCGCTGTCAAGGACGCTCGCGGCTACACAACCACCACCCAATACACCGAGATGAACGGTCTCACGGTCACCAAAATGGTGACGAACACACTCGGCCACAGCACCACCACCACCTACGACCCGGCCTACAGCGCTCCGACGGTGATAACCGATTCGAACGGCAGGCGCACGGACATCACTGTCGATGCTCTGGGCCGGATCACCGCGGTGTGGATGCCGGACCGCGACAAGAGCCAGGGTGTCGCAGCCAGCCAAAAGTTCAGGTACGACGTACGAACCAACAACGCCATGGTCGTGACGACCGAACGGTTGAACAACGATGGCACGTACCGGACTAGCCACGAGCTCTTCGACGGGATGCTGCGCTCGCGACAGACCCAGGTGCCCGGCCCAGATGGTGGATGGATCGTCGCGGACACCTTCTACCTCGGTACCGGGAATGTTGCCAAGAACAATGCGCCCTACCACGTGCTGGGCGTCGGCGGCCAGACTCCACTGACTGTGCCCGAGAGCGCCGTCAACGGGCAGACCATCTACACCTACGACGATGCGGGCCGCACCATCGTTGAGGCGTTCGCTGTAGCTGGAGTCGTGTCGAGTGTGACGACCACCGCCTACGCCGGAGATCGCCTACACATCGATCCCCCCGACGGCGGTGTTCCAGTCACCAGCGTCACCGACGCGCGCGGCAACGCCACAGAACTGCACCAGTACCTCGGCGCAGCTCCGAGCGGCGCTGCAGACGTCACCCGATACACCTACACCCCAGGCGGGCTGCTCAACACCATCACCGACCCGCTGGGCAACACCTGGGACTACGACTACAACCAGCGTGGGCAAAAAGTGCTTGTCCGCGACCCGGACAGCGGGCAGACAGAATACTCATACGACACCGCCGGAAACGTGAAGACTGCTACCAGCGAACAGGGTGGCGTCATCTCTCACAAGTACGACGAGCTCGGTCGAAAGATCGAGACATGGCAGGGTGCGGTTGACACCGGGACGAAGCTGTCCGCCTGGAAATACGACACCATCGCCAAGGGGTTCCTGTACTACTCCGCGCGTTACACGAACAACGGAACCTACTTTATAAGCTACCCGAGCCTGGACAAGCTCAACCGCCCGCTGACAACCCGCTACAGCATTCCCAGCGGAGACGTCGGACCGATCCTCGGCCGAACCTACGACTTCACCACCGAGTACAACACGGACGGAACAGTTCGCGGTGCCGGCATGCCCGCAGCGGGTGGCCTTCCAGCCGAATCGGTCGTCACCAGTTATGACTCGCTGCGGCGGCCGATCTCGCTGACCGGCAGCACGAGCTACGTAACGTCAACGGACTACGGCAAGCTCGGCGAGCTTCTCAAAGCAAACCTTTCCACAGGCGGCAGCGGCAAGTGGGCGGCCCTCAACTGGTGGTATGAGCGTGGCACCGGCCGACTGAGCAGGTCCACCGTGTCGCGCCAAGGACAGCCGGTCAGCGACCTCGACGCCTACTACAGCTACGACAAAGCAGGCAATATCAAGTCCATCGCGGACACACCGGTGGGCGGAACACGTGACGTCCAGTGCTTCAGCTACGACTATCTGAGACGTCTGGTCGAAGCGTGGGCCAACAACAGCATCACCAAAACATGCGACGACGGTGTGACCGAGACCGGAGTCGGCGGCCCTGCTCCGTATCACCAGAGCTGGACGTTCGACAAGGTCGGCAATCGCGAAACGGAGACGATCCACTCGATTACCGGTGGACCGGCGACCGAGCGCGTCTACGGCTACCCGGCACAGGGCCCCAGCGCAGACCAACCGCACACGCTCAGGACCGTCACCGAGAGCGGACCCGGCGGCGACAAGGTATTCGCGTACGCGTACGACGACACAGGCAACACGATCTGCAGGCCCGCAGGTACCAGCTCGAACACGTGCTCGCCGACTGGGTCCACGAACCACCAGGCACTGACCTGGGATGCCGAGGGCCACATGAAGTCGAGCATGCCGCAGGGCGGTGCCGCCACCAACTACGTCTATGACGCCGATGGCAGCCGAATCGTGCGGAAGGAGCCGGGAGGAAAGGTAACCCTCTACCTTCCGGGCATGGAGCTGGCGCTCACCGGTTCGACGGTCGCCGCCACGCGGTCTTACATCTTCGCTGACAAGACCGTCGCAGTGCGTAACAGCAGTGGTGTCTACTTCCAGGCGTCCGACCACCACCAGACCGCGACCTGCTCCATCAACGCTCTCACAGGAAGCATTCAGTGGCGTCGCACAACTCCCTACGGAACATCCCGCGAAGGCACGCCCCCTACGTCATGGCCAGACCAGAAGGGCTTCGTAGGGGGAGCACAGGATCCGACCACCAGCCTCATCCACCTGGGTGCCCGAGAGTATGACCCTGCAACAGGCCAGTTCATCAGCATCGACCCAGTGATAGATCCCAAGGCGCCGCAACAGCTACAGGGGTACGCCTACGGAAACAACAGCCCTGTTACCTCCAGCGACCCGAGCGGCCTGTGGTCCTTCGGGTTTGGGGACGGCATAGCAGAGAGCCTCAAGAAGAAGATCAAATGCATCTTCGGCTGTAGCAATCCCGATGCGAATGGTGACAACAAGCTCAGCACAGGCGATTTCGCGGTCAATATGGCAGGCTGCGGTGACGCGAACCAGTGGAGATACAACCTCGGCCCGCAAAGAGGCCTCTGCGGCTACAGCGGCGACATCCACGCGGGTGGCGACCTCGCCGGCGACATGCTCGGCGCTAACGACTACCTGTACTGCATCCAAGGCGACCTTTCGGCCTGTGCATGGATCGTCGGTAGTGCAATCGTAAGCGGTATCGTAGGTATCGCAGTCAAAGCGGCGGCACGCGCCATCAAGACTATCGCGCGAACCCTCAAAGAGGTGCCGGAGCCAAAAGTCGGGGGTAACCCATCGGGGACCTCTGGCCCCTGGTTGCCGGATAAGGGCGTCACTCCGGGTGGTGCACCCACTCAGACCACGCCTGGCTCATGCATCTCTGCGTGCGGGCAAATGTTGTCGAACGGCGCGCTGAGTGAAGCGGAGCTGCTGGAGAATATCGGGAACTGGGGGAATCCGAAGAGACTGGCGGACGAGCTCAACAAGCTCGAAGACGGCGGCGATTGGGTACACAGTGGTTTCGGCTCCGGCGAGCATGCGCTCGAAGCCGCGAATCGAGGTCCAATGGGCGCGGTGCTCTTCGCGCCGGGAAATAGGCACATGGTGGTGATCGAACCGTTGGGGAATGGAAACTTCCTGGTGCGTGACACGCTTCCGTCTGGCCGCACATATAAGGTAGATTCGAACTGGATCAAGACGTGGGTCGTCGAAGGCGTCTTCAGGAACTAGGGTCGAGTGAAATGCAACTCCTTTCAATTGAGGTCGTGTCCGACGACCTCTACTACGTAACTTTCAGGAAAGATGCGGAGGACATTCGAGTGCAGCTCGAGGTGGACCGGCTGGCTGACGGTATGCCGCGCGTCGCATTCGAGCCGTACCTGCCGTCTCTCGGCTTTGACGGAGACCCGAGACCGTTATACGCCCTTGGGATCGCCCTCAGAGTGGCACGGGAGTCGCTCCGCGGCGAATCTCAGTAGACAACCGCAGGTGGTGGGTTGTGGTGCGGACCAGCGCCACAACCCACCAACGTGGCGCGCGCAACCGGCGGGTCCGCTGCACCGATAGGTGACAGTTGTAGTCACGGCGTTGTTCCGTTGCCGAGGAGCCGCTTGATAAGGCCGTCGGGGACGGCGAGCAGGGCGACGGCGACGGCCTGGCGGATCCACTAGGCGGCAGCGGTGATGAGGTAGATCGTGATCAAGATGCTATCGGGCGTCGAACGGCAGGCCGTTCCACGCGGCTTGCATGCCGGCGATGCCTGCTGCGGCGAGCAGCATCGCGGTGACGGGGTGGTGCAGAGGTTCGGTCCAGGGTTTGTCGTGTAGGGCGGGGAAGAGGGGTGCGGCCAGGCCTACGGTGACCGCGACGAGTGCGGCGGGTGCGGCGGCGGCCGGGGTCGGGGTGAGGAAGTCGGGGGACAGGTCGGGTGAGCCGCCGAATATGGCGTCGGCGAGTAGTCCGAACAGGCCGGCGATGGCCAGGCCGACTGCTGCGGTGAACGTGAGCAGGCGTCCGGCGCGGGTCGTGTGGCGTCCCGGGTGCCCTTCGTCCTGGTCGTAGCGCAGCAGCGCTGCGGCGGCGAAGCGTCCACCGGCGACGGCGGCCCAGGTGGTGAGCATCGCGGCGACGGCGTACTGGGGCATGTTGAAGTAGGCGGTGATCTTGGCGTAGTCGTCGGCGGTGTACGAGAGGTTGTTCGGCAGCAGATTCTGGGCGTCCGGTGATGTCCTGGATCGCCAGGACGTCGGCAGCCACCGACGGCAGGATGACTGCGGCCAGGTGCCGTACCCGCAGCCGCGCGCCGGTGATCGGGCCCGAGGCGATAGGGGAGACGGGCTGACGGCTGTCGAGCGCCCCATAGGCCCGAGCGAAGGTGTCGGTTTCGAGAGTCACCGGCTGCAACCTGAACTGCTCCTGCAACGCTGCGCCGGCGTCGACCGGCGCGGCGGACCGGCCGAGGACGACGACTGCAGCGAGCTGCTCGGGGTCGACGTCGGTGGCGGCCACGGCCTCGACGGCCGCGGCAACCAGCTGCCGACGCATCTGGGCGGCAGGCTGATCCAGGTGGGTGCGCGTGAGCATGTGCTGGACCAGGGACACCTCAGAGCCGGTGGCGGCGGTGTCGCAGACCAGGACACATCCGCCGTCCGCAACCGGGGCGACGGTGTGGGCGTGAGCAGCCGCTGCCACAGGCGCGGCGACGATCACCGGGACCGGTAGCCCCTACGGGCACCGGGTTCGGAAGGCGTCTCAGGCCGAACCGTTGAGGGCTCAGGCGTCCGCGCCACCAACGGTGCCTGCAGCCCGGCCTGCTGCGGTGGCTTGTCCGTCGGCGTTGCGGCGCACCACGTCGACCATGCGCAGCAGCTCGACCGGCACCGGGAAGATCAGCGTCGAGTTCCGTTCGGCGCTGACCTCGACCATCGTGCCGAGCACCCGCAGCTGCAGCGCGGCGGGGTGGTCCTCCATCAACTGCGCCGCCCGGGCCAGGTCGGTGGCCGACTGGTACTCGCCCTGGGCGTGGATGACCTTTGCGCGGCGCTCACGTTCGGCTTCGGCTTGAGCGGCCATGGCGCGTCGCATGGTGTCGGGCAGCTCGACATCCTTGATCTCCACAAGGGTCACCTTGACGCCCCATGGACTGGTGACCTCGTCGACGATGCGCTGGAGGCGCTGGTTGATCTCATCACGCTTGGTCAGCAGCTCGTCCAGGTCGACCTGGCCCAGGATGCTGCGCAGCGTGGTCTGGGCGATCTGGAACGTGCCGTTGGTGTAGTTCTCGATCACCACCACGGACGAGACCGGGTCGATGACGTTGAAGTAGGTCACCGCGTTGACCCGTACGGTCACGTTGTCGCGGGTGATGATGTCCTGCGGTGGGATCTCCATGGTGACGGTGCGCAGCGATACCCGTACCACACGGTCCACGACGGGGATGATGAAGAACAGCCCCGGGCCCTTGGCGCCGATCACCCGGCCCAGCCGGAAGATCACCCCTCGCTCGTACTCGGGGAACACGCGTACCGAGGCGAAGAACAGCAGCACCGCCACCGCCACCGCGATGATCAAGGCGATGAGCGACTCATTCACGGGGAACCTCTCCTTCGCCCGGGTCTGGGCCGGCACGGTGGTCGACCGGTTCGACGAGGAGGCGCAGCCCGTCCATGCCGACCACCCGCACCTGCTGGCCGGGCCGCAGCGGTGCACCGTCAGCGGACTCGGCCGCCCACCAGGCGCCTTGCAGGTGGACGTCGGTGCCGCCGTCCGTCGCGGCGGTCACCGGCGCGGTGGCGCCGATGAGCGTGCCGGCGCCGGACACGGGCGGGCCGCGCCGGGCCCGCCACGCCAGCCGCCCCGCGATCATCGAGCCGGCGCCCACGATCAGGGCGGTCGGCACGAGCACGGCCGGGTTGACCCGCAGGGTGCCCTCGAACAGGAACACCCCGGCCAGCACGAGCGCGATCGCGCCACCGGCGGCGAACACGCCGATCCCGGGGGCGAAAAGCTCGGCGGCGAACAGGCCTGCCGCCAGAGCCAGCAGTGCCAGTCCGGCCACCGACACCGGCAGGACGCTGAGCGCGAAGAACCCGAGGATCAGCAGGATCACGCCGACCGCGCCGCTGAACCCGTGCCCTGGCGCTGCGAGCTCGTACATGACGGCGAGGGTGCCCAGCGACAGGAACAGGAACGCCAGCGTCGGGTCGGCGAGCACTCCGAGCAGCTGGCGTGCCCAGCCGGGTGCGTAGTCGGTGACCGTGGCGCCGGCAGTTCGCAACGTCACCGTGCTGCCGTCGGCGAGGGTGACCGCGCGGCCGTCGAGAGAGCTCAGCAGCGCCGGTCGGTCGGCTGCGATCAGATCCACCGCGCCGAGGCGCAGGGCTTCGGCCGCGGGCACGGCCCGCCCCTGGCGCACGGTGTCGACGGCGAAGCCGGTGTCGCGTCCGCGCTCGGCGGCCACCGACTCGGCGAACGCCGCCGCGTCGTTGATCACCTTGTCACTGGCCTTCTGCCCGGTCTGGGCGTCGACAGGGGTGGCCGCGCCGATGGTGGTTCCGGGCGCCATCGCCGCGACGTGCGCCGCGAACGTGATCAACGCGCCGGCCGAGGCGGCACGGGCACCCGGCGGACTGACGTACACCACGACCGGGACCTTCGCCGCGAGCAGCGCCTGCACCATGTCGCGCATCGACGTGTCCAGGCCGCCTGGTGTGTCCAGTTCCAGGAGCAGGGCCGGCGCGCCGAGGTCTTCCGCCTGGCGTACCGCGTCGGTGACGTAGCCGGCGGCGACCGGGGTGATCGGGCCGTCCACACGGACCGCGAGCACCTCGTCAGACGCTGCCCGCGCTGTGGCAGGGCAGAAGGACACGAGCGCAAGCGTTGCCAGCGCTAGAAGCCGTACCCCGATGGATTTCATGGCACTCACTTCGATCATGCGCTGCGGTTGGACCGCCGGCAACACGCATGTGGCAGGCCTGCGGCAGGCACTTCTGCGATCGGCCCTGGTCGCGGGCTCGAGGCAGTCGTGCCGCCGGGCCGTACCGCTGCTCGCGCGCCGCGGTTCCAGCGTAAGCCGATACGAAATGATCGCTTATCGCGCTATTCGGGATGAATATATAATCAATATTGATCTCGCATTGCGCCATGATCGTGGACAGCGGAATGCTCGGCATCCGCGCCGAGCGGCGGGTCCGTCAACGGCCGCCAGAACCGGGCGGGTCGTCCCGGTACGCGTAGAAACCATGGCGAGAGGAAATGGACGCAACGTCGCTTCGGCGGCGGCGAGCTCTGATCGAGGCCGCACGTGACGCCCTCGCCGCTCCGTCGATTTTCAACACGCAGCCGTGGACGTGGCGAAGCGCCGACGACTGGTTGCAGTTGTGGGCCGACCGCAGCCGCCAGCTGCGGTCCACTGACTTCGCCGGACGGCAGTTGACCATCAGCTGCGGTGCCGCGCTGCATCACGCGCGGGTCGCGCTGGCGGCCGCGGGCCATCAGGTACAGGTCGACCGGATCCCGGATCCCGGCTCGCCGGGGCTGCTCGCGCGCATCGCCATCACAGGTGCGCACGTGCCGACGGATGAAGAGGTCGCGTCGTACCGGGCGATCGGGGACCGCCATACCGACCGGCGGGCTTTCACCGCCGAGGCCGTCGCCGGCCGGGTGCTCAGCGAGCTGGTCGCAGCAGCGGAGCAGCAGGGGGCTCACCTGTATGCGGTGCCCGCTGAACAGGTCAGGGTCCTCGGAGCGGCCGCGGCGCACGCGGAGGCGGTGCACCAGGCCGATCCCGGATACCGTGACGAGCTGATGATGTGGACCAACCGCCCGGCCGACAGCGGGGACGGGGTGCCCGCGACGACGGCGGTCACGCCGTCCACGCGCGCTGTGCCGGTACGTGACTTCACGCTGTTCAGCCGCGGGCGTTCGGCCGGTCTCGACCACGATGCGGGCGCCCGGTTCGCGATGGTCTTCACATATGGCGACGACGTCGCCGACTGGTTGCGGGCCGGGGAGGCGCTGTCTGCCGTGCTGCTGGCTGCGACGGCCGCGCGGTTGGGCAGCGCGCCGATCAGCGACGTCATCGAGGTGCGGGCCACGCGAGAGCAGTTGGGCCGCCTGCTGCGGGGCGGCGGCCACCCGCAGGCGGTGGTGCGGGTCGGGCATCCGCCGGCCGGGGGACCGGCCACCTGTCCGCGCCGCGCGCCACCAGAGGTCATCAACCCATGAGCGCCCCGGCCGGTGGGCTGTTCATCGAACACGTAGACGCGGTCGTGTTCGACCTGGACGGGGTGCTGACCGACACCGCCAGCCTGCATGCGGCAGCCTGGCAGGAGGCCTTCGACAGCATGCTTCAGGACGTGGCTCGACAGGGCGGGCCCGCGTTCACGCCGTTCGATGCCGGCGCGGAGTACCGGGCACATGTCGACGGCCGTCCTCGGATCGACGGGGCGCGCGGGTTCATCGCGGCCAGGGGCCTGAACCTGCCGGAGGGCACGCCCGCGGACCCGCCGGGGACGGCGACCGTTTGGGCGGTCGCCAACCGCAAGAACCAGTTGCTGCGGCAAAGGCTGGCCGAGCAGGGGGTACGGACGTTCCCGTCCTCGGTCGCGCTGGCGCGGCGGCTGCGTGCGGCCGGGGTGTTCACCGCAGTGGTCACCGCCAGCCGCAACGCCACCCAGGTCCTGGCCGCCTCGCAGTTGGGCGATCTGTTCGACGTGCGGGTGGACGGCACGGACGCGGCAGCCCTCGGCCTGCCCGGCAAACCGGATCCCGCGACATACCTGGAGGCGGTGCGCCGGTTGCACGTGTCACCTGACCGCGCCGTGATCATCGAGGACGCGGAGCCCGGTGTCGAGGCGGGACGGCGTGGTGGCTTCGGACTCGTGGTCGGCGTCGACCGTGACAGCAGCGGCGCGCTGGCCGCAGCCGGGGCGCACATCGTGGTCGCCGACCTGGCCGACCTGCCCGTCGACCTGGTGGGCCTGCATACGCTGCCCGGTGACACCGGCGCGCCGCAGGGGCTGCTCGGCGGCGGCCGGCCGAGCACCGGCTGGACACTGCGCTACAACGGCTACGACCGCGGCAGGGAAGGCCTGCGCGAGGCCCTGTGCACGCTCGGCAACGGCTACGTGGCGACCCGTGGCGCCGCCGCCGAGTGCCAGGCCGACGGCGCGCACTACCCAGGCACCTACATGTCCGGCCTCTACAACCGGCTCACCACGCCGATAGACGGACGCCTGATCGAGCATGAGCACCTGGTCAACGCCCCGAACTGGCTGCCGTTGCGGTTCCGGATCGCCGGCGGTGACTGGTTCAGCCCGGACACGGCGCACCTGATCGACCACCAGCTCGAACTCGATCTGCGCGCCGGGGTTCTCACCCGGGTGCTGCGCTGGTGCGATCCGTCCGGGCGGCTGACCCGGGTGCAGCAGCGCCGACTCGTGCACCTGGCCACCCCACACATCGCCGCGCTGGAGACCACCTTCGTGGCCGAGAACTGGTCCGGTGGCCTGCAGGTGTGCACGGGGATCGACGGCGGCGTCGTCAACGCCAACCTGCCCGAGGACGCCCCGCTGACCAGGGTGCACCTGCAGACCGAACAGACGTGCATCATCGAACCCGACACGATCCTGCTGACGGCCGTGACCACACAATCGCGGATCCGCATCGCGGCGGCGGCCCGCACCCGTGTGCGCGACAGCGCGGGCCACGATGTGCCGGTGAGCCGCGCTCCGCACAGCGGCGAAGCGTCTTTCGTCGGGCAGGACATGGACCTGGACCTGGCCGAGGGCCGCCCGGTCATCGTCGAGAAGGTCGCCGCGATCGCCACCTCGCGCGACCCCGCGATCAGCGAGCCCGGGTCGGCGGTGTGCACCGCGCTCGGCCGCGCCGGTGACTTCTTCGACCTGCTGGTCACCCACGAACGGGCCTGGCAGCGGCTGTGGGACCTGTTCGATCTGACCCTCGACGCCGACGACGAGGTCACCCTCGCGCTGCGGCTGCACACGTTCCACCTGCTGCAGGCGCTGTCGCCGCACACGGCGCAGCTCGACGCGGGCGTGCCGGCACGCGGCCTGCACGGTGAGGGTTACCACGGACACGTGTTCTGGGACGAGATGTTCGTGTTCCCCGTGTTCAACCTCCGGATGCCGTCGCTGTCGCGTGCCTTGCTGCTCTACCGGTGGCGGCGGCTGGAGCAGGCACGCCACGCGGCCCGCGCGGCGGGATATCGCGGCGCGATGTTCCCCTGGCAGAGCGCCAGTGACGGCCGGGAGGAGACGCCTGACGAGCTTTTCGACCGGCGGCTCGGGCAGTGGATCCCCGACTTCTCGCACCTGCAGCGCCATGTCGGCATTGCCATCGCCTATGACGTCTGGCAGTACTACCAGGTCACCGCCGACGTCGACTTCCTCGCCGAATACGGCGCAGAGATGATCATCGAGATTGCACGCTTCCTGACCAGCATCGTCGCCTACGATCCGGTCGACGAGCGATACGGCATCGCCGGCATCGTCGGCCCCGACGAATACCACACCGCCTATCCCGGCGCGCGCGAAGCGGGCCTGCGCGACAACGCCTACACCAACGTCATGACCGCGTGGGTGCTGCACCGCGCCCTCGACGTGATCAACCTGCTTACCGGCCACCATTGCGGACTGCTGTGGGAGCAGTTGGGCATCAGCGAGGTCGAGACCCGGCTGTGGGAACAGGTCAGCAGACGGATGCGGGTGCCGTTCCACGACGGTGTCATCAGTCAGTTCGACGGGTACGGGCAGCTGGCCGAGTTCGACTGGGACGCCTACCGGGCCCGCTACGGCGACCTCGTCGGCATCGACGCGATCCTGCGCGTGCAGGGGGCGAGCCCCAACCAGTACCAGCTGTCCAAACAGGCCGACGTGCTCATGCTGCTCTACCTGCTGTCGGCCGAGGAGCTTCGCGACCTGTTCGCCCGGCTCGGCTACGACCTCGACGGCCCCACCATCGAGGCCACCGTGTGCTACTACCTGGCCCGGGTAGCCCACGGCTCCAGCCTCAGCCGGATCGCACACTGCTGGGTCCAGGCCCGGGCCGACCGCGAACAGTCCTGGGCGCTTTTCCTGCAGGCGCTACGCGCCGACCTCGACGACACCCGCGGCGGCAGTACCCGAGAGGGAGTGCACCTGGGCGCGATGGCCGGCACCGTCGACCTCGCGCTGCGCTGCTACACCGGTTTGGAGACCCGCGACGACACCCTGTACTTCCATCCCCTGCTGCCCAACGAGCTGCACGCGCTGCACGCCGAGCTCTGCTACCGCGGCCACTGGATCGTCGTCGACCTCGACCATGTACGGCTGCGACTCTTGCTGCGGCCCTGCCAGGCCGCCCCCATCCGTGTCGACGTCGACGGCAGCATCCATCTCCTCACTGCAGGTGACCAGCGCGAGTTCCCTCTTGCCAGATGACCTGATTGGTCCGGCCGAAAGTTCGAAGCGCACCTTGGCGCCCTCGGCCGCGTAGTAGCGCCACGGCCGAGGGGACACCGGGACGGTTGCCCGGACTCGTCGTCGCGATGCGCATGTACGAGACCCGTCCGCACGCGTGCGGTCAGTTGGTGGGGCTGGGTGTGGCGCCCAATAGCACCGGCCTCGGCGGGCGACGTGCGAGCGGCGTCGGCGGTTGGCCGCGCCGGTGACGCTGGGCCGCGTACCGCGCCTGGTCGGGGATTTGATCCACACCGCAGCGCTCACACGAACCTCACTTCGCCCGTGTCCAGGTCGTAGACGGCGCCTGCGACGTACAGCTGTCCGTTCCGTGCCCGGCTGCCGATGACCGGGCTGCGGTGCAGGCAACGGATCTGCAGCGCGATGTTGGCCCGGACTGCGTTGGCGACCAGGTCGCCCGGCCTGCCGAGGGCCGCTTCCACGGCTGGGCGAAGATGCTGCACGAGGATGCTGACGTGGTCGGGCATGGCGGTGGTGGTGAGTGCTCCGGCGGCGGCCGCGACCGCACCGCAGCGTTCGTGGCCGAGGACCACGATCAGTGGTGGCTGAAAGTGTTCCAGTGCGTACTCGATACTGCCGGTGACGAGGTCGTCGGCGATGTTTCCGGCGACGCGGTTGTCGAACATGTCGCCCAGTCCCTGGTCGAAGAGGATCTCCGGAGCGACTCGCGAGTCCGCGCAGCCGAGCGTGATGACGAAAGGCTGCTGGCCGGAGGCGAGCAGGTGCTGCCGACGGGGCTGCTGGTGGGGGTGGCGGGTTCGGCCCTCGACGAACCTGCGGTTGCCCTCGGTCAGCCGGGCCAGTGCTTGCGAAGCGGTGCGTGGTGCGTTCCAGGGGGCCGGGCTGGGCGAGCTGAGGGTGGGCAGCGCCAGCGGCAGACCCGCTGCCAGCAGTGCACGTCTACGCATGATGTCTCGTCCTTGCGCTGTGGGTGATGTACGTCGACGCGCACCCCTGCCGGGGCATGGGCCGGGAGCCCGGGGAAACCATGCCGCCTCCGTTCACCGTGTGGTGCCAGAACAGGCCGCCCAGGCCTGTCCTGGCGCCAAGCGTGGTCAGTCGCCGATGGGGATGTGGCCGAGGTCGGTCCACATGTCGCGCATGGCCGGGTAGGGGCGCTCCGGCAGGGTTCTGATGACCTCGATGACCTCGGGCCGGGCGTGACTGCCGGCGGCGAAGGCCAGCAGCCGGTCACGGGTGGCGGGCCCTGCGGTGAACGCGGCTTCGATGTGGTTGGCGAGCTCGGTGCGGGTGACGGTCACCGGGTTCTCCTCAGGTGTCGGTGTTCGGAGGGCGGCGTGGCCCGCCGCTCGGGGAAGGAGGATGGATTCAACGGGCCACGCCACGATCATGGGGAGGTGCGGTTCAGCGCAGTCGCTCTTTCAAGCTGTCGATCTCGGTCCACAGAATGCCCGGCAGCTTCTCGCCGAACTGGTTGAACCACTCGGCGATCTGCGGGACTTCCACGGCCCACTCGAGCGGGTCGACGTGCAGTGCCGCGGCCAGGTCGGCGTCGGTGACGTCCAGGCCGTCAGTGTCGATCGCGGCCGGGTACGGGACGAGACCGATGGGGGTGTCGACGGCGTCGGCGGTGCCTTCGAGGCGTTCGACGACCCATTTGAGCACGCGGGAGTTCTCGCCGTATCCGGGCCACAGGAAACGGCCGTCGTCGCCGCGGCGGAACCAGTTGACCTGGAAGATCTTCGGCAGCTTGTCCGGGTCGGCGTCCTTGCCGAGATCCACCCAGTGGGTGAGGTAGTCCCCGGCGTGGTAGCCGATGAACGGCAACATGGCCATCGGGTCGCGGCGCACGACGCCGACCTGCCCGACGGCGGCGGCGGTGGTCTCGCTGGACAGGGTCGCGCCCATGAACACGCCGTGGATCCAGTCCCGTGACTGGGCAACCAGCGGGACGGTGGTCTTGCGTCGG
>NZ_BONI01000008.1 GCF_016862635.1 Catellatospora coxensis | reverse complement strand
GCGCCGTCCAGGTCTCCCTGGCCGCCTCCGGGGCAACTCATCCAGCTTACCCATCCGGCCGTTCCGTGTCAAATCCGAATTTTCGGATCTGTCCGGCTCGTCCGTTTGGACACCCCCGAGCACGCAGGACCGCTGAGGTCCGTACGAGGTTCGAGGAGAACCAGCGACCCGGCCGACGGTCCCCTCCGAGAAGACTCTCGGCGAACTCATCCGCCCGGCTCGTCACCGGCTCGGTAACCATACCCGGTTGGTTTCGTCCGATCAAATCGGCCCCACCCGGTGCGCTCCGGCCTCTTTGCTCCGACCTTCCGGTCTCGGCTGTTTTGTCCGTTCCGCGCTGGCAGAGAGAACATTACGCGGGACGCGCCACCGCCCGCAAATCGGGGGGACGCGTCCCGCGTCACATCATGGTCAACTGCCTATTTCCGCAGCTCAGCACCCGCGATGGTCTTCTTGCCACGGCGCAGCACCAGGTACCTGCCGTGCAGCAGCAGCTCCGCGGACACCGGGGCGTCCGCGTCGGTCATGCGCTCGTTGTTGACGTAGGCGCCGCCCTCGGCGACCGCGCGCCGCGCCTCGCCCAGGCTCGACGCCAGGCCCGACTCCTTGAACAGCACCGCCACGCTCGGCAGCTCGTCGACCTCGACCAGGCCGGCCTCCGCCAGCGCCGAGCGCAGCGTCGACGGGGCCAGGTCGGTCAGCGCGCCGCGGCCGAACAGCGCCTGCGAGGCCGTGATGACCTGCTCGCACTCGTCCTTGCCGTGCAGCAGCGTGGTCAGCTCCTCGGCCAGCGCCCGCTGCCCGGCCCGCGCGAACGGCCGCTCCGCGGTCTCCTTCGCCAGCTCCTCGATCTCCTCGCGGGACCGGAAGCTGAACACCTTCAGGTAGTTCACGATGTCGGCGTCGGCCGCGTTGAACCAGAACTGGTAGAAGGCGTACGGGCTGGTCATGCCGGCGTCCATCCATACCGACATGCCTTCGGCGCTCTTGCCGAACTTGGTGCCGTCGGCCCGCGTGATCAGCGGGGTGGTGAACGCGTGCACGCCGCGCACGCCCTTGCGCCGGTTGAAGTCGACGCCGGCGATGATGTTGCCCCACTGGTCGGAGCCGCCGTGCTGCAGTGTCACGCCGTAGCGCTCGTGCAGCTGGTAGAAGTCGTGCGACTGCAGGATCTGGTACGCGAACTCGGTGAAGCTGATGCCGCTCTCCAGCCGGGCCTTGACCACCTCGCGGGCCAGCATCTGGTTCACCGGGAAGTGCTTGCCGACGTCGCGCAGGAACTCGATCGCCGACAGCGGCGAGGTCCAGTCCAGGTTGTTGACCATGCGGGCCGCGTTCGCGCCCTCGAACTCGAAGAACGGCTCGACCTGCCGGCGGATCTTGTCCACCCAGCCGGCGACGGTCTCCTCCGAGTTCAGCGAGCGCTCGCCCTCGGCCTTCGGGTCGCCGATCAGCCCGGTCGCGCCGCCGACCAGCAGTACCGGAATGTTCCCCGCCTGCTGGAGCCGGCGCGCGGTGAGCACCTGCACCAGGTTGCCGACCTGGAGGCTGGGCGCGGTCGGGTCGAAGCCGACATAGAACGTCACCGGCCCCTCGGCCAGGTGCTTGCGCAGCTCGTCCAGGTCGGTGGAGTCCTGCAGCAGGCCACGCCACTGCAGATCATCGAGGATGTCCGTCACGCCGTCGATTGTCGCGCATCGCATGAACCGGCCGACAACCGGTTTCCCCACCGCCGGGCCGGGCGGCGCCGCCCGGCTACAGTCATCGCCGCTGGTCAGCACCTGGGAGGAGGAGGCCGTGGGTCGTCACCACGTCGGCCGTCGCCGCCCCTGGCTCGTCCCGTCGCGGCCCGAGACCCCGTTCGACCGGCAGTTCCGGTACGGCGTGGCGGTGGGCACCCTGCTGCTCGCGGTGTTCGTGGCCACGCAGGCCGCGCTGGCGGTCGACGGCGTACGCGCCGAGCGGGGCGGCCGGGCGGGCACGGTCACTCCGGACGGCTGCACCGTGGCGGGCGGGCGACAGTCGCTGCTGTTCGCGCGCTGGCGCTGTGCGGGCACGTTCGTCGACCGGGAGCTCGGCGCCGCGTACCCGGTGGAATTCTTCTGGAACGCCAGCGAGCGGCCGCGCGGGCCGCTGGCGGCACGGGTCAGCGCGGGCGGATCGGCCGAGGCCTGGCTCGTCGGCGACCGGGCGTGGCTGCGGCCCGGCGCGCTGACGGCGCTGCTGCTGGTGCCGATCGGGATCGGCGCAGTGTCGGTGGTCCGGGTCGCCCGGGACCTGTTCCGGCGGTCGCGCAGGCGCTCGGCGGCGGCCGGCGCGCCCCGGGAGCAGACCGCGTCCGGGCGCCCGTGAACCTGGCATGATCGCGCGGTTGCGGCGATCGGGAGGCGGGCATAGCGCGGGCATGGAACTGTCGTTTCTTCGCGCCATGTATGAGATCCCCGGCCCGTGGGCGTCGCTGTACATCGACGGGACCGACCACACCGAGGCGACCGCCGCGGCACTGAAGCTGCGCTGGCGGGCCGCCCGGGAGACGCTGCTCGACGAGGGCATCGACGAGCCGACCCTGCTCGCGCTGGAGGGGGCGCTGGCCCAGTACCGCCGCCCGCGCGAGCGGCACGGCCTGGCCGTGTTCGCCGCGCAGGGCCGGGTGCACTACGCCGAGGCGATGCCGGAGCCGCTGTGCACCGACAGCGCCGAGATGGCCCCGCTGCCGCACGTGACGCCGCTGCTGGCCAAGCGCGACGGCGAACCGCTGCCGGGTGGGGAGCCGGCCGCGTCGGGCGTCGCCGACACCCTGGCCGCGTTCGAGAACCGGCAGGTCGAGGCGCTGCTGCTGGATCCTGCGGCGCTGGCCAAGGCCCGGGTGTGGATCGGCGACTCGCCCGCCGACCTGTCCGCGAGCGAGGAGCGGCTGCGGCAGCTGGGGGCGTCCCGGGCCCATCCGGTACGCGCCGAGGATGCGCTGGTTCGCGCCGCGGTGCTCAACGACGCCGAGCTGATCATCGTCAACGCCGCCGAGGTGCGGCTCGACGAGGGCGTCGGCGCCGTCCTCCGCCCCGACCCCGCCTGACCACCCGCGCTTCCCCTCCCACCCGCCCCGCTCCCTACGCCCACGCCCCACGTCGTCATTGACGTTGGCCTATGACATCGAAAAACTCGCGCTCGGATTCGATGAGATAGGCCAACGTCTACGCCGAGCGGGGTGGGGGTGAGGGTGGGGTCCCCGGGGTGGGGGTGCGGAGGCGGGGGGTGTGGCGGCGGTAGGGGCTCACCGAGGGCTCGCCGTGGAGCCAGAAGCGCCACGGGCGGTCGTGCGCGGCGGCGACGCCCACCCGGGGACCCGATCTGATCAGGTCCGGCGACACGGCCGCCGCCGGGATCAGCCGCGCCGGTCCCGTCCCGTCGAGCAGTGACGTGCGGTTCGCGGACCCGTCGATGCCCAGCGCCATGGCCAGCCGCGCCGGCCCCCGGGCCAGCTCGCGGTCGGCCATCGGGCCGCGGCGCTCGCGGGCCAGGTCTGCTCCCCCGACGACCGCGCCCGCGCGCAGCAGCACCGCGGCCGCCTCGCCCGGGTGGCCGGCGGTGACGTTCATGCACCAGTGCATGCCGAAGACGAAGTACACGTACAGCACACCTGCCGGGCCGAACATCACCGAGCTGCGCGGGGTGGGGCCGCGGTGGCTGTGCGAGGCGGGGTCCTCGCCGACGCCCGCGTACGCCTCCACCTCGGTGATCCTGACCCGCACCCCGTTGGCTTCGAGCTGCCAGCCGAGCAGGCCGCGGGCGGTGTCGGTGACCTGTGCGGCGGGCGCGTCGAGCAGCGAGTAGTCCACGCCACCAGGGAACTCCCGCTCACGCCGGTTTGCCAAACCGGCGCTGTCGTACCCGTGCGCGAACATCGGCGGATGTCGACTGTCTTCACGCGGGCCAGGGAGTTCGTGTTCGAGCAGGGGCGTCCGCTGGACCGGGCGCGGCTGCGGTTCCACTTCGAGTCCGGGCCGGCCCGGGTGGTGCTCGACGAGCTGGTGTCGTACCAGAACGACGACGGCGGCTTCGGGCACGCGCTGGAGCCGGATCTCCGTACCCCCGTGTCCTCGGCGGTGGCGACCTGGTGCGCGTGCACGGTGCTGCACGAGATCGGCGCGGGCGTGGACGAGCCGCTGGTCCGCCTCGCCGTCGGCTACCTGGTGGACACGTATGACGCCGCGGAGCGGCGGTGGTGGATCGTGCCGCCCGAGACGGAGGACTCTCCGCGCGCGCCGTGGTGGACGTACGCCGACATCGGCCGCACCTTCGACGGCTGCCTGCTCAACCCGACCGCGGGCCTGGCCGGGGCGCTGTGGGAGTACCGGGAGCTGGTCCCGCCCGCGCTGCTGGCCGACCTGACCGAGGCGGTGCTGACCCGGCTGGAAGGCGGCGTGGACGGGCTGAGCCGCAGCGACCTGACCGCGGCGGAGCTGTTCGCCGGGGCGCGGAACCTGCCCGACGCGGCGCGGCTGCGGGCGCTCGACGCGATGCGCCGGGCCGCCGCCAGGCTGGTCGAGAACCGGCCGGAGGCGTGGACGGAGTACCTGCTGCAGCCGCTGGACGTGGCGCACACCCCGGATTCGCCGCTGTCGCCGGCGGTGGACCGGTCGTCGATCGCGGCGAACCTGGACTACCTGCTGGACCGGCAGCTGCCGGACGGGTCCTGGCCGCTGACGTGGAGCTGGGCCGAGGTCGACGCCGACGCGTGGCTGCTGGCCGAACGCGACGCCAAGGGCATCGTCGCCGTCGACCGCCTCCTGACCCTGCGCGCCTACGGCCGCCTCTGACCCGACCCACCCTCCGCCGGGCAACCACGCCGGCCACGCGCGGCGGCCGGCCGTCCCCTGCGCCGGAGGGTGGGCCGCGGCGGGTCAGTGGGGGACGACGGATTCGGCGGACCAGGTGTGCCAGGTCTTGAGTTGGTCGGTGACCGAGGCGAGCTGGTCGGCTACGGGGCCGGGGCCGGTGGAGCCGGGGGTGGTGCGGGCGGCCAGGGCCGACTTGACGGTGAGCACGTCGCGGACCGACGGGTCCAGGTGCTCGCTGACCGTGGCCAGGTCGGCGTCGCTGACCTCGTGCAGCTCGCATTCGCGCACCGAGCACAGGGCCACCAGCTTGCCGGTGATCTCGTGCGCGTCACGGAACGGCACGCCCTTGCGGACCAGCCAGTCCGCCACCTCGGTGGCCAGCGAGAAGCCGACGGGCGCGGACGCGGCGAGCCGGTCCACCCGTACCGTCATGGTGGAGATCATCCCGGCGAGCGCGGGCAGCACGAGGGTGAGCGTGTCGACGGCGTCGAAGACGGGCTCCTTATCCTCCTGCATGTCCCGGTCGTACGTCAGGGGCAGGCCCTTGAGCATGGTCAGCACGTTGACGAGCCCGCCGATGAGGCGGCCGGCCTTGCCCCGGGCCAGCTCGGCGATGTCGGCGTTCTTCTTCTGCGGCATGATCGACGAGCCGGTCGCGAAGGCGTCGTCCAGCTCGACCCAGCCGAACTCGTACGACGTCCAGAGCACCACCTCCTCGCCCAGCCGGGACAGGTGCACGCCGAGCAGCGCGGTGATGAACAGGAACTCGGCGACGAAGTCGCGGTCGCTGACGGCGTCCATCGAGTTGGCGAACGAGGTGCGGAAGCCCAGTTCCTTGGAGACCGCGCCGGGGTCCAGGGGCAGGCCGGAGCCGGCCAGGGCGCCCGCGCCGAGTGGGCTGACCGAGGTGCGCTCGTCCCAGTCGCGCAGCCGGTCCAGGTCGCGCAGCAGCGGCTGTACGTGGGCGAGCAGCCAGTGGCCGAAGGTGACCGGCTGGGCGTGCTGCACGTGGGTCAGGCCGGGGGCGGGGGTGTCGACGTGGCGGCCGGCCTGCTCGGTGAGCGCGTCGGCGAGTTCGGTGATGCGCCCGGCCAGGTCGCGGGCGTGGTCGCGCAGGTACAGGCGCAGGTCGGTGGCGACCTGGTCGTTGCGGGACCGGCCGGCGCGCAGCTTGCCGCCGAGGGCGCCGAGGCGCTCCAGCAGGCCGCGTTCGAGGGCGGTGTGCACGTCCTCGTCCTCGATGGTGGGCCGGAACGTGCCCGTGGCGACAGCGGCGTCGAGGTCGTCGATGGCGGCGAGCATCTTGCCGAGCTCGTCGGGGTCGAGCAGGCCGGCGGCGGCCAGGACGCGGGCGTGGGCGCGGGAGCCGGCGAGGTCGTACGGCGCGAGCCGCCAGTCGAAGTGCACGCTGACCGACAGCCGTGCCAGTGCCTCGGCGGGTCCGTCCGCGAACCGCCCTCCCCAGAGCCGGGTCATGTCTGTTCCGTCCTTCTCGTCATTGGTCGATCATGAACTTGTACCCGTGACACGCCGTCGAACCGTGCCATAAGTTCATGATCAACGGGGTCGAGCGCGCGGGGGGTGGGTCAGGTGAGGTCGGGGTCTTCGATGAGGTCCAGGTCTTCGGTGGTGGTGTCGAGGCCGGCCCAGGTGGCGAACTTGGCGGCGAGGGCTTCGCCGCCGGCGGGGTCGCGGGCCACGACGAAGATGGTGTCGTCGCCGGCGATGGTTCCCACGAGATCCGGTAGGCCGCTGCGGTCGATGGCGCTGGCCAGGTAGTGGGCCGCGCCGGGCGGGGTGCGCAGGACGGCGAGGTTGCCGCTGTGGTCGGTGCCGTTGAGGACCTCGCGGAGCAGGCGGATCAGGCGGGCGGGGCCGATGGCGGCGGGGCGCAGGGCCGGGTGGCCGTCCTCGGGAATGAGGTAGACCGCGGGGGCGCCGTCGCGGCCGCGTACCTTGACCGCGCCCAGCTCCTCCAGGTCACGGGACAGGGTCGCCTGGGTGACCTGCACGCCGTCGGCCGCGAGCAGCTCGGCGAGCTGGGTCTGCGAGGTCACGGCGCCGCTGCGGATCAGCTCCTCGATCCGGGCGTGGCGTGCGGTGCGCGTCATCGGCGCGGTCATGCCTCAACCTCCGTCCGCTCTGGCGTCTCATGTGCACCGTAAGGCATGGCGGTCCGCCTCACGCGTGCTCCATGAGGAACGTCAGCAGCGCCTTCTGCGCATGCAGCCTGTTCTCCGCCTGGTCGAAGA
Organism: Catellatospora coxensis; assembly: GCF_016862635.1. Taxonomy (GTDB): domain Bacteria; phylum Actinomycetota; class Actinomycetes; order Mycobacteriales; family Micromonosporaceae; genus Catellatospora; species Catellatospora coxensis. The sequence goes on along the minus strand of NZ_BONI01000008.1, from coordinate 176,538 downwards.
CCGCGCTCGCCGCACCGTCCATCACCTCGTCCGTGATCTCCTCGCCCCGGTGGGCGGGCAGGCAGTGCAGCACGATCGCGTCCGGGTCGGCGTGGCCGAGCAGCGCGGCATTGATCTGGTACGGCAGGAACGGGGTGATCCGGTCCAGGCCGTCCCCCTCGTGGCCCATCGAGGTCCAGGTGTCCGTGGCGATCACGTCCGCACCGGAGACGGCGTCCTTGGCCTCGGTGTACTCGGTGACCGAACCGCCGGTGCGGGCCGCGACCTCGGCGGCCTGGGCCAGGATCGCCCGGTCGGGGGTGAACCCGAACGGCCCCGCGATGCGCACGTGCATGCCCGCCACGGCCCCGCCGAGCAGGTACGAGTGCGCCATGTTGTTGGCGGCGTCGCCGACGTAGGTCAGCGTGCGCCCCTGGGTGTGGCCGAGCCGCTGCCGGACGGTCTGCAGGTCGGCCAGCACCTGGCAGGGGTGGAAGTGGTTGGTCAGCGCGTTGACCACGGGCACGGTCGCCGCGGCGGCCAGCTCCTCGATCCGGGTGTCCTCGAAGGTCCGGATCACGATCGCGTCGACGTAGCGGGACAGCACCTTCGCCGCGTCGGACATGGTCTCGCCCCGGCCGAAGTGCGTGTTGGTGGCGTCGATGAGGACCGCGTGCGCGCCGAGTTCGGAGATGCCGACCTCGAACGACACCCGGGTGCGCAGCGACGGCTTCTCGAACAGCACGGCAATCGACTTGCCCGCCAGGGCCTTGTGGTGCCCGCGCCGGTTCTCGGCGTACTCCTGGGCGAGCGTGAGGACCCGGTCCTGCTCGGCGGAGGTCAGGTCGTCGTCGCGCAGGAAGTGCCGTCTGCTCGTCGGGGCGGTCATGCGGAGGCTCCGGTCTCGGTCAGGGACCCGGCCTGCGCGACGATCGCGGACTGCGCGGGCGGGGCGGCGGTGTCGGGCTGGGCGGATGTCGCGGGCGCGACGGCGTCGAGGGCGGCGCCGAGGGCGGCCAGGAACGCGTCGGCCTGGGCGCTGGTGAGGATCAGCGGCGGAGCGAGCCGGATCACGTCCGGCTGGGCGGCGTTGACGATGAACCCGGCGTCCAGCAGCGCCTTCTGCAGGGCCGGGGCGGCCGGGGCGGTGAGCACGATGCCGAGCAGCAGGCCGGCGCCGCGTACGCCGTCGACCAGCGGGTGGCCGAGCGCCTCGACGCCCCGCCGGATCCGCTCGCCGACCCGCTTGACGTGGTCGAGCAGGCCGTCTGCGGCGATGGTGCGCAGCACGGCCAGGGCCGCGGCGCAGGCCACCGGGTTGCCGCCGAAGGTGGTGCCGTGCTGGCCCGGGGTGAACAGGGCCGCCGCGCCGCCCCGGTGCGACTGCGCGAACGCGCCGTCGGCGAACGCGATGGTCGCGCCGATGGGCAGGCCGCCGCCGAGGCCCTTGGCCAGGGTGATCACGTCGGGCGTGACGCCCTCGGCCTGGTGGGCGAACCAGTGCCCGGTGCGGCCGATGCCGGTCTGCACCTCGTCGAGCACCAGCAGCGCGCCGTGCCGGGCGGTGATCTCCCGGGCCGCGGCGAGGAAGCCGGGCGGGGCCGGGACCACACCCGCCTCACCCATGATCGGCTCCAGGATGACCATGGCGGTCTGGTCGCTGACGGCCGCGGCCAGGGCCGCGGTGTCGCCGTACGGGATGTGCGTGACGTCGCCCGGCAGCGGCCGGAACGGGTCGGCCTTGGCGGGCTGGCCGGTCAGCGCCAGCGCGCCCATGGTGCGGCCGTGAAACGCCTGCTCGCAGGCGACGACGTGGGTGCGGCCGGTGCGCCGGGCCAGCTTGAACGCGGCCTCGTTGGCCTCCGCGCCCGAGTTGGCGAAGAACACCCGCCCGGGGCGGCCGGTCAGCGCGAGCAGCAGCTCGGCCAGCGCGACCGGCGGCTCGGCGACGAACAGGTTCGACACGTGGCCGAGCTGCGAGATCTGCTTGGTGACCGCGGCGACGACGGCCGGGTGGCCGTGGCCGAGCGCGTTGACCGCGATCCCGGACAGCAGGTCGACGTACGAGCGGCCCGCCTCGTCCACCACGACCGAGCCCGCCCCGCTGACCAGCGCCAGCGGCGGGGTGCCGTAGTTGTCCATCAGCGACTGCTGCCACCGCTGCGTGAGCGTCATGGCTTCTCCCCGCTCGTGTCGTCGGCGCCGGGCCGCATGGTCTGGTCATCGGGGACGACCATGGTGCCGAACCCCTCGTCGGTGAAGATCTCCAGCAGCGTGGAGTGCGGGACGCGCCCGTCGACCACGGCCGCGGACGGCACGCCGCCCCGGACCGCGCGCAGGCAGGCCTCCATCTTGGGCACCATGCCCGCCGACAGGGTCGGCAGCAGCGCGTCCAGCTCCTTGGCCGTCATCTTCGAGATGAGGCTGCTGGTGTCGGGCCAGTTCGCGTACACGCCGGGGACGTCGGTGAGCACGATCAGCTTGTGCGCGCCCAGCGCGATGGCGAGCGCGGCGGCGGCCGTGTCGGCGTTGAGGTTGTGCGCCACGCCGTGCACGTCCGGGGCGACCGTGGACACCACGGGGATGCGCCCGGTCGCGAGCAGGGCGTCGATCAGCGAGGTGTCGACGCTGAGCACGTCGCCGACCTGGCCGATGTCGACCGGCTCGCCGTCGATCACGGCCGGGCGGCGTACCGCGGTGAGCAGGCCCGCGTCGTCGCCGGCCAGGCCGACCGCGTGCGGGCCGTGGCCGTTGATCTCGGTGACCAGGTCCTTGCCGACCGACAGCAGCACCATGCGCACCACGCTCATCGCCTCGGCGGTGGTGACCCGCAGGCCGCCCTTGAACTCCGAGGCGATGCCCATCCGGTCCAGCATGGCCGAGATCTGCGGGCCGCCGCCGTGCACCACGACCGGGCGCAGCCCGACGGCGCGCAGGTAGGCCATGTCCGCGGCGAACGAGGCGCGCAGCTCGGGCGTGGTCATCGCGTGGCCGCCGTACTTGACCACGATCGTCTCGCCGTGCAGCCTCGTCAGCCACGGCAGCGTCTCGACCAGCGCGGCGGCCCGTTGCTCAGGCGTCATGCCTTCTCCTCGCTGCGCTCGTCGGCGGCATGTGCACCGGGTCGGCCGGTGAGCTCGCTCCGCTCGCTCATGACGAGTACGCCGAGTTCTCGTGCACGTACGCGTGGGACAGGTCGTTGGTCCAGACGGTGGCGCTGTCGTCGCCGGCGTTGAGGTCCACGGTGATGTGCACGTTCACCCCGGACAGGTCGACCTTGCCGCGGTCCTCGGCGGCGGCGCCCGCCCGGCAGACCCACACGTCGTTGATGGCCACGTCCAGCTCGTCGGCCTCGAACACGGCGTCGGTGCAGCCGACCGCGGCCAGGATCCGGCCCCAGTTCGGGTCCTTGCCGAACAGCGCCGTCTTGACCAGGTTGTTGCGGGCGATCTCGTGCCCGACGACGACCGCGTCCTCCTCCGAGGCGGCGTTGACGACCTCGATGGCGATCTGCTTGGTGTGCCCCTCGGCGTCGGCCAGCAGCTGCTGGGCCAGTCCGTGGCAGGCCTGGGTGACCGCGGCGGTCAGCTCCTCCTGGGTCGGCTCGACACCGGACGCGCCGGAGGCCAGCAGCAGCACCGTGTCGTTGGTCGACATGCAGCCGTCGGAGTCGAGCCGGTCGAAGGTGAGCCGGCACGCCTCACGCAGCGCCTCGTCGAGGGCGTCGGCGCCGGCCACCGCGTCGGTGGTGAGCACGCACAGCATCGTCGCCAGGGACGGGGCCAGCATGCCCGCGCCCTTGGCCATGCCGCCGACGGTCCAGCCGTCGCCGGTGATCTCGACGACCTTGGGCCGGGTGTCGGTGGTCATGATGGCCTCGGCCGCGGCGAAGCCGCCCGCCTTGGCCAGCGCCTTGGCCGCGCCGTCGACGCCGGCCAGCAGCTTGGGCATGGGCAGCCGCTCGCCGATCAGCCCGGTCGAGCAGACCGCGACCTGGCCCGCGCCCATGCCGCCCAGCCGGGAGGCGACGTACTCCGCGGTGGAGTGGGTGTCCTGGAAGCCGCCCGGACCGGTGCAGGCGTTCGCGCCGCCGGAGTTGAGCACCACGACCTTGACCGCGCGGCCCTTGACGACCTGCTGCGACCAGAGCACCGGGGCGGCCTTGACCCGGTTGGCGGTGAACACGCCCGCGGCGGTGGCGTCGGGGCCGTCGTTGACGACCAGCGCCAGGTCCAACGCGCCGGTGCTCTTCAGCCCCGCGGCGACACCCGCGGCCCGGAAACCCTTGGGGGAGGTCACGGTCATGGTGCTACTCCGAAGACGGAAAGGCCGGAGGTCTCCGGCAGCTCGAACATGATGTTGGCGCACTGCACGGCCTGCGCCGCCGCGCCCCTGCCGAGGTTGTCGATCGCGCTGACCACGATGATCCGGCCGCTGTCGACATCCACGGTGGCCTGCAGGTGAGCCGAAGCCGAACCCAGGGTGGCTGCGGTGTGCGGCCAGGCGCCCTCGGGCAGCAGGTGCACCAGGGGCTCGTCGCCGTACGCGTCGGCGAGCACCGCGCGCACCACGCCCGCGGTGATGTCGCAGTTGGTGGGCTTGGCGGTGACCGTGGCCAGGATGCCCCGCGGCATCGGCGCGAGCACCGGAGTGAACGACAGGCCGGTCGCGCCGGTGGCCTGCTTGATCTCGGGAACGTGCTGGTGCGCGCCCACCTTGTACGGGCTGAGGTCCCCCATCACCTCGCTGCCCAGCAGGTGGACCTTGGCCGACTTGCCCGCGCCGGAGGTGCCGGAGGCGGCGACGACGACCACGTCGTCGGGCTCGGCCAGCCCGCTGTGCAGCAGGGGCGCGAGCGCGAGCGTGGTGGCCACGGCGTAGCAGCCGGTCGCGGCGACCCGGGACGAGCCGGCGATCAGCTCGCGCTGGCCGGGCAGCTCGGGCAGCCCGTAGGTCCACGCCCCGGCATGCTCGCCGCCGTAGTAGCGGGTCCACGCGGCGGCGTCGTGCAGCCGGTGATCCGCACCCAGGTCGACGACCTTCGCCGAGGCGGGCAGGGCGGCCGCGACCGCGCCGGACTCGCCGTGCGGCAGGGCCAGGAAGACGAGGTCGGTGTCGGCGAAGACGTCGGGTGTGGTCTCGGTCAGAATGAGGTCGAGCCCGGTGAGGTGCGGGTGCACCACGGCGACGGGCTTGCCGGCCTGGCTGTGCGCCGTGGCCGCGACGAGTTCGAACTCGGGGTGCCCCGCGATGAGGCGCAGCAGCTCCCCGCCCGCGTATCCGCTGGCCCCGGCGACGCCGATCCGGATTCCCATACCTACCTCCGCATAAACATTCGCCATGAGCATACGACCCGGTGCATGTTCATGCAAATGAGGCCCGCGTCACTCATCGCCCTATTCATCGGGGAAGCCGGTCAGCACCTCGTAGAAGCGGGTGCAGGCGGCGGCCTCGGTGTCGAGGATTTCGCGCACGTCGTACACCCCGCGCTCGTAGGATCCGATCTCCCAGCGCTCGCCGGCCGGCCGCAGGAACCAGAAGTCGGTCGGGATCGGCACGTGCTCGTGCACCCCCGGCACCTGGAACGACTCCGGCGGCTGCCCGGTCTCCAGCAGCGCGGTGACGAGCACGTGCCGATCCGGGATCACCCGCGCACCGCCGGCAGCTCCTCGACCAGGTAGCCGTGGTCCAGCAGCCAGGTCACGCTCAGCGACGTCCCGGCATCGGGCAGGTAGCCCGGCATCAGCTTGTACTGCATGCCCATGCCGTGCTGGCCGAACCACGGCGCGGTCATGCCCCCGTCCACGGTGAACGGCTTGGCCACGCAGTACACGTGGTAGTTGGCCTGCGGCGCGCCCTGCGGCGTGGTCAGGTTCTGCGGCGGCAGCGCGCGGTCGGTGTACGGCGTGCGCACCGGGGCCAGGAACGAGCCGCCCGGGAAACCGAAACGGTCGAGCCGGGCGCCCGCGGCCAGCTCCACCGGGTTGCGGTCGACCATGTCGCCGTGGGTCATGAAGCCGTCATCGGGCGGGTAGACCCAGTTCGCGCCGTCCCGGAACCGCGCGACGAAGTCGGCCTCGGTCAGCGTGCCGAAGCGCTGGTAACCGTGCAGCAGCGGGCCCACCACGCCGGAGCGCGGCAGTGGCTTCGGTCCCAGTTCCGGGCGGGCCGGGTCGAAGAACTTCTCGGTCGCGGGCGCGATGGCGGGTGTGCCGGGACGGCACTCGCCGCGGCCGTAGCCGAGCGCGGCGGACGCGTCGGCAGCCGGGGCGAGCGGGACGAGCAGCGCCGCGGCGAGCGTGGCGACCAGGAGACGGATTTTCACAAAACCCCCGTTAGTGAACCAATAGGCGTGATCACTAACGGGCGGGAGGGCGGTGGGGTTGCTCTCCAGACTCCCCAAGAAACGTTTGGTGGTCTAGACTCCCCAACATGTCTTTGGGAGATGAGCAGGAGACCGGGCGCACGGTCACCGGCGACCTGCGCGCCCTGGCCCACCCCATCCGGCTGCGCATCCTGTCGCTGCTCACCGGAGCGGAGATGACCGCCGCCGAGATCGCCCGCGAGCTGGGCATCACCCACGCCAACGCCAGCTACCACCTGCGGCTGCTGCTCAACGCGCATTCGATCGAGGTCGCCGGGGAGGAGAAGATCCGCGGCGGGCAGGCCAAGCGCTACCGGTACGACGTCGGCAAGGCGTTCACCCCGCGCGGCGACCAGGCACACCCGCAGCCCGACGACGTCCAGATCGTGTACGCCGCCCTCGCCGCCGAACTCCAGCGCCGCGCCCGCTCCATCGTCACCGGCCCCGCCGCCGTCGGCACCCTCACCGACGCCGAACTGTGGGTCGACCTCGACGAGTGGAAGGGCATCCGCGACCGGATCGCCCAGGCCAGCGAGCACATGCACCGCATCGCCCAGCGCCCGCACACCCCGGGCACCGTGCCCGTCAGCGCCACCATCGCCCTGTTCCGCCTGCAGGACGACGCCGCCCGCGCCACGAGCGCATCCCCCACCCCCGCCGAGGAGCAGGCATGACCACCTTCCGCGACTCGTTCGCGCCGCTGCGCCACGCCCCGTTCCGCCATCTGGTCACCGGCCGCGTGGTCAGCCTGCTCGGCAACGCCGCCGCGCCGATCGCGCTGGCCTTCGCCGTGCTCGACCTGACCCGCTCCCCCATCGCCCTGGGGCTGATCGTCGGGGCGCGGTCCCTGGCCAACGTGCTGTTCGTGCTGTTCGGCGGCGTGCTCGCCGACCGGCTCCCCCGGCACCTGGTCATGGTCGGCTCCAGCGCGCTGGCCGCCCTCACCCAGGCCGCGGTCGCCGCGCTGGTGCTCACCGGCACCGCGACCGTCCCGCTGCTGATCGGGCTGAGCGCCGTCAACGGCATGGTCAGCGCCATCGCCATGCCCGCGACCGCCGCGCTCGTGCCGCAGACCGTGCCCGCCGACCTGCTCACCCCCGCCAACGCCCTCAACCGCCTCGGCGGCAACACCGCCATGATCGCGGGAGCGTCGCTGGGCGGGGTGCTCGTCGCCGTCGTCGGCCCCGGCTGGGGATTGGCCGCCGACGCCGCCACCTTCGCGCTGAGCGCGATCGCGTTCGCGCTGGTCCGCGTGCCCGACGTTCGCGACCGCGCCACACCGCGCGAGAGCACCCTGCGCGAGCTGCGCGTGGGCTGGACCGAGTTCGTCTCGCGCAGCTGGGTCTGGTCGGTGGTGCTGGCGTTCATGTTCATCAACGCGGCGCACAGCGGCGGCATGAGCGTGCTCGGTCCCACCGTCGCCGACACCACCATCGGCCGGTCCGGCTGGGGCACCGTGCTGGCCGCGAGCACCGCCGGCATGGTCGCCGGGGCGGTGCTGGCGCTGCGGGTGCGGTTGCGCCGGCCGCTGCTGGTCGGCTGCGTCAGCACGCTCGCCTTCGCGCTGCCCACCCTGGCCCTGGCCGAGCTGCCGACGCTGCCCGTGCTGGTGGCCTGCGGGTTCATCGCCGGGTTCGCCGTCGAGCAGTTCGCCATCGCCTGGGACTCGGCGCTGCAGCGGCACGTGCCCGCGGACCGGCTCGCCCGGGTCTACTCGTACGACATGCTCGGCTCGTTCCTGGCCATGCCGGTCGGGCAGGTCGCCGCGGGTCCGCTGGCCGAGTGGATCGGCACCCGCAACGCCCTGCTCTGCTCGGCGGGGGTGATGGTGCTCGGGGTGGTCGGCATGCTCACCAACCGCGGCGTACGCCACCTGCGCGCCGACACCCCCGTCACCCCGACCGCCCGGGTCCCCGAGCCCGCCGCCGCCTGACCTAGCCGGCCCGGCGCAGCAGCGCGTCCAGCTCGGGATCGGGCAGGAGCTCGCGGACCTCCTGCGCGCAGCGGCAGGCGGCGGCGATCTTGGCAGCCCACTCCAGCGCCTCCTCGCGGGTGGCCACGTCGACGACCACGAACCCGCCGATGACCTCCTTGGTCTCCGGGTAGGGGCCGTCGGTGACCATCCCGTCCGTGGCCACGACGCTCGCCTGCTGGCGTTCGAGTCCGGCGCCGAACACGAACACGCCCGCGTTCACCGCGTCCTGGCACACCGCGTGCGCCGCCTTGCCCACCTCGGGCAGGTCACCGGCGGAGATGTGGTCCATCGCGCCGTCGTTGAACGAGATCAAGTACCGCGTCATGCCGTCACTCCCTGGTCCGGGCGGCCTGGGCCGGCCGCCTCCTGCCTGCGCTACGAACGGCCCGCCCCGGATCGGACACGGTGCCGGAGGAAATTTCGCCGGCGTCTTCGCCACCCGGACCCGGCGATGCCGGACACCAGGCGCGGGTTCACGCGTCAGCGGGCGCGGACGTGGCGAAGGAAGAGGTGGGTGCCGTCGGTCAGGACGTGGGCGGGGCGCAGCCGGTGCGGAGCCGACGGCGGGCCGGCGACGATGCGGACCGAGCCGGGTCCGGCCAGTGTCGGGCTGACCGTGAGGCACAGCTCGTCGACGAGGTCGGCGGCCACCAGGCTGCCGAGCAGGTGCGGGCCGCCCTCGCAGAGGACCTGGGACAGGCCGCGGGCCGCCAGTTCGGCGACCAGCACACCCGGGTCGACCGAGGAGTCCCCGCAGTCGACGACCTCGGCGGCGTCGGGGTAGGCGTGCGGCGCGGAGGCGTACGTGAGCACGATCGGCCGCGCGGGCGGGTCCGCGAAGAACTTGTCCGGGATGTCACCGCCGCGGGTCACCACGGCGAAGCGCGGGTGCGGGGTGAGCCCCTGGGCGACCCGCCACGCCTGAGCGGGCTCGTCGAGCAGGGTCGCGCCGTAACCCTCGACCCGGATCGTGCCCGCGCCGACCACGACCGCGTCGGCCTGCATCCGCAGCCGCTTCATCAGGTCCTGGTCGGCGGGGCTGCCCAGTGAACCGGAGCGGCCCGCCAGGGTGGCCGCCCCGTCCAACGAGGTGATCATGTTGACCCGCAGCAGCGGCCCGTCCGTGCGCGGATAGGCGGCGAGCAGCTCGGACTCGGACAGCTCGGCGGCGGGTTCGGGCGACAGCCTGCGCATACGCGGACCTCACATGTTGTGCACGGTGTAGGCCGGCTGCCGCCAGCCCAGGATCGCCTCGGTCATGCGTACCGCGTCCACGGACTCGCGCACGTTGTGCATGCGCACGATCCGGGCCCCGAGCATGATCGAGGCCACCGCGGCGGCGAGGCTGCCGGACAGCCGCTCCCCCTGCGGGCGGTCCAGCGTCTCGCCGACGAAGTCCTTGTTGGAGACCGCGGCCAGCATCGGGTATCCGACCGCGGCGATCTCCGGCAGCCGCCGGGTCAGTTCGAGCGTGTGGAACGTGTTCTTGTTCAGGTCGTGGCCCGGATCGATGACGATCTGGTCGGGGCGCACCCCGCGCTCCAGCGCGACGGCCACCCGCGAGCGCAGGAACTCCGCGATCTCCCCCGCCACGTCGGCGTACTGCGGCCGCGGGAAGTGGGTGCGCGGCCTGGCCCGGCTGTGCGTGACGATCAGCTGGGTGTGCGCGCGCTGCGCCACCAGGTCGGCCAGGGTCGGGTCGTGCAGGCCGGTGGTGTCGTTGACGACGTGCGCGCCCGCGTCCAGGCAGGCCTGCGCGACGTCGGCGCGGAACGTGTCCACGCTGATCACCAGGTGCGGGTGCCGCTCGGCGGTGGCCCGCACCACCGGCAGCACCCGCTCCAGCTCCACGTCGGCGTGGACCTCGCCGCCCTCGGGGGAGAACTTCACCCCGCCGATGTCGACCCAGTCCGCCCCCGCGGCGGCCGCGGCATCCACTGCCGCGACCGCCGCGTCGAGCGCGTACGTGGCCCCCTTGTCGTAGAACGAGTCCGGGGTCCGGTTCACCACCGCCATCACCGCGACCTGGCGGTCGAAGTCGAACTCGCGTCCGGCGATGACCCGCTTCGCAGCGGCGATGTCGGGGACGAACATCAGGCGCCGCGCAGGACCGCGCCGAAGCGCTGCGCCGTGACGGCCACCGCCGCGTCCCGGGCCGCGACCGCCTCCTCGACGGTCAGGGTCCGGTCCGGCGCGCGGAACGTCAGCTTGTACGCCAGCGAGCGCTGACCCGCGCCGAGCTGCTCGGACGTGTACACGTCGAACAGCCGCACCGACTCCAGCAGCGCACCCGCGCCCTCGGCCAGCGCCGCCTCCACCTGCGCCGCCGGCACCTCCGAGGGCAGCACCAGGGCCACGTCGATCAGCGCCGGCGGGTACGTCGAGAACACCGGCGGCGGGGTCGGCTTGGGCAGCGGCACCGCGTCCAGGTTCAGCTCCATCGCGCAGGTGCGCTTGGGCAGCTCCAGCGCGGCGCACACGGCCGGGTGCAGCTCGCCCGCGTACCCGACGACGACGCCGTCGACGGAGATCGCGGCGCACCGGCCCGGGTGCCACGGCGACCGCTGCGCCGCGGCGACACCGACCGACGCGTCCGGCACAGCCGAGGCCGCCAGCACGTCCCGGGCCGCCTGCACGGCGTCCGACCAGGACGCCGCGCGGCCGGGACCCCACCAGCCGGAGCGCTCGAACTCGCCGGCCAGCACGACCGCCACGTGCCACGGCTGCACCGGCACGGAGGCGTTCGCCTTCTCCCACAGCGCCGGGTCGGGCCGGCCCGCCACGCCCAGCACCGGCGGCACGCCGGCGGACAGGTCGGGCAGGAAGACCAGGCCCTGCTCGAACAGCGCCACGTCCCGCTGCCCGCGGCCGACGTTGCGCTTGAGCGCGGTCAGCAGCGGCGGCAGCAGGCTGGTCCGCATCAGCGGTTCCTCGTCGGACAGCGGGTTGGCCAGCCGCACCGCGTCCGTCGGCAGGCCGAGGGTGGCCAGCGCGGTCGCGGACACGAACGGGTACGACAGCACCTCGACGTAACCCTGCTCGGCCAGCGAGCGCCCGACCGAGCGCTTGCGGCGCTGCGCCGGGGTGAGGCCGTTGCCGGGCGGGGCGATCGGCAGCACGCTGGGCACGTTCTCGAAGCCGTCCAGGCGGACGACCTCCTCGACCAGGTCAGCGGGCTGGCGCAGGTCGGGCCGCCAGGACGGGGTGATCACGTCGACGCGGTCGTCGTACACCGCGGTGTCGCAGCCCACCTCGGTGAGCAGGTCACCGACGCGGTCGACGGGGTAGTCCACGCCGATCAGCCGGCTGGGCTCGGTCGCCGCCATCGAGATCATGACCGGGTCGCCGGGGTGGTTCAGGTCGAGGATCTCCTCGCCCGCCGTGCCGCCGCCGTGCTCGACCAGCAGCTGCACCGCGCGCTCGATGGCGACCAGGCACAGCTGCCGGTCGACGCCGCGCTCCCAGCGCTTGGCGGCCTCGCTGAACAGCCTGTGCCGCCGCGCCGTGCGCCCGACCATCGTCGGGTCCCAGTGCGCCGCTTCGAACAGCACGTTCACCGTGCCGTCGACGACCTCGGACGTCTGGCCGCCCATCACGGCGGCCAGCGAGACCGGGCCGGTGTCATCGCAGATCACCATGTCCTCGGCGGACAGCACACGGGCCTGGCCGTCGAGAGTGGTGAGCTTCTCGCCCTCGGTCGCCCGGCGCACCACGAGGCCGCCGGTGATCCGGTCGGCGTCGAAGGCGTGCATCGGCTGGCCGAGTTCGAGCATCACGTAGTTGGTGATGTCGATCGCCAGGCCGAGGGTGCGGACACCCGCGGTGAGCAGGCGCTTGGCCATCCAGTCCGGGGTCGGCGCGGACGGGTCGATCCCGCGCACCAGCCGGGCGGCGAACCGGTCGCAGCCCTGGGTGTCCTGGATGGTCACCGGCCAGGCCGGGGCCGCGGTGCCGCCGGGGGCGGGCGCGAGACCGGGGTCGGTGAACCGGGCCTGGAAGGCGTGGCCCAGCTCGCGGGCCAGGCCGCGCACCGACATCTGGTAGCCGCGGTCGGGCGTGACCGTGACGTGCACCTCGATGTCGTCGAGGCCGACCACCGGGCGCGCGTCGTCGCCCGGCTGCGCGGTCACCGACTCGGGCAGCACGATGATGCCGTCGTGGTCGCCGGACAGGCCCAGCTCCGCCGCGGAGCAGATCATGCCGTGCGAGTTGCGGCCGTACGTCTTGCGCGCGCCGATGGCGAAGCCGCCGGGCAGCACGCCGCCGGGCAGGATCACCACGACCCGGTCGCCCTCGGCGAAGTTGCGGGCCCCGCAGACGATCTCCTGCGGCGCGCCGGAGCCGTTGGCCTGGCCCACGTCCACGGTGCAGAAGCGGATCGGCTTCTTGAACTCGGTCAGCTCCTCGATGGTCAGCACCTTGCCGACCACCAGCGAACCCTGCACCGAGTGGCGCTGGTCCGCGATCTCCTCGACCTCGATGCCGAGGTTGTTCAGCGCGAGGTCGAGATCGGCCTCGGTGAGGTCCGCGGGCAGCTCGACATGCTCACGCAGCCATGACAGTCCGACCTTCATGGTCAGTGCACCTCCATGCCGAACGCGCGGGTGAACCGCACATCGCCTTCGATCATTTCCCGCATGTCGCTCAGGCCGTTGCGGAACATCAGGGTCCGCTCGATGCCCATGCCGAACGCGAACCCGGAGTACACCTCCGGGTCGATGCCGCAGGCCCGCAGCACGTTCGGGTTCACCATGCCGCAGCCGCCCCACTCGACCCAGCGCGGGCCGTCGCGGTGCTCGGCGAACCACACGTCGAACTCCGCCGACGGCTCGGTGAACGGGAAGTAGTGCGGCCGCCAGCGGGTGCGCGCGTCCGGGCCGAACATCGCGCGGGCGAAGTGGTCCAGCGTGCCCTTCAGGTGCGCCATGGTGATGCCCTTGTCCACGACCAGGCCCTCGACCTGGTGGAAGACCGGCGAGTGGGTCGCGTCGAGCTCGTCGGTGCGGTACACCTTGCCCGGCACCACCACGTAGATCGGGGGCTGCCGGGTGAGCATGGTCCGGGCCTGCACCGGCGAGGTGTGCGTACGCAGCACCAGGCCGGACTCGGTCGCGCCGGTCGCCGACTCGGCGGCCTTCACCCAGAAGGTGTCCATCAGGCCGCGGGCCGGGTGGTCGGGCGAGATGTTCAGGGCGTCGAAGTTCGCCCACTCCAGCTCGACCTCGGGCCCCTCGGCGATCTCGTAGCCCATGCCGATGAACAGGTCGCCGACCCGCTCCATCAGCGTGGTCAGCGGGTGGCGGGCACCGCGGGGGCGGCGGTCCCAGGGCAGCGTGACGTCGACGGCCTCGGTCTCCAGCACCCGCTGGGCCTGCTCGGCCTCCAGGATCACGTGGCGCGCGTCGTATGCGGCCTGGATCGCGGTGCGGGCCTCGTTGACGCGCTTGCCCGCGTCGGACTTCGCGGCGGGCGGCAGCGCGCCGATCTCGCGGCGGGCCAGCGACACGGCCGAGCGGTCGCCCAGGTGCGCGGCCTTCTGCACGGCCAGCGCGTCGAGGTCACCGGCGTCCGCGAACGCCTTGTCCGCCGCGGTGACGGCGTCGTCGAGGGCGGCCGGATCGAGCATCGCGGCCTGCTTGGGGTCGTACGGATCGTGACGGTATGTCATCAGAACTCCAGATCGGCAACCGGAACAGTCTAGGCGTAGGGCCAGGACGGGCACGCGCGGCTTCGCCGCCGCCCACCGGTGCGACCTGAGAGGAAGAGCTGAGCGCAGTCAGTTCCGCCGCCCGCCACCGGCGGGCTGGCTAAAGGAACGGCGCTTCATCGTCGGCTCCCTCTCGGACATCGTCTCGCCCCGGAGCATACCCCGCGGCGCGCTCCCTCCGCGCTCCCGTTCCCCGCCGCCCGCTTTTGATCGACGTTGGCCTATCACATCGAATCCGGCACGCGAAAAGTCGCCGTGATAGGCCAACGTCGATGACGGGCGGGGCCGGCCGGCCGGGTGGGGGGTGGCGGGGTCGGGCCGGCTATGCGGGGCGGGGCTCGGTGAGGCGGCGTTGGGCGCGGGCGGAGGCGTAGAGGCAGACCGCGGCTGCCGCCGCGAGGTTGAGGCTCTCGGCGCGGCCGTGGATGGGGACGCGGACCGCGGCGTCGGCGGCGTCGCGCAGCTCGTCGGGCAGGCCGTGCGCCTCGGAGCCGAACAGCCACGCGGTCGGCTGCGCGAGGGAGCCGTCGTCGGCGAGGTCGTCGAGGTCGGTCGCGCCGTAGCCGGAGGTGGCCAGGGTGCGCAGGCCCGCTTCGCGCAGGGCGGCCAGGGTCGCGGCGGCGTCGGGGGCGCGTACCACGTCGAGGTGGAACAGGCTGCCGGCGGAGGCGCGTACACACTTGGGGTTGAAGGGGTCCACGGCGTCGCCGGCGAAGATCACGGCGGTGGCGCCCGCGGCGTCGGCGGTGCGCAGCACCGTGCCGGCGTTGCCGGGGTCGCGGATCTCGACGGCCACCGCGACCAGCCGCGGCGCGCGGGCCAAAGCCGCTTCGAGGGGCACGTCGAGCAGGTCGCAGACGGCGATGACGCCCTGCGGGGTGACCGTGTCGGCCAGCGACTGCATGGCCTCGTCGGTCACCACGGAGAAGGTCGCGCCGCGCAGCAGCGTGCGGTGGCGGGCGCGGCCGTCCTCGGTCACGAAGATCTCGCGCACCGCGCCGGCTTCGAGGGCCTCCCGCACCGCCTGCGGGCCCTCGGCCAGGAAGCGGCCGGCCTTCTCGCGGTCGCGGCGGCGGTGCAGCTTGACAGCGGCAACGACCCGGGGAGTCCGCTGCGTGAACAGCGGGTCCCCGGGTCGCTGGAAGTGCTGCGTCACCGACGGGCTCAGGCGGCCTGAGCCTCGGCGACGGCCTTCTTGGCCACCGCGACGATGCCGGCGAACGCGGCCTCGTCGTTGACGGCCAGGTCGGCCAGGATCTTGCGGTCCACCTCGACACCCGCGAGCTTGAGGCCCTGGATGAGGCGGTTGTACGTCATGCCGTTGGCACGAGCGCCCGCGTTGATGCGGGTGATCCACAGCTGCCGGAAGTCGCCCTTGCGGTCCTTGCGGTCGCGGTAGGCGTACTGCATCGAGTGGAGGATCTGCTCCTTCGCCTTGCGGTACAGGCGGGAGCGCTGGCCGCGGTAACCGCTGGCGGCCTCGAGCAGGGTACGGCGCTTCTTCTGGGCGTTGACCGCCCGCTTGACGCGTGCCATATCAGCTTCTCCTTTAAAAGTTCTTGGCTAAAAGGCGCGCGTCAGCGGCCGAGCATCTTCTTGATGCGCTTCTCGTCGGCCTTGGCCACCGGGACCGTGCCGCTCAGGCTCCGGGTCTCCTTGGAGGACTTGACCTCCAGGCGGTGGCGCAGACCGGTCTGCTCGCGCATGATCTTGCCAGAGCCGGTCACCTTGACCCGCTTGGCCATGCCACTGTGCTTCTTCATCTTCGGCATAGGAAGTTCTCCCCTGTTGCAGAATCTCGCCGCACAGCGGGGGCTGTGCGGCAGGTGCCCATCGAGCGTCGTCAGGCCTGCGCCGAGGGCTCGGCGACAGCCTCCTCGGCCTCCGCCGGGCCGCCCTCGTCGCCCTTGCGGGCGGCGATCTTGGCACTGCGGTGCGGCGCGAGCACCATGATCATGTTTCGCCCGTCCTGCTTCGCCGACGACTCGACGAAACCGACCTCCGCGACCTCTTCCTCCAGCTTGCGCAGGAGGCGGAAGCCCAGCTCCGGGCGGCTCTGCTCGCGACCGCGGAACATGATCGTCACCTTGACTTTGTCCCCGGCCTTCAGGAACCGCACGACGTGACCCTTCTTGGTCTCGTAGTCGTGCGAGTCGATCTTCGGCCGGAGCTTCATCTCCTTGATGACCGTCTGCTGCTGGTTACGCCGGGCTTCCCTGGCCTTGAGCGCGCTCTCGTACTTGAACTTGCCGAAGTCCATGAGCTTGCAGACCGGCGGGCGTGCCATGGGCGCAACCTCGACCAGATCCAGATCGACATCGGCGGCCAGCTGCAGGGCGCGCTCCAGCGGGACGATGCCCACCTGCTCGCCCTCGGGGCCGACCAGTCGGACCTCACGTGCCCTGATCTGATCGTTGATGCGTGGCTCGACGCTGATGTGGCCTCCCTCAATCGTGTTCCGCACCGCCGGATTCGCGGCGATGCGCTTGGCGTCTGACCGAAAGCAGAAGGCCCAGGCGACAGCCTGGGCCCGCTCGACCGGTCTGGGTGCACGCCAAGTGCACGACCTGAGATCAGGACAGGAAACGTCCTTCATCAGGTGACCGGACCCGAATCGCTCGGTGGCGAACGGGTGGGAGCAGGCGCTCCGCTTGCCTCCGGAGTGCCGGATCACGCGCTGGGCATGATCACAGACAACCGGAAAGGTCGACTCGCAAAGATTACCACAACCCGGGATTGCGCCCCCGGGACGGGCAGGGTATGGCTCAGCTCACGGCCGGCGCGGGCTCCTCGGCGCGGGCGGCGGCCCGCAGCGCGCGCAGCGACTGCACCGCCTGCAGGGCGTACGCCCGGTCCACCGCCTGCACGGCGAGCACCGAGACGGTGTCGTCGTTCTCCAGCTCCAGGCTCATCCAGGGCTGGTTGCGCTCGATGTTGACCGCCCGCACGGCGCCCCACGGCAGCTCGTACCCGCCGATGATGTTGCGGACCCGCACGCCGTCGGCGTCCGCGTCGACCCGCGGCCGGGCCACGGCCATGATGGCCAGCGCGAAGACCACACCGAGGCCGATCATGGCGTACTGGTCGCCCGTGCGGAACACGCCCTCGCCGACCTCGGTCAGCGCGGTGCCGATGAAGGTGAAGAGCACCAGCACCGCGACCGCGGCGACGATGCAGACCTTCCGGGTGCGCTGGGGCCGGAAACTGACACGCTGTCCCTCGCTGCTCACCCCGCCGAGTCTGCCACGCGCTCATCCGACGGCTCCCACCGCCACGGTTTGCCATCGACGTTGGCCTATCTCATCGATTTCTCCGCGATCGGAGTCGATGTGATAGGCCAACGTCGATGCCGCAGGGCAGCCGTCCACCCGGTTGGGACGTGGTGGGTCAGGTGGCCCGGGCGTGGGGGTGCGCCCCGCGGCCCGGTCACCGCCGGTCAGAGGCGGCAGGCGTGGATGTCGGTGACCAGGATGGCGCGGGCGCCCAGGTCGTACAGCTCGTCCATGATCCGGTGCACCTCGGTGCGCTGGACCATCGCCTGCACGGCGACCCAGCCCTCGCGGTGCAGCGGCGACACCGTCGGCGACTCGATGCCCGGGGTCAGCGCCACCGCGCCCTCCAGCCGGTCGGCGCGCACGTCGTAGGCGAGCATCACGTACCGCCGGGCCACCAGCACGCCCTGCAGCCGGCGCAGCAGCTGGCTGACCGCGCCGTTGCGCTCCCCCTCGGGCCGGCCGACCAGCACGGCCTCCGACACCAGGATCGGCTCGCCGACCGGGACGAGGCCGGCCTGGCGCAGCGTGCCGCCGGTGGCGACGACGTCGGCGATCACGTCGGCCACGCCGAGGCGCACCGCGTTCTCCACCGCCCCGTCGAGCTTGACGACGTCGGCCTTGATCTCGTGCTCGGCGAGGTACCGCTCGACCACCCCCGGGTAGGCGGTGGCGACCCGCCGCCCGGCCAGGTCGGGCACGTCCCGCACCGTCTCCGGCGGCGCGGCGAACCGGAACGTGGCCGGCGCGAACCCCAGCGGCAGCAGCTCGCTCACCGGCGCCCCGGAGTCGACCAGCAGATCCTGCCCGGTGATCCCCAGATCGAGGTCGCCGGAGCCGACGTACACCGCGATGTCCCGCGGCCGCAGGTAGAAGAACTCCACTCCGTTGTCGGCGTCCACGCACACCAGGTCGCGGTCGTCGCCCCGCTGGCGGTATCCCGCCTCGCGCAGCATGTCGGAGGCAGGTTTGGACAGAGTGCCCTTGTTGGGCACGGCAATGCGAAGCATCTCTCTCGACTCGTCTCTGTGATCAAAGCTAGTTGATCATGAAGTTGTGGCGGCGACACACCGTCGAGCCGTGCCACAAGTTCATGATCAACCCGGAAAAGACACGGGCGGGATCACAGATGTCGGTAGACGTCCTTGAGGGTGAGGTTGGCGGCGAGCATCAGGACCTGGGTCTGGTAGAGAAGCTGGGAGATCTCTTCGGCGGCCCGCTCGGAACCCTCATGCTCGGCGGCCATCCAGGACTCCGCCGCTTCCTCGACCACCTTCTTGCCGACCGCGTGCACCCCGGCGGTGACCGCCTTGACGGTGCCGGAGGCCGGGTCACCCGCGGCCACCTTGGCCTGCAGCTCCTCGAACAGCTCCTCGAACGTCTTCACGCCGGTCATTCTGCCCGATCCCGGCCCCGGCGCCCGCAGCGCCCGGCCCGCGCGGCACATGCTGGGACGGCCGCCGAACGAGGATCATGGAGGGATGACCGAACGCATGCTCGCCGTACGCCAGGACAGCCTGGGCGGGCCGGAGGTGCTCCGGCTGGCCGAGGTGGACCGCCCCTCCCCCGGCCCGACGGAGGTCCTGGTGCGGGTGCGGGCCGCCGGGGTGAACCCGGTGGACTGGAAGGTGCGCCGCCGCGGCGGCGTCTTCGGCGACCCGCCGTTCACGGTCGGCTGGGACGTCTCCGGCGAGGTCGTGGAGCTCGGGGCCGGGGTGACCCGGTTCGCGGTGGGCGACGAGGTGTTCGGCATGCCGCGTTTCCCGCACGCCGCGAGCGCCTACGCGCAGTACGTCACGTCCCCGTCGCGGCAGCTGGCCCGCAAGCCGCCCGGCCTGGACCACGTGCACGCCGCGGCGCTGCCGCTGGCCGGGCTCACCGCCTGGCAGGCCCTGATCGACACGGCCCGGGTGGCCGCGGGCCAGCGGGTGCTGGTGCACGCCGCCGCGGGCGGGGTCGGCCACCTGGCCGTGCAGCTGGCCAAGTCCCGGGGCGCGCACGTCTTCGGCACCGCCCGCGCCGACAAGCACGACCTGCTGCGCGAGCTGGGCGTCGACGAGCCGATCGACTACACCGCGGTCGACTTCGAGCAGGTCGCCACCGACGTCGACGCGGTGCTGGACACCGTCGGCGGCGAGTACGAGGACCGCTCGCTGCGCACCCTGCGCCCCGGCGGGATCCTGGTCGGCATCCTGAACGCGGGCAGCGCCGCGGAGACGGCGCGCAAGGCGCAGGCCCTGGGCGTACGCGGCACCGGCATGCTCGTCGAGCCCGACCACGCCACGCTGGAGCAGATCGCGGCACTGGTCGAGGCGGGCCGGCTGCGCCCACTCGTGGTGGCGACGTTCCCGCTCGCCGAGGCCGCCAAGGCGCACGAGCTGGGCGAGACCGGCCACACCATCGGCAAGATCGTGCTGACCGTGGACTGAACGGACCGCGCCGCGCGGGCGGCGCGGTCCCTGCGGATCACTTCACGGTGACCGTGTGGTTGTCGACGAACATCTTCGCGCCGTCGTTCTCGGAGATGTCGAAGACCTCGATGACGTACGTGCCGGTGGGCAGGGAGACGCGCAGCTTCGCCTCGCCCTGGGCCGGGCCGCCCGCGTCGAGGGTGATGAAGCCCTCGCGCACCACGGTGCTGCCCCGGCGGATCTCGTAGTTCATGGTGGCCTCGAAGACCATGCCCGCGACGTGCAGGGTGAAGTCCTTGGGCACGGTCGCGCCCTCCTGCGGGTCGATCAGCCACACCGGCAGCAGCGTCGTCGCGGCCGGGGCCCGGCGCAGCGGGTCCTTGGTGCCCACGTGGCCCCACAGCTCGTCGACGGGTTTGCCGTCGAGGTGGATGCGCACCTTCGGCTTGCCGCTGACCGCGGTGACGGTCCAGACGAGCTGCTGCACCGCCTGGTGGGCGGCGAACGAGCCGGCGTCGCCGTTGACGCGCGCCCCGGACAGGTCGACGGTGACCGTGTCGCCGCTGACGCTCGCCCCGCGCACCTTCGCACTGGCCGGCCACATGCTGGAGTAGTCCGGGTCGTACGCGGTGCGGCCGTCGAGCATCTCGGCGACCGCGGCCTTCACCTTCGCCGCGGCCGAGCCGTCGCCGGTGGCCAGGCGGTGGAACTCGCGGACCAGCTTCGGCTCACCCCGGTCGTTGGCCAGGTAGTACACGGCCAGCGCGCCGCTGGTGTCCGCGGGCGGGGCCGGTTCCTCGGTGGAGGTCGGCGCGCTGGGCGAGGGTGCGGTGGTGCCCGGCGCGGCCGAGGCCGACGGCGCCGCTGACCCCGTGGGGTCCGGTGAGGGTGTGGTGGGGGTGCACGCCGCGGTCAGCGCGACGAGCGCCACCGACGACAGCACGCGGAACCTCAGCGCAGACATACCTCAGGTGTACGACTCCCCCGCCACCTTCACCACCCACCGTTAAGGCGAAAGCAAGGAAGGGCACCTTCTACACGGACGTCCGTTAAGAAGGTGCCCTTCCTTGCTTTGGGGTCAGCGGGTGAGGTGGCGGAGGGTGACGGCGGCGTCGAGGGCGGCGACGACCGCGCCCCAGCCCTTGTCCTCGCTGGACTCGGGCAGGCCGGCGCGGTCGCGGGCCTGCTCCACCGTGTCCACCGTCAGCACGCCGTGGGCGACGGGGGTGGACTCGTCGAGGGCGATGCGGGTCAGGCCCTCGGTGACCGAGGAGCTGACGTACTCGAAGTGGGCGGTCTCGCCGCGGATCACCACGCCGAGGGCCACCACCGCGTCGTGCCGGCGGGCCAGGGCCTGCGCGACCACGGGCAGCTCGACCGAGCCCGCGACGTGCGCGACCTGCACGTCGGCCACGCCGCACGCCTTGGCCGCGGCCTGCGCCCGGTCGAGCATCTGCTCCACCAGGTCGGCGTGCCAGCGGGTGGCCACGATGCCGAGGCTGAGCCCGGTCGCGTCCACGGTCGAGAGTTCGGGGGCGCCGTGACCGGCCATCAGCTCAGCCCTTCCAGGTCGTCCAGCTCGGACAGGTCAAGCTCGTGGCCCATCCGGTCGCGCTTGGTACGCAGGTAGCGCAGGTTCTCCGGGTGCGGCCGGATCGGCAGCGACTCGCGGCCGGTCACCTTCAGCCCGTACCCGTCCAGCCCGGCGCGCTTGGCCGGGTTGTTGGTGAGCAGGCGCATCGTGCGCACGCCCAGGTCGTAGAGGATCTGCGCGCCGGTGCCGTAGTCGCGGGCGTCGGCGGGCAGGCCCAGGTCCAGGTTCGCGTCGACGGTGTCCCGGCCGGCGTCCTGCAGCTGGTAGGCCTGCAGCTTGTGCAGCAGGCCGATGCCGCGCCCCTCGTGCCCGCGCACGTAGAGCACCACGCCGCGGCCCTCCTCGGCCACCTTGCGCAGCGCCGCCTGCAGCTGCGGGCCGCAGTCGCAGCGCACCGAGCCGAACACGTCGCCGGTCAGGCACTCCGAGTGCACCCGGACCAGCACGTCCTGGCCGTCGCCGAGCTCGCCGTACACCAGCGCCACGTGCTCGGCGTTGTCGTGCGTGGCGTGGTAGCCGACGGCGGTGAAGTCGCCGTACTCGGTGGGCAGGCGGGCCTCCACGACCCGGCTGACCAGCTGCTCGGTGCGGCGGCGGTAGGCGATCAGGTCGGCGATGCTGACCAGCACCAGCTCGTGCTCGGCCGCGAAGCGCTGCAGGTCGGGCAGGCGCATCATGGTGCCGTCGTCGTTGACCATCTCGCACATCGCGGCGGCCGGGTGCAGGCCGGCGAGCTGGGCGAGGTCGACGCCGGACTCGGTGTGCCCGGGGCGGCGCAGCACGCCGCCGGTCTTGGCGCGCAGCGGCACCACGTGGCCGGGCCGGGCCAGGTCGGTGGGCTTGGTGGCGGCCTCGCCGAGCAGGCGCAGGGTGCGGGCGCGGTCGGCGGCGGAGATGCCGGTCGACACGCCCTCGCGGGCGTCGACGGTCACGCAGTACGCGGTGCCGCGGCGGTCCTGGTTGGTGTAGTACATCGGCGGCAGTTCGAGGCGGTCGGCCTCCTCCTCGGTGATCGCCACGCAGATGTAGCCCGAGGTGTAGCGCACGGTGAACGCGACCAGCTCCGGCGTCGCCAGCTCGGCGGCGAAGATCAGGTCGCCCTCGTTCTCGCGGTCCTCGTCGTCGACCACGATGACCGGCTTACCGGCCTTGATCGCCGCAATGGCGTCTTCGATGGTGTTGAGGCTCATGCCGCCACCTCGCTGCGCTCGCCGGCGACCTGAGCCTTGACCAGGCTGAGCTGCCCGATTCGTTCGCTTCGCTCACTCATGATGTTCACTTCGCTCCCCGCTGCGCTGCGACCAGCTTCTCGACGTACTTGGCGATGACATCGACTTCCAGGTTCACCAGCGCGCCGGGCTGCTTGCGGCCGAGCGTGGTGAGCTCCAGCGTGGTCGGGATCAGGCTCACCGTGAAGGACTCGTCGTCGACCGCGACCACGGTCAGCGAGATCCCGTCAACGGTGATCGACCCCTTCTCCACGATGTACCGCGACATGCCCTCCGGGAGCAGGATCCGGACATCTTCCCAGCCGCCGCCGGGGTTCTTCGAGGCGATCGTGCCCACGCCGTCCACGTGGCCCTGCACGATGTGCCCGCCCAGGCGGGTCGCCGCGGTGACCGCGCGCTCCAGGTTCACCCGCTCGCCGGGGGCGATGGAACCGAGCGAGCTGCGGTCGAACGTCTCCTTCATGACCTCGGTCTCGAAGGTGTCGCCCGAGGTGGAGATGACGGTCAGGCATACGCCGTTGACCGCGATCGAGTCCCCGTGCTTGGCGTCGGACACGACCAGCGGGCCGCGTACGGTGACCGTGGCCCCGTCGCCCTCCCAGGCCAGGCTCACCACCTCGCCGAGCTCTTCCACGATGCCGGTGAACACTCGTTCCTCCTCGCGTGCCGGCGACTGGCGTCCGGCCGTGTCACAAAGTGCCGCTGTCCGCGCTCACGCGCGGGCGGGCGGTCAGGCGCAGATCGGGCCCGACACGGTCAACATCTAGCACCTCGAGGTCGATGGCGTCCGTGATGGTTGTCACCCCCGCGCCGACGAGCGCGGCCGGGCCGTCGCCGAGCAACTTCGGCGCGACGTACGAAACGATCAGGTCGACGAGCCCCGCGGCCAGGAACGCGCCGGCCAGCCGGGGGCCGCCTTCGAGCAGCACGCTGCGGATGCCGCGGTGGTGCAATTCACTGAGCACCGCGCGCAGGTCCACCCGGCCCTCGGCGTCGCCGCCGAGCAGCGCGGTGGTGGCGATCAGCGTCGGCGCGGCGCCGTCGCGCACCCGGGCGCCGGCGGGCGTACGCCCGTGCGAGTCGATCACCACGCGCAGCGGCTGCCGGATGGCCAGGCTGCCGGTACGCAGGTCACGGGTGGTCAGGCGAGGGTCGTCGGCGAGCACCGTGCCGACCCCGACCATGATCGCGTCGACGGTGCCGCGCAGCCGGTGCACGTCCATGCGGGCCGCCTCGGAGGTGATCCACATGCTGGTGCCGTCGGCGGCCGCGGAGCGCCCGTCGAGCGTGGCGGCGGTCTTCCAGATCACGTACGGCCGCCCCCGGCGCACCGAGGTCAGCCAGGCGATGTTGCCCTCCTCGGCCTCGGCGGTGCGCACCCCGGTCAGCACCTCGACGCCGGCGTCGCGCAGGGTCTGCTCGCCACCCGCGGCCAGGGGGTTGGGGTCGTCCACAGCGATCACGACGCGGGACACGCCCGCGCGGATCAGCGCCTGCACGCACGGGCCGGTGCGGCCGGTGTGGTTGCACGGCTCCAGGGTCACCACGGCGGTGCCGCCGCGCGCCTTCTCGCCCGCCTGGGCCAGGGCCACGATCTCGGCGTGCGGTCCGCCCGCGTACGCGTGGAAGCCCTCGCCGACGACGTGGCCGGCGGAGTCCAGCAGCACGCAGCCGACGACCGGGTTCGGGCTGGTGGTGCCCAGTCCGCGCGCCGCCAGCTCGATCGCCCGCGCCATGGCCTTGTCCTCGGCCGGGCTCACCGTGGGTAGCTGCCCCATCCGCTCGTACCTCCCTGCAGATGTCGTGCTCGCCTGCAGCCGTGACCGACCTGGGCCCCCCGCCTCGCTGCGGACGGCGCCGAACGGCTGCTCCAGCAGGCGACGTGTGCCTGACCGGCACGCCAGTGTGTCACGCGTGCGGGCCGGTTTCGGCGGCGGTGTCGCTCTCTGTGACGCGCTGCTGGGGCAGCGCGGGCGACGGGTCCGCCGGGGGCCGCCGCCGGGGCAGGGGCCCGGCCGGGTCCTGCGGGTCCGACGGCTCCGCCGGGCGCTCGGAGCGCTGGTCAAGAGCCACCCAGTTGCCGTAGTGCTTCTTGGCCGCGGCCTTCATCTCCGAGGCGACGGCGACCACCTCGCCCGGGTGGCGGAACACCCGGCTGGTCGACACGGCCACCCCGATCGACAGTGTGACGAGATTGACCTCGAAGACCTTGCCGCGCCGGTCGACCACCTCCAGGTAGCCGCGCGCCGAGTCGACGGGGTCGTAAAGGGCGTCGGCGGCCCGCTGGAAGTCGTAGATGGCGTAGCTGGTGATCTCCTGCACCTGGGAGGGGTGGCAGACCACCACGAAGTCGTCGCCGCCGACGTGGCCCAGGAACGCCGGGGGCAGGCCCACCGACACCGTGGCCCGCCGCATCGACCGGGCCAGCGCGCTGATGAACTGGTCACCGCGGCCGAAGCCGTACACGTCGTTGACGCTCTTGAACCGGTCGATGTCGACGTAGCAGACCGCGTAGTCGTCGCCCGCCTTCAGCCGGTCGGCGATCTCCCGCAGGATGCGGGTGTTGCCGGCCAGCCCGGTCAGCGGCGAGACCTCCCGCGCCTCCTGGTTGCGGCGCAGCGTGGCGCGCACCCGGGCGATCAGCTCCGAGGTGTCGAACGGCTTGACGATGTAGTCGTCCGCGCCCGCGGCCAGGCCCGCCACCTTGTCGGAGGTCAGCGCCTTGGCGGTGAGCACGATGATGGGCAGCGCGGTGACCATCGGGTCGGCGCGCAGCCGCCGGGTCAGCTCCAGCCCGTCCATCTCCGGCATCATCAGGTCGACCAGGGCCAGGTCGGGACGGCGGTCTTCGAGCAGGGCAAGCGCCTCCGGGCCGCTGTGCGCGGTCATCACGTCGAACCCGTGCAGGCGCAGGTTGACCTCGACCACGCGCACGATGTCGGGGTCGTCGTCGACGACCAGGATCACCTCGGCCTGGCCGGCTGCCTGCGGCTCGGTGGTCAAACTGTCGTGCCCCCACTGTCCGATGTGGTCTGACGGGCGACGGCCGCCTGCGCCAGAGCACGCAGTTTACGACAGGCTTCGGCAGGATCGTCGGCTCCGTACACCGCGGTTCCGGCGACGAACGCGTCCGCGCCCGCCAGCGCCGCCGCCTCGATGGTGTCCGCGGCGATGCCGCCGTCGACCTCGATGCGGATGTCCAGGTGGCCGGCCTTGGCGTGACGTCGCGCGGCCCGCACCTTGTCCAGCAGCTCGGGCATGAAAGCCTGGCCGCCGAAGCCCGCCTTGATGGTCATCACCAGGATCGTGTCGAAGTGCGGCAGCAGTTCCAGGTACGGCTCGATCGGGGTGTCCCGGTCCACCGCCAGCCCGGCCAGGGTGCCGGCCGCGCGCAGATCCTTGGCCAGCGCCACCGGGTCGTCGCAGGCCTCCGCGTGGAACGTCACGTTGTACGCCCCGAGCTGCGCGTACGCCGGCGCCCAGCGCTTCGGGTCCTCGATCATCAGATGGCAGTCGAAGGGGATGCCGGTGGCCCGGCGCAGGCTCTCCACCACGGGCGGGCCGATGGTCAGGTTCGGCACGAAATGGTTGTCCATCACGTCGACGTGCAACCAGTCCGCCGCGCCCTCGACCGCTCGCGCCTCCGCGGCGAGATTCGCGAAGTCCGCGGCGAGGATGCTGGGGGCGATGATGATGTCGGGCGTCACACGATCAGCTTACGGAGCGTGAAGCGGGATTCGCTCGCCGCGTCCCCCTCCCGCCGTCACACGACGGGAGGGGCTTCTCAGGCGTTCGGCCGTTGCGGCGGCGGGGCGCTGCGGCCTGCGCGACACAGGCCTCGGACACCAGGTCAGGACCTGCGGCGCAGCAGGGCCAGGAACATGGCGTCGGTGCCGTGGCGGTGCGGCCACAGCTGCACGGTCGGCCCGTCGCCCAGGCCGGGCATACCGGCGGGCAGCGACTGCCGAGCGTCGACGAACTCGACGTCCATTCCGGAGCGGCGAACCGCCTCGGTCACGCTGACCTGCGTCTCCACCAGGTGCGGGGAGCAGGTCACGTACGCGACCAGGCCGCCGGGGCGCACCGCCCGCAGCGCCGCGGCGATCAGCTCGCGCTGCAGCTTGGTCAGCGGCGGCAGGTCCGACGGCTGCCGCCGCCAGCGCGACTCCGGCCGCCGCCGCAGCGAGCCCAGACCGGTGCACGGCGCGTCGACGAGCACCCGGTCGAAGCCGCCCTCGGGCAGGTCCCGGTCGGAGCCGACGCTGCGCCCGTCGGTGCAGACCACCGTGGCGGGCAGGCCGCGCACCGCGTTGGCGACCATGTTCGCCCGGTGCTCGGTCACCTCGACCGCGGTCAGGTGCGCGCCGCGCTGGGCGGCCAGCGCGGCCAGCAGGCCCGCCTTGCCGCCGGGGCCCGCGCACAGGTCCAGCCAGCGCTCGTCGGAGCCCTCCAGCGGGGCCTCGATCAGCGCGTTCGCGACCAGCTGGCTGCCCTCGTCCTGCACGTGCGCCCGGCCGGTCTTGATCTCGACCAGCTCGCCGGGCGAGCCGCCGCCGAGGTAGACCGCGTACGGGGAGAACGCGCCGGGCTGCCCGCCGACGGCGTCTGCCAGCTCGACCGCGTCGGCGCGGCCGGGCCGCGCGCACAGGTGCACCTCGGGCCGGTCGTTGTCGGCGCTGAGCAGCTGCGCGGTCTCGGCGAGGTCGCCGCCGAGCGCCTCCCGGAACGCCCGCACGATCCATTCCGGATGGTTGCCGGTGACCGCGAGGTGGCCGACCGGGTCGTCCTGCTCGGACGGCGCCACCTGGGCCAGCCAGGTGTCCAGGTCGCGCTCGGCGATGCGGCGCATGACCGCGTTGGCGAAGCCGGCCGCGCCGGGCGCGACCGAGTGCACCAGGTCGACCGTGGAGGCGACGGCGGCGTGCGAGGGCACCCGGGTGTGCAGCACCTGGTACGCCCCCAGGCGCAGCGCGTCGCGGGCCGGCGGGTCGATGCGCGAGATGTCGCGGTCCGCCGCCACGGCGATGATCTTATCGAGGGTGCCCCGGGCGCGCAGCGTGCCGTAGGTCAGCTCGGTCGCGAACGCCGCGTCCCGGCCGAACAGCCCCGCCTCGCGCAGCAGCCCCGGCAGCACCAGGTTCGCGTACGCGTCGTCGCGGTGCACCGCCAGCAGCGCCTGGTACGCCGTCATCCGGGACGGGTCGTGGGCGGGCCGCCCCGCCCGTGGCCCGCGCCCGCCCCGGGCGTCGCGGTCGTGCTGGCGCGGCTTGGCCGCACCGGAGCTGCTGCCCCCGCGGAACGATGTCACGAGAAGCTGTCCTCACCCTCGACACGGACCCCGCGGGCCCAGTCCACCGCCGACATGGGCTTCTTGCCCGCGGCACGTACCTCGCCCAGCTCCACCGGACCGGTGGCGGTGCCGACCAGCACCCGGCGCTTCTCCACCAGCAGGTCGCCGGGCTTGAGCGCGGGGCCGTCGGCCACCGGCAGCACCGGGCCGAGCTTGACCCGCTCGCCCCGGAACGTCGTCCACGCGCCGGGGCCCGGCGTGGTGGCACGCACCCGCCGGTCCACCGCGAACGCGGGCTCGTCCCAGCGCACCTCGGCGTCCTCGACGGTGATCTTCGGAGCCAAAGTGATGCCGTCGGCCGGCTGCGCCACGGCCCGCGCCGCACCCGCGCCGATCGCGTCGAGCACCGTCACCAGCAGCCCCGCGCCGTCCACGGCGAGGCGCTCCAGCAGGTCGCCGGACGTGTCGCGGGGACGGATCGTCTCGGTCAGCGTGCCGAACACCGGCCCGGTGTCCAGGCCCGCCTCCAGCTGGAACACCGACGCGCCGGTGAACTCGTCGCCGTGCCAGACCGAGTGCTGCACCGGGGCCGCGCCACGCCACGCGGGCAGCAGCGAGAAGTGCAGGTTCACCCAGCCGTGCACGGGGATCTCCAGCGCCACCGGGGGCACCAGCGCGCCGTACGCCACGACCGGCACGCAGTCGGGAGCCAGCTCGCGCAGCCGGTCCAGGAACTCGGGCTCACGGGGCCGGGCCGGGGTGAGCACCTCGATGCCGCGCTCGTCGGCCCAGGCGGCCGCGTGCGAGCGCACCATCCGCCGCCCGCGGCCCGAGGGCGCGTCGGGGCGGGTGACCACGGCCAGCAGCTCGTGGCCGGACTTCTCGATGGCGTCCAGGGAGGGCAGCGCCACCTCGGGCGTGCCGGCGAAGACCAGGCGCACGGGCTACCTCCCCAGACCGAACGGGCTCGGCGCGGCGTGCGGGGACACCTTGACGATGGTCTTGGCCGGGTCGTACCAGTCGGCGCGGCGGATGTCGCGCAGCGCGGTCTTACGCGACGCCGTGTCGAGGCGGTCGATGAAGATGACGCCGTCGAGGTGGTCGGTCTCGTGCTGGATGCAGCGCGACATCAGGCCGGTGCCGACGATCTGCAGGGCGTCGCCGGACTCGTTGAAGCCCTTGGCGATGACGTTCTTGCGGCGCTTGGTGTCGTAGTACAGCCCCGGCACGGACAGGCAGCCCTCGTCGCCGTCCATCTCCTCCTCGTCGGGGAAGTGCAGCACCGGGTTGATCAGGTGCCCGACGACGTCGTCCACGTCGAAGCTGAACACCCGCAGCCCGACGCCGATCTGCGGCGCGGCCAGTCCCACGCCTCCGGCGTCGCGCATGGTCTCGGTCAGGTCGCGCACGAGGCCGCGCAGTTCCTTGTCGAACGTGACCACCTCGTCGGCGGCGGTGCGCAGCACCGGATCCCCGAAGAGTCGGATGGGCTGGACGGTCACAGGGGTCGTCTCCTCGAGTACGAAGGGCAGTGCTGATCAGTCTACGGAGTGTCCCGTGCCCGCCTGCACGATCGGTCGTGCGGCGAGGCGTTTGTCCACTTATCGACGCCGCACATCACACCTCACGCGGATCGCACGGATGCCCGCGCCCCCGGCCGGCCGCGGTCAGAGCTCGTGCGGGTCGAGCTGGACGCGGACGGGATGGGCGGCTTTGCGGAGGCTGCGTATGCCGGCGGCGTCGTGCAGGGCCTTGGCCAGGGCCAGGCCACCGGCGCGGCCGGTGCGCAGCAGCATCCGTTCCTCGTCGTCGCCGACCGGCAGCGGGCCCAGCACCTGCACGCCGTCGGGCAGCCTGGCCAGGTCGATCAGCTCGTTGACCGCGTCCGCCTGGCCGGTCAGCGTGGCCATCCGGGCCGCGGGCGGGAAACCCAGCTCGCGGCGCTCCCCCAGCTCGCGCTCGGCCAGCCAGGCCGGGTCCCAGCGCACCAGCGCCTGCACCGTGGCCAGGCCGCTGTCGGCCACCACGACGACCTTGCCGCCCCGGCCACCCGGCCGGGCCAGCGCGGCCGCGTTGAACCAGCGCCGGGCCGCCTCCTCGGTGGCCCGCAGGTCGGCCCGGGTCAGCAGCGCCCAGGCGTCCAGCAGCAGCACCGCCCCGTAACCGCCCTCGGCCACCGGCTCCGCGCCCGGCGTCGCCAGCACCAGGGCCGCCTCCGCGGGCACCGAGGTCAGCACCGCCTCCCGACCCGAGGTGCGCACGGGCACGCCGGGCAGCGCCCGGCCCAGCTCCTCGGCGGTCCGCCGCACGCCCGTCACCGCGGCCCGCAGCCGCCGCCCGCCACACGCCGGGCAGGTCCACCCCGCGGCCGGCCGGGCACACCAGCGGCACGTGGCGACCGCGTTGGCGCTGCCCAGCGCCAGCGGACCGGCGCAATGGGCGCAGCGGGCCCGCTCCCGGCACTCCTGGCAGGACACCGCCGGCACGTACCCCCGCCGCGGCACCTGCACCAGCACCGGCGCACCGGCCGCCAGAGCGTCGCGGGCCGCCAGCCAGGCGGCGCTGGGCAGCCGGGCCGACGCGGCGGCCGGGTCCCGGGCGAGCTGGTTGTCGTCGGCCGGCTGCACCACCGGCGCGTACCGCCGCAACTGGTCACGGTTGGCGGCGATCTCCTTCGCCCAGCCGGTGGCCAGCAGCAGCTGCGCCTCGGCGGTCCGCGCGAACCCGCCCACCAGCACCGCCGCGTCCTGCTGCCGCGCCCGGGTCAGCAGCACCTGCCGCGCGTGCGGGTACGGCGAGCGCGGCTCGGCGTGCAGGTCGTCGCCGTCGTCCCAGATCACCACCAGGCCCAGGTCAGCCACGGGGGCGAACGCGGTCGCCCGGGTGCCGGCCACCGCGGCGACCTGGCCACGCCGGGCCTTCAGGAAGCGCCGATAGCGTTCGGTGGGCCCGAGCGCCGCGGCCAGGGCCACGTGCCGGTCCGGCCCCAGCAGCGCGGACAGCGCCGTGTCCAGGCGCTCCAGATCGCGGGCGTCGGCCACCACGACCACCGCGCCCCGGCCCGCGTGCAGCGTCGCGGCGACGGCCTCGGCGATCCGGTCCGGCCACTGCTCGCCCGGCAGCGCCGACCACACCGCCCGCGGCGCGCGCCCCTCGCCCAGTGCCCGCAGGAACGCCTCCCCCGCCGGGTAGCGCCGCCAGCCCTCGTGCGGCGGCTCCGGGACCCGGCCTTCCGGGGCGGGCTGGACCGGTTCGGCCTCGACCTTCGCCTGCCGGGGCGGCACGGCCAGGCGCAGCACGTCGGCGAGGCTGCCCGCGTACCGGTCGGCGACCTCGCGGGCGGCGCGCAGCACCTGCGGGTCGAGGACCGGCTCGGCCGAGACGACCTTCTCCAGCCAGGACAGCCGCCCCTCGTGCGAGGTGTCCTCGACGCGGTCGAGCAGCCAGCCGTCGACGAGCTGGCCGCTGAAGCGCACCTTCACCCGGGTGCCCGGCCACGCCGTGACGTCGAGGTCGGCGGGCACGCGGTAGTCGAACGTCCGGTCCAGGTGCGGCAGGGGCACGTCCACGCAGACCCGTGCCACGGGCAGGCGCTCGGCCGGCTCACGATCACGTTTCACGCGCGGGGTCACCAGGAAGTCTTAGCAGACACCCCTGACTCCCCCACCGGCCTCCCGCACCGCGGCCCACCGGCCGCCGAACACCGCTCCGCCCCGCACCCCGCCCGAAATAGACGTTGGCCTATCACGTCGAAAATCCGCGGCTCGGATTCGATGTGATAGGCCAACGTCGATGAAAGGACAGGCGGGGGCGGGACGCGCCCCGTGGTGCGGGTGCGGGTGGGTCAGCTGACGGCGGACTTGAGGTCGGCGACGCGGTCGGTGCGCTCCCAGGTCAGGTCCGGCAGCTCGCGGCCGAAGTGGCCGTACGCGGCGGTCTGCTGGTAGATCGGGCGCAGCAGGTCCAGGTCCCGGATGATCGCGGCCGGACGCAGGTCGAAGACCTCGCCGATCGCCCGCTCGATGCGCTCCACCGACACCGTCTCGGTGCCGAAGGTCTCCACGAACAGGCTCACCGGCTTGGCCTTGCCGATGGCGTACGCCACCTGGACCTCGCAGCGCTCGGCCAGCCCGGCCGCGACGACGTTCTTGGCCACCCAGCGCATCGCGTACGCCGCCGAGCGGTCGACCTTCGACGGGTCCTTGCCGGAGAACGCGCCGCCGCCGTGGCGGGCGTAGCCGCCGTACGTGTCGACGATGATCTTGCGGCCGGTGAGGCCGGCGTCACCCATCGGGCCGCCGATCTCGAAGCGGCCGGTCGGGTTGACCAGCAGCCGGTAGCCCTCGGTGTCCAGGCCGAGGCCGTCCAGCTCGGGCGCGATGACGTGCTCGCGCACGTCGGGCGTGAGCAGCGACTCCAGCGAGATGTCCGGCGCGTGCTGCGAGGACACCACGACGGTGTTGAGCCGGACCGGCTTGAAGCCGTCGTACTCGATGGTGACCTGGGTCTTGCCGTCGGGGCGCAGGTAAGGGATCGCGCCGTCCTTGCGGGCCGCGGTGAGGCGGCGGGCCAGCCGGTGCGCCAGCGCGATCGGCAGCGGCATCAGCTCGGGCGTCTCCGAGCAGGCGAAGCCGAACATCATGCCCTGGTCGCCCGCGCCCTGCGCGTCGAGGCTGTCGGCGCCCTCGCCGGAGCGCTGCTCCAGGGCGCTGTCGACGCCCTGCGCGATGTCGGGCGACTGCGAGCCGATCGACACGCTCACGCCGCAGGACGCGCCGTCGAAGCCCTTCTTGGAGGAGTCGTACCCGATGCCGAGGATCGTGTCGCGCACGATGGTCGGGATGTCGGCGTACGCCTGGGTGGTCACCTCGCCGGCGACGTGCACCTGGCCGGTGGTGATCAGCGTCTCCACGGCGACGCGGCTGCGCGGGTCCCGGGCGAGCAGCGCGTCCAGGATGCCGTCGCTGATCTGGTCAGCGATCTTGTCCGGGTGACCCTCGGTGACCGACTCCGAGGTGAACAGGCGACGTGCCACTCGATTTCTCCAATACAGCGCTTGATGACGATGGATGGACCGTAAGGCCATCGGCGTCCTGGCGAAAGTCTAGTTCCCTACAACGCCGCGAGGGCGCAAGCCCTGCCCGAGAGTCCGCAGGACGGGACGGCGGTCACAGCAGCGCGACGACCTGATCCCAGACCGCGTCGGCGAGATCGTCCTTGCTGCGGGCGGGCAGATCGCGCCGCGAGCCGTCCGCGCCGAGCACGACCGCCTCGTTGTGGTCGGCCCCGAAGACCTTGTCCGGGCCGACCTCGTTGACCACGATCAGGTCGGCGCGCTTGCGCACCAGCTTGCCGCGGGCGTGCTCCAGCGCGTCGTGGGTCTCCGCGGCGAACGCCACCAGCACCTGGCCGGGGCGCTTGCTCGCGCCGAGTTCGGCCGCGATGTCCGGATTCGTGGTCAGCTCGATGACCGGGGCCTCGCCGCCGGCGGTCTTCTTGATCTTCTGGTCGGCGTACGCGACCGGCCGGAAGTCGGCCGGGGCGGCGGCCATGACCACGGCGTCGGCCTCCTTGGCCGCGCCGATCACCGCGTCGCGCAGCTCGGCCGTGGTGCCGACCCGGACCAGGTCCGCTCCGGCGGGTGTGGGCAGCGACACGTTGGCGGCGACGAGCGTCACCCGGGCGCCCCGGGCGATCGCGGTGCGCGCGAAGGCGTACCCCTGCTTGCCCGAGGAGCGGTTGCCCAGGAAACGCACCGGGTCCAGCGGCTCGCGGGTGCCGCCGGCGGTGACCACGACGTGGCGGCCGGCCAGGTCGGCCTGCGGCGCGACGCCGCGGGCCAGCACCCGCAGCGCCACCTCGAAGATCTGCTCCGGGTCGGGCAGCCGGCCCCTGCCGGTGTCCTTGCCGGTGAGCCGGCCGACGGCGGGCTCGATGACCAGCGCGCCGCGGCGGCGCAGCGTCGCGACGTTGTCGGCGGTGGCCGGGTGCTCCCACATCTCGGTGTGCATGGCCGGGGCGAACACGACCGGGCAGCGCGCGGTGAGCAGCGTGTTGGTGAGCAGGTCGTCGGCCATGCCGTGGGCGGCCTTGGCCAGCAGGTCGGCCGTCGCGGGCACGACGAGCACCAGGTCGGCGCTCTGCCCGAGCTTGACGTGCGGCACCTGCGGCACGTCCGACCAGACCTCGGTGGCGGCCGGCTGACCGGACAGCGCCTCCCAGGTCGGCGCGCCGACGAAGCGCAGCGCGGAGGCGGTGGGCACCACGCGCACCGCGTGTCCGGACTCGGTGAGCAGGCGCAGCAGCTCGCAGGCCTTGTAGGCGGCGATGCCGCCGCCTACACCCAGGACGACGCGAGCCATGTCGGGAGGCTCAGGCCTCGTTGGTCGGTTCGGCGGTGAGCAGCCCGGCGTTGATCTCCCGCATGGAGATGGACAGGGCCTTCTCCTGCGGGGTGGTCTCCACCAGCGGGCCGACGTACTCCAGCAGGCCCTCGCCGAGCTGGCTGTAGTAGGCGTTGATCTGCCGGGCACGCTTGGCCGCGAAGATCACCAGCGAGTACTTCGACGAGGTCTTGTCGAGCAGCTCGTCGATGGGCGGGTTGGTGATGCCTTCGGGTTGGGCGACGGTTCCAGCCACGTTCCAGTCCTTGTCTCAGAGAGTGTGCCGGGCGCTAAACGCGCGGGCGTGCGGCAGCGAGCGCCGGCGAACCGAGCAATCCTACCAACTCGTCCGCGGCGCGCTCGAGGTAGTCGTTCACGACAGTCACGTCGAACTCGGACTCCGCGGCCAGTTCCTCGTCGGCGTGGGCCAGGCGGCGGCGGATGGTCTCCGGGCTCTCGGTGCCCCGGCCGATGAGCCGGCGGCGCAGCTCCTCGCGGCTGGGCGGGGCGAGGAACACGAGCTGGGCGTCCGGCCAGGTCTCGCGGACCTGGCGGGCGCCCTGCAGGTCGATCTTCAGCAGGGCCGGGATGCCGGCGGCGATCCGGCCCTCGACCGCGGCGCGCGGCGTGCCGTAGAGGTTGCCGGCGAACTCGGCCCACTCCAGCAGCATGCCGGTGTCGGCCAGGCGCTCGAACTCGGTGCGGTTGACGAACGTGTAGTGCTTGCCGTCGATCTCGTAGTCGCGCTTCTTGCGGGTGGTGACCGAGACGGACAGCCATACCCAGGGTGAACGCTTGCGGATGACCTCGATGACGGCGTCCTTGCCGACACCTGAGGGACCGGAGAGCACGGTAAGGCGGGCGGGCGCGGCCGCTCTGGCGGCGAGCGGTACGTCGTCTTCCATTCTCAAGTTCTACCCAATCGCGGAGCGGAGGTGGGAGCCGGGCCCCTGTTTGAGCAGTACGTCACCAAGTCTTAACAGGGGGTTCCGGCCCGGATGGGGCCTTCCTGCCCGCATAAACGAACCAGCGGCGCTGCCGTTTCGACAGCGCCGCCGGGCGACGATCTGCGCAACGTCCCGCTCACCCGATGGTGTGAGTGTCACTCACGCCGAAGTGGCAGGCCGTTGCGGTGGGCATGCGGTGGAGCCTCGGCACACCGCTGCCCGGTCACCGCGGACGGGGCGTCCGCCCGCGGCGCGGAACGTGGCGAGCACCGTGGCGCGCCGCCAGGAGCGGCGGCGCGCCGGGACACGCGTTGTTCCGGGGTCTTTCCGCTGACGAGGTTCGTCGGCTCAGGCCGCGAACTCGGCCAGCAGCGCCTTGCGCTGCTGGTCGCCCAGCCCGCGCAGGCGGCGGGAGTCGGCGATCTTCAGCTTCTCCATGATCTGCGTGGCCCGGATCTTGCCGATGCCGGGGAGCGCCTGCAGCACGGCCGAAACCTTGAGCTTGCCGACGACATCGTCGCCCTCGGCACGGTCAAGGACGGCGGCCAGGGTGGTCTTGCCCTGCTTGAGCTGCTCCTTGAGCTCAGCCCGAGCCTTGCGGACCTCCGCGGCCTTCTCCAGCGCGGCAGCGCGCTGCTCTGGGGTCAGTGACGGGAGCGGCACCAGTTCTCCTCAGGTCCTCTTGGTCACGCCGGCGGGATCGCCGGCGTGTGGTGCGTCGGGTTCCCCACCGGACTCGGCGGCTAACCTTCGGCACCCGTTGCTGGTGAAAACCCGCGTGACTGGTGGGCCACGCGAGCAGATCAGCCCAGCGCGGGGAAACCTAGCGGTCGACGGCGTTTTCGGCAACGTCACCGCGCATGATCACGGAAAGGTCACGACCGGCCCGGACGTCCCAATGCGTCGCGGCAGGCATCGAGAGTCCGAGATGCCGCAGCCCGCAGCGCGGCCACGTCGGGGCCCGCGCCGAGCACCTCGCGTGACGACGACGGCAGCACCGCGCCGAGGTTCCCGGCGAAGATCCGGCGAAGATCGTCGGCCGTTCCGCCCTGCGCGCCGAGGCCCGGAACGAGGAACGGGCCGTTCACCTGGGAGAGGTCGTGACCGGTTTCGCCGATGGTCGCGCCGACCACGAGTCCGAGGCTGCCGAGCGGCTCCGCACCCTTGTTGAGCTGGGAAATCTCGTCGATGATCGTCTGCGCGACGGTACGGCCGTCGATACCCCGAGCGTGCTGCACGGCCGGACCCTCCGGGTTGGACGTGAGAGCCAGAACGAAGACGCCCCCGCCGTGCTCAGCCGCCATGTCGAACATCGGCGCGAGCGATCCGAGACCGAGAAACGGGCTCGCGGTGATCGCGTCGACATACATGGGCCTCGATGGGTTCAGATACGCGTCGGCGTACGCGGCGGCCGTCGAACCGATGTCGCCCCGCTTCACGTCGAGGAGCACAAGGGTTCCGGCCTGCCTAAACTGTCGGATAGTTGACTCAAGAATCTCCACCCCGCGGGACCCGAATCGCTCGAAAAAGGCCGACTGCGGCTTGACGACCGCGACCCGGCCGGCCAGCGCGTCGACCGTGATCCGGCAGAACGTCGCCACCCCGTCGGCGTCGTCGGGCAGGCCCCACGCCTTCAGCAACGAGCTGTGCGGGTCGATCCCGACGCACAGCGGACCGCGCTCATCCATCGCCCGCGCCAGGCGCGCACCGAACGGCTCCATGAAAACTCCTCACTCACTCTCGGATGTGACCGTCGCACCCGCACGGTCGCGCACGGCGACCGCGCGGGCGACAGGTCACGACGAACAGGCCGCCGCGGCCGCACACATCGCCTTGGTGATCGCCGACACATCCTCATCGGAGCTGACGAACGGCGGCATCGTGTAGATCAGATCGCGGAACGGGCGCAGCCACACGCCGTGCTCCACCGCGGCGGCCGTGGCGGCCGCCATGTCCACGTCGTGGTCGAGCTGCACCACACCGATCGCGCCCAGCACCCGCACGTCGGCCACGCCGGGCAGCTCGCGCACCGGTGCCAGGCCGGCCCGCAGCCCTGCCTCGATCCGGCGTACGTCCGCCCGCCAGTCACCCGACAGCAGCAGCTCGATGCTGGCGTTGGCGACGGAGCAGGCCAGCGGGTTGCCCATGAACGTGGGCCCGTGCGCGAGCACCGGCACCGCGCCCTCGGAGATGCCCCGGGCCACCTCACCGGTGCACAGCGCCGCGGCGAGTGTCAGATATCCGCCGGTGAGCGCCTTGCCGAGGCACATCACGTCGGGTGTCACCCCGGCGTGGTCGGCGGCGAACAGCTCGCCGGTGCGCCCGAAGCCGGTGGCGATCTCGTCGAACACCAGCAGCACGTCGAACTCGTCGCACAGGTCGCGCAGCGCGCGCAGGTAACGCGGGTCGTGGAAGCGCATGCCGCCCGCGCCCTGCACCACCGGCTCGACGATGACCGCGGCCAGCTCGTGCGCGTACGCCGCCAGCGCCTCCTTGAGCACGGTCACATAGGACTCGTCGTACTCCGCCGGAGGCGCGTCCACGAACACCTGGCGGGGCAGCGCGCCGCCCCAGAGGGAGTGCATGCCGCCCTCGGGATCGCACACGCTCATCGGCTGCCACGTGTCACCGTGGTAGCCGCCGCGCCACGTCGCCAGCCGCCGCTTGGCCGGGCGGCCCCGCGACACCTGGTACTGCAGGCACATCTTGATGGCGACCTCGACGCTCACCGAGCCCGAGTCGGCCAGGAACACGTGCTCCAGCCCGGGCGGGGTGATGTCGACGAGCTTGCCGGCCAGCCGTACCGCCGGCTCGTGGGTGAGCCCGCCGAACATGACATGACTCATCCGCCCGAGCTGGTCGGTGACCGCGGCGTCGAGCACCGGGTGCCGGTAGCCGTGGATCGCCGCCCACCAGCTCGACATCCCGTCGATCAGCTCCCGCCCGTCGGCCAGCCTCAGCCGCGTGCCCTGTGCGCTGTCCACGACGAGCGGCGTCTGCCGCCCCGGCATGGGCCCGTACGGGTGCCACACGTGCGCCCGGTCCAGCTCCAGCAGCTCAGTGAAAGGAAGGGCACCTTCCCAACGCTCCGCGTTGTGGAAGGTGCCCTTCTCAACCTCGTCGGTCACCGTGTGCCCTCCGGGGCCCGTCGTGCGGCGGCGCGCACGAGCGCGGGGCCGTGGTAGATGAATCCGGTGTAGAGCTGCACCAGGCTCGCGCCCGCGTCGAACATGCGGGCCGCGTCGTCGGCGCTCATCAGGCCGCCGACGCCGATGATCGGCAGCCGTCCGCCCGTCTCGCCGTGCACGAACGACACGACCTTGTTCGCCCGCTCGGTCAGCGGCGCCCCGGACAACCCGCCCGCCTGCGCCGCCGTGCCCTGGTCCGCTCGGGCGACGCCGTCGCGGCTGAGCGTGGTGTTCGTCGCGATCAGACCCGCCACGCCCCGCGCCAGGCACACTTCGAGCAGCTCGGCGATGGCATGGTCGGTCAGATCCGGCGCGATCTTCACCAGCACCGGCTTGCCCTGCCCCACACCGCCCGCCGCCCCGGGCGCCGCCGGCGGCTCCGCGCCACCGGAGGCCGCCGATCCGTCCGGCAGGGACGCACGTGGCTCGGTCAACGCCGCCAGGATCGCGTCCAGCTGGTCGCGATCCTGCAGACTGCGCAGACCCGGGGTGTTCGGCGAGGACACGTTGACGGCGAAGTAGTCGCCATAGGACTTCAGCGCGTCGTACGACGCCCGGTAGTCCGCGACAGCCTCCTCCAGCGGCGTCACCTTGGACTTGCCCAGCGAGATCCCCAACGGCACCCCCAGCGGCCCCAACGCGGCCAGCCGCGACGCGAGCGCGTGGGCGCCCTCGTTGTTGAACCCCATCCGGTTGATGATCGCCCGACTGTCCGGCAACCGGAACAGTCGAGGCCGCTCATTACCCGGCTGCCCCAACGCGGTGACCGTGCCGACCTCGACGAACCCGAACCCGAGCGCAGGCCACGCCTTCAGCGCGACCCCGTTCTTGTCCATCCCCGCCGCCAGCCCGACCGCATTCGGAAACCGCACCCCGAACACGTCCACCGGCCGCTCGACCGCATACCGCCGCTTCAGCAGACCCAACACCGCCGGCTGCCGGGCGATCCCGGCCAGCCGCCGCAACGTCCACTCATGCGCATGCTCGGCATCCCCGCCCCCGATCCGAAACAACCGAGGCCGCACCACCCTCTCAAACACCGTCACCCCACACCACCCCGCGTCATGATCACAACGATCTTGCGCGAACTGTTGCCCTTTTGGGCGGCATGGGCGTGTCGTACCCACAGTTCACGCAAGATCGTCGCGGTGAGGGGGGCGGTCACGCGGAGAGCTCCGGGCGGATGACGGCGTGGAGGTGTTGGAGGGGGCGGACGGTCATGTCGCCGCGGATCAGGGCTTCGATGCCCATCACCGCTGCCGCTGCGCCGGGGACGGTGGTGCAGCAGGGGATGTCGGCGGAGACGGCGGCGGATCGGATCTCGTAGCCGTCGGAGCGGGCCTTCGCGCCGGAGCCCTGGGGGGTGTTGATGACCATCTTGACCTCGCCGGAGGCGATGAGGCTTACCGCGTCGCGGTCGGCGTCGTCGCTGTGCTTGCCGACCACCTCGCAGACGATGCCGTGGCGGCGGAGGACCTCGCCGGTGCCTACCGTGGCTACGATCTCGAAGCCGAGGTCGGCCAGGCGCTTGACCGGGAAGATCATGCCGCGCTTGTCGCGGTTGGCCACCGAGACGAAGATCTTGCCTCTGGTCGGCAGGGTGCCGTACGCCGCGGCCTGGGACTTGGCGAAGGAGTGGCCGAACGCCATGTCGATGCCCATGACCTCGCCGGTGGACTTCATCTCCGGGGAGAGCAGGGTGTCGACGCCCTTGCCGGCGGGGGTGCGGAAGCGCTTGAACGGCAGCACCGCCTCCTTGACCGCGACCGGGGAGTTCTCCGGCAGCAGGCCGCCGTCTCCCTCGGCCAGCAGCATGCCCTCGGCCCGCAGCTCGGCGACGGTCGCGCCGAGCATGATCCGGGCGGCGGCCTTGGCCAGCGGAACCGCGGTCGCCTTGGAGACGAACGGCACGGTACGCGAGGCGCGCGGGTTCGCCTCCAGCACGTAGAGCATGTCGTCCTTGAGGGCGTACTGCACGTTGAGCAGGCCCTGCACGCCGACGCCGCGGGCGATCGCCTCGGTGTACTCGCGCACCACGTCCAGGTGGCGGCCGCCCAGGGTGATCGGCGGCAGCGCGCACGCCGAGTCGCCGGAGTGGATGCCGGCCTCCTCGATGTGCTCCATCACGCCGCCGATGTAGACGACGCCGTCGGCATCGCAGAGCGCGTCCACGTCGATCTCGATGGCGTCGTCGAGGAACCGGTCGACGAGCACCGGGTGCTCGGGCGAGATGTCGGTGGCGCGGGCGATGTAGTCGCGCAGCGTGGCGTCGTCGTAGACGATCTCCATGCCGCGCCCGCCGAGCACGTACGACGGCCGGACCAGCACCGGGTAGCCGACCTCGTCGGCGATGCGCTTGGCGTCGGCGTACGACGTCGCGGTGCCGTGCGCGGGAGCCCGCAGCCCGGCCTCGGCCAGCACCCGGCCGAACGCGCCCCGCTCCTCGGCGAGGTGGATCGACTCGGGGCTGGTGCCCACGATCGGCACGCCGGCGTCCTTGAGCCGCTGCGCCAGACCCAGCGGCGTCTGCCCGCCGAGCTGCACGATGACGCCGATGACACCCGGGCCGCCCGCGGCGACGCCGGAGCTGTGCTCGGCATGCACCACTTCGAGGACGTCCTCGAAGGTCAGCGGCTCGAAGTAGAGGCGGTCGGCGGTGTCGTAGTCGGTCGACACCGTCTCCGGGTTGCAGTTGACCATGACGGTCTCGTACCGGCCCTTGAGGGCCATGACGGCGTGCACGCACGAGTAGTCGAACTCGATGCCCTGGCCGATGCGGTTCGGGCCGCTGCCCAGGATCAGCACCTTGGGCCGGTCGCTCGGGGCGACCTCGGTCTCCTCGTCGTAGGAGGAGTAGTGGTACGGCGTGGCGGCGGCGAACTCGGCGGCGCAGGTGTCGACCGTCTTGTAGACCGGGCGTACGCCGAGGCGGTGGCGCAGGGTGCGCACCCCGTCCTCACCCGCGAACTCCGGGCGCAGCGCGGCGAGCTGCCGGTCGGACAGGCCGGCCCGCTTGGCCTTGCGCAGCAGCGCCAGGTCGACCACGGGCGCGTCGAGGATCTGCGCGCGCAGCTCGACCAGGCCGAGGATCTGGTCCACGAACCACGGGTCGATGCCGCCCGACGCCTCGGTCACCTGGGCGACGGTCGCGCCGTGGCGCAGCGCCTCCTCGACGGCGTACAGGCGGCCGTCGTGCGGCGTGCGCAGCGCGTCCAGGGCCTCCTCGACGGAGCCGAAGCGGTCCGGGGCGGTCCAGAAGCCGGCGGCCTTGGTCTCCATCGAGCGCATCGCCTTGTTCAGCGCCTCGGGGAAGTTGCGGCCCAGGCTCATCGCCTCGCCGACCGACTTCATGGTGGTGGTCAGCTCCGGGTCCGCGCCGGGGAACTTCTCGAACGCGAAGCGCGGGATCTTCACGACCACGTAGTCGAGCGTCGGCTCGAACGCGGCCGGCGTCTTGAGGGTGATGTCGTTCGGGATCTCGTCGAGGGTGTACCCGATGGCCAGCTTCGCCGCGATCTTCGCGATCGGGAAGCCGGTCGCCTTGGACGCCAGCGCCGACGAGCGCGAGACCCGCGGGTTCATCTCGATGACCACGATGCGGCCGGTGTCCGGCTGGATCGCGAACTGGATGTTGCAGCCGCCGGTGTCGACGCCGACCTCGCGCAGCACGGCGATGCCGAGGTCGCGCATGTCCTGGTACTCGCGGTCGGTGAGGGTCATCGCCGGGGCGACGGTCACCGAGTCGCCGGTGTGCACGCCCATCGGGTCGATGTTCTCGATCGAGCAGATGACCACGACGTTGTCGTGCTTGTCGCGCATCAGCTCGAGCTCGTACTCCTTCCAGCCGAGCACGCTCTCCTCGATGAGCACCTCGGTCACCGGCGAGGCGGCCAGGCCGCTGCCCGCGATCAGGTCGAGCTGCTCCGGGGTGTGCGCCATGCCCGAGCCGAGGCCGCCCATGGTGAACGACGGCCGGATGACGACCGGCAGGCCCAGCTCGGCGACGGTGTCGCGGACCTCGGCCATGGAGTGGCAGACCCGGCTGCGCGGCACCAGGTCACCGGTCAGCCCGAGCCGGGCCCCGGCCTTGGCGACGATGTCCTTGAACAGCTGCCGGTCCTCGCCGCGCCGGATCGCCTCGATGTCGGCGCCGATCAGCTCGACGCCGTACTTCTCCAGCACCCCGGACTCGTGCAGGGCGACCGCGGTGTTCAGCGCGGTCTGGCCGCCCAGGGTGGGCAGCAGCGCGTCGGGGCGCTCGGCCGCGATGACCTTCTCCACGAACTCGGGCGTGATCGGCTCGATGTAGGTGGCGTCGGCGAACTCCGGGTCGGTCATGATCGTCGCCGGGTTCGAGTTGACCAGGCTGACCCGCAGGCCCTCGCTGCGCAGCACCTGGCACGCCTGGGTGCCGGAGTAGTCGAACTCGCAGGCCTGGCCGATGACGATCGGCCCGGAGCCGATGACCATCACGTGCTTGAGATCGGTCCGCTTCGGCATCTCACTTGCCTCCGTTGATGAGTTGCGCACGGACCTGGCCGGGCCGTTCGACCAATTCCACGAACCTGTCGAACAGGTAGTCGGCGTCGCGCGGCCCCGCTGCCGCCTCCGGGTGGTACTGCACGGTGAAGGCGGGCACGTCGAGCGCGCGCAGGCCCTCCACCACGTTGTCGTTCAGGCACACGTGGGACACCTCGACCCGGCCGAAACCGGTGTCGGCCACGCCCTCGAGCGGCGCGTCGACCGCGAAGCCGTGGTTGTGCGAGGTGACCTCGACCTTGCCGGTGCCGCGGTCCATCACCGGCTGGTTGATGCCGCGGTGTCCATAACCCAGCTTGTACGTGCCGAAGCCGAGAGCGCGGCCCAGGATCTGGCTGCCGAAGCAGATGCCGAACAGCGGCAGGCTCCGCTTCATCACCTCCTGCGCCAGCATCACCGCGTGGTCGGCGGTGGCCGGGTCACCGGGGCCGGGCGAGAAGAACACCGCGTCCGCGCCGACCGACAGCAGGTCGCCGAGCGTGGAGTTGGCGGGCAGCACGTGCGTGGTCACGCCGCGCGCGGCCAGCCGCCGGGGCACGTTGCGCTTGATGCCCAGGTCCAGGGCCGCGACGGTGAAGCGGTGCTCGCCGACCGCGTCGACGGTGTACGCCTCCGGGGTGGTGACCTCGGCGGACAGGTCGGCACCGGTCATCTGCGGCTGCTCCAGCACGCGGGCCAGCAGCGCCTGCGGGTCGCGCTCGACGCTGGACACGCCGACGCGCATCGCGCCGCGCTCGCGCAGGTGCCGGGTCAGCGCCCGGGTGTCGACGCCGCTGATGCCGACCACGCCGGAGCGCTCCAGCCGGGTGCCCAGGTCCTCGGTCGAGCGCCAGTTCGACGGCACCCGAGCGGGGTCGCGCACCACGTAGCCCGCGACCCAGATCCGGTCGGACTCGTCGTCCTCGTCGTTGACGCCGGTGTTGCCGATGTGCGGCGCGGTCTGCACCACGACCTGGCGGTGGTACGACGGGTCGGTGAGGGTCTCCTGGTAGCCGGTCATGCCGGTGGTGAAGACCGCCTCGCCGAAGGTCTCGCCGACGGCCCCGTAGGACTCGCCCCGGAAGACGCGACCGTCCTCCAGGACCAAGATCGCCTCTGTCACTTCTGCACCTTTCCGTCGAGCACCGTCGGCACGCCCCGCAGGAAGGTGGCGACGATCCGGCCGGGCACGGTCATCCCGGCGTACGGCGTGTTGTGGCTGAGACTGGCCAGCCCGGTCGGGTCGACGCTCCACCGCACCGTGGGGTCGACCAGGGTCAGGTTCGCGGGCGCGCCCGCGACGATCGCGTTGCCGTGCCCGTCCAGGCCCGCGATGCGGGCGGGCGCGTACGACATGCGCTCGGCGATCAGCTCCCAGTCGTCGCCGAGCACGTCGAGCACGATCGGCAGCGCGGTCTCCAGGCCGAGCATGCCGGGGCGGGCGTACGCCCACTCGCACTCCTTGTCCTCCGCGGCGTGCGGGGCGTGGTCGGTGGCCACGATGTCGATGGTGCCGTCGCGCAGGCCCTCGCGCAGCGCCTCGACGTCGGCGTCGGTGCGCAGCGGCGGGTTCACCTTGTAGACGGGATCGTAGGACTCCGCCTTCTCGTGGGTCAGCAGCAGGTGGTGCGGGGTGACCTCGGCGGTGACGCGGACGCCGCGGGCCTTGGCCATCCGGATGATCTCGACGCTGCCCGCGGTGGACACGTGGCAGACGTGCAGGCGCGCGCCCACGTGGCCGGCCAGCAGCACGTCCCGCGCGATGATCGACTCCTCGGCGACGGCGGGCCAGCCGGTCAGGCCGAGCCGCGCGGAGACGTCGCCCTCGTGCATCTGCGCGCCCTGGGTGAGCCGCGGCTCCTCGGCGTGCTGGGCGATGACCCCGT
The DNA here is from genome assembly GCF_016862635.1 of Catellatospora coxensis. Lineage (GTDB taxonomy): Bacteria > Actinomycetota > Actinomycetes > Mycobacteriales > Micromonosporaceae > Catellatospora > Catellatospora coxensis. Next base: position 131,795 of record NZ_BONI01000008.1, on the reverse strand, counting down.
CGAACGCCTTGACGTACTCCAGTGCCCGGCGCATCAGCCGCGGGTCGGCCACGCAGAAGCCGTCGTCGGAGAAGACCCGCACCCGCGCCGCCGAGTCGGCCATCGCGCCCAGCTCGGCCAGCCGCTCGCCGGCCAGCCCGACGGTGACCGCCCCGATCGGCTGCACGTCGACCAGTCCGGCTTCCTGACCCAGCCGGTACACCTGCTCGACCACGCCCGCGGTGTCGGCCACCGGGGACGTGTTGGCCATGGCGCAGACCGCGGTGTAGCCGCCCAGCGCCGCGGCGCGGGAACCGGTGTACACCGTCTCGGCGTCCTCGCGGCCCGGTTCGCGCAGGTGGGTGTGCAGGTCGACCAGGCCGGGCAGGGCGACCAAGCCGGTGCCGTCGACCACCTCGGCACCGTCGGCAGCCAGGCCCGCGCCGATCTCGGCGATCACGCCGTCGCGCAGCAGCAGGTCGGTCGGCTCGCCGCCGAGCACGCGGGCGTTGCGGATCAGGATGTCGGGCACGGGCGTCCTCCGGACGGTCATCGGGCTGCTGGCGGGCTGCGTCATCGGGCACCGCCCAGCAGGAGGTAGAGGCAGGCCATGCGCACGGAGACGCCGTTGGTGACCTGCTCGACGATGGTGGAGCGGGGCGAGTCGGCCACCTCGGGCGTGATCTCCATGCCCCGGTTCATCGGACCGGGGTGCATGACGATCGCGTGCGCGGGCATGCGGCGCAGCCGCGCGCCGTCGAGGCCGTAGCGGCGGGAGTACTCCCGCGCCGAGGGGAAGTAGGAGTCGGTCATGCGCTCGCGCTGCACCCGCAGCATCATCACCACGTCGGCCTGCGGCAGCACCGCGTCGAGGTCGTAGGCGACCTGGACCGAGGCGTTGAGGTCGGTCGGCACCAGGGTCGGCGGGCCGACCAGGGTCACCTTCGCGCCGAGGGTGTTGAGCAGCAGCACGTTGGACCGGGCCACCCGGCTGTGCAGCACGTCGCCGACGATCGCGACGTGCAGGCCGTCGATGCGGCCCATCCGCGAGCGGATCGTGTACGCGTCCAGCAGCGCCTGCGTCGGGTGCTCGTGGGTGCCGTCGCCGGCGTTGAGCACGCTGCCGCTGACCCAGTTGGCCAGCCGGTGCGGCGCGCCGGAGGCGGGGTGCCGGATGACGACCGCGTCGGCGCCCATGGCCTGCAGCGTCCAGGCGGTGTCCTTGAGGCTCTCGCCCTTCTCCACGCTGGAGCCCTTGGCCGAGAAGTTGATCACATCGGCGGACAGGCGCTTGGCGGCGGCCTCGAAGGAGATCCGGGTGCGGGTGGAGTCCTCGTAGAAGAGGTTCACCACGGTGCGGCCGCGCAGGGTGGGCAGCTTCTTGATCTCGCGGCCGGAGACGCTGGCCATCTCGGTGGCGATGTCCAGGATCTCGGTCGCCGTGGCCGCGTCCAGGTCGGCCGTCGACAGCAGGTGCTTCATCGGATGCCGCCCTTTCCACCGGTGGCGAGGACCACCTCGTCGTTCCCGTCGATCTCCACCAGCTTTACTCTGACCTGCTCGGACAGGGCGGTGGGGATGTTCTTGCCGACATAGTCGGCCCGGATCGGCAGCTGCCGGTGGCCGCGGTCGACGAGCACGGCCAGCTGCACGGCGGCGGGGCGGCCGAGGTCGGACAGGGCGTCGAGGGCGGCCCGGATGGTGCGGCCGGAGAAGAGCACGTCGTCGACCAGGATGACCTTGCGGCCGTCCACGCCGCCTGCGGGCTCCTCGGTGCGCCCGACCGCGCGGACGGAGCTGCTGCGCAGGTCGTCGCGGTAGAGCGTGATGTCGAGGATGCCGACCGGCAGCTGTACGCCCTCGAAGGCGTGGATGCGCTCGGCGAGGCGGCGGGCGATCGGGACCCCGCGGGTGGCGATGCCCATCAGCACCACGTCGGAGGCCCCGGAGGTCTTCTCCAGGATCTGGTGCGCGATGCGGTCCAGCACGCGGGAGACGTCCGCGGCGGAGAGAACGGTCTTCGTGGGAGCCGGCCCGGCCGGCTGCTGCTGGTGCGACTCGTCTGTCATTGGGCGCGCCAAGGCAGACCTCCTTCCCCGCCTCACCGGACGGGTCGTTAAAGGATGTCAAGGTCATGATCGTCGGCCGTGGCCGGCGACCATCTGATCAGTAAACTTAGCAGCGTGGCGAGTGGCGGCGACGCGCGGGGGTGAGTCAATCCGCAGGTCATACCGTTGACACTGGCGGATCAGTTCAGTTGATCAAGCTAGTCGGATGAGGTTGTCTCAACTTGGTGGTCAACGAGCACTTGACCGCGTGTCTTCCGCGCCGTACCGTCACGCTGCGTAGCGATCGTCGGGGAACCCGCCCCGGCATATAGCTGGGAGTGTCGGAATGCCGTCTGATTACGCCAAGTCCCTCGGTGCGCGACTGCGCTCCATCCGCCAGCAGCAGGGCCTGTCCCTGCAGGGCGTGGAGGAGAAGTCGAACGGGCGTTGGAAGGCTGTGGTCGTCGGCTCGTACGAGCGTGGTGACCGTGCTGTCACGGTGTCCCGACTGGCCGAGCTGGCCGACTTCTACCGGGTGCCCGTGGGCGAGCTGCTGCCCGACGGCCCCGCCCCGCGCCAGGAGGCGACGAGCAAGATCGTCCTCGACCTGGAGCGCCTCTACGACGGCGCCAAGGAGGACCTCGCCTCCGTCGCCCGCTACGCGCGCGCCATCCAGCAGCAGCGCGGCGACTACAACGGCCGGGTGCTCTCCATCCGCGCCGTCGACCTGCAGGCGCTGGCCGTCTTCTACGACTGCACCCCCTCCGAGCTGATCGAGCGGCTGGCCGACCACGGCGTGCTCGTCGCCGACCCGCGCGCGTTCTTCGCGAGCTGACACTCTCCCGCACGACGAAAGCGGCCTTTCACCCCCGCCGGGGTGGAAGGCCGCTTTCGCGTGGTGTGTGCTCAGTGGCGCGGCGCGTAGTCCGCGATACGGCCGAGCAGGCCGTTGAGGAAGCGCGGCGAATCGTCGGTGGACAGCTCCTTGGCCAGCTCGACCGCCTCGGTGATGGCCACCGGGTCGTCGATCTCGGGCACGTAGAGCAGCTCGTACACCGCGATGCGGGCGAGGTTGCGGTCGACCACCGGCATCCGGTCGATCGTCCAGCCCTCGGCGAAGGTGGCGATCGTCTCGTCGATGTCGTCCAGGTGCTCGTTGACACCCTCGGCCAGCGAGACCGCGTACGGCAGGTGCTCCGGGCGCGGCGACTCCATGCGCTCCAGGTATGCCGCCAGCACGGTGCGCACCGGCAGGTCGCGCAGATCCGCCTCGTAAAGCACGTCGAGCGCCCGCTTGCGTGCCTTGCGGCGCGCGGGCATCTGCGACTTCGGTCCCTCAGCCACGAGCAGTCCCCCGGACGGGCACGAGGCCCATCAGGCCCGGCCCAGGTAACGGCCGTCGCGGGTGTCGACCTTGATCTTCTCGTCGGTGACGATGAACAGCGGCACCTGCACGGTCGCGCCGGTCTCGATGGTGGCCGGCTTGTTGCCGCCGGTCGAGCGGTCGCCCTGCAGGCCCGGCTCGGTGTAGGTGACCTTGACGATCACCGAGGTCGGCAGCTCGACGTACAGCGGCACGCCCTCGTGCGTGGCGACGACGACCTCGGCCTCGGGCAGCAGGTAGTTCACACCGTCGCCGACGGTCTCGCCGCTGACGTGGATCTGGTCGTAGGTGTCCAGGTCCATGAAGACGTAGTCCTCGCCGTCGACGTACAGGTACTGCATCGAACGCTTGTCGACGTTCGCGGTCTCGACCTTGGTGCCGGCGTTGAAGGTCTTGTCGACGACCTTGCCCGTGAGCACGTGCTTGAGGGTCGTCCGCACGAAGGCCGGACCCTTGCCGGGCTTCACGTGCTGGAACTCGACGACGGCCCAGAGCTCCTTGTCGAGGTTGAGCACCATGCCGTTCTTGAGGTCGTTCGTGCTAGCCACAGCCAGGCTCCCGTACATGATCAGATACTTGACAAAGAACAGACCTGACTACTTTACCGGCCCGTGATCTCAGGCAGGGAGCGCGGGTGGCCGGGGACACGCTGTGACGACCGCCGGTCCCGGCGACCCGCTCCCAGCGGCCGCGCTAGCCGGACGAGCACCTTGGTTGCTAGCCTCGCCGCCGTGCGGGTGCTGGTGGTCGAGGACGATCCTGAGGTGCGTGGGGTGGTCGTGACCGCCCTGCGCGCGGTCGGTTTCGCCGTCGACCAGGCGGCCGACTGGAGCCAGGCCGACGTCAACATGAGCGTCAACGACTACGACTGCCTGGTCCTGGACCGCATCCTGCCCGAGGGCGACTCCGCCGGCCAGCTGCGCCGCCGCCGCGAGGCCGGCCTCGGCGTGCCCGCCCTCATGCTGACCGCCCTGGACGACGTCACCGACCGCGTCGCCGGCTTCGAGGCGGGCGCCGACGACTACGTCGTCAAACCCTTCGTCGCCGCCGAGCTCGTGCTCCGGGTACGCGCCCTCTGCCGCCGCCGCGGCACCACGCTCCCCCCGGTCATGCGCGCCGGCGACGTCGAGGTCGACACCGCCCGCCGCGAGGTCCGCCGCGACGGCGTCCTGCTGACCCTCACCCCCAAGGAGTTCTCCGTCCTGGAGATGCTCCTGGTCCGCCGCCCCGCCGTCGTCACCCGAGCCGACCTCTTCGAACACTGCTGGGACGAACAAGCCGACCCCACCTCGAACGTCGTAGACGTCGTAGTAGGCCAACTCCGCCGCAAACTGGGCGACCCTCCCGTCATCACCACCGTCCGCGGCACCGGCTACCGCGTCGACCTGGCCGGCCGATGAACGAGGAAGCGGTATGAGGCGGGAGACGCGGCAGCTGCAGACCGCGGAGCGGCTGGCGGGGTTGCGGATGCGGTTGACGGCGCTGCTGTTGGCGCTGAACATCATCGGGTTGGCGGGGATGGGGGCGGTGGCGCTCGTCGTCGATGAGCGGCAGCGGGCGGAGGCGGTGGCGGCCGACCTGCATCGCACGGCGGGGACCGCGGTGGCGTTGCTGTACTACGACTCGGGTGCGCTGCTGCTGGACAAGCTGTACGACAACGCCATAGCGCAGGGCTCCACCGCGGTCTATGTATATGAGGCCGATCGGACCGATGTCACGCTGGTGTTCGCGCATCCGGCGCGGCTGGCCGTGATCGCGCCGCCGACGCTGCTCGGGCCCGCGCGGCAGGTGCGCTCGGTGGGCGGCGAGCTGAGCGAGGCGGTGCGTGACGAGCGGCAGGAGGTCGTACACCTGCTCGCGGTGCCGTTCCGGCACGCCGAGACCGGGGCGATCGCGGGCACCGTCGTCGCGGTCGCCGACCCGGGGCCGGGGCAGGCCGCACACCAGCGGCTGGCCCTCGCGCTGGTCGTCGGCGGCACCGCGTTCACGGTGATGACCTGCGTCGGCGGCTACCTGCTGGCCCGCCGCGGCACCCAGCCCATCGCGGACGCGCTCACCCAGCAGGAGCGCTTCGTCGCCGACGCCGCCCACGAGCTGCGTACCCCGCTGACGGTGATCCGGGCGGTGTCGGAGTCGGCGCTGGACTCGCCCGCCCGGCAGCCGGACGCGCTGCGCCGGGTCATCGCGGCCACCGACCGGCTCACCGACGCGGTCGCCGCGCTGCTCACCCGGGCCCGGCTGGTCGCGGGCCTGCGCCACCTGGAGCGCCAGCGGTTCCGGCTGGACCAGCTCGCCGAGGAGGTGCTGGCCGACACGGTGCAGCCCCCGCACACCGCCACGGCGTACACCCGCGCCGCCGTCGCCCTGGGTGACCCCACCCTGGTCCGCATAGCCCTGCGCAACCTGATCCACAACGCCGTCCAGCACGGCCGCGACGGCGAGTCCCCCGCCACCATCACCCTCACCGTCGAACCAGGCTCGGTCGTCGTCCGCGACGCCGGCCCCGGCCCCGGCGCCGACCTGCCCACCGCCGCTGGCGAGCGCTTCCGCCCCGGCTCCCCCAACGGCACCGGCCTGGGCCTGGCCATCGCCCGCTGGGTAGCCGACCTCCACGACGGCTCCCTCACCCTGCGCCCCGCCGAAGGCGGCGGCACCGAAGCCACCCTCACCCTCCCCACCCCCTGACACCCCCCAAGATCACGTTGATCTTGCGCGAACTGTTGCTCTTTTGCCCGTTTTGCGCGTGTCGTACCCACAGTCCGCGCAAGATCAACGCGATCTTGGTCAGGCGGGGGTGGTGGGGCCGGCGCGGGTGCCGATGGGGGTGACGGCGTACCAGTGGCCGTTGAGGCCGTGGCCGTTGGTGTCGCCGGGCATGCGGTCGCCGGTGTAGCCGTAAAGGGGCCAGCCGGCGAGGGTTAGTTGGCGGGTGCCGTCGGGGCGGGTGAGGGTGCCGATGAGTTGGCGGTCGATGCCCTCTACGCGGATGGGGTCGGCGGCGGGGACAGGGAGCCACTGCTGGGTGCAGGTGCCGGTGCAGGCGGTGCGGGAGGGGCGGTTGGCGTCGAGTTCGCTGCGATAGAGGACGTAGCCCTGTTCGTCGATCACTATCCAGCCGAGGGTGTCGGAGCTGATGCCGAACAGGGCGGGTTGCAGGTCGGAGGGGCGGCCGGGGGCGGGCGCGAGGGTGGGCCGGCCGGTCACCTGGCCGCTGGTACAGGCACCCAGTAGGGTCGCGACCAGCACAAACACGGCCGCCATGCGCTTGCGGGCAGCCGGCCACGCCGTTTCCACCGGGTTACTCATGCAATCCTCACGCTCATCCGGGCAGGATAGGCGCACCCTACGTCGAGGAGGTCGGCTGTTGCGAGGGCCGTACGCACGGGTTGTCACGACGCTGGCGCTGCTCGCGCTGGCGGCGACGCCCGGCTGCGACGCGACAGCGGGCACCGCGGCCCCGCCGGCCGGACCGTGCGGGCTGAAGATCGCCGTCATCGGCCCGCTCAGCGGGGCCTCGGCGGACCTGGGCACCAACATCCGCTTCGGCGCCGCGCTGGCGGTCGAGCAGTACAACGGGCGGCATCCCGACTGCCCGGTGACGCTGCACGACTTCGACTCGCAGAGCGACCCGAAGCAGGCCACCGCGCTGGCGCAGTCGATAGTCGCCGACCCGAAGATCATGGGTGTGGTCGGGCCGGCCTTCTCCGGCGAGACCGCGGCCGCCCTGCCGCTGCTCGACCAGGGCCGCGTCACCATCGTCAGCCCGTCGGCCACCCGCACCAACCTGAGCCAGCGCGGCTGGTCGACGTTCCACCGCGTGATCGGCAACGACGCCGCGCAGGGCCCGGCGGCCGCCCGCTACATCGACACCGTGCTGCACGCCCGCAAGGCGTTCGTCATCGACGACACCGGGGCGTACGGCCGCGGCCTGGCCGACGAGGTCGCCGCGACGCTGTCCGGCAAGGTGGTGCAGCGGGCCGCGGTGCCGCCCCGCCAGGTCGACTTCTCCTCGGTGGTCAGCCAGATCCGCTCCGCCGGAGCCGACGTCGTCTTCTACGGCGGCTACTACGCCAGCGGCGGGGCCCTGCTCAAGGCGATGCGCGATGCGGGGCTGACCGCCACGTTCGTGGGCGGCGACGGGGTCAAGGACGCGGGCTTCATCCGCGCCGCGGGGGTGCGCGCCGCCGAGGGGGCCGTCATCACCTGCGCCTGCCTGCCGCCCGAGCGCGCGGCACGAGACTTCCCGGCGCAGTACCGCGCCGGATTCGGCAAGGACGCCGGCACCTACAGCGCGGAGGGGTACGACGCCGCGTCGATCTTCCTGGCCGGCTTCGAGGCCGGTCGCACCACCCGCCGCGACATGGAGGCCTTCGTGGACACGTACGCCCACGACGGCGTCACGGGGCGGCTGCAGTTCACCCCGCAGGGTGAGCTCGTGGACAACGCCATCGTGGTCTGGGCCTACCGGGTCGCCGACGGCGCCGTGGTCACCGACCGCGAGATCCCCCGCACCTGACCTGCCTGAGAGGAGACCGTCCCATGTCAGCGACCCTGCTCACGGACCTCCCCCCGCTCGCCGCCCCGGCGGAGACCGCGCCCGCGGACACCTCCCGGGCCGAGATGGCCCCGCTGGACCGCGCCCTGTCCCAGGCCCCGCTGGGGGCGTACCCGCTGCTCGAAGCGGCTTTCGGCTGGCAGGAGCTGCGCCCGTCCGGGTGGCACCGCCCCGCGGCGGCGACCGCCATCGCGTCGACCTCCTCGCCCGCCGCGGCGGCCCGGCTGGCCAGCCTGTTGTCCACGCTGACCTGGGCCAACGTGGTCCGCACCGAACGTGACGGGCTGCGCGTGGAGGTGTCGGCGGGGGCGTACAACCGGATCGTGCGGGCCCTGACCGGGGCCTGGCGCAGCCGGACCCAGCTGCTGGCGGCGTCGCCCACCCTGCCGGAGTCGCGGCAGGCGGCGCTCGGCCTGTGGCGGATGGCGATGCTCACCGGCGGCGTCGACGCCCACGCCGGCCAGCTCACCGTCCGCGCCGGCTCCCCCGCCGCCGCCCAGTCCCTGGTCACCGCCGCCGCCATCCTCGGCATGCCCGCCGCCGCCGACCGCCCCCGCGAGGGCGGCCACCCGGTCCGCGTCACCGGCCGCGCCCAGGTCTACCAACTCCTCACCGAAGCCACCGGCCAGCGCTGACCCCGAAGATCACGACGATCTTGCGCGAACTGTTGCCTTTTCGCCCGTTTCACCCGTGTCGCACCCACACTTCGCGCAAGATCGCCGCTTCGGTGGGTGGCGGGAGCGGGGTCAGTCGGTGAGGCGGTGGAAGAGGTGTTCGAGGGCCAGGCGGTAGCCGTCGACGCCTAGGCCGGCGATGACGCCGGTGGCTACGGCGGAGACGACCGAGTGGTGGCGGAACTCCTCGCGGGTGTGGATGTTCGAGATGTGGACCTCGATGAGGGGGGCGTTGAGCATGGCGCAGGCGTCGCGGACGGCGTAGGAGTAGTGGGTCCACGCGCCGGGGTTCAGGACCACGGCGGCGTTTTCGTCGGCGGCCTGGTGGAGCCAGCCCACCAGCTCGCCCTCCAGGTCGGTCTGCCGGCACTCCACGTCCAGGCCGAGCAGGGCGCCCGTCTTCTGGCACAGCTCCACCAGCGTCGCGTACGTGGTGACGCCGTACACGTCGACCTGGCGGGTGCCGAGCCGGCCGAGGTTGACCCCGTTGAGCACGTACACCTTCATGGCGGTCTCCTTCAGGAGGCGACGGACAGGTAGGCCTCGGCGAGCAGGGCCTCGTCGTCGACGGGCACGGTGACCGGCTCGGCGATGCCGTCGAGCAGCACGAAGCGCAGCGCCTTGCCGCGGGCCTTCTTGTCCACCGACATGGTGGCGCGCAGGTCGTCCCAGGCGTCGGCGGGATAGGACACCGGCAGGTCCAGCGAGCGCAGGATGGCGGCGTGGCGGGCGGCGGCGGCCTCGTCGAGGCGGCCGGTGAGCACGCTCAGGCGGGCGGCGTACACCAGGCCGACACTGACCGCGTGCCCGTGCGACCAGCGGTAGTTCTCGCGGCGCTCGATGGCGTGGCCGAGCGTGTGGCCGTAGTTGAGGATCTCGCGCAGCCCGGATTCGCGCAGGTCCTCGCCGACGACCCGGGCCTTCACCGCGATCTTGCGTTCGATCAGCTCGCGCAGCACCGGGCCGGCCGGGTCGACGGCGGCCTTCGGGTCGCGCTCGATCAGGTCGAGGATCACCGGGTCGGCGATGAAGCCGCCCTTGACCACCTCGGCCATGCCCGCCAGCAGCTGCGCGGTGGGCAGCGTCGCCAGCGCCTCGGTGGCGCAGAGCACCCCGGCGGGCGGGTAGAACGCGCCGACCAGGTTCTTGCCCGCGGCGGTGTTCACCCCGGTCTTGCCGCCGACGGCCGCGTCGACCATGCCGTTGATGCTGGTGGAGACGGGCACCCAGCGCACCCCGCGCAGCCAGCAGGCGGCGACGAAGCCGGCCAGGTCGGTGACCGCGCCGCCGCCGACGCCGACCACGACGTCGTTGCGGGTGAACGAGGCCCGGCCCAGCTCGTCCCAGCAGCGCTCGGCGACGGCGATGGACTTGCCGGCCTCGGCGTCGGGCACCTCGATCAGCACCGGCTGGATCCGCGCGTCGACGAGGTGCGCGGCGGCCTGCTCGGCGTACGCCCGTACCGGCGGCGCGTACAGCACCGCGGCCCGGTCGGCGCCGGAGACCAGGGCGGGCAGCTCGGCGAGCACGCCGGGACCGACCAGCACGTCGTACGGCTGGTCGCCGCCCACGGCGATCCGGGTCAGCTCCGACATGTCAGCCCTTCAGCAGCTCGACGAGCTCGGCGGTGATCTCCTCCGGGGTGCGCCCGTCGGTGCCCACGGTGTGCGTCGCGACCTGCTCGTACAGCGGCCGCCGCTGGTCGAGCAGGAACCGCAGGGTGGCCCGCGGGTTGAAGTTCAGCAGCGGGCGGCCCTGGCCCAGCCCGACCCGCGACACCGCGTCGGACAGGTCCACGCTCAGGTAGACCACGGTGTGCCCGGCCAGCAGCGCCCGGTTGTCCTCGGCGAGCACCGCGCCGCCGCCCAGCGCCAGCACGCCCTCGTGCTCGGCCAGCGCCGCCGCGACCGCGGCCGTCTCCATGGCCCGGAAGTGCGGCTCGCCCTCGTCGATGAAGATCTCCGAGATGGGCTTGCCGGCGGTGGCCTCGACGTCGGCGTCGGTGTCGCGGAACGGCACCCCGTACGCCTGCGCCAGCAGCTGCCCGACGGTCGACTTGCCGGCCCCGGGCGCCCCGACCAGGACGCACAACGGCTTGCTCACGGTGTTCCCCTCCCCCGGTCCGCGGCGCGGACCCGGCGGTCTGTCAGCGGATCAGCAGGTTGTCGAGGTAGCCGGCGACGTTGCGGCGGATCTCGGCGACCGAGTCGCCGCCGAACTTCTCCGTCGCCGCCTCGGCCAGCACCAGCGCCATCATCGCCTCGGCGACGACCGCCGCCGCGGGCACCGCGCACACGTCGGAGCGCTGGTTGATGGCGGTGGCGACCTCGCCGGTGGTGACGTCCACGGTGGACAGCGCCCGGTTCAGCGACGAGATCGGCTTCATCGCGGCGCGCACCCGCAGCGGCTCGCCGGACGTGATGCCGCCTTCCAGGCCGCCGGCCCGGTCGGTGACCCGCTTCACGCCGTCGGGCGTCGGCACGATCTCGTCGTGCGCCACCGAACCGCGCGAGCGGGCCTGGGTGAACGCGTCACCGATCTCGACACCCTTGATGGCCTGAATGGACATCAGCGCGGTGGCGATGCGGGCGTCGAGCTTGCGGTCCCACTGGGTGTGCGTGCCCAGGCCCGGCGGCACGCCGTAGACCAGCACCTCGACGATGCCGCCGAGGGTGTCGGCGTCGCGCTTGGCCGCGTCGACCTCGGCGACCATGCGCTCGCTGGCCTGCGGGTCCAGGCAGCGCAGCGGGTCGGCGTCGATGCGCTCGGTGTCGCCGGGCACCGGCACCAGGCCGGACTTGGCGACCACGGAGCCGAGCTCGACCACGTGGGACAGCACGTCCATGCCCAGCGCCTGCTTGATCAGGGCCTTGGCGACGGTGCCGACGGCGACGCGGGCGGCGGTCTCCCGGGCGCTGGCGCGCTCCAGGATCGGCCGGGCGTCGTCGTGGCCGTACTTCTGCATGCCGGCGAGGTCGGCGTGGCCGGGCCGGGGGCGGGTCAGCGGCGCGTTGCGGGCCTGCGCGGCCAGCAGGTCCGGGTCGACCGGGTCGGCCGACATGACGGTCTGCCACTTGGGCCACTCGGAGTTGCCGACCTGGATCGCGACCGGGCTGCCCAGGGTGCGCCCGTGGCGCACGCCGCCGAGGATCGTCACCACGTCGCGCTCGAAGGCCATGCGCGCGCCGCGGCCGTAGCCGAGGCGGCGGCGGGCCAGCTCGTGGCCGATCTCGTCACTGGTGATCTCGATTCCGGCGGGCACGCCGTCGAGCACGGCGACCAGCGCCTGCCCGTGCGACTCCCCTGCGGTCAGCCAACGCAACACGATCACCAGTCTGTCACGGCGGCCGGGCCGCCTGCCCGCCACGCCCCGCCGGTGTCACCAGACGGGACGTAGGTCACGTGAGCTGGTCGGGTCCAGTCCCACCAGGCGGGCCGGGTCACTTCAGCGTGATCGTCACGGGTTCGCTGCGGTCGCTGCCGACGCGGGCGACGATCTCGTACACCCCCGCGGCGGGCGACGCCCCGGCCGGCACCCGGCGGCCCTTCTTCTCGCACGTGTTGCTGGCCTTGCCGTTCCAGGTCGCGCTGTAGCTGCGCGACTGGCCCGGCCCGAGGCGGACCACCTGGCTGCCGCGCAGCGGCCCGCAGTCGTCGGACGACCAGAGCTTCTCCCCGTCGCGTAGCAGCTGCAGCTCCTGCAGATCGGCGCCGACGTCGCGCAGGCAGGAGCGCTTCGACGTGTTCTGCACCTTCAGGCCGATGGTGAGCGAGGTCTTGCGGGCGACGGTCGTCTTCGCGGGCGCCGCGGTGATCTTCAACTCGTCGTCGGTGCACAGCTTCTTGTCCACCGTGGCGTTCTTGGGCGCCGCGCCGGCCTGCTCGGCGTACCGCACCCGGTAGAGCTTCGCCTTCGGCGCGTACGGGCCGAGCTTGGCGTCGTCGGGGTAGAGCGCGCTGAAGTACAGCCCGTCCGACCCGGCGGCGAGGCCGGCGATGGTCGACTTGCCGTTGCCGTTGTACTCCACCAGGGTCTTCGGACCGGTGACCTTGCCCTTGTCGTCGAAGGCGAACATCACGATGCGCTTGCCGCGCACCTGCGGGCCGGTGGCGTAGGTGGGGCCGCTCTCGGAGATGTACGCGTTGCCGTACAGCTCCTTCGGGAAGCCCGCCCCCTGGTTGTTCTCCTCCTGTACGAAGGTCACCCCGACCGGCGCGTGCGCCACGGTCCAGTTGTAGAGCGCCTTCTTCTTCATCGCGCTGTCGCCGACGTACCACTCGAAGTCCGCGCCCCGGGTGACCCGGGCGAACCGGTCCACCGAGGGTCCGTTCTCCACCGAGTAGTGCTGCCCGTCGGCGGCCCGCCACGCGCCGCCGAACGGGTTGCGCAGGCCCAGGGCGTAGACGTAGTCCCTGGCTTTGTCGCCGCCGCCGGCCTTGTAGAACGGGTTGTCGGCGGGGGCGCTGCCGTCCAGGTTCACCCGCAGCACCTTGCCGCGGAAGGAGTCCTTGTCCCGGGCCGTCTTCGGCTCGAACGCGTCCGCGACGTGCACGTACAGCTTGCCGTCCGGGCCGATGGTGAGGTTGGAGATCTGGTGCGAGGCCACCATGTCCTCGCCCTTCATGTCCAGCACCGTGGTGACCTTGGTCGCGCTCATCCCGTCCTCGGAGCTGGTCAGCCGGACCACCTTCGGGTAGAGCTTGCCGCCCGTCCGGTAGACCATCGCGGCGAACAGGTCGCCGGTCTGCGGCTCGACCGTGATGCCGCCGAGGCCCAGCTCGCCGTCGCCGGGGAACTTGTCGGTCGGGTCGAAGTTCAGCAGATCCTTGGCGTACGTCGCGACGCTGAAGTCGCCGCGGACCACCTTGATCTGGCCGTAGAGCTCGTTGACGTAGAAGCGCGGGGCGTCGGGCGTGGCGGGCGGGGTGGCCGCCATGGCGATGCCGACCGGCAGCGCGAACCCGGACGCGACCTCCTCCACCACGTAGCCGTCCTGCATGGTGCGCCACTGCGGCGCGCCGGGCAGCGGTTCGAGCTGCACGTCGGTGCGGAACGGGCGGACCGAGTACGGGCTCCACTGCGTGCCCGGGTCCGCCGAGGACGACCGGAAGCGGGCGCGCACCTCGAACGCGCGGCCCGGCGGCAGCTCGGCCGCCCCGGCCAGCGAGCCGGTGAACTTACCGTTGCCCAGGTGGGTGTGCAGTCGCGACGCGCCGTGCACGCACTCGGCGGCCCACACCCGCTCGACCGGGTCGGGCGCGGCCGACCAGATCTCCCAGTCGCTGCAGGCGTGCTCGTCGCGCACGTCCGCGTCGGCGAACGGCTGCGCCTCCATGTGCACGTCGGCCCCGTTGAGCAGCTGGCCGTCCGTGGACGGCTCGCTGATCTCCGGGGCCAGCGGCGGGATCGACGCCACCACGGCCGGGCTCGCCGGGCTCACGAACGACAGCAGCCCGGCGACCGCGATCACCACGATGGCGAGCGCCACCTCACCGGCCATGGCGACCTTGCGCGCGCTCATCCTCGACTCCCGATCGGCTTCGGCAACGACAACCGCGCCAGGGTATCGGGAAAAATCGGATATTAGGGACTAAACACGCTGATATCGCTAAGATGCGCACGGCCACCGCGGCGCTCGCCGGTCCGGTGGCCGTGCGCCGCCGCTCAGGCCCGGTGCAGCGCGCGGGCCAGCACGCCCAGGTCCGGGTTGTCGGTGAAGAAGCCGTCCACACCCGCGGCCAGGTACGCCGCCAGCTCGTCGAGGATCCGGCCGTACTCGGCGGGCACCGCGCCGTTGCGCAGGTTCACCGGCAGGAACTGGTTCTCCGCGCGGAAGGTGTACGGGTGCACCTTCAGGCCCTGCCGGTGCGCGTCGGCGACCAGCGACGTCGGCGTGGCCAGCGAGCCGTCGGCCGCCCGCGGGATGACCAGGCCCTTCTCCGGCCCGATCCCGTTGATCACACCGGCCAGCTCGCGCAGACCCGCCGGGCTCAGGTACTCGGCGTACGAGCGCGGGTCGTTGAACGGGCTGCCCGCCCCGGCCAGGAACACCAGCGGGGCCTTGAGACGGTGAGCCGAGCGCAGTTCGCGCAGGTTCGCCGCCTCGAAGGACTGCACGAACACCGGCGCGTCCCGGCGGTCCAGGCCGAACCGGCGCAGCGCCGCCACCAGCGGCCGCTCCAGCGGCAGCCCGGCGTCCTGGAAGTACGTCGGGTGCTTGGTCTCCGGGTAGACGCCGATCTCCCGGCGCAGCTCCTTGGACAGCCGCTCGCGCAGCTCCAGCACCTCGGTGAAGGTCGGCACCTCGAACAGGCCGTTGTAGACCATGTTGCGCTGGCGCACCGCGGGCAGCCGCTCCACCGCGCGCAGCGTCTTCAGCTCGGCGAGGGTGAAGTCCTCGGTGAACCAGCCGGTCACCGCCACGCCGTCGATCGTCTTGGTGACCCGGCGGGTGGTGAACTCGGGTCGCGCGGCCACGTCGGTGGTGCCGGAGATCTCGTTCTCGTGCCGAGCCACCAGCACCCCGTCGAGGGTGCTGACCAGGTCGGGCTCGATGAAGTCCGCGCCCATCCGGGCCGCCAGCTCGTACGACGCGAGGGTGTGCTCGGGCCGGTAGCCGCTGGCGCCCCGGTGGCCGACCACCAGCGTCCGGTCGCGATCGTGAGCACGCACCGGCTCATTGTCGCGGTCCTCGCCGGACGCCCACGCGGGCACGCCGATCAGGGCGGGGGTCGCCACCGCGGCGCCCAGCGCCCCGGCGATGAAAAGGTCACGTCGGTCCATCGTCTGCTCCTCCATGAGTGCTTCGCGGAGGAGTCCAGCGGTCGCGGGCGGCCGGTGATCGACGGCGCGGTGACATCGGGGCGAATTCGGCGCGATGTCACCGCACCGGCCCTGCTCAGTTGCGGCAGGAGTTGCGGGGCAGCACCTTGTTGCGCACGGCGAGCTCGTTGTCCCGGCAGAACTGCTCGTAGTTCGTGGAGAAGGCCGAGTTGCCCTTCTTGTCGATCGCGACGAAGAAGTACCAGCCGCCCTTCGCCGGTTTCGCCGCGCCCGCCAGCGCCGCCCGGCCGGGGTTGTTGATCGGCGTGGGCAGCAGCAGCACGTTGTGGTTGTACGGGTTCTTCTTGTCGTTCTGCTCCGCCCCGGTCATGTCCCCCGAGGCCTTGATCGGCAGCCCCTTCAGCTCGCGCCAGTAGTTGATGGTCACGTCGAACTCCAGGCAGGTGCAGACACCCGCCTTCGGCTGGAAGATGCGGTTGTAGGCGACCCGGGCCACCTTCGGCAGGTCGGCCGCGGTGCCCGACTCCGCCTGGGCCAGCGAGGCGACGATCAGCATCTCGTACGGGGCGACCTTCAGCCCGCCGCGCACCGACTCGGCGAACTTCAGCTCGCCGGTGACGGCAAGGAACCGGCGCACCATCGTCTCCAGCGCGGACCGGGCGGTGACGTCCGGCGGGAACTCGTACGTGTCCGGGAACAGGAAGCCCTCGACCGACTTCGTGACCTTCCTGCCGTCGCGGTCGAACCACGACTCCGGGACACCCAGCTTCACCGGATCCGCGCCTGCGGCCTTGAAGTCCGCCTCGGGGATGCCCAGCTTCTCCGCCAGCAGCCGGTAGATGCCGAACGAGGACATCCCCTCGCGGACGGTGACACCCTTGACGATGCGCCGGGCCGGGTCGAGCAGCATCGTGATCGCGTCGGCGGCGCTGAGCCGCAACCGCAGCCGGTAGTGCCCCGCCTGGATCGTCGCAGCCTTCGGATTCTTGTCCCACGCGTCGAGGAACGCCTGCTCGCTGGCGATCACGTCCTTGGCCTTCAGCACCTTGGCCATCTGCACCCCGGTGGCCTTCTCCGGGATCTCCAGGGTCACCTCGGCGGTGCCGTCGGCGGAGGTGTAGTCCGGTGTGCCGAACCAGCCCTTGATCCTGTCGTAGCCCAGATACAGCGCGCCTCCGGCGCCGGCGAGCAGGAACAGGGTGAGCATCACGGCCAGCACGGCGCGATTGCGGCGGCGCCTTCGGCGCTTGCGCGGCCCGCGTCCGCCGGCCGGGCGGCGCGCCCTGCGCGGTTCGGGCTCGTCACCGAACGCGATGAAGAATTCCTCCGTCACCGGCTTGCCTCCCCAGGGTCGCACCGACCCGGACAGGCTAACCGCGACGGGCATCCCGCAGTGCCCCGCGCATCGCCTCGACCGGCGCGGCAACCCCCGTGAACTGCTCGAACTGGCCCAGAGCCTGATTCAGCAGCAGGTCCAATCCGGACACGATGCGGTTGCCGGCGCGCTGCGCCGAGGCGGCCAGGGGGGTCGGCCACGGGTCGTAGAGCGCGTCGAACAGCACCGTCTTGGGCCGCCATGGCACCTGCAGGTGGTCGGCGACGCCCTTGGGCACCGTCGAGATCACCACGTCGGCGGCGGCGCACTCCTCCGCCGCCGCCCAGCCCGCGCCGGTCAGCGGCACGCCGAGCGCGTCGGCCACCGGGCGCAGCTCGTCGATCGCCTCGGGACGGCGGGCGTACACGATGACGGACTCGGCTCCGAGCCGCGCCGCGGCCGCCACGGCGGCCCGTGCGGTGCCGCCCGCGCCGAGCACGGCGACCCGCGCCGCCGTGGTCACGCCCGCTTCGCCCAGCGCGGCGACCATGCCGGGCACGTCGGTGTTGTCCGCCCGCCAGCTGCCGTCCGGCTGGTGGACCAGCGTGTTGGCGGCTCCGACCGCGGCGGCGACCGGGCTGACCGCCGTCGCGACGGTCAGCCCCACCTCCTTGAGCGGCATGGTCAGCGACAGCCCCGCCCACTCGGCCCCCAGGCCCGCCACGAAGGCGGGCAGGTCGGCCTCGGCGCACTCGATCGCGGTGTACGACCAGCCGGTCAGTCCCGCCGCCGCGTAGCCCGCGTTGTGCAGGACGGGCGACAGCGAGTGGCTGACCGGCTTGCCGAGGACCGCGGCGCGCATCAGCAGGAGCTCTGCTTGAGCACGCCGTTCTTCACGGCCGTGTTGTTGTCCCTGCAGAACTGGGAGTGGGTCGCCGAGAAGGCCGAGTGGCCCTCCTTGTCGATGGCCACGAAGTAGATCCAGTCACCCTTGGGCGGGTTGGCCGCACCTTCCAGCGCCTTCTGCCCCGGGTTGTTGATCGGGGTGGGCGGCAGGCCCTTGGCGTTGCGGTTGTAGGGGTTCTTCGGGTCGGTCAGCTCCGCCTGGGTGAGCCCGCTGGACGGCTTGGGGTCCTTGCCGGCGATCTCACGGGAGTAGTTGACGGTCACGTCGAACTGCAGGCAGTGGCAGGTGCCGATCTCGGCGACGGCCTTGTCACTGAACACGCGGTTGTAGGACACCCGGGCGACCTTGCCGAGGTCGTCGGCGTTGCCCGCCTCGGCCTGGGCCAGCGACGCCACGATCAGCGCCTGGTAGGGCGAGATGTTCAGCTTCGCGGCCGCGTCGGCGTAGCCCATGTCCCCGGTGACCTTCATGAACCGCTCGACCATCATCGACAGGGCCGACTTGGCGGTCACGTTCTTCGGGAACTCGTAGGTGTCGGGGAACAGGAAGCCCTCGATCGAGCGGCTCTCCTTCTTGCCGTCCTCCCGCTTGAACCACCACGCCGGCACGCCGAGCGCGATCGGGTCCTTGGCGGCGGCCTTGAAATCGGCCTCGGGGATGCCCAGCTTCTCCGACAACACCTTGTAGATCTTGAAGGTGGACATGCCTTCGGCGATGAGGATGCCGTTCACGAGGCGGTTCTTGGTGTCCAGCAGCATCGTGATCGCGTCGGCGGCGCTGATCTGCACGCGCAGCTTGTACAGGCCGGGCTGGATCTTCTTGGCATCGGGGTTCTGCTCCCACGCCTCGATGAACGCCTGCTCGCTCTTGATCACATCGTGCTGCTTGAGCACCTCGGCCATGTCCAGGCCGCGGGAGCCCTGCTTGATCTCGACCTCGACCTCGGCGGAGGTGGCCGCGCTGGTGTAGTCGGGGGTGACCAGCAGATTCTTGATCTTGTCGTAGCCCAGGTACGCGCCGCCGGCCAGACCGCCGAGCAGGAACAGCGTGAGGAAGAGGGCGAGGAAGGAGCGGCCGCGCTTCTTCTTCTTTTTCTTCTTCTTGTTGTTCCGGCCACGGTTGTTGTCCACCCCGTGCCGACGCCGCTGTTGGCCGCGCTCGGGATGCTCCTCGAACGACAGGAAAAGCTCGTCAGTCATCGGTGCCCTCTCACGTACGGGTCGCCATCGGCGGCTACGTTACACGTGAAGGGTTTTGCACACCCCCGGGCGGACGGTGGGTTTTCAGCCGCCGCCCAGGATCTAACGGGCTTATTCGGACAAGACGGGCGGCTCAGCAAGAGCTCTGCTCGAGCACCTTGTTCTTCACGGCCGTCTCGTTGTCCTCGCAGAACTCCTCGAACGTCTCCGAGAAGGCCGAGTGGCCCTCCTTGTCGGTCGCCACGAAGTAGTACCAGTCGCCCTTCGGCGGCGACATCGCGCCCTCCAGCGCCGCTTTGCCCGGGTTGTTGATCGGGGTGGGGATCATCCCCTCGGCGTTGCGGTTGTAAGGGTTCTTCTCGTCGGTCAGCTCGTCGTGGGTGAGCCCGCTGGACGGCTTGGGGTCCTTGCCGGCCAGCTCGCGCGAGTAGTTCACGGTCACGTCGAACTGGAAGCAGGCACAGGTCAGATCGGGGATCCGCTTGTAGACCCGGTTGTAGGCGACCCGGGCCACCTTGCCGAAGTCGTCGGCGTTGCCCGCCTCGGCCTGGGCCAGCGAGGCCACGATCAGCGCCTCGTACGGCGCGATCCCGCCGAGCTGCGCCGGGACCGTCTCGGCGAAGTTCATGCTGCCCGTGACGGTGAGGAAGCGGTTGACCATGACCCGCAGCATGCTCTCCGCGGTGGCGTTGGGCGCGAACTCGTACGTGTCGGGGAACAGGAAGCCCTCGACCGACGGCTTGACCTTCTTGTCGTCGGTGCGGTTGAACCACCAGTCGGGCACCCCGAGCGCGATCGGGTCCTTCGCGGCGGCCTTGAAGTCCGCCTCGGGGATGCCGGTCCTGGCCGACAGCAGCTTGAACACCCGGAACGAGCTGAGCCCCTCCGGGATGGTGATCCCGTTGACGATGCGGTTCTTCAGGTCCAGCAGGTGCAGCACCGCGTCCTTGGCGCTCATGTGGGTGCGCATCTTGTAGAAGCCGGGCTGGATGCGCAGCGCGTCCGGGTTGCGCTCGCCCGCCTCGATGAAGGCCTTCTCGCTGGCGATCACGCCGGCCGCCTTCAGGGTGCGGGCGATCTCGGCCTGCGTGTCGCCGCTCTTGATCTCGATCTGCACCTCGGCGCCGTCGGCCGAGGTCTCCCAGTCCGAGGTGCCCAGCGCCCCGCTGATCTTCTGGTACACCACCACGGCGCCGATGCCCAGCGCCCCGAGCAGCACCAGGGCCAGGCCCATGGCGAGCACGGACCTCATCCAACCGAACCGCCTGCGTTGACGACTCGCCTCGCCCGGCGGCAGTTGCTGCCGGGGATCTTCGTCGTGGTCGTCGTCGAAAGCACGGTCCAGTTCGTCGATCATCCTGCTCGCCTTCGCTGCGCGTCGAGCCAACCCTGCAGGATCTCCACCGCGGCCGCCTGGTCGACGACCGCACGCTGCTTCTTGCCCCGGACACCGCGGTCGGCGAGCCGCCGGGTGGCCGTGACGGTGGACATCCTCTCGTCAGCGAGCACCACCGGCACCGGCGCGATCAGACCGGCCAGAGCGTCGGCGTATGCCCTCACGTGCTTGGCGGCCGGCCCCTCGACCCCGGCGAGGTTGATGGGCAGTCCCACCACCACCTCCACCGTGCCATGGTCGGCCACCAGGCGCGCGATCTCCACCATATCAGCCGAAATGTCAGAGTCGTCCGCTTTGGCCTGGCGAGCCACTGTGACCAGCGGCGTTGCCAGGATTCCGTCCGGATCGCACACCGCCACCCCGATCCGCACCGAACCCACGTCGATCCCCAGCCGCACCCCGCGGGTCCACGTCATCGCCGTCACTCCTTCCGATCAGCAAACGAAACACCGAGGGCACCTCCGCCGACGCTGCGCGCGTCGCGAAGGTGCCCTCGCCGGATCTCCGTCACCGCCGCCTCCGGCGGCTAGGAAGGGCACCTTCTACATCGGAAAACGATAAGAAGGTGCCCTTCCTTCGCCTTAGCGGGTTTGTACTGCGGCCTGGACCGCGCCCAGCAGGTGCGGGGCCTGGTCGGCCGGCACGCCGCCGCCCTGCGCCAGGTCGGCGTTACCGCCGCCGCGCCCGGACAGCGCGCCCTTGACCAGGTCCTGCGCGGACAGGCCCCGGGACTTGGCCGCGTCGTTGATCGCCACGATCAGCGACGCCTTGCCGTTGGCGCGGGCCGCCACCGCGACGACCGCGGGACGGTCCGCCGGGAAGCGGCCGCGCACCTCCTGCGCCAGGGTGCGCACGTCGTTGACTGCCGCGCCCTCCGGCGCCTCGGTGCCCACGTACGCCACACCGCCCAGGTCCAGCGCGCCCTCGGCCAGCGCCGCGGCCCCGCCGAGCACCAGCTGCGCGCGCATCTTCTCCAGCTCGCGCTCGGCGTCGCGCAGCTGGGACACGGTCTGCTCGACCCGGTCGCCGACCTCCTCGCGCGGCACCCGGTACAGCTCGGCCAGGCGCGACACCAGCAGGTGCTCCTTGGCCAGGTGCCGGAACGCGTCCATGCCGACCAGCGCGTCGACCCGGCGCACGCCGGAGCCGATCGACGCCTCCGAAAGGATCTTCACCAGGCCCAGCTGGCCCGAGCGGGCCGCGTGGGTGCCGCCGCACAGCTCACGCGCGTACTCGCCGACCTCGACGACGCGCACGTACTCGCCGTACTTCTCGCCGAACAGCGCCATCGCGCCCAGCCGCTTGGCCTCGGCCTGCGAGGTGACGAACGCGCGCACCTCCAGGTCGCTCATCAGCACCTCGTTGACCTGCTGCTCGACGTCGGTCAGCACGCTGGCCGGCACCGCGCCGGGCGTGTTGAAGTCGAACCGCAGCCGGCCCGGCGCGTTCAGCGAACCCGCCTGGGTCGCCGACCCGCCGAGGAAGTTGCGCATCGTCTGGTGCACCAGGTGCGTCGCGGTGTGCGCGCGGGAGATCGCCCGGCGGCGCTCCACGTCGATCTGGGCGTAGCCGGCCTCGCCGGAGCGGACCTCGCCCTCGACGACCCGCGCCTTGTGCACGATCAGGCCCGGCAGCGGCTGCTGCACGTCGAGCACCTCGACCTTGCCGCCGCCGACCGTGATCAGGCCCAGGTCGGGCAGCTGGCCGCCGCCCTCGGCGTAGAACGGGGTGACGTCGAGCACGACCTCGACCAGCTCGCCCTCGCCCGCCGAGGTGATCAGGCCGCCGCTGCCGATCAGCGCGCGCACCTTCGACTCCCGCGAGACCTCCGCGTAGCCGGTGAACTCCACCGCGCCGCCCGCGTCCAGCGCGCCCCGGTACGCCGACAGGTCGGCGTGACCCGTCTTGCGCGCCTGCGCGTCGGCCTTCGCGCGCTTGCGCTGCTCGGCCATCAGCCGCTTGAACCCGTCGGTGTCCACCGACAGGCCCTGCTCGGCCGCGATCTCCAGGGTCAGGTCGATCGGGAAGCCGTACGTGTCGTGCAGCTGGAACGCCTTGTCACCGGTCAGCGTCTTGCCGCCGGACTTCTTGGTGTCCGCGACCGCCACGTCCAGGATCGTGGTGCCCGCGCGCAGCGTGCTACGGAACGCCTCCTCCTCCGCGTACGCGTACTGCGAGATGCGGCCGAAGTCGGTCGCGATCTCCGGGTACGACGGCGACATCGAGTCGCGGGCCACCGGCAGCAGCTCCGGCAGCGCCGGGTCCTCGTAGCCGAGCAGGCGCATCGCCCGGATCGCCCGGCGCATGATGCGGCGCAGCACGTAGCCGCGGCCCTCGTTGGACGGGGTCACGCCGTCGCCGATCAGCATCAGCGAGGTGCGCACATGGTCGGCGATGACGCGCAGGCGCACGTCGTCGGGGTGCGACTCGGCCGCGGTGGTGGTGTGGCTGACGTTGTAGCGCTTGCCGGTCAGCTCGCACGCCTTGTCGATCAGCGGGCGGACCTCGTCGATCTCGTAGAGGTTGTCCACGCCCTGCATGATCGACGCCATGCGCTCCAGGCCCATGCCGGTGTCGATGTTCTGCGCCGGCAGCTCGCCCAGGATCGGGTAGTTCTCCTTGTCGGTGCCGGGGCCCCGCTCGTACTGCATGAAGACGTTGTTCCAGATCTCCATGTAGCGGTCCTCGTCGACCTCCGGACCGCCCTCGCGGCCGTACGCCGGCCCGCGGTCGACGTAGATCTCCGAGCACGGGCCGCACGGCCCCGGGATGCCCATGGACCAGAAGTTGTCCGCCTTGCCGCGGCGCACGATGCGCTCCGCGGGCAGGCCGACCGCGCGCCAGAACCCGATCGACTCGTCGTCGTCGAGATACACCGTCGCCCAGATCTTCTCCTGGTCGATCCCGAAGCCGCCGGCCTCGATCGGCTTGGTGATCAGGTCCCAGGAGAGGCGGATCGCCTCCTCCTTGAAATAGTCACCGAAGGAGAAATTGCCGTTCATCTGGAAGAACGTGCCGTGCCGGGACGTCTTGCCGACCTCGTCGATGTCCGGCGTCCGGATGCACTTCTGCACGCTGACCGCGCGCCGGAACGGCGGGGTCTGCTGGCCCAGGAAGTAGGGCACGAACTGCACCATGCCGGCGTTGACGAACAGCAGGTTCGGATCGTCGATGGCCGGCAGTGGAGCGCTCGGAACCACGGTGTGCCCGTTGGCCTCGAAGTGCGCCAGAAACCGTCGCTTGACTTCCGCGGTCCTCATCGCTGCTGCTCGCCTTCCTGCTGCTGCTTGAACTGATAGAACTTGCTGCCGACCCCGTGCGCCCAGGGCAGGTCGACGGGCTCGATCGACACGCCGTCCTCGAAGGCGGCGAAGAGCTGGTCCTCGCGGTCGGCCATGCCGTCGCGGACGTCGTCCATAAAGCTTCGCACCGAGCCCGCGGCGTGACCAATGGATTCCTGGGCGGTCCCGGCCAGCCCGGCCGGGGTGAACTTGCGCGCCTGGCGGGTCACCAACCGCACCACCACGACGCCGACGCCGATGCCCACCCCGAGCCACAGCAACCTGCGGATCATGGCTCAGCCCCGCCGGGTGCGCTTGCGCGCCTTGAGCTCGTCGCGCACCGACTTCGCCTCGTCGGCCTCCTTGCGGGCCGCCGTCGCGCGCCGTACGCCGTACGTGAACGCGGCCGCCTTCACCAGCGGGCTCGCCGCGGTCGCCGTGACGACGCTCACCAGGTTCGACACGTTCGCCGTGGTCGCCGCCAGGTGCTGGGTCATCACGTCGACCTTCGCCAGCTGCACGTTCACCCCGTCCAGCGTGACCTGGGTCTGGCCGAGCGCCGTGTTGACGTTGTCGACGGTCAGGTTCACGTTGTCCAGGATCGGGCCCGTACGCTGGCTGACCTGCCGCAACGTCACCGTGGCGGCGTCGACGGTGTGCCGCAGCCGCAGGATCGGCACGGCAAGCACCAGCACCAGCATCGCGAACGCACCCGCCGCGATCAGCGCCGCGATCTCGCCTCCAGACATGCCACATCCTCCGCACGTCGCACTTTGTCCTGACGTGCAGACCCTACCGCCCGCCGCGACGGCGCTCGCAGCAGCCGGGCTCAGCTCGCCGACGGTGTCGGGGCAGGACTCTCCGTGCCGGTCTCCTCGCCGGTCTCCTCGTCCCCGCCCGTGCCCTGCTCGCCGTTCGGATCGGCGGTGAACCGGATGCGGTCGTCGGCGACCGTGTTCAGCACCTTGATCGTCACCGCGGAGCCCTTGCAGGCGTCCGGGTCACCGGCCGGGGCCGCCGACGGGTCGGCGCTCGGCTGCGCCGCCGGCTCCTGGCTGGGGCCGACGGTCGGCCGGTTGCGCAGCAGGTCCGTGCACTCCGGGGTGGTGATCGGACGGACCCACAGGTCCAGCGTGAACTCGTCGCGCCGCCAGCAGGAGAACTTGCCCTCGGTGCCCTCGTCCAGCACGCAGCTGGGCACGTTCCAGCGGGCCCAGCCCGCGTCGGTGAGGGCCTTGGTGTACGCCTCGGTCGTCTCGTCGATCCCCCGCGCCGACTCCAGCGAGCGCTCGCGGTAGCGGCAGTCGATCAGGCACCAGCGGCTGCCGTAGATGTTGTCCTGGGTCTTGCCGGCGGTGACCGCCCACGACGGCACGTCCAGCGCGTCCAGCGTGGTCAGCACCGGGTCACGGGTCGCCGCGCGCAGCACGAAGTAGAACGGCAGCGCGCCCACCACGACGGCCACCAGCGCGATCAGCGTCCACATACGCAGCCGCTGCTGCTCGCGCAGCTGCTTGCGCACCTCCGACCGGGCGCCGCGGATGGCGTCGACGCCCGCGGCCAGTCCGGCGCGGCGGTCGCCGGCCGGCGGCACCACGGCGTTCGGGTCCGGCGGGCGCACCGCGATCGGCTCGGGCCGACCGGGCGGGCGGCCACCGCCGACGGGGCCGGGGCCGGCGGCGGGACCGCCCGGCTTCGGGCCCGGACCCGCGTGCGGGCCGGGCATCGGCCCGGCGGGAGCGGGTCCGGCGTGCGGGCCGGGCATCGGGCCGGCGGGCCCGGCGTGCGGGGCGGCAGGTCCGGGGCCCGCGTGGGGACCGGCCTGCGGCGGCATGCCGCCGAGCGGGGCGGGGCCGCCCTGCGGCGGCGGGCCGACCGGCGGAACGGGCACGCCGCCGCGGTTCGGGCGGGCCGGGGAGACCGGGGCGACGGCCGGGAAGCCCGCGCGCTGCGGCTCCGGCCGGGCCGGCGGCGTCGCGGGCTTGCCCGCCGGGCCGGCCGGCATGCCCGGACGGCCGCGACCGCCGTCGGCGGGGGGCGGGTTGCCGACGGCACGGGGCATCTCACCGGTTCGGGTGGGGTCCATCTCGCGGCGGCGCACCACCGGCGGCTCCCCGCCCGGCTTGCGCAGCGCCTGCTCCGGGCGGCCACGGCCCGGCTGCGGCTCGACCGGCGCGGGCTCGGGACGGCCCCGGCGGGGCTCCTCCGGCTCCGGCCGGGCGGCACGACGGCCGGCGGGCTCGTCCGCCACGTGGCGGCGGCTGCCGGTGTCGTCGGCGGCGGCCCGGCGACCCGGCGGCTCCTCCGCCGCCCGGCGGCCGACCGGCTCCTCCGCCGCCCGGCGGTGACCGCCGGTGGGCTCCTCGTCAGCGCGGCGGCGACCGGTCTGCGTGTCCTCACCGGCACGGCGGCGACCCGCGGCGGTGTCGTCTTCGGCCCGGCGGCGGCCCGCGGGCTCCTCCTCGGCGCGGCGGCGGCCGCTCAGCGTGTCCTCACCGGCGGCGCGGAACCCGCCCGCCGGGTCCTCACCTGCACGGCGGCGACCGGCAGGCTCATCGTCAGC
This sequence comes from Catellatospora coxensis, assembly GCF_016862635.1. Classification (GTDB taxonomy): domain Bacteria; phylum Actinomycetota; class Actinomycetes; order Mycobacteriales; family Micromonosporaceae; genus Catellatospora; species Catellatospora coxensis. The sequence goes on along the minus strand of NZ_BONI01000008.1, from coordinate 105,710 downwards.
GCGGCGGCGGCCCGAAGGCGGCTCCTCCGGCGTGCGCCTGCGGCCGCCCTGGGTGTCCTCACCCGCACGGCGGGCACCGCCGACGGGTTCCTCAGCCGCGCGGCGGCCACCACCCGTCGGCTCCTCGGCAGCGCGGCGGCCACCGCCCATGGGGTCCTCGGCGGGACGGCGGACGCCACCCGTGGGCTCCTCGGCGGGACGGCGGCCACCGGCGGTGTCCTCGACGCCCCGCCGGCCCGCCGGAGCGTCGCCGCCGCGCGGGCGGCGACCGGCGTCAGCGGGAGCCTTGGGGGCGCCACGGCCCGCGGGGGCGTCGTCGCTCAGCGCGCTCAGCTTGTCCCAGCGGCTGCTGCCGCCGTCGGTGAAGTCCGCGTCGTCGAACTGGTCCTTGGCCTGCTTCGCGCCACGCAGGTCGTCGAGCCAGCCGGTCTCCTCCTGCGGGACCTCCTCGGCCTCGCCGCGGCCCTTCTTCCGGCCCCGTCCGTCGGTCGCATCGGCCCTGCTCATCAGTTCTCCTCGCTTCGCTCGGATTTGGTCGTCCCCCGAACGACCGCGCGCAACTTCGGCAGGCGTTCGGCGATGTGCCGTTCGCCACCGTGTCCGGTGGGACGGTAGTAGTCCACTCCCACCAGATCGTCGGGTGGGTACTGCTGACCCACCACACCTCGGGAATCGTCGTGCGGGTAGCGGTAGCCGATGCCGTGGCCCAGCCCTCGCGCACCCGAGTAGTGGGCGTCGCGCAGGTGCGACGGGACCGCGCCGGCCTTGCCCGCCCGCACGTCGGCGAGCGCCGCCGAGATGGCGGTGGTGACCGCGTTGGACTTGGGCGCGGTGGCCAGGTGAGCCACCGCCTGGGCCAGGTTGAGCTGCGCCTCGGGCAGGCCGACGTGCTGCACCGCGTACGAGGCGTTCACCGCCGCGGTCAGCGCCGTCGGGTCGGCCAGGCCGACGTCCTCGCTGGCGAAGATGATCAGGCGGCGGGCGATGAAGCGCGGGTCCTCCCCCGCGGTCAGCATCCGGGCCAGGTAGTGGATCGCGGCGTCCACGTCCGAACCGCGCATGCTCTTGATGAACGCGCTGATCACGTCGTAGTGGGCGTCGCCGGCGCGGTCGTAGCGCAGCGCGGCCACGTCGACCGCGCGCTCGGCGGTGGCCACGTCGATCTCGGGCACGCCGTCCCCGTCGTGGATCGCCAGCGCGGAGCCGGCCGCGGCCTCCAGCGCGGTGAGCGCCTTGCGTACGTCGCCGCCGGCCAGCCGGACCAGGTGGTCCTCCGCCTCGGGGTGGAGGGTGACCGTGCCGCCCAGGCCGCGCGGGTCGGCCACGGCGCGGTGCACCAGACCGCGCACCGCCTCGTCGTCCAGCGGCTTGAGGGTCAGCAGCACGCACCGCGACAGCAGCGGCGAGATGATCGAGAAGTACGGGTTCTCCGTGGTCGCCGCGAGCAGCGTCACCGTGCGGTCCTCGACCGCGGCCAGCAGCGAGTCCTGCTGGGTCTTGGTGAACCGGTGCACCTCGTCGATGAACAGCACGGTCGGCGCGCCGCCAGCCCGGCGCCGCCGGCGCGCGACGTCGATGACCTCGCGCACCTCCTTGACCCCGGCGGTCAGCGCGGACATCGCGACGAAGTGCCGGTCGTCGGCTTCGGCGACGAGGTGCGCGATGGTGGTCTTGCCGCAGCCGGGCGGGCCCCACAGGATCACCGACATCGGCGCGCCGCCCGCGACCAGGCGGCGCAGCGGCGCGCCCGGTGCCAGCAGGTGATCCTGGCCGACCAGTTCGTCGAGGCCGGACGGGCGCAGCCGGACGGCCAGCGGGGCGTCCACGGACGGCGCCTCGAACCCCGGCGAGCTGATCGGTCGATCAGCCGGCGAGGGCTCCAGGGAGAAGAGGCCGTCGGTCTGCATCACGCAGACGATACCCGGCACCGCCCCGGGCCGCCTCGGCCGATCTTCCCCCACCCGGCCGGTAAGGTGACGCCGTGGCTCTCACCCCTGACTTCCTCGGCCGTGCCGACCTGCTCGCGAAGGTCGGCGACCATCCCTACGCCCGGCTGACCGCGGGCGGCGACGACGTGCGGGGATACCAGCTGGACGGCGCGCTGGCGTGGACCTCGCTCGGCCCGTGGGGACCGGTGGCGGCCTCGCTCGGCGACGCGGCCCCGGTCGCCGCGCTGTTCGCCCGGCTCGCGGCCGACGGCGCGCTGGCCGCGGGGGCCTGGCTGCACCTGCCCCGGCTCACCCGCGCCGAGACGGCTGCCGCGCTGCCCGCCGACGTGCACGACGACTGGGACTTCCTGTGGACCACCGCCGCACCCGCCCCGCACCCGGGCGAGGCCGCGGTGGTCGCCCTGGACGAAACCGATCACGACGGCATCGGCGCGGTGCTCGACGACGCGCTGCCGCACAGCACCAGCCGCCCCGGCGACCCGCGCATCCGGCGGTGGTACGGCATCCGCGAGGCGGGCCGGGTGGTGGCCGTCGCGGGCGACCGCAGCCCGAACGGCGTCGGTTTCCTGGCCGGCATCGCCGTGGCGGGAGCCGCGCAGGGCCGCGGCCACGGGGCGGCCCTGACCACCGCGCTGACCCGACGCCTGATCGCCGAGTTCGGCATCAGCTCGCTGGGCGTCATGTCCGACAACACCCGCGCCCTGGCCCTCTACCGCCGCCTCGGCTACACCGAGTCGATCCTCCGCACCTCGCTACGCCTGTCCTGACACCCCGCGCCCCGCATAGACGTTGGCCTATCACATCGAGTTTTCTCGTGATCAAACTCGATGTGATAGGCCAACGTCGATCAGGAACAGCGTGCGTCGCGCCGCAACGCAGGGTCAGCGGGGCAGGGCGGTGTCCGGCAGCAGGTCGAGCAGGTAGGCCCCCGCCAGCACGGAGCCGACGGTCCAGAGCAGGAACACGAACACCCAGAACCCGCCCGGCAGCCGGGTGATCCCCGCGAGCTGGTCAGGATCGGAGCGCATGCCGCTGCCCCGCCGCCGGTGCAGCTGCACCTCCACCACCGGCCGCACCCCGCCGATGAGCAGGAACCACACTCCCGTGTACGCGAACAGCGCCTGCCACGGCGCGGTGGCGTACCAGGAGACGGCGAACACGGCCGCGCCGGTGGCCAGGATCAGCAGCAGCCCGTAGAAGTTGCGGATCATGACGAGGATCGGCAGCAGCAGCACGATCGTGATCCACAGCAGCAGCCGGATGTGCCCCCGGTCGAGCAGGGCCGCGCCCGCGATGCCGAGAATCGACGGGGTCGCGTACCCGGCGAGCAGGGTCACGGCCATGCCGATCCCGGTCGGCTTGCCCTTCATGATGGTCAGCCCGGACGTGTCCGAGTGCAGCCGGATGCCGCGCAGCCGCCGCCCGGTCAGCACCGCGGCGGCCGCGTGCCCGCCCTCGTGCGCGATGGTGATGGCGTTGCGCACGACCCGCCAGGTCGTGTTGACGACCACCAGCGCCAGCGCGATGAGCGCCGCACCGGCCACGACGCCGAACGGGGGCTGCACCTGCGCGCCGAGGATGTCACCGAGGGAGAACGGCATCAGCGCACCTTACCCGCGCCCCATGACCCACACGATCCCCCGCCCGCTTTCGATGCGATGGGCCGACGTCGTCTCCACCGAGCAGTCGGCGAAGGTGTCCCGGGCGCGGCTTACATCATTTTTGATGTGCTCACACCAAAAAAGATGTAAGCGCGCGGACTCGTATGTTCGCTGATGCCCCGGGCCTGACCGTCCACCAAGACGGTCAGGCCGGCAGCCGCGCCTTGAGCCGGACACGGCTGATGCCGGCAAGCCGCACCTGCCGCAGCCGCGACTTCCGCCGCTGCCTGCGGCGCCTACATCCGCACTGTCAGGCCAGGATCTCGGTGACGCCGCGCAGGCGGGTGTGGAGGACGGAGCGGGCCAGGGTGGTGTCGAGGCGGACCTCGGCCGGGGAGACGAAGCCGCGTTCGAGGGCGGAGCCCCCGGGCACCCGCTCGGCGGGGATGCCGTGCTTGGCGGCGATGCGCACACCCAGCTCGTGGCGGCTGATCGCCTCGGGGCCGGCCACGTTGAGGATGCCGCGGAAGTCGCCCTCGGCCAGCTCCAGCAGCGCCGCGGCGAGGTCGTCGACCGCGACCGGGCAGCGGATGTGGTCGGTGAACAGCACCCCGTCCACCCGCCCGGCCGCCATGTCGAGGGCGAGCTGGTGCTGCTTCGAGCCGTCGTCGCCGATGATCAGCGAGGTGCGCGCGACGGCGGCGTCGGGGTGCACGGCGAGCACCGCGGTCTCCGCCGCCGCCTTGGCGGCTCCGTACGGGTACACCGGCTCCGGCAGGTCGGCCTCGGTATACGGGGCCGGGCGGCCCTTGAAGATCGCGTCCGAGGACACCTGCACCAGCCGCGCGCCGGTACGCGCCGCCGCGGCCGCGACATGGGCCGCGCCCAGCGCGGTGACCGCCCAGTCCGACTGGATGTAGCTGGTGTGCACCACGGCGTCCGGCCGCAGCTCGTCGAGCAGCAGGTCGACGGCCGACCGGTCCCGGACGTCGAGCGGCACCAGCCCCTCCACACGGGTGGAGACCGTGACCTGGTCCGGCCGCCAAGAGCGGCCGGAGCAGGTACCGGTCACGTCGTGCCCCGCCGCGCGGGCGAGGGCGACCAGTCGGCCACCGGTGTATCCCGAGCCTCCGGTGACCAGGATCCGCATTACTTCGCTGCGGCCTTGGCCTTGGCTGCGTCCTCACCGGGAGCCTTCGGCTTGGCGTCCACGCCGGCCTCCAGGCGCTGCTGCGCCGTGATCGGGGTGGGCGCGCCGGTCAGCGGGTCGAAGCCGCCGCCCGACTTCGGGAACGCGATGACGTCGCGGATCGAGTCCACGCCGGCCAGCAGCATGCAGACCCGGTCCCAGCCCAGCGCGATGCCGCCGTGCGGCGGCGGGCCGTACGCGAACGCGTCGAGCAGGAAGCCGAACTTGTCCTTGGCCTCCTCGTCGGTGATGCCGAGCAGGGTGAACACGCGCTTCTGCACGTCGCCGCGGTGGATACGGATCGAGCCGCCGCCGATCTCGTTGCCGTTGCAGACGATGTCGTACGCGTACGCCAGCGCCTTGTCGGGGGCCGACTCGAAGTTGTCGATCCAGTCCTCGTTGGGCGAGGTGAACGGGTGGTGCACCGCGGTCCACGCGCCCTCGACGATACCCTCGCCGGGGATGTCGACCGGCTCGAACATCGGCGCGTCGACGACCCAGCAGAACGCCCACGCCGACTCGTCGATCAGGTTGGCCCGCTTGGCGATCTCGATGCGGGCCGCGCCGAGCAGCTCCTGCGCGTGGCGGCGGGTGCCGGCGGCGAAGAACACGGCGTCGCCGGGCTTCGCGCCGACGGCGTCGGCCAGGCCGGCCAGGTGCGCCTCGGACAGGTTCTTGGCGACGGGGCCGCGGGCCTCGCCGGTCTCCGCGTCGAGCACCACGTAGGCCAGGCCGCGGGCACCGCGCGCCTTGGCCCAGTCCTGCCAGCCGTCGAGCTCCTTGCGGGTCTGCGCCGCGCCGCCGGGCATGACGACCGCGCCGACGTACTCGGCCTGGAACACCCGGAACTCGGTGCCCTCGAAGTACTTCGTCAGCTCGGTCAGCTCGACCTGGTAGCGCAGGTCGGGCTTGTCGGAGCCGTAGCGGTTCATCGCGTCGTGATACGTGATGCGCGGGATCGGCGTCGGGATCTCGTGGTTGGCCAGCTCGCGCCACAGCGAGCCGACGATCTCCTCGCCGAGCTCGATGACGTCGTCCTGGGTCACGAACGACATCTCGATGTCGAGCTGGGTGAACTCGGGCTGCCGGTCGGCGCGGAAGTCCTCGTCGCGGTAGCAGCGCGCGATCTGGTAGTAGCGCTCCATGCCGGCCACCATCAGCAGCTGCTTGAACAGCTGCGGCGACTGCGGCAGCGCGTACCACGCGCCGGGCTGCAGCCGGACCGGGACCAGGAAGTCACGCGCGCCCTCGGGCGTGGACCGGGTCAGGGTCGGCGTCTCGATCTCCAGGAAGTCACGTGCGCCGAGCACCTCGCGGGCGATGGCGTTGGCCCGCGAGCGCAGCCGGATCGCCTTGGCCTGGTTGGCGCGGCGCAGGTCCAGGTAGCGGTGGCGCAGGCGCGCCTCCTCGCCGACGGTGACGTGCTCGTCGATCGGGAACGGCAGCGGCGCGGCCTCCGACAGCACGGTCAGGTCGGTGACGGTGACCTCGATCGCGCCGGTCGGCAGCTCGGGGTTCTCGTTGCCCTCGGGCCGCTGCCCCACGGTGCCGGTGACCTTGACGCAGTACTCGTTGCGCAGCGCGTGCGCCTGGGCCTCGTCACGGAACACGATCTGCACGATGCCCGAGGCGTCGCGCAGGTCGATGAAGGTCACTCCGCCGTGATCACGTCGCCGGGCCACCCAGCCGGCGAGGGTGACGCTCTGGCCGGCGTGCTCGGCACGCAGACTGCCAGCGGTGTGGGTACGGATCACGATGCTCTCCTCGGACTGCGGAAACACGCCGCCATGAGTACGGGCGGCGCCAGAGGTCATTCTCGCATGTGCCCGGGTTCGCCCCGCCGCGAGCGCGGCCTACCTGAAATCCGCCTCAAACACGGCCCAAGAAGGGCTTAGCGAGCTTTGTCCCCGGCCCGCCGGATCCGAGGCTCGTTCACATGACGTCCGCGCCGCCCGTCCTGCGTGCCGCCTCTCACGCGGCACGCCGCCGTGGCCGCCGCGTGCGCCCGCCGTCAGCCGACGGTGGACACCTCCGAGTAGGGCCGCCCCTCCCACCAGATCGCGTCGACGATGATCTGGTCGGAGGCGCGGTGGAACTGCACCACCACCCGTTCCGGGTCCGGCTGCGAGGTGGCCACCTGGTAGTCGCCGCGCGGCGTGGCCGACACCAGGTAGACCCGCTCGTTCGCCATCCGGATCACCGCGGTGCCGCCCGCGGTCGGGAAGCTGCGCAGGTACGACCGGGAGCCGTCGGATTCGGTGAACACCTGCCAGCCGTCGACCGTCATGGCCGGTGACGGCAGCGCCGGCGGCTTGGCCGTCGGCGAGGTGCGCGCCGGGCTGGGCGAGACCAGGGTCGCCGGGGGCGGCGGGGACGGCGACGGCACCGGGGGCAGCGTCACCGTGGGCACCGGTCGCGACGGCGTGGCCAGCGGCTCGGGCAGCTGCGGGGGCAGCGCTTCCAGGCGTAGCGGCACCGGCTCGGGCACCGCGGTGGCCAGCACGGGGCCCAGCCCCACCCACACCACGGCGGCCGACGCGGCGGTCACCGCGGCCCAGCCGCCGACGTACGCCACCGACCTCACGCGAAACGGCCACCCCGAACCCATCCCGCTATCTAACAGCTTCCGCTACGGTGCCAGCCATGCCCCTCGTACTCGTCGTGGAGGACGACCCCGCCATTCGCGACGCGCTCGGCAACGCCCTGACCGTCGCCGGATACGCCGTGCAGACGGTAGGCACCGCGTTGCAAGGCCTGAAGTCACTCACCAGCGAACGCAGCGAGCGACCCGACCTGGTCATCCTCGACCTGGGACTGCCCGATCTGGACGGAGCCGACGCCCTGCGCATGATGCGGGCGGTCAGTGACGTGCCGGTCATCGTGGCCACCGCCCGCCGCGGCGAGCACGACGCGATCCGGCTGCTCAATTCCGGCGCCGACGACTACATGACCAAACCGTTCTCCGCCGCGCACGTGACCGCCCGGGTGGCCGCGGTGCTGCGCCGGACCCAGCCGCGCACCGAGTCCTCCGACACCGTGGTCGAGATCGGGCCGCTGCGCATGGACGAGAGCACCCGCCTGGTGACTCTGGACGGCTCCCCGCTCACCCTGACCCGCAAGGAGTACGACGTGCTGGCATACCTCGCGGCCCGGGTGGGCCGGGTGGTGACCCGCCGCGAGCTGTTCACGGAGGTGTGGCAGCAGCCCTTCGTCGGCGCCGACCAGACCCTGGACGTGCACCTGTCCTGGCTGCGGCGCAAGCTCGGCGAGACCGCGGCCCAGCCGCGCATGCTGCGTACCATCCGCGGCGTCGGGGTCATGCTGGTGCCGCCGTCATGAGGGCCATGCTGGCCCGCGGCGCGCTCGCCGTCACGTCGATGGTGGCGCTGGCCTTCCTCGTACCGCTGGCGCTGGTCACCAAGCAGATCGCCGAGGACCGCGCGCTGCTCGACGCCCGCCAGCAGGCCGCCGCGGTGGTCACCGCGCTGGCCGTGTCCAGCGACCCGGCGGTGCTGAGCCGGGCCATGGCCGCCACCGCCGACGGCCCGCGCCAGCGCCTGGCCGTGCACCTGTCCAGCGGGGTGTCGCTGGGCGCGAGCCGGGCCGAGATGGCCGACGTCAAGCTCGCCGCCGACCGGGGCGGCTCGATGACCGCGCCGGTCGCGGACGGGCTGGTGTACCTGCAGCCGGCCGCGCTCGACGGCGGCCGCAATGCCGTCGTCGAGGTGTTCGTGCCCGAGGCCGACCTGTCCCGGGGTGTGGCCACCGCGTGGTGGTCCATGGGCGCGCTGGCGGCGCTGCTGGTCGCGGTGTCGGTGGCGCTGGCCGACCGGCTCGGCTGGCGCGTGGTCGGCGCGACCCGGCAGCTGGCCCGCGCCTCCCGCGCGGTCGGCTCCGGCGACCTGACCGTACGCGTGCACCCGGCCGGCCCGCCCGACCTGGTCGAGGTCGGCGAGGCCTTCAACGCCATGGCCGACCGGCTCAACGCGGTCATCGACGCCGAACGCGAACGCGCCGCCGACCTGTCGCACCGGCTGCGCACCCCGCTGACCGCGCTGCGCCTGGACACCGACGCCCTGCCGCCCGGCCCGGAGAGCGACCGCATGCGCCAGGCCGTCGAAGCCCTCGACGCCGAGATCGACGCGATCATCGCCGGGGCCCGGCGCACCGCCGCCGAGCGCGCCGCCGAGGAGACCGACCTGGTCGACGTCGTCGCCGACCGCCTCGCGTTCTGGGCCGTGCTCGCCGAGGACCACGGCCGCCCCTGGGAGGTCGTCGGCGCGGACGAGCCGGTCTGGCTGCCGGTCCCGCGCTCCGACGCGATCGGCGCGGTCGACGCCCTGATCGGCAACATCTTCCGGCACACCCCGCACGGCACCGCGTTCCGCGTCACCGTCACCCCCGACGCGATGGTGGTCGAGGACGCGGGCCCCGGCATCGCCGACGCCGACGCGGCCCTGCAGCGCGGCGTCAGCGGCGGCGGCTCCACCGGCCTCGGCCTCGACATCGTCTGCCAGCTCGCCCGCCAGGCCGGCGGCAGCGTGGCCGTCGACCACGGCGACCTGGGCGGCGCCCGCATCACCGTCACCCTGACCTCCCTGGCCCCCACCTCCCCCGCCCCCGCCCACGCCGCCGCCATCCGCTTCCGCCGCGGCCAACAAGCCTGACCAAAGGAAGGGCACCTTCTTATCGGCATCGGTAGAGGAAGGGCACCTTCTTAACGGTGCACCCCTGCTGAGCAGCGGTGCACCGTCCCCTGGGCGCACGGCGCTCACGCCGTCGGCAACGGCCGGGCGAGATCACGGACCACTTCGCAATAGACGTTGGCCTATCTCATCGAAAAACCGGCGCTCGGATTCGATGAGATAGGCCATCGTCTATAGTTGTGGTGCCGCCGGCGCCGGCGACCGGCCGGTGCCCGGCGACCGGCCGGTAAACCGCCGGCTCAGCGCGCCGATCCGGCGAGGGCCTCGGCCGCCGCCTGGCCGCACACCGCCGCAGCGCCGTACGTCGCCAGGTGCACCGCCCCGATCGGCTCCCCCGCCGCCACGCCCATCTCCACCACGACCGTCTCCGGCCGCGCCGCCACGACGGCCGCGATCAGCCGCGCCAGCCACGGGTGCCGGTGCGGATCGCGGCAGACCAGCACGGGGATCCGCCCCTGCGCCCCGGCCAGCACGTCGGCGACGGTCGCGTGCTCGTCCAGCCGCACGACCGTCGTATCGGGCCGCAGCTCCGTCAACGGCGCGCCCACGCCCCACGGCGTACGCGCCTCGATGGCCAGGTTGGTGGCCACCCCGAACTCGACCACGTGCGCCGGCCCCGCCAGCGGCAGCGTGCCCGCCCCGGTGACGCGCAGCGCGCGCCGGGCCGCGGCCAGACCCACCTCGGGCCGGTCCGCGGCGTGCCACCGGTCCGCGGCGGCGGCCCGGGCGCCCCGCTGGGCGGCGCTCTCCGCGGCGAACGTCGCGACCCGGGAGGCCGCCTCGGCCAGCCGGCTCTCCGGCAGCTCCCCGCTCATCACGGCGTCGACGATGCTGGTGCGCAGCAGTTCCACCACGGCCTCGTCGGCGCTCTCGCCGCCGACGCAGATGGCGTCCGCGCCGCCGGCGATGGCCAGCGCGGCCGCCCCGCCCAGCCCGTAGCGCTGGGACACCGACGCCATCTCGATGCCGTCGGTGACCACCAGGCCCTTGAAGCCGAGCTGCTCGCGCAGCAGGTCGATGAGCACCGAGCGGCTCATGGTCGCCGGGCGCTCCGGGTCCAGCGCGGGCACCAGCAGGTGCGCGGTCATGATCGAGCGGACCCCGGCGTCGATCGCGGCGGTGAACGGCGGCAGCTCGACCTGGCCGAGCCGGGCGGCGTCGACCTCGATGATCGGCAGGCCGTGGTGGGAGTCGACGCCGGTGTCGCCGTGGCCGGGGAAGTGCTTGGCGCAGGCGGCCACGCCGGTGGACTGCAGGCCGCGGATCCAGGCGGCGGTGTGCCGGGCCACCAGGTCCGGGTCGCCGCCGAAGGAGCGTACGCCGATGACCGGGTTGGCCGGGTTGTTGTTCACGTCCGCGGCGGGCGCGTAGTCCAGGGTGATCCCGGCCGCGGCGAGCTGCGCGCCGATGTCGGCGGCGACGGCCTCGGTCAGCGCCGGATCGTCCACCGCGCCGAGGGCGTGGTTGCCGGGGCGGCGGCTGCCGTGCTCCACGTCGAGGCGGGTGACGTCGCCGGACTCCTCGTCGACGGCGATGATCACGTCGGGGTTCTCCGCGACCAGGGCCGCGTTCAGCGCCGCGACCTGGTCGAGGTCGACGATGTTGCGGGCGAACAGCACGACGCCGCCCAGCCCGTCGTTGAGGCGGCGGCGCAGCCAGTCGGGTGGCGAGGTGCCGACGAAGCCGGGTTGCAGCACCGCGTCGGCCAGCCTAAGCAGACCACGATCGTGCAGGTGGGGCCGCTGTCCCGGCGCTGTGGCGGTGCCCAGCGCCGGGGACGTGCGGTGGTCTGTCGTGGTCATGCGCGTACGGCCCCCGTTTCAGAGTCGAGGACCACACACTATTACTTAAGTTTCCTAATTAAAAGTCCCCTCCACCACCGGGATGAGATCCTCCGCCGGAGGTGTCCAGTTTCCGGCCGACGCCTCGACCTGATCGCCCGAACGGATGTCCTTCACGGTGTCGGCCGCACCCCCGGCCCCGGGGAACCAGACGTACGGGATACCCCGCCGGTCGGCGAACTTGATCTGCTTGCCGAACTTGGCCGCGCTCGGCGACACCTCGGTCGCGATGCCCCGCGCCCGCAGCTGCGCCGCGATCCGGTCGCAGGACCGGCGGTCCTCCTCGGCCCCCACCGCGACCAGCACCGCGGTCGGCACCGAGCGGCTGGCCGACAGCGCGTTCTCGCCGAACAGCACCCCCAGCAGCCGGCTGACCCCGATGGACAGGCCGACGCCCGGGAACCGGTCGTTGCCCGAGCTGGCCAGGTTGTCGTAGCGCCCGCCGGAGCACACCGAGCCGTAGCGCTCCAGCCCGGCCAGCGTCGTCTCGTACACGGTGCCGGTGTAGTAGTCCAGCCCGCGCGCGATCTTCAGCTCGGCCCGGCACAGCCCCGGCGAGTGCGCCGCGGCGGCCTCCACCACGGCGGCCAGCTCGGCCAGGCCCTCGTCCAGCAGCGGGTCGCTGACGCCGAGCTTGCGCACGTCGTCGACGAACGACGCGTCGCCCGCCGAGACCTCCGCCAGCCCCAGCACCAGCCGGGCCTGCGACTCGGTCACCCCGAGCAGGGCCAGTTCCGCGGTCACCCCGGCCGGCCCGATCCGCTCGAGCTTGTCCACGACCCGCATCACCGCCTCCGGGTCCACCAGGTCCAGGCCCTGGTAGAAGCCCTGCAGCACCTTGCGGTTGTTGACCATGATGGTCGGCTTGGGGATCGGCAGGCCCGCCAGCGCGTCCCCGATGACCAGCGGCAGCTCGGCCTCGTAGTGCGCGGGCAGCGTGTCGCGGTCGACGATGTCGATGTCGGCCTGCAGGAACTCGCGGTAACGCCCGGCCGCGGGCCGCTCGCCCCGCCACACCTTCTGGATCTGGTACCGGCGGAACGGGAAGTGCAGCTTGCCCGCGTTCTCCAGCACGAAGCGCGCGAACGGCACGGTCAGGTCGAAGTGCAGGCCGAGGCTCGCGTCGGAGGTGTCGTCCGGCGCGGCCTGCAGCCGGCGCAGCACGTATACCTCCTTGGAGGTCTCGCCCTTGCGCAGCAGCTGGTCGAGCGGCTCGACGGCGCGCGTCTCCAGCGACGCGAACCCGTAAAGCTCGAAGGTGCGGCGGATGTGGTCGAGGAAACGCTGCTCGATGATGCGCTGCGCGGGCAGCCATTCCGGGAAGCCGGACAGCGGCGTGGGCTTGCTCATGGGTAGATCACTCCAGGAAAGGAAGAAGTCTGGATCAGAAGCCCCGGCGGGGCGCGTCGCCGACGCTCAGCAGGTCGCGCAGGAACGGGTTGCGCGCGCGCTCGCGGCCGATGGTCGTCGACGGCCCGTGGCCGGGGAGCACCACGGTCTCGTCGGCCAGGGTCAGCACCTTGTCGCGCAGGCTCTCGGTCATGCGCGCCATGCTGCCGCCCGGCAGGTCGGTGCGGCCGATGCCGTCGCGGAAGAGCACGTCGCCGGTGAAGCAGAGCGGCTCGCCCTCCTGACCCGGCATCCGGAACATCACCGACCCGCCGGTATGGCCCGGCGCATGGTCCACGGTGATCTCCAGCCCGGCCAGGCTCAGCACGGCCCCGTCGGTCAGCTCGGCGACGTCGTCGGGCTCGGCGTACGGCAGCCGCCCGCCGAACATGGCGCTCAGGTCCACCGAGAGCGCCTTGGCCGGGTCGGCCAGCAGCTCGCGGTCGGCCGGGTGGATCCAGGCGGTGATGCCCCGGGCCCCGCACACGGGTGTGACGGAGAAGGTGTGGTCCAGATGCCCGTGGGTGAGCACGACGGCGGCCGGCCGCAGCCGGTGCTCGGCCAGCACCGCGTCGAGGTGGTCCAGGATCCCGATGCCCGGGTCGATCACCACGCACTGCTCGCCGGGAGCGCCGGCGACCACGTAACAGTTGGTCCCGAACGCCTGCGCCGGAAAGCCCACCACAAGCACGACAAAACCCCTCTCCGCAGACTTCAGCGCCCAGCCTAGTGCTTGCGCGGGCATCGACCGCCCACGGCACGGACGGCGCAGAACGCGATCATCCATCACAGAACCAGGACGGGCATACGTGTTTCTCAGCGTTTACCCGTACACTCGCTCGGACGTGTGGCGCGGCCCACGCCCGGCCGAAGGGCCGGCGCGGCGCGTGATGCGACACCAACCCCCTAACGTGATAAAGGTGACACAGCGGACATGCTTCGCTGCGGTCAATGGTGACAGGAGGAGCTCGGGTGGCTTCCAGCAATACCCGACAGCGCAAGCTGGCCCGCGCCAAGGTCGACCGGCAGATGGTTCGCCGGGCCGACCAGGAGCGCCGCTCGCGCCAGCTCAAGGCGGTCTTCGGCGGTTTGTTCGCGCTCGTCCTCGTCGGCGTGCTCGGGGCGTGGAGCCTCGGCGCCTTCGACGCGAAGCCGACCGAGACGGTCGCCGAGACCTGCGCCTGGAGCCCGCTCGACCTGGCGGGCAACCCGTCCCTGAAGGACGCGGGCAAGCCGGCCACGAACGGCATGCCGACCTCGGGCACGTCCGCGATGACCGTCGCGTTCGCCGGCGGCAACGTCGTGGCCGAACTCGACCGCACCGCCTCCCCGTGCGGCGCGGCCAGCCTGAAGTACCTCGCCGACAGCGGGTTCTACAACGACACCAAGTGCCACGCGCTGACCCACGCCGAGGGCGACTACGCGCTGGCCTGCGGTGACCCGTCCGGCACCGGCAACGGCGGCGCGGCGTACTCCTGGTGGATGGAGAACCCGCCGGCCGTCGAGGCGCCGAGCGCGGCCCCGTCGACCACCACCAGCGCTGCCGCCGACGCGTCGCCGAGCCCCGCCGCCGCGACCGCGGTCCGCTACCCGGCCGGCACCGTGGCCATGACGCCGAACCTCAACGGCAGCCAGTTCGTGATCTTCTACCAGGACTCGACGACCGAGACCGCGTACTCGATCGTCGGCAAGGTGACCGGTTCCGGTCTCGACGTCATCAAGAAGATCGCGCAGGCCGGCACCACCGCGAACGAGGCGGGCGAAGACGTCAAGCCCAAGCAGGACGTCGTCATCAAGACGCTGACGGTGGTCGACAACACCGCCCCGGCTTCGCCGTCCGCTCCGGCCAGCCCGCCCGCTCCGGCCAGCCCGGCTCCGTCCGGTGCGGCCACCTCTCCCAAGCCGTCGGCCTCGACCGCCAGTTGATCAGTAGTTAGCAGGAGGACAGACCCGTGAGTTCCACGATCCAGCGCCAGCGCGCGGCGGCCCGCGCGCGGCTCGAGCGCCAGATGGGCGAGCGGCTGGAAGAGGCCCGCCAGCGCAAGAAGCGCAACGCCGTGCTCGGTGCGGCGGTGGCCCTGCTGCTCGTCATCGGCGGCACGATCTGGCTGATGCGCACCGTCGGCGGCGACGACACCCAGACGCCGGCCGCCGCGCCGCTGCCGGAGGGCCAGGTGTGCACCTGGACGCCGGACGACCCGAACGCGAACAAGAACCTGAAGGACGTCGGCACGCCGCCGACCGAGGTCAGCACCAAGGGCACCCAGACCATGACGATCACCACCGACAAGGGCCCGATCGAGGTCAAGGTCAACACCGCCAAGGCGCCGTGCACCGCGGCGAGCATGACCTACCTGGCGAGCAAGAAGTTCTTCGACAACACCAAGTGCCACCGCCTGGTCACTCAGGGCATCCAGGTGCTGCAGTGCGGTGACCCCAGCGGCACCGGCAACGGCGGCCCGGCGTACAAGATGGCCGAGGAGAACCTGCCCAACGTCACCGAGCCACTGAAGGCGTACCCCACGGGCACCCTGGCGATGGCCAAGACCCAGGCTCCCAGCAGCACCGGCAGCCAGTTCTTCATCGTGTACGGCGAGAGCCAGCTCGGCCCGGACTACACGGTGCTCGGCACCGTCACCAAGGGCCTGGACATCGTGCAGAAGGTCGCCAAGGACGGCAACGCCGCCGACGGCGTCGCGCCGAAGACGCCGGTCACCATCAAGTCGCTGACCATGACGCCGGCCGAGAGCTGAGCAACGGCACGGCAGTGCAGCACAGAGGGGCGGGGCCTGCGGGTCCCGCCCCTTTTTCGCGCCGGTCGTCCGTCGCTTGTGGACGCCGTCGCATGCGTCGCGCGCCGAATGGCGTTACGCTGCGGTTCCACCTGTGACAGGAGAACCGTGACCACTCCCCCCTGGACACCCGACAGCAGCCCGCACCAAGCGCCCGCGACGCAACGCCGCGGCACCAGCGGTTGGCTGATCGCGGCCGTGGTCACCGCCATCGTGGTGGTGCTGGTCTGCGCCGTCGTGGCCGCCGCCGTGTTCGTGCTGCGGCTGCGCGACGACGCCACCGGCGCCGCGCCCGGGGACACCACCGCGAGCGCCGCGGACGGCACGTGCCGCTGGCTGCCGGTCGAGGCGGCGTCGAACGTGAACGTCAAGGACGTCGGCACCCCGCCGCGGACGGTCCCGACGAACGGCGTCCAGCAGCTCACGATGACCACGAACCGCGGCGTGGTCACCATCCAGGTGGACACCGGCAAGGCCCCGTGCGCGGCGGCCAGCATCACGCACCTGGCCGGCCGGCGGTTCTTCGACGGCACGAGCTGCCACCGCCTGGTCACCGAAGGCATCAAGGTGCTGCAGTGCGGCGACCCGTCGGGCACCGGCATGGGCGGTCCCGCGTACCAGTTCTCCGAGGAGAACCTGCCGACGACGGCGGACGCGGACCCCTATCCCGTGGGCACGCTCGCCATGGCCAAGACCCAGGCACCGCACACCACGGGCAGCCAGTTCTTCATCGTGTACGGCCCGACCCCGATCGCCCCCGAGTACACCGTGCTCGGCACGGTCACCGCGGGCATGGACGTGATCCACACGATCGGCAAGGGCGGCGCGGTCGACCCCGCCGGCAACACCGCGCCCGACGGCACCCCCAAGTCCCCCGTCACCATCGCCACCCTCACCATCACCCCGGCCGCCTGACCTTCCCCCCGGCCCACCGGCACCGCCCGGGGCCTCCTGGCTCAACTTTTAAAGATTCGCGCCCTCGTCGTGTCGACGAGGGCGCGAGTCTTCAAGAGTTGCGGCCGGTGGTGGCCCGGCCGCGGGGCCGATGGGCCGAGCCGGTGGGTCAGGCGCCGGAGGTGACGCGGTAGGCGTCCATGACGCCCTCCACGCCGCGTACGGCGTTGAGCAGGTGGCCCAGGTGCTTCGGGTCGGCCATCTCGAAGCTGAACCGGCTCACGGCGATCCGGTCGCGGGTCGTGGTGACCGTCGCGGACAGGATGTTCACCCGCTCCTCGGACAGCGCCCGGGTGATGTCGGCCAGCAGCTTGTGCCGGTCGAGCGCCTCCACCTGGATGGCGACCAGGAACATCGAGCCCGCGGTCGGCTTCCAGGTGACCTCCACCAGCCGCTCCGGCTGCGCCTTGAGGTCGCCGGTGTTGACGCAGTCCTCCCGGTGCACGCTGATGCCGCCGGAGCGGGTCATGAAGCCGTACACCTGGTCGCCGGGCACCGGGGTGCAGCAGCGGGCCAGCTTGATCCAGACGTTGGACACGCCCTTGACCGCGACGCCGGGGTCGTGGCCGGGCGCGCGGGTGCGGCTGGGCCGGGTCGGGATGGTGGACTCGGCGATGTCCTCGACCGCGCCCTCCTCGCCGCCGTATCCGGCGACCAGGCGCTGCACCACCGACTGCGCCGAGACCTGGCCCTCGCCGACGGCCGCGTAGAGCGACGTGATGTCGCTCAGGTGCAGCTCCCGGGCGATGGCCAGCAGCCCGCCCGCGGTCAGCAGCCGCTGCAGCGGCAGCCCCTGCCGGCGCATGGCCCGCGCGAGGGAGTCCTTGCCCGCGTCGATGGCCTCGTCGCGGCGCTCCTTGTTGAAGTACTGCCGGATCTTCGTACGCGCCCGCGAGGACTTGACGAAGCCCAGCCAGTCCTGGGTGGGGCCCGCGCTCTCCGACTTGGACGTGAAGATCTCGATCACGTCGCCGTTGGACAGCACCGACTCCAGCGGCACCAGCTTGCTGTTGACCCGTGCGCCGATGCAGCGGTGGCCCACCTCGGTGTGCACCGCGTACGCGAAGTCGACCGGAGTGGAGCCGTTGGGCAGCGCGATGACCTCGCCCTTGGGCGTGAACACGAACACTTCCTGGCTGGACAGGTCGTGGCGCAGCGCGTCGAGGAACTCGCCCGGGTCGGACGTCTCGCGCTGCCAGTCCAGCAGCTGGCGCAGCCAGGTCATGCCGTCGATGTGGCTGGACGGGCCGACGACCGTCGAGTTCGCCTTCGGGCCCTCCTTGTACTTCCAGTGCGCGGCGATGCCGTACTCCGCGGTGCCGTGCATCGCGTGGGTGCGGATCTGCATCTCGACCGGCTTGCCGTTGGGGCCGATCACGGTCGTGTGCAGCGACTGGTAGAAGTTCATCTTCGGCATGGCGATGTAGTCCTTGAACCGGCCGGGGACCGGTTGCCAGGCCGCGTGGATCACGCCGAGCGCCGCGTAGCAGTCGCGCACGGTGTCCACCAGGATGCGCACGCCGACGAGGTCGTAGATCTCGTTGAAGTCCCGCCCGCGCACGATCATCTTCTGGTAGATCGAGTACAGGTGCTTGGGCCGGCCGGTGACCTTCGCGTTGATCTTCGAGCCGCGCAGGTCGGCCTGCACCCGGTCGGTGACCTGCTTGAGCAGGTTGTCCCGCTGTGGGGTGTGGTCGCTGACCAGGCGCTGGATCTCCTTGAAGCGCTTGGGGAACAGCGTCGCGAAGGACAGGTCCTCCAGCTCCCACTTCACCGTGTTCATACCGAGCCGGTGCGCCAGCGGAGCCAGGATCTCCAGCGTCTCGCGCGCCTTCTGCTCCCGCTTGGCCACCGGCAGGAACGTCAGCGTACGCATGTTGTGCAGCCGGTCGGCGAGCTTCACGACCAGCACGCGCGGGTCCTTGGCGGTGGACACGACCATCTTGCGGATCGTCTCGGCCTTGGCCGAGTCGCCCAGCTTCACCTTGTCGAGCTTGGTCACGCCGTCCACGAGCAGCGCGACCTCGTCGCCGAAGTCGGCGCGGGCCTGCTCCAGGGTGTAGGGCGTGTCCTCGATGGTGTCGTGCAGCAGCGCGGCGACCAGCGTGGTGGTGTCCATGCCGAGGTCGGCCAGGATGCTCGCGACGGCCAGCGGGTGCGTGATGTACGGGTCGCCGGACTTGCGGAACTGGCCCTCGTGCCACTGCCGGGCCGTCTCGTACGCCTTCTGCAGGACGCGGATGTCGGCCTTGGGGTGCGCGGCACGGTGCGCGGCGATCAGCGGCTCCAGCTCCTCGCTGACACTGGCCGACTGCCAGGGCGCGTTGAAGCGGGACAGCCGGGCGCGCACCCGGCGGCCCGAGGGCACACCGGCGAACATGCCGAGCTGGTTGGTGCCGGGCGCGGCGCGCACCTCGGGTGCGGCGGCACGGTCCTCAGCGCCCCGGTCGGTTTCGGCCGGGGCCTGCTCGTTCGTGCCAGGGAAGGGCAGCACGGCTGCTGCCTCGCGCTTGGCGGGCTGGGCCGCCTTCGCGCCCTTCGCCGCCTGGGCCTTGTCGGGCCCGTTCCCGGCCGGCGACGTCTCCGCCACGGCCACGCTGGGGGCGACTTCCTGAGACAACGGCCGCTCCTTCGAGTGAGGTTCGGATAGCCCATGCTACCTGTGTTCGGGCTTGCCGGCCGATTTGCCGGAGGAGCGTACCCCCGCCGGCTGCGACCGGGGAGGGCACTCGTGGCGTCCGTCACCCGGGCGGGTGGTGGGCGCGGCGGGCCAGGGCGGTCGGTGCGCGCCCCGGACGGTGGTGTGGGTGGGGCGCTAGATGCGCAGGAGGGCGTGCACCGGGCGCTCGCCGAGCCGCTCCCGGCCGCCCAGGAAGCCCAGCTCGATCAGCACCACGAAGCCGGCCAGCTCGCCGCCGGCCCGCTGCACCAGGTCCAGCGTGGCGTCGGCGGTGCCGCCGGTGGCGAGCACGTCGTCGACGACCAGCACCCGCTGGCCGGGCGTGAACGCGGCCTCGCTGATCTCCAGCGTGGCGGTGCCGTACTCCAGGGCGTAGGTGGCGGCGTGGGCCACCCGGGGCAGCTTGCCGGCCTTGCGTACGGCGACCACACCGGTGCCGGCGGCGTACGCGACCGCGGCGGCCAGCACGAAGCCGCGCGCCTCCACGCCCACGACCACGTCGAACTGCCCGGCGTACTGCGCCACGATCGCGTCGATGACGCCGCGGAACGCCTTGCCGTCGGCGAACAGCGGGGTCAGGTCCTTGAACAGGACACCCGTCTTCGGGAAGTCCGCCACGTCGACGACCATGTCGGCGACGAGCGCCGCGGTGGCGTGCCCGCTGTCACCCTGGATCAGATCGTTGGTCACGGGCACACCCTAGTACGCCCGACCCTCTGGCCACACCGTCACCGCCGCTCCCACCCGAGAACTGTGTCGCCGCCCACCGTCCCTCCGCGTTGATCATGAGGTTGTTCCTGCGACACGCCGCCGAACCGTGCCATAAGTTCATGATCGACCGGGGGAAAGGCCGAGGCCCAGCCTCCCTGGTGGGGAGACCGGGCCTCGGTTCGTGGTACGGCGGGTCAGCGGCGCTTGCCGGCGGGGCGGCCGCCCGCGGGACGGCCGGCCTTGGCGCCGACGGTGGGCTTGGCGCCCGCCTTCGGAGCCGCGCTGCCCGCACCCGCGCCGACCTGCGCCGGCAGGTCGCCCGACGAGGGCTTGGCCGGAGCGGCGCGGCGGGCCAGCACCCGCGCGGTGTGGTTGGCGATCTTCGGGTCCTTCTCCTTCAGCCACACCAGCACCGGCGTGGCGAAGAACAGGGACGAGTAGACCGCGGTGCCCATACCGATGAACAGCACCAGACCCAGGTCCTTCAGCGTGCCCGCGCCGAGCAGGCCCGCGCCGATGAACAGCAGGCCGCCGACCGGCAGCAGCGCCACCAGCGCGGTGTTGATGGACCGCATGAAGGTCTGGTTCAGGGCCAGGTTGGCCGCCTCGGCGTACGTCGTGGTGCTGCTGCCCGTGATGCCGCGGGTGTTCTCCTGCACCTTGTCGAACACGACCACGACGTCGTAGAGCGCGAAGCCCAGGATCGTCAGGAAGCCGATCACCGTCGACGGGGTGACCTCGAAGCCGACCAGCGAGTACACGGCCGCCGTGGCGACCAGGTCGAACACGAGCGAGGCGACCGCGGCCGCGGCCATCTGCCACTCGAAGCGGATCACCAGGTAGATGCTGACGACCAGGACGAACAGCGCCAGGCCGATCAGCGCCTGCTCGGTGACCTGCGCGCCCCAGGCCTGGCTGACCCGGTTGCCGGTGACGTCGTCGGCCGCCAGCTTCAGGTCCTCGGCGATCTTCGCCCGGACCGTGTCGGTCTGCTCGTCGGACAGCGACGAGCTGCGCACCGTGATCGCGGCGTTGCCGACCTGCTGCGCGGGGACCAGCGTGGCGTCGGCCTGGACCGACAGGATCGCGTCGTCGATCACCTTCTCGACGTCGGCGAGCTGCCCGGCCGAGGCCGGCACGGTGAACTCGTTGCCGCCCTCGAACTCGATGCCCGGCTTGAAGCCGAACAGCGACATGGCCAGGATCGCGACGAGCAGCACGCCGCCGGCGACGCCGAACCACAGCTTGCGCTTGGCGACGATCTGGAACCCGGCCTCACCGCTGTAAAGACGGGATGCGAGACCACTCATCACTTAGCCTCCTTGGCTTCGTGCAGCACGCGGCCCAGGCCGCTGACGCGCGGGGAGAGGAACGCGTCGGTACGCGCGAACATCGCCATGATCGGGTGGCGGAAGAGGAACACCACGATCAGGTCCAGCAGGGTCGCCAGACCCAGCGCGAAGGCGAAGCCCGCCACCGCACCGGAGGAGACGAGGTAGAGCACCAGCGCGGCCATCAGCGAGATCGCGTTGGCGGTCAGGATCGTCCGGCGGGCACGCACCCAGGCGCGGGGCACCGCGCTGCGCGGGCTGCGGCCCTCGCGGATCTCGTCCTTCAGACGTTCGAAGTAGATGACGAAGGAGTCCGCGGCGACACCGAGCGAGACGATGAATCCGGCGATACCGGCCAGCGTCAGGGTGAAGCCCATCTCCCGGCCCAGGAACACCAGCGCCAGGAAGGTCAGCGCCGCCGACAGGATCAGCGACAGCACGATGACCGTGCCCAGCAGGCGGTAGTAGAAGAACGAGTAGATGACCACCAGCAGCATGCCGATGCCGGCCGCGAGCAGACCCGCCTTCAGGTGCTCACCGCCCAGCGTCGGGGTGATGGACTGGGCCTCCTGCTGCTCGAAGGTCATCGACAGCGAGCCGTAGTTCAGGTTGTTGGCCAGGTCGGTGGCCGACTTCTGGTCGAAGTCGCCGCTGATGACGGAGTCGTCACCGAGCACGCCCTGGATCTCCGGCGCAGAGATGATCTTGTTGTCCAGCACCACCGCGACGAGGCAGTGGTTCTCCGGGCCGATCGCGGACTGGTCGCACTTCTGGCCCTCGTTGTTGAAGGACTCCTTGGTCAGCTGCGTCCACTTGTCCAGACCGTCACTGGAGAAGTCCAGCGAGACCACCCGGCGGTTGGTGTTCTGCTCGATCTGCGGCGACGCCTTGTCGACGTCGGTGCCCTTGACCTTCGACACGTCGAGCAGGTACTTGGCGCCGTTCTCGCACGCGACGGCCTCGGCGTCCGGGTTGTTGATCGAGCCCGGGGGGCGCTTGTCGAGCTGCTCGCAGGTCACCTGCGGCACGTAGAACTGCACCTTCGGGGCCAGCAGCGCGACCTCGTAGTGGTCGAGCGTGGCGAACGGCGCGAGCGCCTCGATCTGGGCCGGGTCGGTCGGCACCGCGGTCAGCTTGGCGGCCGCGTCCCAGGCGGCCTTGCCGACCTTCGCCTGCACCTGCTCGACGGTCACCTTCTTGTTGCCCGCGGCGGAGGCGGAGGGCTTCGGAGCGGCCGCGGCCTTCGGGCTGGCCGAGGGGGACGCGGCGGCGCTCTTGCTGGCCGCCGGGGTCGGCGTCGGGGTCGGCGCCATCGCGGCACCGCCACCGGTGCCACCGGCCGACGGGCTCACCGACGGCTTCGGCGTGGCCTTCGGGCTGGCCGCGGTGCTCGGCTTCGGGCTCGCGGCCGCGCTCGGGCTGGCGCTCGCCGACGGCTGCGGGGCCGCGGCCAGGCCGCTGCCGTCCGTGCGGCTCAGCACCTTGCGGAAGAACAGCTGGGAGGCCTGGCCGACGTCGTCGATCGCGTCGTCGCCCTTCTTGGCCACCGAGATCACGATGTTCTGGGTGCCCTCGATGACGACCTGCGCCTCGGACACACCGCGAGCGTCGACGCGCTCGGCGATGATGCGGCGGGCCTGCTCGAGATCCTGCGCGGTCGGCGGCTTGCCATCGGCGCCGGTCTGCGCCAGGAGGGTGACCCGCGAGCCGCCGACGAGGTCAAGGCCGAGGTTGGGGGCGAGGCGATCCTGCCAGCCGCCCTTGCCGCCGAACCAGACCGCGCTGGCGAGGATGACGAAGATGGCGCCGAGAAGGGCAAGTTGCCTCCCGGGGCGCATCTGTCCCTGAGGTGGTGCCACGGCTGTCGAGTCTCCCTGGGATGAATGACGGATGGGGATACGCCACGGCCGGACACTGGGGAGCGGTCGGCCGTGGCGTGGGGTCAGCGATTTACTTTTCTTCCTTGACGGGGTTTTCCACCACGTGCTCGGTCGGCGCGGTGACCTGCTCGGTCACCCGGCCCACGGCCTGACGCGCGTAGCGGGCGGTCACGCCGGGCGAGATCTCAAGGGTGATGCTCTCGTCGTCGGTGGAGACGACCGTGCCGTACAGGCCGCCGATGGTGATCACCTTGTCGCCCGCACCGAGCGACTTCTGCATCGACTCGGCCTCCTTGCGGCGCTTGGCCTGCGGCCGGATGAACATGAAGTACATCAAGCCGAAGAGCAGGGCGAACATGATGATCGTCGGCAACGCGCTGCCGGAATTACCGCCCACTTTGTGACCTTTCCACACGGCCCCGCCGCGCGGCTGAGCACGCTGGCGGTGGCATCTGTCGTCCGTTCGGACCGCGCGAAGTCTAGTCGGTACGCGAGCGATCGCACACTTGCGGTGTAGGTCACGTTAAGATCACGAACGCGAGGTCCGCTTACGTGTCCGGCTGGCCGTCGACGGTGAACAGGTCGGGTGCCGTGGTGGCACCAGCACCAAAAGTACCATTTGGTGGTTTTTTGCCGAGATGCCGCCACGCGGCAGCCGTCGCCACCCGGCCCCGGGGCGTACGCGCCAGCAGGCCCGCCCGCACCAGGAACGGCTCCACGACCTCCTCGACGGTGTCCGGCTGCTCCCCCACCGCCACAGCCAGCGTGGACAGGCCCACCGGTCCCCCGCCGAACAGCTCGACCAGCGACACCAGCACCGCCTTGTCGAGCCGGTCCAGCCCGAGATCGTCGACGTCGTACACCTTCAGCGCGGCGCGCGCCGAGGACACGTTGACCACCCCGTCCGAGCGCAGCTCGGCGTAGTCGCGGACGCGGCGCAGCAGGCGGTTGGCGATACGCGGAGTGCCCCGGGACCGGCCGGCGATCTCCGCGATGCCCTCCTTCGTCGCCGCCACCCCGAGGATGCGCGCCGAACGCTGCAGCAGCGCCGCCAGCTCCGGGGCGCTGTAGAACTCCAGATGCCCGACGAACCCGAACCGGTCGCGCATCGGGCCGGTCAGCAGGCCCGCCCGCGTCGTCGCGCCGACCAGGGTGAACGGCTCCACGTCCAGCGGGATCGCGGTCGCGCCGGGACCCTTGCCGACCATCACGTCGACCCGGAAGTCCTCCATCGCGCTGTACAGCAGCTCCTCGGCCGGCTTCGCGATGCGGTGGATCTCGTCGATGAACAGCACGTCGCCCTGCTGCAGGCTGGTCAGCACCGCGGCCAGGTCGCCCGAGCGCTCGATGGCCGGACCCGAGGTCATCCGCAGCGCCCCGCCCAGCTCCGCGGCGACGATCATCGCCAGGGTGGTCTTGCCCAGCCCCGGCGAGCCCGAGAACAGGATGTGGTCGGGCGGCGAGCCGCGCCGCAGCGCGCTGTGCAGCAGCACCTCCAGCTGCTCGCGCACCCGCTCCTGGGCGACGAACTCCGCCAGGCGCTTCGGGCGCACCGACGCCTCGGCGTCGCGCTCCTCCGGCGAGGCCAGCGCGCTGACCAGCGAGTCGGTCATCGCTTCTCCTCGCTGCGCTCGTCGTCACGATGAATGGCAAGCTGCCGGATCCGCTCGCGGTGCTCGCTCATCGCTTCTCCTCGCTGCGCTCGTCGTCACGATGAGTGGAAAGCTGCCGGGTTCGCTCTAGGTGCTCGCTCATCGCGTCTTGCCCAGCAGCCGGATCGCCTGCTTGAGCAGCACGGGCACGGGCGGGGTCGGGCCGTCGATGGTCTCGGCCACGGCGGTGACCGCCTGGTCGGCCTGGGCCTGGCTCCAGCCGAGCCCGACCAGGCCCTGGCGCACCTGCTCGGTCCACGCCTGCGGGCGGCCGCCCTGGGCCGGCACCGCGGCCACCGGGCCGACCTTGTCGCGCAGCTCCAGGACCATGCGCTCGGCGCCCTTCTTGCCGATGCCCGGCACCTGGGTCAGCGTCGAGACGTCCCCGTGCGACAGCGCCGCGCGCAGCACGTCCGGGGTGTGCACGGACAGCGCGGCCTGGGCCAGCTTCGGGCCCACCCCGCTGGCCGTCAGCAGCAGCTCGAACAGCTGCTTCTCGTCGTCGTCGGCGAAGCCGAACAGGGTCAGCGAGTCCTCGCGCACGATCAGCGTCGCCGACAGCCGGGCCTGCTGCCCGACCCGCAGCGCCGCCAGCGTGCCCGGCGCGCAGAGCAGCCGCAGGCCGACCCCGCCGACCTCGACCACGGCCGCGTCCGCGCCGATCGAGGCGATGGTCCCCGCCACACTCGCGATCATCACTGCCTGCCTTTCGCCGCACGGATGGCCTCGCCCAGCCGGTCGCGCGTGCCACCGCGCCAGATGTGGCAGATGGCCAGCGCCAGCGCGTCGGCCGCGTCCGCCGGCCGGGGCGGCGCGTCCAGCCGCAGCAGCCGGGTGACCATCGTGGTGACCTGCTTCTTGTCGGCCTGACCGGAGCCGGTCACGGCGGCCTTCACCTCGGACGGAGTGTAGGTGCGCACCGGCAGCCCGGCGCGCGCGGCCGCCAGCACCGCGACCGCGGCCGCCTGCGCGGTGCCCATCACCGTGCGCACGTTGTGCTGGCTGAACACCCGCTCCACGGCGACGCTCTCCGGCTGGTGCTTGGCGATCAGGTCGGCCAGGTTGCGGTCCAGGTGCAGCAGCCGGTCGGCCAGGTCGGCGTCGGGATCGGAGCCGATGACGGTGTAGTCCACCATCACGCAGGGCCGGCCGGGCACGCCCTCCACCACACCGACGCCGCACCGGGTGAGCCCCGGATCGACGCCGAGCACCCGCCGCTGCCGTTGCTGCACCCGCCGCTCCGTCCACTTCGCCGTACGTGTGTACGACACCCTAGCGGACACCACCGTCAACGCGACCGAGCCACGTCCCGCCACATCCGTTCCCGGCACACTGTGTGGCCCGGACCCATGTGCCCGCTCCCACGGTGCTCGTAGTTTGACGAGCCATGACGACCGCGACGCCGCCACTGGTACGACTCGACCTCACCGGCCGCACCGCACTGGTGACCGGCGCCGGCAGCGGCATCGGCCGGGCCTGCGCGGCCCGGATGGCGCAGGCCGGGGCCAAGGTGCTCGTGGTCGACCGGGACGCCACCTCCGCCCGGCTGGTGGCCGACGAGATCGGCGGCACCGCGGTGGTCGCCGACCTGGCCGCGCCGGACGCGCTCGACGACCTCGACCCGGCCGTCGACGTCATCGTCAACAACGCCGGCCTGCAGCACGTCGCGCCGCTGCAGGACTTCGCCCCCGACCGCTTCACATACCTGCACCAGGTCATGCTGGTCGCCCCGTTCCGGCTGGTCCGCCGGGCGCTGCCGCACATGTACGCGCAGGGCTGGGGCCGGATCGTGAACATCTCCTCGGTGCACGGGCTGCGCGCGTCGGCGTTCAAGTCGGCGTACGTGTCGGCCAAGCACGGCCTGGAGGGCCTGTCGAAGGTCATCGCCGTCGAGGCCGCCCCGTTCGGCGTCACCGCGAACTGCATCAACCCCGCGTACGTGCGCACCCCGCTGGTCGAGGGGCAGATCGCCGACCAGGCCCGCTCGCACGGCATCGACGAGACCGAGGTCATCGAGCGGATCATGCTCGCCAAGGCGGCGATCAAGCGCCTGATCGAGCCCGCCGAGGTCGCCGAGCTGGCCGCGTACCTGTGCACCGACGCCGCCTCGTTCATCACCGGCACGTCCATCGCCATGGACGGCGGCTGGACAGCCCAGTGATCGGCGGGGTAGGAATGCGAGCCATGGGCGAAGCTGGCGGTGCAGGCTCCTCGACCGTCCGGTTCCTCGAACTGCTCGAGCGCGAGGCGGCCCCGGTCGAGTTCGAGGGGCCGCTGGTCCAGGCGCGCTCGCGGGGCGCCGGGCCGGACGAGATCGCCGAGCTGGAGGAGGCCAAGCTCGCCGCGCTGCGGGTGCGGGCGCTGCTGGAGCGCCGCCGCCGCCGCGAGGCGGAGCTGTCCGGCCTGTACGACACCGCCGGCGACCTGGCCGGCCTGCGCGACCTCGACGCGGTGCTGCACGCGATCGTGCACCGGGCCCGCAACCTGCTCGGCACCGACATCGCCTACCTGACCATGAGCGACGACGCCGCGGGCGACGTGTACATGCGGGTCACCGACGGCTCGGTCTCGGCGAAGTTCCAGCGGCTGCGGCTGCCGCTGGGCGCGGGCCTGGGCGGCCTGGTCGCGCAGACCGGCACCCCCTACGCCACCGCGAACTACCCCGAGGACCGCCGCTTCCACCACACCGGCGAGATCGACGCGGGCGTGGGCGAGGAGGGCCTCGTCGCCATCCTGGGCGTGCCGCTGCGGCTGGGCTCGCGCGTCATCGGCGTGCTGTACGCCGCGAACCGCTCCGAGCGCCCGTTCGCCCGCGAGGAGGTGTCGCTGCTGGTGTCGCTGGCCGCGCACGCCGCCGTCGCCATCGACACCGCCCGGCTGCTCGGCGAGACCCAGGCCGCGCTGAGCGAGCTGTCCGCGGCGCATACCAAGATCTCCGCGCACAGCGCGTCCGTGGAGCGCGCCGCGGCCGCGCACGACCGCATGACGGCGCTGGTGCTGCGCGGCGGCGGGGTCGAGGAGGTCGCCGCCGCCGTCACCGATGTGCTCGGCGGGCGGCTCATGGTACTCGACGCCGACGGCCGCACCCTGGCCGTGGTCGGCACGGACGCCACCGCGGTGCTGCTGCCCGACGCCTCGATCCTCGCCGAGGCGCTGGCGACCTCCCGCGCGGACGGCCGGGCTGTACGCCGGGGCGGGCTGTGGTTCGCCGCGGTGGTCGCCGGGGCGGAGAACCTCGGCGCGCTGGTCTGGCGTCCCCCGAATGACACCGGCCACGCCGACCAGCAGATCCTGGAACGCGCCGCGCTGGTCACCGCGCTGCTGCTGCTGTTCCGGCGCACCGTCGCCGAGGCCGAGGGCCGGGTACGCGGCGAGCTGCTCGACGACCTCATCGCCCGCCCCGTACGCGACCCGGAGTCGCTGCGCGCCCGCGCCCGCCGGCTGAACGTGGACCTCGACCGCCCGCACGTGCTGGTCTGCGTCGACGACGCCGCAGCGACCTCCGGCCCGGCCCGGCAGCGGGCCGTGTCGTGGGCGCACACCTTCGCCGGCACCCACGCCGGGCTCGCCGCCACCCGCGACGGCCGGGTGGTGCTGATGGTGCCCGGCACCGACGCGGGCGCGCTGGCCCGCTCGATCGCCCGGGAACTGGGCCGGGTGGTGGGCCGCCCGGTCACCGCGGGCGCGGCCGGACCCGCGACCGATCCGGCGGGACTGGCCGCGGCCTTCAAGGAGGCCGACCACTGCGCCACCGCGCTGACCGCGCTGGGCCGCACCGGCGACGGCGCGTCGACGGCCGAGCTCGGCTTCGTCGGGCTGCTGCTGGGCGCGGTACGCGAGGGCGGCGACCCGGACGTGGCCCGCTTCCTGCGCGACACCATCGGCTCGGTCGTCGACTACGACATGCGCCGCGGCACCGCGCTGGTCAAGACGATGGAGTGCTACTTCGGCACCGGCGGCAGCCTGGCCCGCGCCGCCGAGCAGCTGCACGTGCACGTCAACACGGTCACCCAGCGGCTGGACCGGGTGGCCCAGCTGCTCGGCGCCGACTGGCAGCGCCCGGACCGGGCGCTGGAGGTGCAGCTGGCGCTGCGCCTGCACCGGCTCGGCACCGGCGGCGAACAACTTTCCGGCTGAGCCCCACCCACGCCCGATCCTCGGCGGTAGTGACAGACGACAGCACCTCGTCCGTCCACCGAGGAGTACCGATGCGAAGACTGGCCCTGCTCGCCGCCGCCGCTGCCGTCGCCCTGGCCGGATGCTCGGGCGGTGATCCGGCGCCCGCGCCGAGCCCGACCGGCCTGAACGCCGGGGCGGCCTGCGAGCTGCCGCCCGGGGCACGGCAGACCCGGTTCGGCGAGCACGGCGCGGATCTCGGCGGGGTCCTCCTCGGCAGCGGCAGGACGGGCATCGTGCTGGCCCACCAGAACGGCGGGGACGTCTGCCAGTGGGCGCCGTACGCGAGCGAGCTGGCCGCGCAGGGATACCGGGTGCTGGCGTTCGACTTCGGCGGGTTCGGGGTGTCCACGGCCGGCGACGCCGACAACCCGCAGCAGGTCACGGCGGCCGCAGCCGCCCTGCGTGCCGACGGCGCGACCGGGATCGTGCTGATCGGGGCCTCGATGGGCGGCACCGCCGTGCTGGCCGCCGCGCCCGCGGTCTCCCCCGCGCCACTGGCCGTGGCGGCGCTGTCGGCCCCGTCGGTGTTCGGCGCGAACGCCCTGGAAGCCGCGCCGAAGCTGACCATGCCGGTGTTCTACGCCGCGGGCGAGTTCGAGAGCAGCTTCGCCGACAGCGCCCGCGAGCTGCACGGCCTGACCCCGGCGACGACCACCAAGGAGCTGCTGATCGTGCCGACCGACTGGCACGGGGTCTACCTGGTGACCCCGGGCGGCCCGGCCGCGACGGAGACCGTGCGGGCGAAGCTCGCCGCGTTCCTCAAGGCGCACGCGCCGGCCTGACGGCGGCGCGGCCCGGCGAACGGGGGTTCGGCGTCGTTGCGGATCAGGGTGCCGCAACGCCGCCGAGGGGACGCCTGGGCCGCGCCGCGACCACCTCGCGGTCAGGCGCGACCACCTCGCGGTTAGGAACGGCACCTTCACATCGCCATGTGTTGTAGAAGGTGCCGTTCCTTCGCGAAAGACGTGTCGTCGTCTGGGGTTCCGCCGGGCGGGGGCCTCAGGCGGCGACGCCTCGCAGGACGACGTCGACGATCTGTTCGGTCAGGTCGTCGACGTCGTCGAGGCGGGGGTTCCAGCGCACCATGCGGTGCAGCAGCAGCGGGCTGATCAGCATCGACACGGTGACCTCGACGTCCAGGTCGGCGCGCAGCTCGCCGGTGGCGACACCGCGGCGCAGGACGTCGCGCATCACCTCACGGCGCGGCTCGGTGATCGCCTCCTGCCAGATCCGGTACGCCTCCGGGCTGCGCGAGACCTCCGGCATCAGGCAGGGCATCACGCGCACAGCCCGCTGATCTTTCTGCCCCACCACGCTGAGCAGGCGGATCAGGTCGGCGCGCACCGAGTCGCCCACCGGCTGGGTCGGCGGGCCCTTGAGCTTGACCAGCGTCTCCAGCAGCAACTCGTCCTTGCCCGCCCAGCGCCGGTAGATGGTGGCCTTGCCCACCCCGGCACGGGCCGCGATCGCCTCCATGCTCAGCGCCTCGACGGTGGTGCCCTCCTCGATCAGGTCGAGGACGGCCTCCAGGATCGCCTCATGCGCGCGGGAGCTGCGCGGACGCCCCTGCGTCCGCGCAGCTCCCGGCACCGCCGGCAGTTCAGCGAGCTCAGTCATGGTGAACGGAACCTTACCCGACCGCGGACAACCGGGACGGCCGCTGGACGTCGCCCTCGTCACCGCCGGCGGCGGGAACCGCGCGGTTCACCGGGATGTCGGCCCGGGTCGGCGCGCCGCCCGGGGCCTGCGCCCCGCCGGGACCGGCCGGGCCGGCCAGCTGCTTCGGCATCCACCGCAGCACCACCCCGACCGCGATCAGCGCCACCAGCGTGGAGCCGAGCGCCGCCCAGTGCATGGCGTGCACGAAGGCGTCGTTGGCGGCGCTCACCAGCGGGCCGCTGGCCGGGCCGAGGTTGGCGGCCACGCCGTACGCCCCGGCGATCGACTCGTTCGCGACGTCGCGGATCGGGCCCGGCAGCGCCGCCGTCGCGGTCTCGATCTCGCCCCGGTAGACCCCGGCCACGACCGAGCCGAGCACGGCCACGCCCATGGCCACGGCGACCTGCCGGACCGTGTTCGACACCGCGGAACCGACGCCGGCCTTCTCCCGCGGCAGCACCGACATGATCGTGTTGGTGGCGGGCGGCATCACGTTGGCCATGCCGGCGCCCATGAAGAAGAAGTTCACCACGACGATCCAGATCGGGGTGTCCACCTGCAGCGTGGCCAGCACCGCGAAGGTGATCCCGGCGAGCAGGATGCCCGCGGCCGACACGGTGCGCACGCCGAAGCGCTTGACCAGGTTCGTGCTCAGCGGCGCGAACACCATCTGCCCGACCGCGAACGGCACCAGCAGCGCGCCGCTCTGCATCGGCGAGTAGTCCCGCACCAGCTGCAGGTAGAAGCCGACGAAGAAGAACGAGCCCATCGAGGCGAAGAACAGCAGGCCGATGCTGGCCACCGAGGCCGAGAAGCGGGCGTCGCGGAACAGCTTCACGTCCAGCGAGGGATGCGTGGTGCGCGACTCCCACCAGACGAACGCCGCCAGCACCAGCGCGCCGCCGACCAGCGAGGCCCACACCTCGGGCCGGCCGAAGCCGTGCTCGCCGCCGTCGACGATGCCGTACACCAGCGCGACCAGGCCGACCACGGACAGCACCACGCCGACCAGGTCGATGCGGCCCGGCTGCGGGTCACGCGACTCGGGCACCAGCAGCGCGACCGCGACCAGGCCGAACAGGATGATCGGCACATTGATCATGAAGACGGAGCCCCACCAGAAGTGCTCCAGCAGAAAGCCGCCCAGCAGCGGGCCGATCGCCACCGCGAGACCGACCGAGCCGGCCCAGATGCCGATGGCCTTGCCGCGCTCGCGCGGGTCGAAGACGTTCGAGATGATCGAGAGCGTCACCGGCATGATCGCCGCGCCGCCGACGCCCATGAAGGCACGGGCCGCGATGAGCTGGCCCGGGTCCTGCGCGTACGCCGAGAGCACCGAGGCGATGCCGAACAGCACCAGGCCGATCAGCAGGAAGCGCTTGCGCCCCCAGCGGTCGCCGAGCACGCCGAAGCTGAACAGCAGGCCGGCGAAGACCAGGGTGTACGAGTTGATGGCCCACTCCAGCTGGCTCTGGGTCGCGCCCAGGCCGTGGACGGGGTCGGCGAGCGTACGCATCGCCACGTTGAGCACGGTGTTGTCGAGCACGACCACGAGCAGGCTGATCACCAGCACGCCGAGAATCGCCCAGCGCCTCGGGTGCCCGGTGTTCGCAGAGTCCACGTGTTTCCATCCCCCAGGATTCCGATACGGTTCCGTTCCGTATCGGAAGTGACGCTACGCCCGCCCCCACAAATACGAAACCGTCCCGTATCGAAAGTGACCCACCCCACTCCCGGGAATACCCCCGACCCCCGGCCACCCCCTGCCGCAACTCGATGAGTGGAGGGCGGGTCAGGGGCGGCGGCGGAGCCAGTGGGCGAGGGTGCCCCAGAGGCCGCGGCGGAAGATGAGGACGGTGAGGGCGAAGATGGCGCCGGTGACGAGGCCGATCTGCTCGAAGCCGGCGAAGGAGAGCCAGTCCTCCAGGCGGGTCACCGCGGCCGAGCCGACCACCGGGCCCCACAGGGTGCCGATGCCGCCGAGGACGACGATGATCACGGCCTTGCCCGAGGTGGTCCAGTGCAGCACGTCCAGCGAGACGAAGCGGTGGCCGATCGCGAACAGGCCGCCGCCGAGCCCGGCGGTGAACGCCGACAGCAGGAACGCGGCCAGCTTGTACCGGTGCACCGGGTAACCGAGCGCGCGGGCGCGGGCCGGGTTGTCCCGGATCGCCACCAGCACCCGGCCGAACGGCGAGTGCACCGTACGCCAGACCAGCCACAACCCGCCCGCCACGATCGGCAGGGCCGCGTAGTAGAAGTAGAACTCGTCGCTCAGGTCCAGCCCGAACAGCTCGCGCGGCACCCGCTGCAGGCCGTTCTCGCCCTGGGTGACCGAGCGCCACTGGTTGGCGATGTAGTACACCATCTGCGCGAACGCGAGGGTGACCATCGCGAAGTAGATGCCGACCCGCTTGACCGCGAGGTAGCCGACCGGCACCGCCAGCACCGTCGAGGCCAGCGCGCCGAGCAGCACCGCCAGCGGGAACGGCAGGCCCCAGTGGATCGCGGCCAGGCCGGTGGCGTAGGCCGCGGTGCCCCAGAAGGCCGCGTGCCCGAAGGACATCAGGCCGGTGTACCCGAGCAGCAGGTCCACCGCCACCGCGAACAGCGCCCAGCAGGCGATGTCCACGGCCACGGTCGGGTAGAGGTTGACCGGCAGCACCAGCGCGACGAGCACGGCCGCCCCGGTCAGCGTCCAGCGCAGCCATGGCGGCACGATCGTTCCACCGGTCGGGGCGGCCGGGGCTGTGGCGCGGGCTTCCGCCCGTACCCCCGCGGTGTGGTCGGCGACCGCGACGGACCCGGCGGCGGCCTTGTCCTGCTCCAGCTCGCTCATGCCTTCTCCTCGCTCCGCTCGTCGGCGGCATGAGTACCAAGCCCGCTGATTCGCTCGCTCCGCTCGCTCATGCCGGGGCCTCCTCTCGTCCGAACAGGCCGGCCGGGCGCCACAGCAGCACGCCGGCCATCACCAGGAAGACCAGGACCTGCGACAGCAGCGCCCAGTCCTCGCCGAGGGCCTGCACCCAGGCCTGCACCAGGCCGATCGCGAACCCGGCGGCGACCGAACCGAAGATCGAGCCCAGGCCGCCGATCACCACCACCGCGAAGACCACGATGATCAGATCCGCGCCCATCAGCGGGTTCACCGCGCGGATCGGCGCGGCGAGCACCCCGGCCAGCCCGGCCAGGCCGATGCCGAACCCGAACACCGGCGTCACCCACCGGCCGACGTCGATGCCGAGCGCGGTGCTCAGCTCGGGGCGCTCGGTGGCGGCGCGCACCACCATGCCGACCCGGGTCCGGCTGAGCAGCCACCACACGCCGACACACACCGCCACCGCCATGACCAGCACGAACACGCGGTACGCCGGGAAGTCGAACGCGCCGAGGTCGAGCGTGCCGGACAGGATCGCGGGCGCGTCGTACGGGCTGGACTGCACGCCGTACCGGGACTTCACCGCGTCCTGCAGGATCAGCGTCAGGCCGAACGTGAGCAGGAAGTTGTAGAGCGGGTCGAGCCGGGCCAGCCGGGCGACCAGCAGCCGTTCCAGCGCCATGCCGAACAGGGCCAGCGCGATCGGCATCACCAGCAGGGCCCACCAGAACGACAGGCCGACCTCGGTGAGCAGGACGTACGCCCCGAACGCGCCGAGCATGTAGATCGCGCCGTGGGCGAAGTTGACGACGCGGAGCATGCCGAAGATGACCGCGAGACCGAGCGCCAGCAGCGCGAGGAATGCACCGCCGACCAGTCCGTTGAAGGTGTGTTGCAGGAAATTCACCATGAGGCGCGGGCCTTCCGGGTAAAAGGGCACCTTCTACAACGCAAAGCGATGTGCCGAGCTGCTGCTCGTCTCGCTGACGCGTGCCGACGATGCCCTTCCTTCGTCAGAGTTTGCAGTCGGGGCTGGGGGTGCGGAAGGCGTCGGCGGCGGGGACGGTGCGCAGGATCTTGACGTAGTCCCATTCCTCGGTGACCTCGGCGGGGGTCTTGACCTGGGCGAGGTAGGCGTCGTGCACGACGCGGTGGTCCTCGGCGCGGATCTTGCCGTTGCGCAGGAAGACGTCCTCGACGGTCTTGCCCTCCAGCTGCTTCACCACTGCGTCGGAGCCGTCGGTGCCGGCGGCCTGCACGGCCTCCAGGTACTGCAGCGCGGCCGAGTAGTTGGCGGCGTGGGCGAAGGTCGGGCGAACCCCGGCGGCGGTCTTGAAGCGGTCGGCGAAAGCCCGGTTGGTCAGGTCGTGGTTCCAGTACCAGGCGTCGGTGTAGGTGGTGCCGGCGAGCGCGGCCGGGGTCAGCGAGTGGATGTCGGTGAGGAACATCAGGCCGACGGCCAGGCCCACGCCCTTGTCCCGCAGCTTGAACTCGTTGTACTGCTTGACCAGCGCGACCAGCTCCGCGCCGGCCTGCATGGTGCCGAGCACGTCCGGCTTCGGGTTCAGCGTCGGGGCCTTGAGCAGGTATGTCGAGAAGTCACCGCTGGTGTTCGGGAACGGGGCGGCGTCCCGGCCCACGATCTTCCCGCCCGCCGCTTCCACGGCCGCGGAGAAGCTCTTCTCCATGTCCTGGCCGAACGCGTAGTCCGGGTACACGATGTACCAGTTCTTCTTGCCTTCCTCGGTGGTGTTGCGGCCGGTGCCGTTGGCC
Organism: Catellatospora coxensis; assembly: GCF_016862635.1. Taxonomy (GTDB): domain Bacteria; phylum Actinomycetota; class Actinomycetes; order Mycobacteriales; family Micromonosporaceae; genus Catellatospora; species Catellatospora coxensis. The sequence goes on along the minus strand of NZ_BONI01000008.1, from coordinate 70,546 downwards.
AGCATGTACGTGTCGTACGCGTAGTGGAACGTGTACTTGTTGCAGGACTTGCCGGTCAGGTCGGTGGTCGCGGCGGAGATGTTGAAGTAGAGCTTCTTCTTCTCCTTGGCCACGTCGGCGACCTTCAGCGCGGCCGAGGAGGTCGGCACGTCCAGGATCACGTCGACGGCCTTGCGGTCGTAGAGCTCAGCCGCCTTGGCGTTGGCGACGTCCGGCTTGTTCTGGTGGTCGGCGGTCTCCACGCCGAACTCCTTGACCACGGCCTTGTCGCCGTACTTCTCCTTGTAGTCGGCGATGGCCAGCTCGACGGCCTTGATCGAGTTCTTGCCGGACAGCTGCGAGTACGCGCCCGACTGGTCGTTGAGCACGCCGAACACGACCTTGCCGTCGGACAGCCCGCCGCCGGCGGCATCCGACTTCGGGCCGCCCCCGCCGCAGGCCGAGGCCAGCAGCGCGGTGGAACACAACATCACAAACGCTTTGGTACGCATGACATCTCCCTGGGGTGTGGGTGGTGCCTTTCAGATGCCGAGGTAAGCCAGCAGGTCCTTCTCGCGCGCGGCGACCTCGGAGTTCTCCAGCGACTCCACGACGCGCCCCTCGGCCAGCAGGTGATGGCGGTCGGCGACGGTCGTGGCGAAGTGCAGGTTCTGCTCCACCAGCAGCACGGCCACCCCGTGCTGCTTGGCCTGCCGCAGGATGTCGCCGACCTGCGCGACCAGCAGCGGGCTCAGGCCCTCGGTGGGCTCGTCGCACAGCAGCAGCCGCGCGCCCATGCGCAGCACCCGGGCCAGCGCGAGCATCTGCTGCTCACCGCCGGACAGCGTGGTCGACGGGGCGTTGCGGCGGGCGTGCAGGTGCGGGAAGGCGTCGTACACCTGCTCCAGCGACCAGGGCGACGGCCCGACCACGGGCGGCAGCGACAGCGTCTCGGCGACGGTCAGCGTCGCGTAGCAGCCACGGTCGTCGGGCACCCAGCCCAGCCCGGCCCGCGCCCGCCGGTGCGCGGGCTGCCCGGACAGCGTGCGACCGGCCAGCTCGACGGTGCCGCGCTGGCCGGGGTGCAGGCCCATCACGCAGCGCAGCAGCGTGGTCTTGCCCGCGCCGTTGCGCCCGCACAGGGTGACCACCTCGCCCGCGGCGATCTCCAGGCTCACCCCGCGCAGCACCTGCGCCTCGCCGTACCAGGCCGACAGATCGTCAATGCGCAGCACGGACCGCTCCCTCACCGAGATAGGCGGTGATCACGCGGTCGTCCGCGCGCACCTCGTCGTACGGGCCCTCCACCAGCACTTTTCCGGCCTGCAGCACGGTCACCCGGTCGGCCAGCGCGCCGACCACGGACATGTTGTGCTCCACCATGACCACGGTCCGTCCGGTGCGGATCGCGGCGATCAGGGCGACGGTGCGGTCGACGTCCTCCAGGCCCATGCCGGCGGTCGGCTCGTCCAGCAGCAGCACCGACGGGTCCAGGGCCAGGGCCAGCGCCAGTTCCAGGGCCCGCTTGCGGCCGTACGCGAGCGCGTCGGCCGTGGTGCCGGCCAGGTCGGCCAGCCCGACCATGTCCAGCAGCTCCATGGCCCGCGGGGTGTAGCGGCGCATCAGCTTCGCCGACCGCCAGAACTTCCAGCCCAGCGAAGATCCGCTCTGCAGCGCCAGTTCGACGTGCTCCAACGCCGTGAGCTGCCCGAACAGGCTGGTGATCTGGAACGAGCGGGCCACGCCGCGGCCGGCGAAACCCTCCGGCGCCAGGCCGGTGACGTCCACGCCCGCCACCTCGATACGCCCCGCCGTCTGCGGCAGGAAGCCGGTGAGCAGGTTGAACAGTGTGGTCTTGCCGGCCCCGTTGGGCCCCACCAGCGCATGCACGCTGCCCGCCGCCACGGCGAGGTCGACGCCGTCGACAGCGCGGAAGCCGCGGAACTCCTTGGTCAGCCCGATGGCGCGCAACGCCGGGGGATCTGGGCTCATCTGCTGCTCCTTGGGATGCTTCGTGCCACGTGACCAGCGTCACTGCGAATGCCCGGGAAACGTATGACTCACGAGGCGGCAACAGCCATGTAACCCGCCCACACAATCGACACGTCGACGATGTGCGATTCGCGCGGTTCCGCTCCCCTCGTCTGCCACCATCGGATGAAGCGGACAAACCGGTCCGTGTCACGAAACAGAGGGGTATCGGCATGGCCAACGCACCCGGCGTTCCCACCTGGGTCGACCTGAGCACCACAGATCTGAAGAGCGCGACCGAGTTCTACACCCAACTGTTCGGCTGGGACGCCGAGGTCACCCCGGAACCCGAGGCAGGCGGCTACACGACATACCTGATCGACGGCAGGCAGGTCGCCGGCGCGGGCCCCATCCAGGGCGAGAGCCAGCCACCGATGTGGACGACGTACATCGAGACCACCGACGCGGCGGCCACCGCCGCCAAGGTCGTCGAATTCGGCGGCAGCGTCCTGCTGGAGCCGTTCGACGTGCTCGGATACGGCCAGATGGCGGTCTTCCTGGACCAGGCCGGGGCGATGTTCGCGGTCTGGCAGCCCGGCACCCACGGCGGTGGCGAGATCTTCCGCAGGCCCGGCACGCTGGCCTGGAACGAGCTGACCACCCGCGACCCCGAGGGTTCGAAGATCTTCTACGGCAGCGTGTTCGGCTGGAAGCCCCAGGACATGCCCCTGGGCCCGGTCATCTACACCGAGTTCCAGCTCGACGGGGCCCGCATCGCCGGCATGATGCCGATGGAGGGCGACGAGTGGCCGGAGGACCTGCCCCCGCACTGGATGGTGTACTTCCACGTCGCCGACTGCGACGCCGCCGCCGCCCGCGCCCAGGAACTCGGCGGCACCGTCTCCATCCCGCCGACCGACATCCCACCCGGCCGCTTCGCCGTCCTGTCCGACCCCCAGGGCGCCTTCTTCTCCATCATCACCGTCACCCCCGACCGCCTGACCGACTGAACCCGCGCGAACAAAGGAAGGGCACCTTCTTAACGCTCCGCGTTAAAGAAGGTGCCCTTCCTAACATCGCAAGCCCGCGACCTGCGCAGACGCGCGCCGCCCACCGAGCCCGGACCGCGAGCCGGGCCGAGCCGGGCACGGTGGCCGCAGGGCTGCGGGCCGCCGGACTCGTCAGTGGTTGGCGGGCTGGTCGGCGGTGGCGCGGGCGACGATGTCGTCGATCATGCGGGCCAGGCGCAGGTCCAGGTCGGTGAGGCCGCCGGCCGCGTGGGTGCAGCACGTGAAGGTGAGATGGCGGTAGCGGATGTCCATGTCCGGATGGTGATCCATGCTCTCCGCCGCCTCCCCCACCTGGGCCACCACGGCCAGCGCGGCGGGGAAGCTGGGCAGCTTCACGGTGCGGGTGATGCCGTGCACGTCGCCGGTCCAGCCGCGCAGGGCGGACAGGCCCTGCTCCAGCTCCCCGGGGTTGAGGACTTCGACCATAGAGACCATGATGCCCAGAATTCGCCCTCCGTCACCCGAATAGCGGAAAGAAGACCGACTTCCTCGGCCAAGGTCGCCCGACTTGCCAGGCACCTCGGGGAATCGGGCTTCAAGATACGCACGGGTGCCAGGCAAGTCGGACGATCTTGACGGGCCCCGGGCCGGGCCGGTCAGGGTGGGGACGCCGCAGGGCCCCGTCCGGGAGCGGACGGGGCCCTGCGGCGTGGTGTATCAGGCTTCGATCTTCTCGATGATGTCGTCGGAGATGTCGAAGTTCGCGAAGACGTCCTGGACGTCGTCGCAGTCGTCGAGCACGTCGATCAGCTTGAGCACCTTGCGGGCGCCCTCCTCGTCCAGCGCCACCTGCACGCTGGGCACGAAGGTCGACTCGGCCGACTCGTACTCGATGCCCGCGGCCTGCAGGGCGTTGCGGACCGAGAGCAGGTCTCCCGCCTCGCTGATGACCTCGAACGACTCGCCCAGGTCGTTGCACTCCTCGGCGCCGGCGTCGAGCACCGCGCCGAGCACGTCGTCCTCGGTCAGGCCGTTCTTGGGCACGATGACCTGGCCCTTGCGGGAGAACATGTACGACACCGAGCCGGCGTCGGCCAGGTTGCCGCCGTTGCGGGTGAGCGCGGTGCGCACCTCGGTCGCGGCGCGGTTGCGGTTGTCGGTCAGGCACTCGATCAGGATCGCCACGCCGTTGGGGCCGTAGCCCTCGTACATGATGGTCTGCCAGTCGGCGCCGCCGGCCTCCAGGCCGGAGCCCCGCTTGAGCGCCCGGTCGATGTTGTCGTTGGGGACCGAGTTCTTCTTGGCCTTCTGGACCGCGTCGAACAGGGTCGGGTTACCCGCCGGATCCGCGCCGCCGGTGCGCGCCGCCACCTCGATGTTCTTGATGAGGCGGGCGAACAGCTTGCCCCGCTTGGCGTCGATCGCCGCCTTCTTGTGCTTGGTCGTCGCCCACTTTGAGTGGCCGGACATCAGATCCTCCGTCAGCGCGCTGGTGAAGCTTCCTGGCCCGGGTTCAGGAGGCCTGGTCACGCACCATGTCGACGAAGAGCTGGTGCACCCGCAGATCCCCGGTGAGCTCCGGGTGGAACGAGGTGGCCAGCAGGTTGCCCTGCCGGACCGCGACCATCCTACCGGTGGCGGGGCCTGCGGTGACCCGGCCCAGCACCTCGACATCCGCGGTGACCGACTCGACCCACGGCGCGCGGATGAAGATCGCGTGCACCGGCTCGCCCTCGACGCCCGCGATGTCGACCGGGGCCTCGAACGAGTCGACCTGGCGGCCGAACGCGTTGCGGCGCACCGTCATGCCGATGCCGCCGAACGTCTTCTGGTCCGGCCGCCCGTCGAGCACCTCGTCGGCGAGCATGATCATGCCGGCGCACGAGCCGTACGCCGGCATGCCTTCGGCGAGTCGCTTGCGCACGGGCTCGTACACCTCGAACGCGAGCGCCAGCTTGCTCATGGTGGTGGACTCGCCGCCCGGGATGACCAGGGCGTCGATCTCGGCGACCTCCTCGGGGCGGCGCACCGGCCGGCCGATCACGTCGCACTCGGCCAGCGCGGCCAGGTGCTCGCGCACGTCACCCTGCAGGGCGAGCACACCGATGACGAGGTCTGGCACGGGTCCTCCCAAGAAGATCATCCACTGTAGGTCGAGTCTATGCCGGTACGGGCGCGCTCCCGTTCACGGCCTGCGCCGATGTGGCGGACACCGCCTCGGCGAACGCCTCCGGCTCCGGCACCGCGATGACCGGCGCGGCGAGCACGGCCGCGTGCGGGTCCGCAGCCACCGCGACGGCTGCAGGCTCCGCCGGGACGGTCGGCTCCGCCGGGACGGCCGCGGTGGCGGCGTGGGCGTCGACCGCGACCGTGGCCCGGGTCCCGGCGGCACGCAGGGCCTGGTCCAGGTCGGCCCACAGGTCCTCGGGGTCCTCCAGGCCGACGGACATGCGCAGCAGGTTCGGGGTGATGCCGCCGGTCTCCTTGCCCTCGGCGTCGACCAGGCGGTGGGTGAGCAGGGCGGGGTGCTCGATCAGCGAGTCGACGGAGCCGAGGCTGACCGCCGGGGTGATCAGGCGCAGCGCGGCGACCACCGCGGCCGCGTCACCCGTGGTCTCGAACGCGATCATCGCGCCGGGGCCGCGCATCTGCCGGCCGATCAGGCCGCGCGGGTCGTTGCCGGGCAGTCCCGGGTAGTGGACCTTGCTGATGCCCTTGTGCACGGCCAGCCGGACGGCCAGCGTCGCGGCGGTGGCCTGCGCGGCGCGTACCCGCAGCGGCAGGGTGGCCAGGCCGCGGTGCAGCAGGTAGCCGGCGAGCGGGTGCAGCACCGCGCCGGTGAGGATGCGCACCTGGCGCAGCGCGCCGGCTCGCTGCTCGGCGCAGGCGACGACGCCGCCGAGCACGTCGCCGTGCCCGCCGAGGTACTTCGTGCCGGAGTGCACCACGTACGCCGCGCCCAGCCGGGCCGGGTTCTGCAGCACCGGGGTGGCGAACGTGTTGTCGACCAGCACCGGCACGTCCCCGGCCTGGATGACGACGGTGGCGATGTCGACCAGGTTCAGTGTCGGGTTGCCCGGGGTCTCGACCACGACGAGGCCGGTGTCGGGGCGGATCGCACGGGCGACCTCGTCCTGCTCGACCCAGGTCACGGACAGGCCGAGCAGCCCGATGGAGAGCAGGTGGTCGGTGCCGCCGTAGAGCGGGCGTACGGCGACCACGTGCCGGCGCTCGGTCATCAGGCAGGCGGCCTGCAGCACGGCGGTGATCGCGGCCATGCCGGAGGCGAACGAGACGGCGGCCTCGGTGCCCTCCAGCTCGGCGAGCGCCTGCTCGAAGCGGGCCGTGGTCGGGTTGTAGAGCCGCTGGTAGACCGGGGTCGCGGCGGTGGCCGCGCCGTCGGCGAACGCGCCCAGGGCCGCGCCGGCGGCGACCTGGTCGTGCATCGGGTACGTGGTGGAGAAGTCCAGCGGGAGCGCGTGCACACCGAGCTCGGCCAGGTCGGCACGGCCCGCGTGCACGGCACGGGTGTCGACGGAGTAGGTCATGGGCGTGATCTTCGGGCCTTCTTCGGCCCTGGTAAACAGGGTCCGAATACTCTTCGGGGTATGACCGGAAACACCGTGCTTGATGCGATCGACGCGGCGATCCTGCGCGAGTTGCAGAACGATGCGCGGATCTCGAACAAGGATCTGGCGGCGCGCGTCAATGTCGCCGCCTCGACCTGCCTGGAGCGGGTACGCGCGCTGCAACGCCGCGGGGTGCTGGCCGGCTTCCACGCCGACGCCGATCCGGCCGCGCTGGGCCGCCCGCTGCAGGCCTACATCGCGGTACGGGTCCGCCCGCACAACCGTGACGTGGTCGAGCCGTTCATCCGCTTCGTGCTGGACCTGCCCGAGACGCTGGCACTGAGCCACATCGCGGGCGCGGACGACTTCCTGGTGCACGTCGCCGTACGCGACGCCGCCCACCTGCAGCGGCTGCTGCTGGACGGCTTCACCTCCCGCCGCGAGGTGGCCCACCTGGAGACCCAACTGATCTTCAGCCACATCCGGAAGTGGGACATCAGCCCCTTGTGACGAGGTGCTCCACGGGGCGGCCGACAACCGGAGGAGTACAGCCGTGTCACGCCGCGACGGCCGTTGACACGGCACGTCCGACAGCGTGCTCTCACCAGGTTTTTTCCGCGTAGCCATTCGCTCGCGGCACCGGTTACCCAAGGCATACGACCGGCGGACACGGAATCCTCACGTGGCATCCACGTGCCTCTCATGTCCGTTTTATACAGATAAGGGAACGTATGCCCCTGTTGCTCAACAGCCGGACGGGCGGGTCATGGCTGCCGTCACGATGACCGCCGTCTCCCTCGCCCTGTTCGCCTTCGCCGTGGTCACGCTCTGGTGGACCATGCACGCCTGGCGCACCCCGGAGACCCTCGCCGCCACCAGGTTCGCCGCGCCCGACGGCGCGCACACCCTCTCCTTCTCGCTGCTCGTCCCGGCCCGCCACGAGGAGGAGGTGCTCGCGCACACCGTGCGCCGGCTGCTCGAATCGAGCCACCCGCACTACGAGGTGATCCTCGTGACCGGCCACGACGACGAGGGCACCACCGCGGTCGCCCGGCAGCTCGCCGACCAGACCCCGGACCGCGTGCGCGTGGTCGTCGACACCAACGAGGTGAAGAGCAAGCCCAAGGCGCTCAACAGCGCGCTCCCGCACTGCCGCGGCGACGTCGTCGGGGTGTTCGACGCCGAGGACCAGGTCCACCCGGCCCTGCTCACCCACGTCGACCACGCCTTCCGGCGCAGCGGCGCGACCGTGGTGCAGGGCGGCGTCCAGCTGATCAACTTCCATTCCAGCTGGTACAGCCTGCACAACTGCCTGGAGTACTTCTTCTGGTTCCGCAGCCGCCTGCACCTGCACGCCCGCCGGGGATTCATCCCGCTCGGCGGCAACACCGTCTTCGTCCGGACCGACGTGCTGCGCCGCGCCGGCGGCTGGGACGGCGCCTGCCTCGCCGAGGACTGCGACCTGGGCGTACGGCTGTCCAGCAGCGGCGAGCGGGTCGTGGTCGCGTACGACTCGGCGATCGTCACCCGCGAGGAGACCCCGGATTCCGTGTCCGGTCTGCTCAAGCAGCGCACCCGGTGGAACCAGGGCTTCCTGCAGGTGCTGCGCAAGGGCGACTGGCGCGGGCTGCCGACGTTCTGGTCGCGCATGCTCGCCCGGTACACCCTGACCGGCCCGTTCGTGCAGGCGTTCTCGGCGATCGCGGTGCCGATCGGCCTCTACGTGGCGCTGTTCGCGCAGGTGCCGGTCGCGGTCGCGATGCTCACCTTCCTGCCCGCGCTGCCGACGGTGGCGACCCTGGCCTTCCAGGTGGCCGGGCTGCGCGACTTCGGCCTGCAGTTCGGGTTGCGGGTGCGCCCGGTGCACTACGCGCAGCTGGTGCTGGGCACCTTCCCGTACATGCTGATCCTGTCGGTGGCCGCGGTCCGCGCCATCTGGCGGGAGTGGACCGGGCGCACCAACTGGGAGCTGACCCGGCACGTCGGCGCGCACCTGACCGACACCCCGGCCACGGACGGGGGCGCCTCATGACCACCTCGTCACGCCGCCGCTCCCGCTCCCGCTCCGTCCCGAAACCGGCCGACCCGCCCCGGGACATCACCATCGACTTCCGCACGGCCGCCCCGCCCGAGCCCACCACCTCCACGGACGAGCCGATCCCCGACGCGACCGCGGCCGACGAGACGGCACCGGCCGCCGAGCCCGACGCCGCTGCGGCCGAGGCGCCGGTCGAGCAGGCGGACGCGGTCGAGGCCGACGCTGAAACCGAGGCCGAGGCTGAGACCGAGGCCGGGAACGAAGTCGACGCCGAGACCGACGAGCAGGTCGAGGTCGCGGTGGAGGCGGTCGAGGTCGAGGTCGAGCAGGCAGTGCGGCCTGAGCCGGTGCTCGGCCGGCTGCTGCGGCGGCTGCGGTCGCCCGGCAGCCTGCTCGTCACCGGCGTGACCGCGATCGTGCTGTTCGTGCACGCCTGGAACATCACCGGGTTCCCGGCCGCCAGTGACGACGAGGGGACCTACCTCGCCCAGGCCTGGGCGGTGCAGCAGGGGCTGGGGCTGGGCCACTACACCTACTGGTACGACCATCCGCCGCTGGCCTGGATCCAGCTCGCCGCCCTGTCCTGGCTGCCCGCGGCGCTGTCCGACGGGCTCGCGGTGCCCACCGGGCGGTACGCGATGCTCGCCGTCACCGCCGCCATCCTGCTGCTCACCTACCTGCTCGGCCGCCGCCTCGGGCTGCCCCGCTGGGCGGCGGCGGTCGCCGTGCTCTGCTACGGGCTCTCGCCGCTGGCGGTGACCACCCAGCGGCAGATCTACCTGGACAGCTTCGCGGTGGCGTGGCTGCTCGGCGCGCTCGTGCTGGCGCTGTCGCCCCGGCGGCACCTGTGGCACCACGTCGCGGCGGGCGCGGCGGCGGCGGTGGCCGCGCTGTGCAAGGAGACCATGATCGTGGCGCTGCCCGCGGTGGTGCTGGCGCTGTGGCAGGGCACCGCCCGCAACGGGGTGCGGGCCTTCTCCTTCGCCGGGTTCGGCAGCGGGCTGCTGCTGGTAGGCGGCTTCTACCCGCTGTTCGCGATGCTCAACGGCGAGCTGCTGCCGGGGCCGGGCCACGTGTCGCTGCTCGGGGCGTGGCAGTTCCAGCTGCACCACCGCACCGGCTCGGGCAGCGTGTTCAGCGCGGGCAGCGCGGCCAACACGGTGGTGGGCTCGTGGCTGTACTACGACGCGGTGCTGCTGGCCGGCGGCGTGCTGGCCGCGGCGGTGGGGCTGGCGGTCCGGCGCCTGCGGGTGCCCGCGGTCGCGGTGGCGCTGCTGGCGGTGGTGGCGCTGCGTCCGGGCGGTTACCTGCCGACGATGTACGTGATCCAGGCGCTGCCCTTCCTCGCGCTGTGCCTGGCCGGGGTGCTGGCGCTGGCGGTCCGGCACGCCCTCACCGGCCCGCCGGGCGAGCCGGCGCCGGGCTGGCGGCGGACGGTGCTGCTCGGGCTGGCCGTGCTCGCGGTCGCCGTGGTCGGGATCCGCTGGGCCGGGGGCACCCAGCGGGCGCTGACCGCCCAGGACAACACGCCGTACGAGGCGGCCGCGGCGTGGCTGCGCGACGAGCTGCCCGACCGGGCCGGGACCCGGGTGGTGGTCGACGACGTGCTCTGGCTCGACCTGGTCCGCGACGGCTTCCCGCGCGACAACGTGCTGTGGTTCTACAAGGTCGACCTGGACGCCAAGGTCGCCGCCGGGCTGCCCCGGGGCTGGCGCGACGTCGACTACGTGGTCTCCACCCCGGCGATGCGCGGCGACCGGGCCCCGCTGCCGACCGTTGACGCGCTGCTGGAGCACACCCGCGTGGTGGCGACCTTCGGCGCGGGGCCTGATCGGATCGAGATCCGCCGGGTGCCCGACTCCGCCGGCGACCGGCGCTGACCGCATGACACACCGATCCCGGGGAGCGACGTGAAGATGATCCCGTGGCTACGGGCACGCCGGCGGCGGCCGGCGCTGCTGCTCACCGCACTGCTGGCCGCGGCGGGGCTCACGGCGCAGGCCGCGTACGCCGATGCGAACCTGGTCGCCAATCCGGGTCTGGAGGCGCTGGACGGGGGCGGCTTCCCGCTCTGCTGGAACGCCGCGGGCTGGGGTGACAACTCGTACACGTTCGCGGTCACCGGGGACGCGCACAGCGGCGCGTCCGCGATGGCGATCACGCTCGCCGACCGGGGCTCAGGCGACCGCAAGGCGATGATGGTGGAGGACGCGTCGTGCGCCCCGAACGTCACGCCGGGCCACCAGTACGACCTGTCGGTCTGGTACAAGACGACCACCACCAGCACGGTGATGACGATGTTCCGGCACGACACGGCCGCGGGCTGGCAGTACTGGACGGACCTGGCGTCGCTGCCGGTGACGGCGGAGTTCACCGAGAAGACGGTGCGCACCCCGCCGATCCCGCCGCACACCGACCAGATCACCTGGGGCGTGACCGTCTACGACACCGGCACGCTGGTCACCGACGACTACCGGATGGTCGACGCCACCCAGCCGGCGCCGGGGCAGGCGTGCAGCGCGGGCGAGGCCTGCACGAAGGGCGCGTGGCAGGTCATGCCGTTCACCGCCCCGGCCCGCGCCATGCACGCGGTGGTGCTGCACAACGGGAACGTGCTGCTGGTGGCCGGCTCCGGCAACGACGCGGACGCGTTCGCGGCGGGCAGCTTCGCGACCGCGCTGTATCAGCCGTACTCCGGGACGTTCACGAGCGTGCCGACCCCGGCGGACCTGTTCTGCTCCGGGCACGTGCAGCTCTCCGACGGCCGGGTCCTGATCATGGGCGGCAACAAGGACTACCCGAGCGCGGACGGCGCGACGGGCTACCGGGGATTGAAGGAGTCCTACGTCTTCGATCCCGCGACCAGCGCGTACACCCGGCTCAACGACCTCAGCGCCGGGCACTGGTATCCGTCGGCGACGTTGCTGGGCAACGGTGACGTGATCTCGCTGGGCGGCCTCGGCGAGGACTCCGGGGGCACGGTGGTCACCGAGTACTGGTCCGCGGCGCAGGGCCGCTGGCTGGGGATGAACGAGACGAACCAGACCTGGCGCTTCTGGGGCCTGTACCCGTCGATGATCCTGATGCAGGACGGCCGGCTGTTCTACACCGGCAGCCACGTCTTCGGGGACAACCTGCCCGGCACCGGCGCGTCCATCTACGACTACGCCGCGGGCACCGTCGTCGACGTGCCCGGCCTGCAGCGCAAGGACGAACGTGACCAGTCGATGAGCGTGCTGCTGCCGCCCGCGCAGGACCAGCGGGTGCTCACCCTCGGCGGCGGCAACAACGTCGCCAACCCCGACGCCAACCGCCTCACCGACGTGATCGACCTGAAGGCCGCCGATCCGCGCTACACCCCCGGCCCGCCGATCCCGACCGGGACGCTCACCGGCGGCGTGCCGCAGACCGCGACCCAGGGCAAGATGTACGTCTCGGCGGTGCTGCTGCCCGACGGTCTGGTCTTCGAGACCGGCGGTGGCCTGCACAACCGGGCCGACCCGGTCTACGAGGCGTCGATGTTCGACCCGGCCACGAACACGTTCACGGCGGGCATGGCGACCGACCCGATGCCGCGCACGTACCACTCGTCGGCGTTCCTGCTGCCCGACGGGCGGGTGATGGCGTTCGGCGACAACCCGGGCGACGGCTCGTTCGCCACCCACCTCTCGATCTACTCCCCGCCGTACCTGTTCCGCGGAGCGCGGCCGCAGATCCGGTCGGTGGCGAGCACGCAGTGGGCGTACGGCTCGACGCAGCAGATCACCGTGGACGGGCCGGTGCTCAAGGCGGCCCTGATCCGCCCGGCCGCGGTGACCCACTCGTCCGATCCCAACCAGCGCTACGTCGACCTGCCGATGACGGTGGACGGCGCCTCCATCGGCCTGAACCTCACCAGCAACCCGAACATCGCGCCGCCCGGCTGGTACATGCTCTTCGTCGTCGGCGCCAACGGGGTGCCGTCCGTCGCCAAGTGGGTGCACGTCTCGTGAACACGTCCACGCGTACCGCGCTGCGCCTGCTCGCGGCCGCCGCCGTCCTGCTGACCGTCGCCACCGGCCTCGGGCCGTCCACCGCCACCGCCGGGCCGGCGGCCTGGGTCGCGTTCCACCCGTCGCGGCCGGCCGAGGTGCGGCCGTTCGTGCAGTCGTTCGCCCGCAAGCCGCAGGCCAGGCCGCAGCGCGCGCTGCCGAAGCCGAAGCGGCCGCCCGAGGTGCCCGTGGGGATCGACGGCTGCGACCACGGCTACCACATGCCGCAGCGGCCGGGCCTGTGCGTGCCGTGGCGGTTCCCGCCCGGGGTGCGCGCGCGCTGCGACTGGCTGCGCGGGCACGCCTACTTCGACCCGGCCTCGGACGGCACGGCCCCGCGCCTGCTCGTACGCGGCACGGACCGGCACCGCCTGGACACCGACCACGACGGCGAGGCCTGCGAGAAAAGCGAGCGACCCGCCCGCTGAGCAGCGGACGGGTCGCGAGGTGATGCGTTCACCGGGCTGGTCCCGTCGCCGGGACCGGCGGGTTCACCAGCCGCGCTCGGCCAGGCGGTGCGGCTGCGGGATCTCGTCGACGTTGATGCCGACCATGGCCTCGCCCAGGCCGCGGGAGACCTTCGCGATCACGTCCGGGTCGTCGTAGAAGGTGGTGGCCTTCACGATCGCCTCGGCGCGCTGCGCGGGGTTGCCCGACTTGAAGATGCCCGAGCCGACGAAGACGCCCTCGGCGCCGAGCTGCATCATCATCGCGGCGTCGGCCGGGGTGGCGATGCCGCCCGCGGTGAACAGCACGACCGGCAGCTTGCCGGTCTCGGCGATCTCCTTGACCAGCTCGTACGGCGCCTGCAGCTCCTTGGCCGCGACGTACAGCTCGTCGGCGGGCAGCGAGGTCAGCTTCTTGATCTCGGCGCGGATCTTGCGCATGTGGGTGGTGGCGTTGGACACGTCACCGGTGCCGGCCTCACCCTTGGAGCGGATCATGGCCGCGCCCTCGGTGATCCGGCGCAGCGCCTCGCCCAGGTTGGTCGCGCCGCAGACGAAGGGCACGGTGAACTGCCACTTGTCGATGTGGTTGGCGAAGTCGGCCGGGGTCAGCACCTCGGACTCGTCGACGTAGTCGACGCCGAGCGACTGCAGCACCTGGGCCTCGACGAAGTGGCCGATGCGGGCCTTGGCCATGACCGGGATGGAGACGGCGCTGATGATGCCGTCGATCATGTCCGGGTCGCTCATGCGGGACACGCCGCCCTGGGCCCGGATGTCGGCGGGCACACGCTCCAGCGCCATGACCGCGACGGCGCCGGCGTCCTCGGCGATCTTCGCCTGCTCCGCGTTGACGACGTCCATGATCACGCCGCCCTTGAGCATCTCGGCCATGCCGCGCTTCACGCGGGCGGTGCCGGTCACCGGTACGTTCACAGACTCGGTTGCAGACATGATGTCGCGCTTCTCCTGACACACGGGATCGAGGACCGCGGAGGAGGCCGCCCGGCGTCATACGATCACCGCAGGCGGGCGGCAGGCTCCGCTGGGGTGAATTCTACGCGGGGGCGAGCAGGCCACCCGACGGCCAATCAGCACCCTGTGGCCCGGCCTGTGACCTGAGTCACAGGTGTGACCTGCGACAACTCAGCGGAAGCCGCAAATGTACCCGAGGTCTCAGACCGCGCTCAAGGTCGGGTCGTCGATGTCGAAGTACGACGGGCGGGCGTGCTTGCGGTTGAGCCGCAGCAGGCGCACCAGCGGCCGCTCGCGGGACGCCAGCGCGGCGCGGACCAGGTCGGTGTGCATCTGCCGGGCCAGCGCCACCCGGCGGCTGGCCGCGATCACGGCCGCCCCGTCCGGCTCCTGCGGGTCGAGGGCCTGCTTGCGCAGCATCCGGGTGAGGTCGTTCTCCGACGCCTCCCGGTCGTCCTCGCGGGCGTCCAGCGCGGCCCGCGCGGCCGCGTACAGGTCCGCGCCCGCGGGATCGCCGGCCAGCTCGTGCTCGGCCAGCACCGCGGCGGCCGCCGCGCGGCGCACCAGCTGCGAGTCCAGCGCCCGGCCCGCCGAGGCGGCCCGCAGGTGCAGGCGGTCCACCCGCCCGGCGGTCCAGGTGACGTACGACGCGATCACGACCACCAAGGCCACCACGCCGATCACCCAACCCATGCCGGGCATCGTAGTGGTGCGCTGTTACGGCCTCACCACTGAGCGGGGGTCTCGTCCCCGCTGACCGTCTCGCCGAGCGCCTCGATGGCGCTGTTGTAGACCTCCAGCACCCGCGCCGCGACCACCGGCCAGTCGTACGCGGCGACCACCCGTTCGGCGTGTTCGGCCAGCTCACGGCGGCGCTCGCCGTCGTCGAGCAGGGTACTGACGGCCTCGCCCAGGGCCGCGGCGTCGCCGTTGGGGAACAGCGCGCCCGCCCGGCCGCCGTCCAGCACGCGGCGGAACGCGTCCAGGTCGGTGGCGACCACCGGCGCGCCCGCCGCCATCGCCTCGGTGAGGATCATGCCGAAGGACTCCCCGCCGGTGTTCGGCGCGATGTACAGGTCGACGCTGCGCAGCATGCGCGCCTTGTCCTCCTCGGACACCTTGCCCAGGAACGTGGTGCGCTCGGCGACCACCGGCGGCAGGTCCACCTCGTCGAGGTCGCCGGGCCCGGCCAGCAGCAGCCGCATGCCGGGCCGCTGCGGCATCACCTCGGCCAGCGCGCGGGCGAGGATGTCGAAGCCCTTGCGGGGCTCGGTGAAGCGGCCCAGGAAACCGACCGTGCCGCCGTACCCGGGCCGGCACTCCCCCGGCCAGCCGGGCAGCGGCTCGGCGTCGGCGAAGTGCGCCACCGACACCCCGTTCGGGATCTCCACCGCGCCGCCGTCCAGGTGCTCGACCTGCACCCGGCGAGCCAGCTCGCTGACCGCGATGCGGCCGGTGATGCGCTCCAGGACCACCCGGGCCACCGGCGCGCCCGCCGCCAGCGCCCGCGACCGGGTGATCGCGGTGTGGAACGTGGCCACCACCGGGCCGCGCGCCGACATCACCGCGAGCAGCGACAGGCTCGGCGTCAGCGGCTCGTGCACGTGCAGCACGTCGAAGTCGCCCTGGTGCAGCCAGCGCCGGGTGCGCGCGGCCGAGATCGGGCCGAAGTTGAGCCGGGCCACCGAGCCGTTGTACGGCACCGGCACGGCCCGCCCGGCGGCCACCACGTACGGCGGCAGGGGCTGGTCGTCGTCGGCGGGCGCGAGGACGCTGACCTCGTGCCCCATCGCGATCAGCGTCTCGGCGAGGTCGCGTACGTGGAACTGCACCCCGCCCGGCACGTCCAGCGAGTACGGGCAGACGATTCCGATCCGCACGTCACTCCTCGGGGTCGGGGACGCCCGCGGCCGACGTGGCGCGGGCGGCCGCCGCGTCGCCCGCGGGCGGCTCGGTCAGCCACAGCTTCTGCAGCATGTGCCAGTCGGCCGGGTGCGCGGCGATGCCCCGGGCCAGGCCGTCGGCGACCTGCTGGGTGAGCAGCCGGACCCGCACGTCCAGCGGTCCGGCGGACGCGTCGGGCACCGGCAGCGGGCCGATCACCCGGCCGCAGGCCAGGTCCGGCTCGTACCACATGTCCACCACGAACAGCGGCGCGCCGGTGCGCAGCGCCAGCATCGCCGGACCGGCCGGCATGCGGGTGCGCCCGCCGAAGAACTCCACCTCGACACCCCGCGCGGACAGGTCGCGGTCGGCCAGCAGCGGCACGACGTGCGCCTGCCCGAGCGCCTTGACCAGCGCGTCGATCGGCGAGCCCTGCCCGCCGACGGTCGGGATGATGGTCATGCCCAGGTTCTCGCGGTACTCCAGGAACCGCCGGTACAGCCCCTCCGGCTTGAGCCGCTCGGCGACCGTCGTCAGCGGCACCCCGTGCGCGGTGACCAGCGCGCCGGCCGCGTCCCAGTTGCCCGCATGCGGCAGCGCCACGATCGCGCCGGTGCCCGCCTCGTGCGCCCCGATCAGCTTCTCGACGCCGTGCAGCCGGAAGCCGGCACGCAGCTGCGCCTTCGACTTCGACGGCAGCCGGAACGCCTCCAGCCAGTAGCGCGCGTACGAGCGCATCGCATCGCGGACCAGCTCGTCGGACGGGTCGTGGCCGAGCACGTTGCGCAGGTTGCGGGCCAGCCGCTGCACGCTCGGTCCCCGCTTCGCGGCGGCCCGGTCCGCCCCGGCCCGGAACAGCGCCGACGCCGCGGACTCGGGCAGCGCCCGCACCAGCCGCCACCCGGCCGCGTAGCCGAACTCCACGAGCCGCTCGCGACCGCTCACGCCGCCTCCTCGCTCATACCGACTCCCCGGCCGACTCGAGCTTGTGCACGTGCCACATGCGCTGCCAGACGGTGAACACCGAACCGGCGGCGAGCAGCCACAGCGAGGCGGGCAGGCCCCAGGCCAGGCCGAAGCCGGTCAGCAGCGCGCCGACACCGACGATGATCAGGCGTTCGGCGCGCTCGACCAGGCCGACGTGGCAGGACATGCCCAGGCCCTCGGCTCGCGCCTTGACGTAGGAGACGACCTGCCCGGTGACCAGGCAGATCAGGGCGGCGGCCAGCGACCAGCGGTCGCCGGTGCCCGCGTACCACCAGGCGATGGCCGCGAAGATGGCGCCGTCGGCGATGCGGTCCATGGTCGAGTCCAGCAGCGCGCCGTAGCGGTTGGCGCTGCCGCGCGCGCGGGCCATCGCCCCGTCCATGACGTCGGTGAGGCCGCACACTAAGATGATCACCACGGCGGCGATCCAGTGGCCGCGTGCTGCGAAGCCGAACGCGCCCACCAGCACGCCCAGGGTGCCGACCACGGTCACCGCGTTCGGGCTCACGCCCGCGCGCAGCAGGGCCCGGCTGAGGGGATCGAGCAGGCGGGCCGTGCCGGCCTTGCCCACCACGCTGAGGATCTTCGCCATGATGGCGCTAACGATAGCGGTGCGGGTTGGCACGCTCGACAGCGGCGACACGCGGACGCCGGGGTTGTATCCGTACGCCCGATGGGTGTGGGATCGGAAACAATGCAGTAACCGACACGGCTACAGGAGGCGGACATGGCGCGCGGCGACAAGGAGAAGGTCTCACAGGCTCCGGCGCAGGTCGCCGAGCAGCCGTCAGACGTGCGCAACGTGGTGGTGGTCGGGCACGCCGGCAGCGGCAAGACGACGCTGGTCGAGGCGCTGCTCGCCGCCACGGGGACGATCGGCCGGGCGGGCTCGGTCACCGAGGGCACCACGGTCACCGACCACGACCCGGCCGCGGTCAAGCAGCAGCGCTCCGTCGCCCTGGCCTGCGCGCCGCTGTCCTACCAGGGCGTGAAGGTCAACCTGCTGGACACCCCCGGCTACGCCGACTTCGTGGGCGAGCTGCGGGCCGGCCTGCGCGCCGCCGACGCGGCCCTGTTCGTGGTCAGCGCCTGGGACGGCATGGACGCGGCGACGGCGACCCTCTGGGAGGAGTGCGCCGCGGTCGGCATGCCGCGCGCCGTGGCGATCACCCGGCTGGACCACCCGAGGGCCGACTTCGACGAGGCCCTCGCGCTGTGCCAGCGGGTCTTCGGCGAGGAGGTGCAGCCGCTGTACCTGCCGATGCACGGCGACGACGGCCACTCCGTCGAGGGCCTGATCGGACTCATCTCGCAGCAGGTCTACGACTACTCCGGCGGCTACCCGCCCCAGGTGCGCCAGCCCGACCCGGAGCACCTGCCCGCGATCGAGGAGTCCCGCGGCGAGCTGATCGAGGGCATCATCGCCGAGAGCGAGGACGAGACCCTGATGGACCGGTACCTCGCCGGCGAGGTAATCGACTCCCAGGTGCTCATCGACGATCTGGAGAAGGCCGTCGCGCGCGGCCACTTCCACCCGGCCGTGCCGGTGTGCGCGGACACCGGCGTCGGCCTGGACGCGCTGCTGGAGCTGCTCACCCGGGCCTTCCCGACCCCGCTGGAGCACCCGCTGCCCGCGGTCACCGGCGTCGACGGCTCGCCGCGCGACGCGCTGGACTGCGACCCGAACGGCCCGCTGGTGGCCGAGGTCGTCAAGACCACCATCGACCCGTACGTGGGCCGGGTCAGCCTGGTCCGCGTCTTCTCCGGCACGCTGCGCCCGGACACCCCCGTGCACATCAGCGGCCACGGCCTGGCCGAGCGCGGCCACCCCGACCACGACGCCGACGAGCGGGTCACCCACATCTACTCCCCGCTCGGCGCGAACCTGCGCGAGGTCGCCAAGTGCGTGGCCGGCGACATCTGCGCGGTCACCAAGTCGACCGCCGCCGAGACCGGCGACACCATCTCCGGCAAGGACAGGCCGCTGCTGATGGCCCCGTGGCAGATGCCCGAGCCGCTGCTGCCGGTCGCCGTGGTGCCCAAGACCCGCTCCGACGAGGACGCGCTGGCCAAGAACCTGGCCAAGCTGGTCGCGGGCGACCCGACGCTGCGCCTGGAGCGCAACCCGGAGACCCACCAGCTGGTGCTGTGGTGCATGGGCGAGGCGCACGCCGACGTGGTGCTCGACCGGCTGCGCGCGGGCGGCGTCGAGCTGTCCACCGAGCCGGCGAAGGTGGCGCTGCGGGAGGCGTTCGCGGCCCCGGCCGCCGGGCAGGGCCGCCACGTCAAGCAGTCCGGCGGGCACGGCCAGTACGCCGTCTGCGCGATCCAGCTGGAGCCGCTGCCCCGCGGCACCGGCATCGAGTTCGTCGACAAGATCGTCGGCGGGGCCATCCCGCACAACTACATCCCCAGCGTCGAGAAGGGGGTACGCGCCCAGGCCGAGAAGGGCATCGTGGCCGGCTACCCCGTGGTCGACTTCCGGGTGACCCTGGTGGACGGCAAGGCGCACAGCGTCGACTCCTCCGACGCGGCGTTCCAGACCGCGGGCAGCATGGCCCTCAAGGACGCCGCCGAGAAGGCGCAGATCACGCTGCTGGAGCCGGTCGACGAGGTCGTCATCACGGTGCCCGACTCCGCGGTCGGCGCGGTGATGAGCGACCTGTCCGGCCGCCGCGGCCGGGTGCTGGGCTCGGAGTCCGACCCGGGCGGCGGCGAGCGCACCCAGGTCCGCGCCGAGGTGCCCGCCGTGGAGCTGCTGCGCTACCTGGTGGACCTGCGCTCCATGACGGCGGGCGCAGGCACCTTCACCCGCGAGTTCGCCCGCTACGAGCCCATGCCCGGCCACCTAGCCGACCAGGCCCGCAAGGAGCACACCCCCACCCGCTGACCCGCCTTGCCATCGACGTTGGCCTATCACATCGAATCCGCGGCGCGGATTTTCGCCGAGATAGGCCAACGTCGATCAAAATCGGGTCGCCGGACGGGTGGGCGCGGCTCGCGAGTGGTGGTCGCGGGGCGTCAGGCGGTGGTGGCGGGTTGGCCGGCGGCGAGCAGCTCGGAGACGGTGACCAGCTCGAAGCCGCGATCGCGCAGCCCGGTCACGATGCCCTTGAGGTTGGCGATGCACACCAGCCGGTCCTCGGGGCCGACGTCGTGGGCGAGGATCACCGCGCCGGGGCGGGCCTGCTCGGCCGTGTCGGCGACGATGCCGCCGGGATCCTTCACGAACAGGTTCTCGCGCATCCGCTGCGACCACATGACCACGTCGTAGCCGAACTCCTCGGCGACGGTCAGCGTGCTGCCGCCCAGGTGGCCCCACGGCGGGCGCAGCAGCGTCGGCGGCCGGCCGACATGCTCGGCGATGGCGTCGTGGCAGCGGCGCAACTGGTCGCGCACCCGCTTCTCGTCGCGCTGGGCCAGGTCCTTGTGCGCCCAGGTGTGGTTGCCGACCTCGTGGCGGGCGTAGCGGCCGCGGACCAGGGCCGCGTTGCGTTCCAGCCGCTCGCCGACGACGAAGAAGGTCGCCTTGGCGTCGAGGGCGTCGAGGGCGTCGAGCACCCGCGGCGTCCAGTCGGGCTCGGGGCCGTCGTCGAAGGTCAGCGCGATCAGCGGCTTGTCGGTGGTGACGTGCCAGAGCACCCGCACCGCGCCCCTGTGCCAGCCCAGCTCGTTGCCGGCCGGGGCGTACCCGCCGTCGAGGGGCAGCCGGTCCGGGCCGAACAGGGCACGCACCTTCGGTGCCGCGACCGCGGCGGCCGCGCCGACCCCGCCCGCGGCGAGCAGGCGCACCAACTCGCGCCGAGAAACCATGATGGGACCCCCGTCCCCCGTCCCACCGCGCCGAGGGGCCGGGCGGTGCAGACGGGCCGTCTACGCCGATGGTGACGTGCGAAGGCCCCTCCGCGGTTCCCTTTGCACGATCACGTCACAGTGCGTGACGGTGCGGCGAGCCCGCGCCCGGCGTGCGCGGGCTCGCCGGCAGGTCACCAGACCAGGCAGAACGGGTGCCCGGCAGGGTCGGCGTACACCCGCCAGTTCTCGCCCTGACCGGGCAGCCGGGTCGCGCCGAGGGCGAGCACCTTCGGCTCGGCGTCGGCGATCTCGGCCACCTCGATGTCCAGGTGGTACTGCTGCGGGTGGGCCGGGTCGGGCCACCGCGGGGCCCGGTGGTCGGCGATCTCCTGGAAGATCACCGGCAGCCGCCCCTCGGTGGAGATCATCGCGCCGCCCTCGCCCTCCCAGGTGACCGGCAGGCCGAGCAGTTCGCTGTAGAAGCGGGCGAGCGGCCCGGCGGACGTGCAGTCGATCGCCACGTCGGCGAGCGCGGTGCCGTCCACCTCGCCCTGGCAGAGGCAGAACGGGTGCCCGGCCGGGTCGGCGAGCACGGTGAAGGTCTCGCCGCCGCCGGGCAGCCGGGTCGCGCCGAGTTTCACGGCGTGCTCGACGGCCGCGGCCATGTCCGGCACGCGCAGGTCGAGGTGCATCTGCTGCGGGTATGCCGGGTCGGGCCAGCGCGGCGGCACGTGGTCAGGCGCGTGCTGGAAGCCGAGCCGGGTGCCGTCGGCGGCCTTGAGCGTGATCCATTCGTCGTCGGCGTAGTGCTCGTCCAGGCCGGCCAGCTCGCTGTAGAAAGCGGCCAGGCCCTTGATGTCGGGCGTGTCGAGCACGACGGTGCGCAGGGTGCCAATCATGGCAACCATCCTTCCGCGGGGGTCCGACACCACCGGTCACCCGCGCGGCGCGCCGCCGTGCCGGGATCAGGCCGGCCAGGCCTCGCGGAGCAGGTCGCGGGTGTCGGTGAGCAGCTGCGGCAGGGCCTTGGTGCGGGCGACCACGGGCAGGAAGTTGTTGTCCCCGCCCCAGCGCGGCACCACGTGCTGGTGCAGGTGCGCGGCGATGCCGGCGCCCGCCGCGTGGCCCTGGTTGAGCCCGATGTTGAACCCGTGCGCGTTGGAGACCTTGCGGACCACCCGCATCGCCGTCTTGGTGAACTCGGCCAGCTCCGCGGTCTCGGCGTCGTCGAGCTCCGGGTAGTCGTCGATGTGCCGGTACGGGCAGATCAGCAGGTGCCCCGGGTTGTACGGGAACCGGTTGAGCACCGCGTACACGGCCTCACCGCGCGCGACCACCAGCCCGTCGGGGTCGGCGACCGGGGCGACGCAGAACGGGCAGTCGGTGGACTTCGGGCCGCCGCTGACGTACGCCATGCGCCACGGGGTCCAGAGCCGTTCGAGGCCGTCCGGGTCCGGGGAACTCATGCCGGCGCCGCCGCGGTGAAGGGCACGTCGGGGCGGCCGATGACCCGGGTGGTCAGCTGCATCCAGCGGTCCGGCTCGGCCAGCGGGGTGAACCCGGCCTCGGCGTAGACGCCGTGCGCGTCGGCGGTCGCCAGGATGATCCGGTACACGCCGAGCGCCAGCACGTCGTCGCGGACCGCCGCCACCGCCCACCGGGCCAGGCCCTGTCCCCGGTACGCGGCCTCGATGAACACGTCGCACAGCCACGCGAAGGTGGCCCCGTCGGTGACCACCCGCAGCAGGCCGACCTGCGTACCGTCCGGGGCGTAGATCCCGTAGACGGTGGAGCCGGCCAGTGAGCGCTCGATGACCGCGCGCTCGCGCCCGTTGGCCCAGTAGCTCTCGGTGGCCAGCCAGCGCTCGACGGTGTCGAGGTCGAGCCGGGCCGGGTCCGTGTCGAGCACGAACCCGGCCGCGTTGGTACGAGTGCTCACGCTTCCTCCTCGCTACGCTCGTCGTCAGCGCGGGAGTCCGACACGGCTCGCTCGCTGCGCTCGCTCATGCCTCGGCGTTCTCCGCCACGGCGGCGGACGGGCCGGTGTTGACGCGGGAGCGCACGATCTCGGTCACGTGGGCGACGGCCTCGTCGAGGCTGACGCCGTTGCGCTGCGAGCCGTCGCGGTAGCGGAAGGACACCGTGCCGTCGGCCAGGTCCTGGTCACCGACGATGGCCATGAACGGGATCTTCTGCTGCTGCGCGGTGCGGATCTTCTTCTGCATGCGCTCGTCGGAGCTGTCGACCTCGGCCCGGATGCCCGCCTTGCGCAGCTTCGCCACGAAGTCGTACAGGTAGGCGGTGTGCCCGGCCTCGTCGTCGCTGCGGATCGGGATGCCGACCACCTGGATCGGGGCCAGCCAGGCCGGGAACGCGCCCGCGTAGTGCTCGGTGAGCACGCCGATGAAGCGCTCGATCGAGCCGAACTTGGCACAGTGGATCATGACCGGCTGCTGGCGCGTGCCGTCCGCGGCCTGGTACTCCAGCTCGAAGCCCTTCGGCTGGTTGAAGTCGTACTGGATCGTCGACATCTGCCAGGTCCGGCCGATGGCGTCCTTGGCCTGCACGGAGATCTTCGGGCCGTAGAAGGCCGCGCCGCCCGGATCCGGCACCAGGGTCAGCCCGGTCTCCAGGGCGCACTGCTCCAGCACCGCGGTCGCCGTGACCCAGTCCTCCTCCGAGCCGACGAACTTCTCCGGCTTGCTGTCGTCACGGGTCGACAGCTCCAGGTAGAAGTCCGTGATGCCGAAGTCCTTGAGCAGGCCGAGCACGAAGTCCAGCAGGTGCTTGATCTCGGCGGCCGCCTGCTCCTTGGTGACGTAGGAGTGCGAGTCGTCCTGGGTGAAGCCGCGCACCCGGGTCAGGCCGTGGATCACGCCCGACTTCTCGAACCGGTACACCGAGCCGAACTCGAACAGCCGGATCGGCAGCTCACGGTAGGAACGCCCGCGCGACCGGTAGATCAGGTTGTGCATCGGGCAGTTCATGGCCTTGAGGTAGTAGTCGCTGCCCTCCATGTCCATCGGCGGGAACATGGTCTCCTTGTAGTAAGGCAGGTGACCCGAGGTGTGGAAGAGGCCTTCCTTGGTGATGTGCGGCGTCCCGACGTACTGGAAGCCCTCCTCGATGTGGCGCAGGCGGACGTAGTCCTCCATCTCGCGCTTGATCACACCGCCCTTGGGGTGGAAGACGGCCAGGCCGGAGCCGATCTCGTCGGGGAAGCTGAACAGGTCGAGGTCGGTGCCCAGCTTGCGGTGGTCGCGGCGGGCCGCCTCCTCCAGCAGCTTCAGGTAGTCCTTGAGCTGGTCGCGGGTCGGCCACGCGGTGCCGTACACCCGCTGCAGCTGGGGGTTCTTCTCCGAGCCGCGCCAGTACGCCGCCGCGGAGCGCATCAGCTTGAACGCGCCGATCAGCCGGGTGGACGGCAGGTGCGGGCCCCGGCACAGGTCGCCCCAGCAGCGCTCGCCGGTCTTGGCGTCGAGGTTGTCGTAGATGGTCAGCTCGCCGCCGCCCACCTCCATGACGTCGTCGCCCGCGTCGCCCTTGATGTCGACCAGTTCGAGCTTGAACGGCTCGTCCTTCAGCTCGGCCTTGGCCTCGTCGAGCGTCTCGAAGCGGCGGCGCTGGAAGCGCTGCCCCGACTTGACGATCTCCTGCATCCGCTTCTCGATCTTGTCCAGGTCGTCCGGGTGGAACGGCTTGGCCACCGAGAAGTCGTAGTAGAAGCCGTTGTCGATCGGCGGGCCGATGCCCAGCTTCGCCTCGGGGAAGATGTCCTGCACCGCCTGGGCGAGCACGTGCGCCGTGGAGTGGCGCAGCACGTCGAGGCCGTCCTTGCTGTCGATGCCGACCGGCTCGACCGCGGTGTCGACCGCGGGAGACCAGTCCAGGTCGCGCAGGCGGCCCTCGGGGTCGCGGACCACCACGATCGCCTTGGGGCCGTGCACCGGCAGGCCGGCCTCGGCGATCGCCTCCGCGCCCGTCGTCCCGGCCCGGACGACGACGGGGTCGGCCTGCGGCGGGCTGATCGAAACGCTCACGGTGATCTCCTCAAGTCCTCTGCTGCGGTTTGTCCGGCTCCGGCCATGCTATCGGGCGCGCCGATCATGCCGGTTACCGGTTCCGGCCGCCTGCGGTTCATCCGCATGCTCCTTTCACCGAGGCTTCGACGGCGTTAGATTGGCGCCATGGCGAGCGCTGACCTGGCAAGGACCCTCGATCGTCGCTATCAGACCTACTTCGCCGACCGCGCCGCGGTGCCGTTCGCGGTCCGCAGCGGCGACGGCACGCCGCCCAGCGTCCTGGGCTCCGGCGACCCCGCCTTCACCGTCGTGATCAGCGACCCGCGCGGCGCGAAGGCCCTCGCCGGGCTCGACCAGTTCCAGATCGGCGTGGCGTACCTGCGCGGCTGGCTCGACATCGAGGGCGACCTGATGGCCGCGCTCAAGGTGCGCGGCATGTTCCACGACCGGCACCCGATCGCGTGGCTGGCCCGGTTCGCCCCCGCGCTGCGGATGGGCGGGGCCGAGCACGACCGCCGGGCGATCTCGTCGCACTACGACAACGAGTCCGAGTTCTTCCTGACCTTCATGGACTCCCGGCACCGCTGCTACACCCAGGGCGTGTTCGCCCGCGACGACGAGCCGCTGGAAGACGCGATGACCCGCAAGATGGAGCTGGCCCTCGACGCCCTGAAGGTCTCCCCCGGCGACCACATCCTGGAGGTCGGCGGCGGCTGGGGCGCGTTCGCCGAGTTCGCCGCCCGGCGCGGGGTGCACGTCACCACGCTGACCCTGGCCCAGGAGTCCGAGCGCTACCTGTCGGACCTGTTCGCCCGCGAGCAGCTGCCCGCCACCGTGGTGCGCCGGCACCTGCTGCGCTACGAGGCGCCGCGCCGCTACGACGCGATCGTGAACATGGGCGTGACCGAGCACCTGCCCAACTACGCCGCGACCCTGCGCAAGTACGCCGAGCTGGTCAAGCCGGGCGGGCACGTCTACCTGGACGCGCTGGCGATGCGGGCCAAGCACCGGGTGTCGACGTTCATGAGCCGCTACATCTACCCGGGCAAGTCCTCGCCGCTGGTGCTGCACTCGTACCTGCGCCAGGTGGCCCGCTCGCCGTTCGAGCTGGTCAGCGTCGACGACGACCGGCACAACTACCACCTGACCTGCGCGGAATGGGCACGGCGGCTCGACGCGGCCCGTGAGGACGTGGTCCGCCGCTGGGGCGACCCGCTGTACCGCCGGTTCCGGCTGTTCCTGTGGGGTTCGGCGGCCAGCTTCGACACCGGGCTGGTCCAGGCGTACCGCTGGGTGCTGCGGCTGCCCTGAGCGGCCCCTGCACGACCGTTTCGCCCGGTGCGGACCGGTCTGCGCGGTACCGTCTGTAGGTGACACCAGACCTCACGCTCGGGGTCCTGTCGCCGTTCCTCGGGGGCTGGTACTACGGCGGCGTACTGGCCGGGATCGCGCGCGCCGCGGCGGAGGCGGGCGTGGGGGTCATCGCGATCCAGACCCTCGACGCGGGCACCGAGCACATCGAGGTCACCGAGCCGCCGGAGCTGTCGTACCCGGTCGCCTGGCAGCACGTGTCCGGATTCGTGATGGTGCTGCGGGCGGTCTCGGCCCGCTACCTCGACTCGATCGAGCAGAGCGGGCGGCCGTTCGTGTCGGTGAGCCACGAGCTGCCCGGCCTGGCCCACCCGCTGGTGATGCCGGACAACCGCACCGGCGTCACCGAGGCCGTCGACCACCTGGTCGCCCACGGGCACCGCCGGATCGCCTTCGCCGGGCGGCTGGAGACCGACGACATCCGCGAGCGCTACGAGGCCTACCGCGAGGCCCTGGCCGTGCACGGCATCGAAGCCGACCCGGCGCTGCTGTTCGCCGCGCCCACCAACCAGTTCGACGGCGGCGAGCACGCCGCCGGGCGCATGCTCGCCGCCGGGATGCCCTCGACCGCGGTGATCGCGGGCACCGACGAGAACGCGACCGGCATCATGCACACCCTGGCCGGGGCGGGGCTCCGGCTGCCCGCCGACCAGGCGGTGATCGGCTTCGACGACCTGCGCTCCAGCGCGTACCTCATCCCCCGGCTGACGACCGTGCGCCAGCCGACGGAGATGATCGGCCGGGCGGCCGTCACCACGCTGCTCGGCCTGATCCGCGGCGACCCCGCACCCCCGGCGCGCATCCTCGTGCCCACCTCGCTCATCGTGCGCGAGTCCTGCGGGTGCACCGGCGACCTGGCGTTCCACTCCGACGGCGACCCGCCCGCGCCGCACCGCCGCCTGGCCGACCTGATCGCCACGACCGTCGCGCCGGTGCACGGCTCGCTGTCGCCGGCCGACGCCGCCGATCTGGTCCACGCCGCCGCGACGGTGGCGCGTGCAGTCGAGCCCGCACCGGCCGACACGCCCGTGCGGCGGCCGGCCTGCGAGGAGGTGCGGCTGGCGCTGGAGCTGCTGCTGCGGCTGTCCGGCGGGCGCCCGGAGGCGCTGTACGAGATCGCGCAGCTGATCCGCGACTACGGCCGGCCCGCCAACGGGGTGCTGCTGCTGCTCATGGAGATGCGCGGGCGGACGCTGTTCCGGGACAGCTCCCTGCTGCGCGAGACGCTGACCGCGCAGTACGAGGTCGGCATGGAGCTGCTGCGCGGGCACCGGGAGCCGGCCAGGCTGGAGTGGATGCGCCGCACCTGGGTCCGGGGCGGCTGCCTCGGGCTGTGGGCCGGCGGCCTGCCGCCCTCGCTGGCCGACGCCGCGCTGGAGATCACGGGCCGGTTCCTGCCCGGCGAGCCGCCGTCGGCCGAGCCGTCGGTGCCGGTCAGCGCGTTCCCCCCGCTGCGGCTGCGGGAACTGGCCGACCCGGCGGCCAACCTCATCGTCTTCGTGGTGCCGGTCAAGGGCGGGGCCAGCGACTGGGGCTTCCTGGCCGTCGTGGACTCGGTGTCCACCGGCGGCGCGACCGGGCGGGAGCCGTTCAACCAGTGGGCCGCGCTGCTGGCGGTGGCGCTGGACCGGCAGGCGCTGCTGAAGGAGTCGCTGCGGCAGAAGGAGCAGCTGCGCATCGCGGCCCTGTACGACGAACTCACCGGCCTGCCCAACCGCTCGCTGTTCCTGGACCGGCTGCGCCAGGCGATCCGCCAGTCGCGGCGGCGCACCGGGCGTCCGTTCGGCGTGCTGTTCCTGGACCTGGACGGGTTCAAGGTGGTCAACGACAGCCTCGGCCACTCCGCCGGGGACCGGCTGCTCAAACAGGTCGCCAAACGCATCAAGTCGACGCTGCGCGAGTCGGACACGGTGGCCCGCTTCGGTGGCGACGAGTTCCTGGTGCTGCTCGACGACGTGACCGCGCCGCACACCCCCGCCCAGGTCGCCGAGCGCCTGCACGGGGTGCTCGCGCAGCCGTTCCAGCTGCACGGCCAGGACGTGGTGGTGACCGCCAGCATCGGCATCACGATGAGCAGCCGCCGCTACAGCAACGCCGAGGACCTGCTGCGCGACGCCGACATCGCGATGTACTCGGCCAAGTCCCGGCACAAGGGCCGCCACGCCGTCTTCGACGTGGCCATGCACGCCAGGGCGGTGACCCGGCTGCAGATCGAGACCGAGCTGCGCCAGGCGCTGGACAACGGCGAGTTCGAGGTGCACTACCAGCCGATCGTGGCGCTGCGCTCGGGCCGGACCAAGGGCTTCGAGGCGCTGATCCGCTGGCGGCACCCGCTGCGCGGGCTGCTGTCGCCGGCCGCGTTCATGCCCGTGGCCGAGGAGACCGGCCTGGTCATCCCCATCGGCAGCTGGGTCGTCGACGAGTGCTGCCGCCAGCTGGCCGCCTGGTACGCCGCCGGGATCGCCACCCCGGGCCTGACCGTCGCGGTCAACGTGTCCAACCGCCAGTTCTGGAGCGGCAACGTCATCGACGACATCACCGGGGCGCTGGACCGGCACCAGCCGCCGCCGGGCAGCCTCGCCGTGGAGATCACCGAGGGGGTGGTGATGGAGAACGTCGCCCCGGCCCGCGACATCCTGCACACCCTGCACGACCTGGGCTGCCAGCTGCACATCGACGACTTCGGCACCGGGTACTCCTCATTGGAGGCGCTGCACCGGCTGCCCATCGACGCGCTGAAGATCGACCGGTCGTTCGTCTGGCAGATCGACACCGACCGGCGCAGCGGCGAGCTGGTGCGCACCATCGTCCTGATGGGACGCAACCTGTCGCTCGACCTCATCGCCGAGGGCATCGAGACGCCCGAGCAGCGCGACTTCCTGATCCGGCTGGGCTGCGGGTACGGCCAGGGCTTCCTGTTCTCCCGGCCGGTGCCCGCCGACGTGGCCTGCACCCTGCTCGGCGAGCCCGCCTAGACTGCCGATCATGTGGCTGTTCCTGACCCTGTTCTCGGTCACCGTGCTGGCGCTCGCGATCTGGTGGCGGTGGCGCAAGACGTCGCGCCAGGCACCCGGCACGGCCGGCAGGCGCCCCGTGCCCAAGCCCCCCGCCGGCAAGCGCCCGCCGGGCCGGCCGACCGGCGCCAAGAAGCAGCCGGCCCCGGCCGGCGGGCCGCAGCCCGGGGAGATCTGGTGGGCGGACGTTCCGTACGAGGACGGCCCCGGCTCGAAGGTACGCCCGTGCGTGGTGCTGCGGGTAAGCGGCGGCTCGTACGAGATCCTGAAGATCACCAGCCAGGACCAGAGCCACCGGCGCGACCACATCGAGATCGCCACGAAGTCGTGGGACGCCGACGCCGACCACAACAGCTTCCTGGACCTCAGCGACCCGATCACCATCACCACGGCCGCGTTCGCCAATCGCGCCGGCGCCCTGGACACCCCCACCTGGCGCAAGGTCAAGGCGCTGCACCAGGTCTGACCCGCGGCCTTTTCATAGACGTTGGCCTATCACATCGACTTCGATCTCGTGTCAGTCGATGTGATAGGCCAACGTCTATCAGCTGGGGGGCGGGGTCAGGCGATGGCGGCGTAGGAGTCGATCTCGGCGAGCAGGGTGGATTTGACCTGCTCGCTCGCGAAGGAGTGGCGGACGCCCTGGCGGGCCAGTTCGGCCACGCCCGCCGCGTCGAGGTCGAGCAGCCGGGCGGCGACGACGTACTCGTTGTTCAGCGTGGTGCCGAACATCGGCGGGTCGTCGGAGTTGACGCTGACCGGCACGCCCGCGGCCACGATCGCGGCGAGCGGGTGCTCGGCCAGGTCCGCCACCGCCCGGGTACGCAGGTTCGAGGTCGGGCACACCTCCAGCGGGATGCCGTGCTCGCCCAGGTACGCCAGCAGCTCGGGGTCCTGCGCGGCGTGGATGCCGTGGCCGATGCGCTCCGCGCCGAGCTCGCGGATCGCGTCCCAGACGGTCTGCGCGCCGGTGGTCTCGCCCGCGTGCGGGACGCTGCGCAGCCCGGCCGCGCGGGCCTGGTCGAAGTACGGCTTGAACTGCGGCCGGGGCACGCCGATCTCGGGACCGCCGAGGCCGAAGCTGATCAGGCCGTCCGGGCGCTGGTCAAGCGCGATGCGCAGGGTCTGCTCGGCCGAGGCCAGGCCGGCCTCGCCGGGGATGTCGAAGCACCATCGCAGCACCAGGCCGAGTTCCTTCTCGGCCGCGATCCGCGCGTCCTCGATGGCCTCGCAGAACGCCTCGGCCGGGATGCCCCGGTTGACGCTGGAGTACGGCGTGACGGTCAGCTCGGCGTACCGCACCTGCTGCGCGGCCAGGTCCTGGGCGACGCCGTAGGTCAGCGTGCGCACGTCCTCGGCGTCGCGGATCAGGTCCACGACACTCAGGTAGACCTCGATGAAGTGCGCGAAGTCGGTGAAGGTGAAGTACTCGGCGAGCAGCGCGGGGTCGGCCGGGACCGGGCTGCGGCCCTCGTGCCGGGCGGCCAGCTCGGCCACGATGCGCGGGGAGGCCGAACCCACGTGGTGCACGTGCAGCTCGGCCTTGGGCAGCCCCGCCACGAAACTCGCAAGATCGTCCTTAGCCATGCCGGAACCTTACCTTTCCGATGCCGCTCAGCCGGTTCCGGTCGCGGCGGCACGCGGCCGCGGCGGCACGGCCCGGAGGATCGGGCGGACCCGGCCGGTGACTCAGGAGACCCGGTGGCCGACCGCGAAGACGCGGCGGAACGGGAAGTCGACCACGCCGCCGTCCGCGGGGTGGGCCGCGGCGAGGATCGGCTCCAGCTCGGCGCAGTACCGCTCCCACGCGCCGGGCTCGCCGGCCAAGGCGGCCCGCACGGGACGCAGCGCGGTGCCGGTGAGCCAGATGAGCACCGGATGCGGGCCACCGGTGACGGGCAGCTGGTGCACGTACGTGGTCTCCCACGTGTCGGCGGCACAGCCGGCGGCGCGCAGCAGGGCGGCGTACTCCTGCGGGCCGGGCGCCGAGCGCGGCTGCTCGGCGATCTCCCCGAGCAGCGCCGACCAGCGTGATGATGCGCACAGCCCGCGCAGCGCCTGGTGGGCCGCGGAGTCGTGGTTGCCGGGGACCTGCAGCGCCAGCCAGCCGCCCGGACGCAGCGCCCGCGCCCAGCGGCCGACCAGTTCCTCCTGGCCGGGCACCCACTGCAGGACCGCGTTGGTGACGATCACGTCGACCTCGGCCCCCGGCAGGTAGTCGCGCACGTCACCGACCCGGTACGCCACCGGCCCGGGTCCGCCCTGGTCTGCCAGCGCCTTCTCGATCATCTCCGGCGACGAGTCGATGCCGCTGACCTGCGCGTCCGGCCAGCGCGTGGTCAGCGTGGCGGTGAGGTTGCCGGGCCCGCAGCCCAGGTCGACGACCTGCCTGGGCCGGTCGGCCGCCACCCTGGCCACCAGGTCGTGGAAGGGCCGGCCACGGTCGTCGGCGAAGCGCAGGTAGGTCTCGGGGTTCCACATGACGGGCCTCCAGCTCACAAACCGTACGTACGTCTTGCTTTGACGGTAGCGCGCTCCGCGGAGATCCCGCAACCCGGCCCAGGACAGCATCGAGCCCCGCATACAGGGCATGATGCGGGGCTCGATGGGCTTTCCGCCGGGCTCGCGCCGCGCGACGGAATGACGAACGGGCCGGTAGGACACCGGCCCGTTCAGGGTCAGACGAGCGCCGCCGGAGCACATGGCTCCGGTGGCGTCACCTTGGGAAGATCAGAGCGGGCGAACCGCGTCGGCCTGCGGGCCCTTGGCGCCCTGGACGATCTCGAACTCGACGCGCTGGTTCTCCTCGAGGCTGCGGAAGCCGCTGGCCTGGATCGCGGAGAAGTGCACGAAGACGTCAGCGCCACCACCGTCGACGGAGATGAAGCCGAAGCCCTTGTCGGCGTTGAACCACTTAACGGTTCCCTGAGCCATTTTCACCATTTCCTTGCACAAACTGAACCGCGCCGCACACCTCGTGCGGGGGCTGGCCACTGAGTAGCGGCAACCGGCGGTCCTCACTTCTCAGGGAGGGCAACGCGAGCAGACCACGTACACAAAAACCAGGGGCCAGTGTAGCCCACAACACCAAGCCGTGGGGAACCCGGATGATCGTCATTACAGGTTCGGGGGTGGTTTCCGAATCGTTACGAACCTTACTGTTGTCAGCGCTGGACAGTTCGAGACCGAAAGCGCTTGCATGGCTTGCGTCACCTTGCGGTAGTCCGGTTCCTGGGGCTGCGCTCCGACAAGCTCACGAGGAGGAAACTCCATGGCATCCCACAGACAGCGGCGTCTGCTCGCCTTCTCCGGTGCGGTCGTTCTGGCTCTCACCGTCGCGGCATGCGGCGGCACGTCCGAACCCACCGCCGAGGGCAAGCTCGACACCCCCGAGTGCGCCGCCTACAAGGACTACACCGGCATCGCCGGCGAGACCGTCACCATCTACTCCCCCATCCGTGACGCCGAGGCGGGCCTGCTGGAGGACGCCTGGAAGGCGTTCGCCGACTGCACCGGCGTGAAGATCGAGTACGAGGGCAGCGGCGAGTTCGAGGCGCAGCTGAAGGTCCGCGTCGAGGGCGGCGACGCTCCCGACCTGGCCTTCATCCCGCAGCCGGGTCTGCTGGAGTTCTTCGCCAAGGGCGGCAAGCTCAAGGCCGCCGGCGAGAAGACCAAGGCCATGGCCACCCAGAACTTCTCGCCCGACTGGCTCAAATACGGCACCGTCAACGGCACGCTGTACGGCGCCCCGCTGGGCGCCAACGTGAAGTCGTTCGTGTGGTACTCCCCCTCGCTGTTCAAGGAGAAGGGCTGGACCGTCCCGGGCACCTGGGACGAGATGATCGCGCTCAGCGAGAAGATGGTCACCGCCGGCATCAAGCCGTGGTGCGCGGGCATCGGCTCGCAGGACGCGACCGGCTGGCCGGCCACCGACTGGATCGAGGACGTGCTGCTGCGCGAGCAGGGCCCGGACGTGTACGACCAGTGGGTCACCCACGCCATCCCGTTCAACGACCCGCGGATCGTCTCGGCGACCGACCGGGTGGGCTCGATCCTGAAGAACGAGAAGTACGTCAACGGCGGCATCGGCGGCGTGAAGTCCATCGCCACCACCACCTTCCAGGACGGCGGCCTGCCGGTCGTCCAGAAGAAGTGCGGCATGCACCGCCAGGCGTCCTTCTACGCCAACCAGTGGCCGAAGGGCACCAAGGTCGCCGAGGACGGCGACGCGTTCGCCTTCTACCTGCCGGCGATCGACCCGGCCAAGGGCAAGCCGGTGCTGGGCGGCGGCGAGTTCGTCGGCGCGTTCACCGACAGCCCGGCCACCCAGGCGGTGCAGACCTACCTGGCCAGCGCCGACTTCGCCAACAGCCGCGCCAAGCTGAACAACTGGATCTCCGCCAACAAGGGCCTGGACGTCGCGAACGTGTCCAACCCGATCGACAAGGTGGCGGTCGGCATCCTGCAGGACAGCGGGGCGGTCTTCCGCTTCGACGGCTCCGACCTGATGCCCGCCGCCGTCGGCGCGAACTCCTTCTGGAAGGGCATGACCAACTGGATCAACGGCACCGACACCAAGGCCACCCTCGACTTCATCGAGGGCACCTGGCCCAAGTGAGCCGGTAGTCGATCTTTCTACGCCGTGTGGGTCCCGGTCCGGGGCTCACACGGCGTAGTCTTCCTCCCGACCGGTCCCCGAGGAGACACGCGTGAACTTCGACTTCACCGCCGAAGCCCCGAAGTTGATGATGCTGCTGTACGGCGTCATCGCCTTCGCCGCTGTGGTGGGCCTGTTGCTGCTGGTGCTGGACGTGCTGCCGGCACGCAAGGACCGGTGGATCGCGCTGGGGCTGCTCGCGCCCGCCGGCCTGCTGTTGCTGGTCGGCCTCGTCGTGCCGGCCATCCGCACCATGATCCTGGCGTTCATGAACGCCGACTCCACCGAGTTCGTGGGCCTGGAGAACTTCCTCTGGATCTTCACCGACAAGAACTCCGGCATGCTGCCCGACTTCGGCGCCACCCCCGTGCAGTACGGCGTACTGCTGAGCACGCTGCTCTGGGTGCTGCTGGTGCCCACCGTCTCCACCGCGGTCGGCCTGGTCTACGCGGTGATGGTGGACCGCTCCCGGTTCGAGTCGTTCGCCAAGTCGCTGGTCTTCATGCCGATGGCCATCTCGTTCGTCGGCGCGGGCATCATCTGGAAGTTCGTCTACGAGTACCGCCAGGAGGGCGCCGACCAGATCGGCCTGCTCAACCAGCTCGTGGTCGCGATGGGCGGCACGCCGCAGCAGTGGCTGCTGGACGGGCCCTGGAACACCCTGTTCCTGATCGTGGTGCTGGTCTGGATCCAGGCGGGCTTCGCCATGGTGGTGCTCTCCGCGGCGATCAAGGCGATCCCCGCCGACATCGTCGAGGCCGCCCGCATCGACGGCGTGACCGCGGGGCAGATGTTCTGGCGCGTCACCATCCCGAGCATCCGCCCGGCCCTGGTCGTCGTGCTGGTCACCATCTCCATCGGCACCCTGAAGGTCTTCGACATCGTGCGCACCATGACCGGCGGCCAGTTCGGCACCAGCGTGGTGGCCAACGAGATGTACACGTACTCGTTCCGGGCCGACGAGAGGGGCAAGGGCGCCGCCCTGGCGGTGCTGCTGTTCCTGTTCGTCATCCCCATCGTGATCTACCAGGTGCGCCTGATGCGCCGCCGCCGGCTGGAGGGGGCCCGCTGATGAGCGAGCTTTGCGAGCGAATCGTGCAGTTCAGGGCAGCTCATCGCGACGACGAGCGCAGCGAGGAGGAACGATGAGCGAGCTTTGCGAGCGGATCGAGCAGTTCAGGGCAGCCCATCGCGACGACGAGCGCAGCGAGGAGGAACGATGAGCACCGGTACGGAGACCGTTCTGGCAGCGCCGGACGCCGAGGTTCCGCCCACCGTGGCGGGGCGGGTGCGCAAGAAGCTGACCAGCCGCACCGCGAGCGCGATCTCGCTGGTGATCGCGCTGCTGTGGACCGTGCCCACGCTCGGCGTGTTGATCTCCTCGATCCGCCCCGAGAACGAGATCAAGTCCAACGGCTGGTGGAACTTCTTCAGCAATCCCCAGTTCACCCTGGAGAACTACGAGCAGGTGCTGTTCGGCTCCCGCTCGGCTTCGGGCGGGCTGGCCGGATACTTCGTCAACTCGCTGGTCATCACGATCCCGTCGGTGCTGTTCCCGCTGGCGTTCTGCGCGCTGGCCGCGTACGCCCTGGCCTGGACGCGGTTCCGCGGCCGCGACTGGATCTACATCGGCATCTTCGCCCTGCAGATCGTGCCGCTGCAGATGGCGCTGATCCCGCTGCTGTCCTTCTTCAACTACGGCGTCTCGCTGGGCGGGTTCCAGCTGCTGCCCGCGTGGGA
This sequence comes from Catellatospora coxensis, assembly GCF_016862635.1. GTDB lineage: Bacteria > Actinomycetota > Actinomycetes > Mycobacteriales > Micromonosporaceae > Catellatospora > Catellatospora coxensis. Next base: position 35,057 of record NZ_BONI01000008.1, on the reverse strand, counting down.
CCTGGACGGCCCGGCCAAGTTCATCACGGTCTGGTTCGCGCACACCTGCTTCGCCCTGCCGCTGGGCATCTTCCTGCTGCACAACTTCATGGCGGAGCTGCCCGGCGACCTCGTCGAGGCGGCCCGGGTGGACGGCGCGACCCACGCGAAGATCTTCCGTTCGATCATCCTGCCGCTGATCGTGCCCGCCCTGGCCTCGTTCGCCATCTTCCAGTTCCTCTGGGTCTGGAACGACCTGCTGGTGGCCCTGATCTTCGCGGGCGGCCCGAAGAACGCCCCGCTCACCGTGCGCCTGGCCGAGCTGGCCGGCAACCGCGGCAACGAGTGGCAGCGGCTCACCGCCGCCGCCTTCGTCTCGATCATCGTCCCGCTGACGGTCTTCCTCTCCCTGCAGCGCTACTTCGTCCGCGGCCTGCTCGCCGGCAGCGTCAAGGGCTGAAACCAAAGGAAGGGCACCTTCACAACGCTCCGGGTTGTAGAAGGTGCCCTTCTTAACATCCGCCGGGCTTGACCAGGCGGGATGCCGGCGAACAGGTACGTGGGCGCGGTCAGCGGCCGAGGACCGAGCCGCCGTTCACGTTGATGATCTGGCCGGTCACGTAGCCCCCCGACTCACCCGCCAGCCAGCACACCGCGTCCGCGATGTCCCGCGGCCGTCCGGCTCGTCCGACCAGGGTCTGCGCCACCCGTGCGGCGTGGCCCTGGGGCGTCATCCGGCCGGCGAAGAACTCCGTCTCGGCGACGTAGCCGGGTGAGACGACGTTGGCCGTGGCGCCGTCCGGCCCGAGCTGTGCCGCCAGGTCCAGCACCCAGCCGTGCAGCGCGGCCTTGGCAGCCGAGTACGGCCCGCCGCCGCCGCGCTGGGCGGCGATGGAGCTCAGCAGCACCACCCGGCCGCCGGGGCGGCGCAGCAGCGGCAGCAGTGCCTCGGTGAGCAGCACGGCGGTGAGCACGTTGGTCTCGAAGGTGGCCCGCCACTGGTCGGCCACCGCGGTCAGCCCGTCGCTGTCGCGGCCGACGTACCCGCCCGCGTTGTTCACCAGCACGTCCACCGCCCGCCCGGCCAGCGCCTCGGCGACGCGTCCGGCTCCGTCGGGCTCGCTGAGGTCGGCGGCGATCACCGTCACCGCCGCCCCGGTCGCCGCGCGGATGCCCTCGGCGGCGCGTTCCAGCACGTCCGCCCGCCGTCCGATCGCGACGACGTCGTGTCCCCGTTCGGCCAGCGCCAGCGCGGTGGCCGACCCGATGCCCGTGCCCGCGCCGCTGACCACCGCCAGCGGCCTGTCCTGCCCATGATCGGTCATGCGGCGACCCTATCGGCAGGAACGCCGCCGCACCCCGGGAGATCGCACGGATCACGATCCGGGTTCAGCCGCTTTCCCCGAAACTGCAGGACGCGATGCCGGGCGGGGGTCGTGCGGGGGCGGGAAGTGGGGCAGGATGCCGGATGTGAATGACATTCGCGTCGCCGTACCGGCCGATCTGCCGGTCCTGTCCACCACCCTGGCCGAGGCCTTCGGCGACGACCCGGTGTGGTGCTGGATGGTTCCCCCCAGTGGCCGCCACGGCCGCCTGGAGCGCATCTTCGCGGCCCTGCTGCGGTACGCGATCCCGCGCGGCCATGTCTTCACCACCGCGGACCGGCAGGCTGTCACCATGTGGGCCCCGCCGCACGAGTGGAAGCTGCCCACTCCCGCCGTCGTCCGGGCGGCCCTGCCGCTGCTCCGCGCCACCGGCACCCGGCTGCCCCGGCTGCTGGGCCGGATGGGCGAGATCGACCGCCTGCACGAGCGGCAGCCGGCCGAGCACTGGTACCTGGAATTCATCGGCACCACCGTCGCCGCGCGCGGCACCGGCCGGGGTTCGGCGCTGCTGGCCGACGGGCTGGCCCGCTTCGACGCCGCCGGCCTGCCGGTCTACCTGGAGTCGTCCAACGAGCGCAATCTGAGCTTCTACCGCCGCCACGGCTTCACCGTGACCGGGCAGCCGCCGATGCGTTCCGGCCCGCCACAGTGGACGCTGTGGCGGGATCCCGCCGCACGGTAGCTTCACCCCGAGCGGTGCCGCCGGGGCGGGCGCAGCGGCGGCCGAACCGGGCCACGACGCCCGCCCGAGGCCGTCCGCGGCGCTCGTTCGTGTCAATGTGGAAACACGCCCGACACATCGACGCCCGGCCCGTGGGAGCGCTTCCGCAGGTCGGGGCCGATTCGGTTACCAGCCAAGGATTTCCTGGTGGTTGCCTAGAGATTCTGGGGCGATGAAGGGTCTTCCCCTCCGGCTCAGATGTCGCTATCGTTCCAACAAACGTCCATGGGAACGCTTCCACGGATGTTCATCAATGTAAGAATTCGTCCCGTCGATGGCCCGCCCGGACGCCATCGCCGGCCGCTCCCAGAGGCGGTCGGTCGCCGATCTCCCTACGACCGGCGACCGACCTCCCTCCGGGTGCCGGAGAGGAGGTGAAGCTCGCGACTACGTCGCGTGCCAACGGCTCCCGCGCGTCACGCTGCCTCGTGACCCTGCCGCTCGGCAGACACAGGGCGTGAGCACCCGATGGGGGCGGGGACTGCCCTTCCCCGTCCCCATACCAATCGGCATTCTCCGCCTCAGCGCCCATCAGCACCAGACTTGCGCCACATATGCGAAAGTCTTACCACCACATCTCCACCCGTCACCGGGATGAGGACAACTGTACCTGATCATGGGAGCGTTCCCATCCATGATCAGTCCTTTTCCCAGTATTTGAGGAGCACCGCATGCCAGGTCATCCGTCGCCCACCTCGATGGGGCTGCAGTTCCCCGAGGGCTTCATCTGGGGCGCCGCGACGTCGGCCTACCAGATCGAGGGTGCCGCCGCCATCGACGGCCGCGGACCGTCGGTATGGGACACGTTCGCCAAGACTCCGGGGCGCGTGCGCAACGGTGAGCACGGCGACGTCGCCGCCGACCACTACCACCGCTGGTCCACCGACCTCGACCTCATCAAGGAGCTGGGCCTGCGGTCGTACCGCTTCTCCATCTCCTGGCCCCGCGTCGTCCCCGGTGGCAGCGGCCCCGTCAACCGCAAGGGCCTGGACTTCTACCGCCGGCTGGTGGACGGCCTGCACGCGCGCGGCGTCACCCCGATGGTCACCCTGTACCACTGGGACACCCCGCAGGAGCTGCAGGACATCGGCGGCTGGGAGAACCGCGACACCGCCTACCGCTTCGCCGAGTACGCCGCCGTGCTGGCCGAGGCCCTCGGCGACGCCGTGCCCAACTGGCTCACCCTCAACGAGCCCAAGACCATCGTGCAGAACGGCTACCTGTACGGGTCGCACGCCCCCGGCAAGCGCGACGAGGCCGCCGCGTACGTGGTGGCCCACCACCAGCTGCTGGGACACGGCCTCGCGGTGCAGGCGATGCGCCCGCACCTGAGCCCGCAGACCCGGATCGGCCCCGCGCTGAACCTGCACCCGTGCTACCCCGCCGACGACACCCCCGAGGCCCAGCAGGCCACCGTGCTGTACGACGGCTACGAGAACCGCCTGTACCTCGACCCGATCCTGAAGGGCCACTACCCGCAGGACGTGCTCGACGACGTGGCCCGCTTCTCGCCGATGCAGCAGCACATCAAGGACGGCGACCTCGAGGTCATCTCGTCGCCGGTGGAGCTGCTGGCCGTGCAGTACTACTGCCCCATCTACGTCACCGGCGCCGGTGAGACGGTGCGCAAGCACCCCACCAGCGAGGCGTTCTGGCAGCAGATCTACCCCGAGGGCATGTACGACATCCTGACCCGCGTCAAGAAGGACTACGGCGACATCGCGCTGACCATCACCGAGAACGGGCTGCCGTGCCCGGACGTGCTGGGTGCGGACGGGACCGTGCAGGACACCGGCCGGATGGTCTTCCTGCGTGACCACTTCGCCGCCGCGCACCGGGCCATCACCGACGGGGTGAACCTGGAGAGCTACCACGTGTGGTCGCTGATGGACAACTTCGAGTGGCAGGAAGGCTACGACGAGCGGTGGGGCCTGGTCTACGTCGACTACGCCTCCCAGCAGCGCACGCCCAAGGCCAGCGCGCACTGGTACCGCGACGTGATCCGCGCCAACGGCCTGTAGAGCCTCCCCGGCGGTGGGTGACCCACGCGTCCACGCCGCCGGGTGACTGGGCCGGGCGACCTTTCCAGGTCGCCCGGCCCGTAGCTTTTTCCGGCCCCGATCAGGCCGCCAGGGCCCGCCCCAGCGCCGCGATGTCGTCGTGCAACCGCTCGCCGACCTCGTACGCGAGCGTGCCCTCGCCGACCCGCTGGTCGATCTTCAGGTGGGCCGCCTGCACCTGCTCGGCCAGCGTCGTGCCCTTCGGCCTGGCCTGGACCAGGTTGTTCACGGTGTTGCGCAGGTCGGTCGCGACGTCGACGCGCACCTTGCCGTCGGCGAAGGCGTCGTCGACCGTCTTCAGCGCGGCGTCCTGCGCCTGCTTGACGCTGAGGACTGGGGCTGCCGACGGGCCGGCCGTCGGCCCGTCCGGGGTGGACGGGCCCGGCGTCGGCCTGGTCCCGGTCGCGGCCGGGGACGCTGCGGGCGGCGTGGCGGGCCCGGCGGACGGACTGCCCGACGCGGGCTGTGTGCCGAACCCGGGGGTGCTCGCGGGCGTCGTGCCGACCGCCTGGCCCGGGTCGTCCGGGGAGTCGCGCATGGGCAGCGTCCAGGCCAGCACCCCGAGCACCGCGACGCCGGCCGCGACCGCCGCCACCGGCAGCAGCCGCCGCGGCGCGCGCACCAGCGCCGCCCGCAGCACCCGGGCCGACTCGGCGGCCGTCGGACGCGCCGCCGGCTCGCGGCTCAGCGCCGCCGTCACCAGCGCCACCACGGAGCGGGGCAGCTCGGCGACATCCGGCGGCACCACGGGGCCGTGGTCGGCGGCGACGTCGTCCCAGCCGCGCACCCGGAACGGCGGGCGACCGGTCAGCATCTCGTACAGCACCACCCCCAGCGCGTACACGTCCGTGGCGGATTCGGCGGGCATGCCGTCCAGCCGCTCCGGGGCGACGTACGCCGGGGTGCCGAAGCTGGCGCCGGTGCTGTCGTCGTCGGGCTCGCCGATGCGGGCCGCGATGCCGAAGTCGAGGACGGTGACCTGCTCGCCGTGCACCATCACGTTGTCCGGGGTGATGTCGCGGTGCACCACGCCCCGCCGGTGCGCCACCTCCAGCACCGCGGCGATGCGCGCGCCGACGCGCACCGCCTCCCGCCAGGGCAGCGCACCGAGCGCGATCCGGTCCGCCAGCGGCTCGCCCGCCACGAGCTGGAGCACGATGAGCGCGATCTCCTGGCCGTCCGGGGTGCTGGTGCGCACGAAGTCGTGCACCCCGGCCACGTCCGGATGGTTGAGGCGGGCCACCGCCCACGCCTCCCGCCGGGCCAGCTCGCGCAGCCGCTCGTCACCGGACAGGCGCGGGTCGAGCACCTTCAGCGCCACCAGGCGGTCGAGCGTCTCGTCCCGGGCCCGCCAGATGACCGCCATGCCGCCGACGCCGATCCGGTCGATCAGTCGGTACCGCTCGACCATCAGGTCGCCGGCGCGCAGCGGATAGGCGTACTCGGTCATGAACGGCACGTTGCTGCATGATCCGCTGCGGTGTCAACGGTTGCCCGGACACGATTCCAGATCGCTTGAACGATCCAGTGCCCACCTGGTCCGGGACCTGCCGGACCCGGTCACCGCAGGGCGACCGTACGTCCCTCCTGTTGGGACAGCTGCGCCGCCTCCAGCACCGCGACCACCTCACGGGCGAAGCGCACGTCGCACGGGTGCGCCGGGCCGCCCTCGCGGGTGTGCCGGGCCTCGGCGAGCAGCTCGTCGATCGCGCGGCCGAAGTTGGCCACCGGGTCGCCGGAGCCGCCGGGCAGGTCCAGCACACCGGCCTCGCCGTGCAGCTGGTACTCGAACAGCAGCGCCGTCGGCGGGGCGTCCAGCGTCAGCATCAGCACGCTGATCGCACCGCTGTCGTGCCGGGCCAGCACATGGCTGGTGGCGTGCGCGCCGGCCAGCGAGGTCACCTCGGTCACCGGGCCGAGCACGGGCAGCAGCCGCGACAGCGCGTGCGGGCCGATGTCCCACAGCCCGCCGTGCACCTTCCGCCAGGCCGAGCCGCTGTACGGACCGCCCTGCGCGAAGATCGAGGCGTACATGGTGACCCGGGCCGAGCTCCACCCGCCCGCGGCCGATGCCTGCTCCAGCGCCGCGGTGACGTCCGGGTCGAAGCGCGAGGTGAAGAAGACGACGCTGGCCACGCCGGTGTCCGCAACGGCGTCGACGACCCGGTCGGCGTCGGCGGTGGTCAGCGCCAGCGGCTTGTCCAGCAGCAGGTGGCGGCCAGCGCGGGCGGCCCGCTCCGCGATCGGCGCCTGCACGTCGGGCGGCAGCGCGACCGCGATCGCGTCCACGTCGGCGATCAGCGCGTCGACGTCGTCGTAGGGCCGGGCGCCCAGCCGGGACGCGAGCGCGGCGGCCTTGGCCGGGTCACGCCCCCACACGCCGACGAGCTCGGCCTCGGGGTGGGCCACCAGCGCCGCGCCCTGGGTCTGCTCCGCCCAGTAGCCCGTGCCGAACAATCCGAATCGCATGATGATCAGCCTAGTCGCCCGCGGCGGCGGCCCCGCCGCCGGTCGCCGGGCCTCAGCCCTTGGCGACCTCGTCCAGGTACCGCTGCTGCAGGGCCGTGGGCAGGCTCGGGTCGTGGAATCCGCCGAAGGCCCAGGCTTCGTACTGGTCGGGCAGCATCGCCTTGACCCGGTCGGGATAGCCGAGCCCCGCCTCGGCGATGCGCACCTTCGGCGGGTCGGTCAGCTCGACGACCGCCGGGCCGGAGATGCGGGCCGCGAAGTCCCACGGCTGCCCGGGTTCGCCGGCCGCGCAGAAGAAGTACGCGTACACCACCCGCACGTCCTGCGCCCGCCGGGCGTCGGCGGGCTCCAGGCCCATGGTCTCCGCGGTGCACAGCACCGTGTCCGCGGCGGCGACGTCGTGGCCGTGCTGGTGGTGCTCGGCCGGGGACGACGCGGCCAGGATCGCCGCGACGCGCTCGGCCATGGTGTCCTTCAGGTCCACCGGCCCGGCCACCGCGAACAGCCCGGCCACCAGCGCCAGCGCCAGCAGCTCCGGCAGCAGCCACCAGGCGTTGCGGCGCACCGCGGTCATCGACACGGGCACATGCTCGCACCCGCGATGGCACGACGCAACCATTGCCGACGCGGTTGATCACATGGTGGAATATCGATGCCGTGGTGCTGCGAGGGCAGCCGTGAGCGCACCCCGGCCAGTGCGTGAGCCGCGCCGACGCGACGGACCGTCCTCGACCCCTGTCCCCGGCCCACCGTGGCCGCGGCAGGGGTGATCCCGCATCCGCAGCACGGCTCGTTCCGCCCGCCCCGTACTCCCCCGCAGCCCGCGGGTTCCTCCTCCGGAGCGGCGACGCGTGCCCGTGCTGGAAAGGACAGCACATGAACAAGCTCAAGGCCGCCGCTCTGGCGGCGGCCGCCACACTGGCCGCCGGCCTCGCCATCACGATGATCAACCCGGGTACGGCGGCGGCGCACGGCGCGCTGCTCACCCCGGGCAGCCGCACGTACCTGTGCTATCTGGACGGCAAGTCCAGCACCGGTGAGGTCAAGCCGACCAACGGGGCCTGCCAGAACGCGGCGGCCGTGGGCGGCACCCAGCCGTTCTACGACTGGTTCGGCGTGCTGCGCTCCGACGGGCAGGGCCGCACCCGCGGCTTCATCCCCGACGGCGCGCTGTGCAGCGGCGGCTTCACCAAGTACGCGGGCTTCGACGCGCCGCGCAGCGACTGGCCGCTGACCCACCTCACCTCCGGCGCCAACCACAGCTGGCGCTACAGCAACTGGGCCGCCCACCCGGGCTGGTTCTACCTGTACATCACCAAGGACGGCTACAACCCCAACCAGGCTCTCACCTGGGCGGACATGGAGGAGCAGCCGTTCCTGAGCATCGACCACCCGCCGATGTCGGGCCCGGCCCCGGACGGCTACTACTACTGGAACGGCAACCTGCCCTCGGGCAAGTCCGGCCGGCACGTCATCTACTCCGTGTGGAAGCGCTCGGACAGCCAGGAGACCTTCTACGGCTGCTCGGACGTCATCTTCGACGGCGGCAACGGCCAGGTGACCGGCATCAACAACCCGCCGTCACCGGCCCCGACCAACCCCGTGTCGCCGTCGCCGTCGCGGCCGGCGTCGGCGTCGCCGAGTGCCGCCTCACCGCGGCCGAGCAGCCCGGCGCCGTCGTCCCCGGCGCCGTCCATCCCGCCGGGCGCGTGCTCGGCGACGTACACCCAGATCGGCAGCTGGAACAACGGCTTCCAGGGTGAGGTCAAGGTGACCGCGGGCGGCACCTCGATCAACGGCTGGACGGTGAAGGCCACCTGGGCCAACGGCCAGTCCGTGAACCAGAGTTGGAGCAGCACCTACACCAACGCCACCGGCTCCACCACGTTCAAGAACGTGTCCTGGAACGGCAGCCTCGGTTCGGGTGGCAGCACCACGTTCGGATTCCTGGGCAACCACAGCGGGACCAACAACCCGCCGACGCTGTCCTGCACGAGTCCGTGACACCCCGATGACCGGTGGCGCCCCCCGTCCGCGGGGGCGCCACCCACCGGGCACGGCTCAGGGCCGTCCTGGCGTCCCGTACTTCTCGACCGCCTCGAACGGCGTCTGCGGGAACCACTCGGACTCTCCCGCGGGCAGGCAGTTCAGCGCGACGACCGTGCCCAGGCCGTCGCAGTGCTGCGCGGACAGCACGATGGACACCGCGAACGTGTGCGTGCCCGCCCGCAGCGGCTTGAGGAGCGGTGACGGGAAGCCCGAGAACGGCAGTCCGGCCGCGTCCACCATGGTCCGCAGCACCTCGGGGCCGACCGTGACGACCCGCTCGCGGTCGGTGCCGCCGTCGATCGTGTACGTCGCGCTGGTGAACTTGGCGTTGAAGTCGTCGATCGGGGCGGGCAGTTCGGGCACGTACCCGGGCGGGTAGACGGCTCCGTCCGGGCCGGCCGCCGTGGTCCACGACGGCGTCACCAGCACGAAGGGTTTGCCCACGCGCACGCTCCGGCAGGAGGGCGGGCCGACGATGCGCTCCTTGATGCCGTAGAGCTGGTTGAGGTTCTCGCCCGAGGGCGAGATGCAGTCGTGGCCGGGCGGTGGGGCCGCCTGCGCGCCACCGGACAGGGCCGCCGCCAGCGCGACGCCGGCCAGGGCGGCGAACATTCGCCATGGTCTCATCGAGACCGCCTTTGCTCTCGAATCGAATACATAACCGCAGGTCACGCGGCTAGAACAGCATCGCTTCGGACGGCCCGGCGGCCCGGTGGGACACGCCGACGAACACCGGCGCACCGCGGCCGCCCGGCTCAGGCTCGGCGGCGGTGCGCTTAGTAGACGGCGCTGTGCAGGTCCAGCCGGCGCAGCACGTCGTCGACCGCCTCGGGCTCGCGCGCCCGGTGTTCGAGCACCGCGGCCCGCGCGGCCGCCAGCAGCTGCGCGCGCACGTCGCCGAGGCGCCGGCGCTGCTGTACCCAGTCGTCGTCCTCGGCCTCCTCGTCGAGCAGGATGGCGCGCTGCCACTCCCCCAGCCGGTGCGCCGTCTCCGCGCTGACCGTGCCGTCGGCCCGCAGCTGCTCCAGCCGGGCCAGGCCGGCGTCCTGGGCGACCGCGATGACCTCCCGCTCGGCCTGGCGGCGGCGCTGCGCGCCGGTGCTCAGGCCGAGGCGGCCGACCAGCCACGGCAGCGTCACGCCGGGCAGCAGCAGGGTGACCACGGCGACCACTGCCGCCACGAACACGATCTGCGAGCGGGCCGGGAAGTCCCGTGGCAGCGCCAGCGCGGTCGCGATGGTGACCACGCCGCGCATGCCCGCCCACGCCACGACCAGGGTCTCGCCCCAGCCGACCGGCACGTCGGCGGGCTCGCGCGCGCGCATCCGCCGGGCCAGCCCGCCGACGCCGAACATCCACGCGAACCGCACCGCCACCAGGGTCAGGCAGATCAAGATCGCGAAGCGGGTGTACGGCCACACGCCCGCGTCGAGGTCGTCGAGCGCCTCGATGAACTCCAGCCCGATCAGCCCGAAGGTGAAGCCGGTGACCAGCTCCTCCACCACGTCCCAGAAGTTGCGCCCGGACAGCCGCCCGGCGACGTCGTCGGGATCGGCCCGGGTCGCGCCCAGCCAGAACCCGGCGGCGAGCACCGCCAGCACCCCGCTGGCGTGCGCGGAGTCGGCGGCGAGATAGGCGGTGTACGGCGTGAGCAGGCTCAGCCCGGCGCGCAGCTCGGCGGTGGGCAGCCGGTCGAACAGCCAGCCGAACAGCATCCCGGCCGCCAGGCCGATGCCCGCGCCGGCCGCTGCCGTGTATCCGAACGACGCGACCGCGCTCCACACCGACAGCGTTCCGGTCAGCACCCCGGCGACGGCGACCTGGTAGATGGTGAGCGCGGTGACGTCGTTGAACAGCCCCTCGCCTTCGAGCAGGGTGATCGTGCGCCGGGGCAGGCCCAGCCGGCCGGCCATCGCCGAGACGGCGGCGGGGTCGGGCGGGGAGGTGATCGCGCCGAGCACGACGGCCGCGCCCAGCGGCAGGGCCGGGTGGATGCTCGCGGCGACGGCGGCGACCGCGGCGGTGGTCACGAACACCAGCGCCACGGCCAGCAGCAGGATGGCCTTCCAGCCGCGCGCGAACCGCCGCCAGGAGCTGCGCTGCACCGCGGCGTAGAGCAGCGGCGGCAGCAGCACGGGCAGGATGACCTCGGGGTGCAGGGACAGCGAGCTGCCGGGCAGCAGGCCCAGGGCCGCGCCGAACACCGTGGCCACCACGGGCGCCGGCAACCGCAGCCGGGCGCCGACGGGCACGCCGAGCAGACCGAGCACCAGCAGCACGAGGATGACGGTGCGTTGGTCCATACCGCCCATTGCACGTCATGACCTGGCGTTGTCCGCGGTACGACACGATCAAGCGACGGTGATGGATTTCGCCGGAGTTTGTTGGTAGTCTCGCCGAAGTAACGCTGGCGACACACCGCCGCGGACACCAAAGCACCGCCCGCTCCGGTGATGATCGGGCACCGGAGCGGGCGGACTATCGGAAGCTATGGTCGGTGCGTGCGGTCGCCTCGCGGCGAGTGGCGCGACACGGCTCCAGCCGAACGGTATTCCGTGAAGGCTTTTGTAGTTGAGGCCCGGGGACACTGTCCACGCACCGACCTCGACCACCTTAGCTCCGAAATCCGTGCGCGCCGAACATCATCGCCGTGACGATCTTCACGGAGCCGCGGGAATATCACCCGGACGCGCGGGCCGTACGCGGCTCGATCGGGTTCCCGACGGCGGGCGGATCCGACCGGATGGCGCTTGATCTGCACTGGTCTTGCCGCAAGGATGTGCGAGTGTCAACAGACCCCTCCACCTCCCGCACGCCTCGACGCCGCAAGAGCGCCGCCGCGCCGGCCGACCCCGCGGTCGCCTCCGGACAGACGGCAGCCACCGACGGCTCGATCCGCACCCGGATCGGGCGCGACGCCGACAACGACATCGTGCTGGCCGACCTGCAGGCCTCACGCCACCACGCCGAGATGCGCCGCCTCGGCGACGCGTTCAACATCGTCGACCTGGGCAGCCGCAACGGCACCTTCCTCAACGGACGCCAGGTGCAGAAGGCCACCCTGATGCACGCCGGCGACATCGTCTCGATCGGGCGGCACGAGCTGCTCTTCGACGGCGGGCAGCTGCACGACCACGTCGACACCGGCCCCGCCTCGATCATCGCCGACGACCTGACGGTGCGCCTGGGCAACAAGGTGCTCATCGACGACGTCAGCTTCGCGCTGCCCGAGGGCAGCCTGCTCGCCCTGATCGGCCCCAGCGGCTGCGGCAAGTCCACGCTGCTCAAGGCACTGACCGGGCTGCGCCCGGCGACCCAGGGCCGGCTCTGGTACGGCGGGCGCGACCTGTACGCCGACTACGCCCAGCTGCGTTACCGCATCGGCATGGTGCCCCAGGACGACGTGCTGCACAAGCAGCTCAAGGTGCGCACCGCGCTGCGCTTCGCGGCCGCGCTGCGCTTCGCCGACGACGTGCCGCGCAAGGTGCGCTGGGCCAAGGTCGACGAGGTCATGGAGACCATGCGGCTCACCCAGCGCGCCAAGGCCCGCATCGACGTGCTCTCCGGCGGCCAGCGCAAGCGCGCCTCGGTGGCCATGGAGCTGCTCACCGAGCCGTCGCTGCTGTGCCTGGACGAGCCCACCTCGGGCCTGGACCCGGCGCTGGACAAGGAGGTGATGGGCGAGCTGCGGGAGCTGGCCGACAAGGGCAAGACCGTCGTCGTGGTCACCCACAGCGTGCTGCACCTCGACACCTGTGACCGGGTGCTGGTGATGTGCCTGGGCGGCACGATGGGCTACTTCGGCCCGCCGGACCAGCTGCTCGGCTTCTTCGGCGCCGAGGACTACGCCGACGTCTTCACGAAGATCACCGAAGAGCCGGAGCGGTGGACCCGGGCGTTCCGCAACTCCCCGCTGTACGCCCGCTACGTCAGCGCGGTCACCCCGACCAACCGCACCGAGCCCGCCGTGCTGCCGGTGCCGCCCGCGCCGTCCGACGTGGTGATCGACCCGACGACGACCCAGCAGCCGCTGGTGCCGACGCAGCGCACCGACGAGCCCGACCTCACCGAGCCCGTCGCAGTGCTGCCGGTGCCCGGCGCGCCGGTCGACGACGCCGAGCCCGCCTCCGTCAGCGTCGACGACGCGCTGTCGCGGGCACGGCCCAACGTGGCGTCCGCCAAACCCGGCCGGGCCAACATCGACCGCAAGACGTGGGGGCTGTTCGCCCGCAACCCCAGCGCGCCCATCCGGCAGTACTTCACGCTCTGCATGCGCATGCTCAACGTGATCTTCTCCGATCGCGGGTTCACCGGGTTCCTCTTGGCGATGCCGCTCATCCTGGCGGTGCTGTCCTACACCGTGCCCGGCGACTCGGGCCTGGCCAACCTCGGGCCGGTGCACCTGACCGCGCAGCAGCTGCTCGTCGTGCTGGTCACCGGCGCCGCCTTCATGGGCACCGCGGCGGCGGTGCGCGAGATCGTGGCCGAAGCGCCGATCTACGCCCGGGAGCGGGCGGTGGGCCTGTCGGCGGCGGCGTACCTGAGCTCGAAGATCACCGTGTTCTTCCTGATCAACACGGCACAGGTGGCGCTGTTCGTGTACCTGGCGCTGTTCCAGGGTCCACCGACGGAGTCGCTGGTGATCCCGAGCCAGACCGCCGAGATCATCGTCGCGATGGTGGGCATCGCCCTGGTCTCCACCGTGCTCGGCCTGCTGATCAGCTCACTGGCCCGCACCACCGAGCAGACCACGCCCGCCATGGTGGTCGTGGTCATGGCGCAGCTCGTCTTCTCCGGCGGCCTGTTCCTGCTGGCCGGGCAGACCGCGATGGAGATCATCTCCTGGTTCTTCCCGACCCGGTGGGGCTTCGCCGCCGGCGCCGCCACCGTGGACATGGGCGCCATGCTGCCGAAGAGCTACCAGGACCCGCTGTGGGCGCACGAGGCAGGCAACTGGATCAAGTACATGGTCTACCTGGGCGTGCAGATGGTGGTCATGATCGGCCTGACCCGCCTGGCGCTGCGCCGCCACGAGCCCGGCCGCTCCTGACCGGCTCGGACCACAGAGCCCCGTCCCCGCTCAGGTGGGGACGGGGCTCTGTCCGCTACTGCGGCGGTCAGGTGACCACGCGCTGAATCTGCACACCCGACGTGCGGGCGATCACCTCGTAGTCGCGATCATCATGCAGCACCACCAGGCGGTTCTTCATCGCCGTCACCGCGACCAGCAGATCGACCGCGGAAGCCCCGCTGTGCTGCCCCGTGACGGCCAACTCGTCCTGCAGCCGCAGCGCCCGGTCCCAGCAGTCATCCGGAACCGGGCACCAGCCGTACAAGAGGCGGATCATTCGTTGGATCTGCGGTCGGCGCGTGTTGGTGGCCGTGTCCCGGAGTAGTTCCAGTTCCACCGGGTCGCAGATCGCCACGGTGCCCGCGGTCACGGCGTCGATCCAGATCTGATCGGCTTTGCCGGTCAGGACCCTGATCACCGCGCTCGTGTCCGCCAGGAACCGCGCGCTCACCGCGCCTGCTTGTCGGCCAGGTGGCGGGCCTCCCACGCGTCGGCGTCGATCTCTCCACGAGCGGTCATCGCCTGCAGTTCACGCAGGGCGTCTATCCGCCGGAGCCGCGCGGCGACCTCACGCAGCGCGGCGTTCACCGTGTCCTTCTTGGTTTCCGTACCCAACAGCCGAGCCGCCTCGGCCAGCAGCTCGTCGTCAAGGTCGATCATCGTTCGCGACATGTATACAGTATGCCGACCCAAGACACATCAAGCAAATACGATTCATTAGTGGAGGCAGAACTCGTTGCCCTCGGGGTCCTGCATGACCTCGCCGTAGTGGTCGACGCCCTCGGTGTAGAGCACCCGCAGGCGGGTCGCACCGGCGGCGATCAAGCGCTCGGCCTCGGCGGCGACCCGCTCGCGGCGGACCTCCACCGGGACGCTGCGGCCGCCGCTGACCGCGAGATCGAGGTGCAGGCGGTTCTTGCCCGCCTTCGACTCCGGGACCTGCTGGAACCAGAAGCGCGGGCCGACCCCGTCCGGATCCTCGATCGAGTCGATCTCGTCGGCGCCCTCCAGCTCCTCGTCCGGGATGCCCTTGGACAGCCAGTACGAGCGCCAGGTGGGGTGCCCCTCCGGTGGCTGCTGGGGCTGATAGTGCAGCGCGAGCGCCCAGAACGCCACCAGCCGGCCGGGGTCCGCGCAGTCGATCGTCACCTGTATCCGTGTCGCCATCAGCCACTCCTTCGTCATGCCGGGTCAATCCCGCCGTTCTAACAGACGGGTCCGACGGGAAGGGGCCGTCCGGGTCAGGAGGCGGGGACGCGCGCGGCCAGGGGGCGGCCGACCAGGCGGCGGTACGCCAGGAACAGCTCGCAGCCCAGGCACAGGCCGAAGGCCGCGTTGAGGAAGGCGGCGGCCAGCGCGAACGAGGCCGCGATCGCCCCGGTCAGCGGCGAGCCGAGCAGGTAACCCAGCGTCGCGACGGCGGCGAAGACGAAACCGACGGCCTGCGCGAAGCGCACCGGGGCCAGTGGCTCCAGCTCGGCGGGCGGGCTGAGGCGCGGGGCGAGCAGGGTGCGGTGGATCAGGCCGTACGGGCCCAGGCGGGGCTGCGCCGCCGTCAGCGCGAACACGAGCGCCTGCGCCAGGGCGAGCCAGCCGGAGCCGGTGAGCAGCACGGCGATCATCACCACGGCGGTCACGGCCGCCGCGAACCGGGGGCCACGGGGGTCGGTCATGCCTTCTCCTCGGTCAGCTCGGCCACGGCGGGCAGCAGCGGCGCGACGGCGGCCAGCACCTGGGCGCGGGTGGGCACGCCCTGGGCCCGCCCCGCGATCCGGCCGTCGGCGTCGACGATCAGCACGGTGGGGGTCTTCCAGATGTCGAGGGCGCGTACCGCGTCGAGGCGCTGCTCCGCGTCGACCTCGACGTGGGCCACGCCGGGCGTGGAGCGGGCGACCTCGGCGCAGACCACGCGGGTGGCTCGGCACGGGGCGCAGAACGCCGACGAGAACTGCAGCAGGGTGACCTTGCCCGGCCGCACGCCGAGTTCGGCCGGCACCGGATTCACGGGGTCTGCGGAGACGGGCACGGCGCGAACCCTACCCGCCCGGCGGCGGTGCACCAGGCCGTAGCCGGTGGCCGCGAGCAGCGCGACTCCTCCGACGAGCAGCCCGGTCGTGTCCATGGTCGTCAGCGTGACATGCGATCCCGCCGGTTGGCGATGATCATCCCGAGGATCGGACGCGGTTCACACTCCGGCCACACCGTTTTCACGCCCACCGGACCCCGCCCCGCGGCGGCGTGCGGCCGGCGATCCAAGATCGCTCGTGGTGGTTGCCTAGGCCCGGTGGCGGCCGGGGCCCGTGCGGGCGGGGGCCTCCGGGAGCGCCGGGACCGCCGAGACCGGGGCGGGCGGGGTCTCGTCCTCGAACACGAGTTCGCGGCCGGCCTGGCGCACCGCCTGCTCGAACTCCTCGTCGGAGGTGTCGTGCCAGTCCGACAGCTCGCCGGACAGCCAGTGCCGCCAGGCGGTCGCGATGCGGTCGTACTCGGCGGTGCCGCGCGGGGTCAGCGCCACCGTGCCGTCCACGGCGCCGAGGTAGCCGTCGGCGACGTAGCGCTGGAACGCGGGCCACAGCACCTGCGGCGGCAGGTGGTAGTGCTCGGCGATGTCGGCCACCCGGGCCTGGCCGTAGTGCTCGGAGAACAGCACCACCCGGGACAGGCACCAGGCCAGCCCCACCCCGCCGTCGATCCCGGCCGAGGCCAGCACGTGCGGCGCGACGGCGTTGCCCTTCTGCCGCCATACCGTGGCGACGGCGCGTTCCAGCTGCTCGGTGCGGTCCGGTGACTCCGGCATGCCGAAGCCCTCGCCCAGGTCCCGGGCGGCGGCGCGGGCGGTGTCGCGCAGCGGCACCTGCTTGAGGAACAGGGCGATGACCGCGGCCAGCAGGCCCACCGGCACCGCCGACAGAAACACCGTCTGCAGCGCCTCGGTGTAGCCGCCGACCACCAGCAGGCGGATCGGGGCGGGCAGGCTGTGCACCCCGGCCGGGCTCTCCAGCCGGCGCGGGTCGAGCGCGCCGAGCAGCGGCCCGAACCGCTCCAGCTGCGTGTTCAGCGAATGGGTGTACACCGTGCCGAACAGCGCCACCCCGAAGGCGCTGCCGAGCGTACGCAGGAAGGTCACGCCGGAGGTGGCCACGCCCAGGTCGTGGTAGTTGACGGTGTTCTGCACGACGATGGTGAGCGTCTGCATGCTCATGCCCAGCCCGAGGCCCAGCACGAACAGGAACGCCGACTCGACCCACAGCGTGGTCAGCGCCGTCATCTGCGCCAGCAGCCACATGCCGAGCGCCGTGACCAGGCCGCCGATGACCGGGAACCACTTGTACCGGCCGGTGCGGCCGACGATCGTGCCGCTGGCGATCGACGTGATCAGCAGGCCGAACACCAGCGGCAGCATGCGCAGGCCCGACGCGGTCGCCGAAGCGCCCTGGACGTACTGCATGAACGTCGGCAGGAAGGTCAGCGCCCCGAACATGGAGAAGCCGACGATGAAGCTGAGCAGCCCGCAGATGGTGAAGACCGGGTTGCGGAACAGCCGCATCGGCAGCATCGGCTCCCGCGCCCGCAGCTCCACCACCACGAACAGCAGCAGCGCGACGAGCCCGCCGACGCCCAGCCCGATGATCTCCGGGGACAGCCACGGGAACTCCGTGCCGCCCCAGCTGGTCATCAGGATCAGGCAGGTGGACGCCACCGCGATCATGGCGATGCCGAGGTAGTCGATGATCGGGCGGGCCGCGGTGGGCAGCTTCGGCATGGTCGACGCGCAGATGAGCATGACCAGCAGGCCGAGCGGGATGTTGATGTAGAACGCCCAGCGCCAGGACAGATGGTCGGTGAACAGCCCGCCCAGCAGCGGCCCGAGCACGGTCACCACGCCGAAGACCCCGCCCAGCGCACCCTGGTACTTGCCGCGCTCGCGCAGCGGGATGTAGTCGGCGATCAGCGCCATCGCGGTGACCAGGATGCCGCCCGCGCCCGCCCCCTGTACGCCGCGCCAGGCCACCAGCCAGGCCATGTTGTGCGCGAACCCGCAGAAGAACGACGCCACGATGAAGACCGCGACGCTGACCTGGAACAGCAGCTTGCGCCCGAACAGATCGCCGAGCTTTCCGGCCAGCGCGGTGGCGATGGTCTCGGCCAGCAGGTACGCCGTCACCACCCAGGACAGGTGCGACGCCCCGCCCAGATCCCCGACGATGGTCGGCAGCGCCGTGCCCACGATCGTCTGGTCCAGCGCCGCCAGCAGAAGGCCGAGCGCCACCGTGGCGAACACGGCGTTGCGCCGCACCGAGCTCAGCTCGCCACTGCGGTCCATGTGATCACGATAATGGCGTATCCGCCTCATGTTCCGGCTTCGCCGCTGATCCACCGACTTGCCGGGCACCTGTGCGTATCTTGACCGCGGATACCCACGATTGCCTGGCAAGTCGGTGGATCACGGGAGGACCCGGCCCGCGCATCGGGGGGATGGCCGCGGGCCGGGGGTTCGGATCAGCGGGTGAAGCCCGCGGTGATGCGGGTGAACTCCCAGTCGGGCTGGGCGATGCCGCTGCAGGCGGACTGGACGCCGCCGCCGGCGCAGCCGCGGTCGCGGTTGACCGACCAGAACGACAGGCGGGCGATCGCGTTGGCGTTGGCCCAGTCCCGGATCTGGGTCCAGGTCGCGGTGCTGGTCAGCTCCTGCTGGTCGGACAGGCCGTTCATGCCGGAGATGCCCAGGTGGGCGTTGGCCGTGGCGTCGTTCCAGCCGAACGCCGTCTTCAGCGCGTTGCGCAGGCCGACCGCGGCGTTGACGGTGTTCTGGTACATGTTCGCGCCGCCGCCGAAGTCGAACGGCATGATCGTGAAGATGTCGATGTTCGCGCCGAGCGCCGCCGCCTGGTTGATCAGGCGGGTGCCCCAGTAGCTGGGACCGGTCGTCGAGGTGCCGAACGTGATGATCGTCTTGATGCCGGGGTTGTTCTGCTTGACGATCTTCAGCGCGCCGAGGATGCGGTCCTGCACGACCTCGCTCTCGAACTCGTCGGTGTTCTCGATGTCGACGTCGATCGCCTTGAGGTTGTACGCGTTGATGACCTGCTGGTACGCGGCGGCCAGCGCGGACGCCGAGGAGCAGTTCGGGCCGAGCTTGTTGCCGCTCCAGCCGCCGATCGACGGCACGATCTCGCCGCCCGCGGCGCGGATCGCGTTGATGGTGGACTGGTCGGCCCCGCCGGTCAGCGGGCGGCTGCCGTCCCAGGCCGGCGTGCAGCCGCCGCCGGACAGGATGAACGCCATGGTGAACCACTTGATGCCGGTGGCGCTCATGACCGTGGCGGGCGCGGGCGGGTTGCCCCAGCCGACGTAGTAGTACGGCGCGGCGCCCTTGAAGTTCGAGGTCGGGCAGCCGGTCGTGGTGCCGGTGACGGCGTTGCTGGCCACCGACTCGCCGCTGTTGTTGTACGCCTTGACCGTGTACGTGTGCGACGTGCAGGCGCCCAGGCCGCTGTGCGTGGCGGAGGTGCCGGTGACGGTGGCGCGCACGGTGCTGCCCTCGTAGACCCGGTAGCCGGTGACGGTGCCGGTCGAGGCGCCCCAGCTCAGCGAGATCGCGCTGTTGGTGGCCGTGGTGACCGACGGGTTGCCCGGCTTGCCCGGCACGCCCGCGGGCGGCGGGGAGGAGGTCGGCGGGGTGCCGCCGCCGCAGCTCGCGCCGTTGACGGTGCAGTTGGTGGGGTTGCCGGAGCCGTTGGCGTTGAAGCCGAAGCTGGTCGACGCGCCGGGACCGAGGGTGCCGTTCCAGCCCACGTTGTTGGCGGTGACGTGCTGGCCCGACGTGGTCACCGCGGCGTCCCAGAACACGCCCATGGTGGTGCCGGAAGGCAGGTCGAACTGGACGTTCCAGCTGGTGATGGTGGCCGAGGTGTTGTTCGTGACGGTGAACTTGCCCTCGTAGCCGGTGCCCCAGCTGGACACCTTGGTGAACGTCGCGGTCGCGGCGTGGGCCGCGGGCATCGCGACGAGGGAGATCGCGCCGGCCAGCAGTGCCACGCCCAGCGTGGCGAGGCCGGCGCGCAAGGACCTTCTCATGAGCGGGGAGTCCTTTCGAGGTAGCGCGCGGCGGGCGACGGCTGCGGGGAGCACGTCGCCCGACGGCGAGCTGTGGGACGGTCATACGCTCATGAGCTTGAATGCCACACTAATTTAAAGACGGTTAACAGTAAAGAGTGTTGTCGATTCTGGCACGCGAGAAGGGGCGCCCCACCCCGCGGGACGCCCCCGGCTAGGAACGGCTCACCAGTTGTGGCCGGCGGCGTACGAGATCTGGGCCAGCACCGTCTGCCCGGCCGTGTTCGGGTGGAAGTAGTCCCACGTGCTCACCTGCGACAGCGCGAACGGGTAGCTGAACACCGCGTTGTCGTCGAAGTCGCAGTTGGCCCCGTACGCCGCGCAGGCCTGCGCGAGCTGGGCGTTGAAGTCGATCACACGCTGGCGCACCCGGTCGCGGCGGTCCACGTCGGCCTGCGCCGTCGAGGTCGGGTTGGCCAGCAGGGACTGGCAGATGCCGAACAGCGACCAGGCGCTGCGGGCCGACGACGAGCCCTTGCCGACCTCCCACAGCCGCTTGACGTCCGGGATCGAGATCAGTTCGACCCGCGCGTTGGGCAGGCCGTTCTTGAGCGTGGCCAGCGCGCCGTCGATCGACGCACGGAACGAGGCCACCGAGGTCATGCCCGACTCGGAGCTCGTGCAGGCGTCGTTCGCGCCGATCAGGATGGTCACGTAGTCGACGTTGCGGCCTACCACCGCCGTCGCCTGGCCGGGCATGTCGGCCGCCTTGGCCCCGCTCTTGGCCTGGTTGTAGTTGCGGCCGCTGATCGCGGAGTTCTTGGCCAGGATGCGCCGGTACTGGCTGTTGACCGAGCTGTAGCCGCCGGTGCTGAACGAGCGGTCGGTGCAGTCGACGTACCAGCCGCAGGCGTTGAAGCCTCGGGTGATCGAGTCACCCATGCTGGCCATCGAGTTGGGGATGGGGCCGGTCGCGGCGGCTGCCGGGTTCGCCGACAGGAGCACCGCGGCCAGGGCGGCGGCGAGCGCGAGGGACGGACGCGCGAGACGCATGGGAGCCTGCCTTCCGGGGGTACGGAAAACGCGGATATGGGGGTACGAACCACCGCGCGGGCACGCGGTTACCGAAGGGTAATGTCCGTGTGTCCTAGGTCACAAGACCTGGATTCCCTATTGGCCGTCCGCTTCGGACAGTCCCGCGTCCCGCTGGTACGCCGCCCGCGCCGCGCCGTCCCCGAGCGCCACCTGGTCCGGCACCAGCAGCCGGTAGGCCAGGTCCCGGCCGGACTGCGGCAGCAGCGCCAGCAGCCGGGTCAGCGGGTCCAGCCGGCCCGGCACGAACACCTCGAACCGAGGGCGGCGGATCACCCGCTCCACGGCCGCGGCGACGGTCTCCGGGCGCAGCCGCGGCACGCCGCCGTGGCTGGTCCCGGCGGCCAGGTCGGTCTCCACGACCGCCGGCATGACCAGGCTGACCCGCACACCCGTGCCGCGCAGCTCGTGGCGGACGGCGGCCGCGTAGCCGTACACCGCGTGTTTGGTCGCGGCGTAGGTGGCCTCGCCGGGCGGGCTGATGCGGCTCGCCGCCGAGGCGATGGTGACGATCTGCCCCCGGCCGCGGGCCCGCATGCGCGGCGCGGCGGCCAGGAACCCGTGCCGCACGCCGTGCACGTTCACCTCGAACTGCCGCCGCGCCGCCTGCTCCGGCTCGTCGGCGAACGGCCCGACCCACATCACGCCCGCGTTGTTCACCAGCACGTCCACCGGCCCGAACGCCTCCTCGGCCCGGTTGAGGAACGCGTGCACGCTCGCCTGGTCGGTGACGTCCAGCTCGACCGCCAGCGTGCCGGGCAGCGCCGCGGCGGTCCGCGTCAGCGCGGGCAGGTCACGGTCGCCGAGCACGACGTGCGCGCCCGCCCCGGCCAGCCGGGCGGCGATCGCCGCGCCGATCCCCCGGGCCGCCCCGGTCACCGCCACCGTCAGCCCCGCGACGTCCCGCCCCATCCCGCACATCCCTTCGACCGCCCGCAACGCGGTGGCACACCCTAACTCCGCGCGGCGGCCGGCGGTGACCGTCCGGGGTGGAGTGTTGACCTTCGGGGCTTCACAGATCGTGCGGAAGCGGGCACGATGAGTCCCATGCCTGAGGGGGGACGGCTGGCGCGTGCCCGCGAGCTGGTGAGCCGGCTCGACTTCCCGGCTGCCCAGCAACTGCTGCGCGACCAGCTCGCGCTCGCCCACCAGGATCCGCGGCACGCCGACGCGGCCGAGGCGGACACCGCCGCGCTGTACGCGGGGGTGCTGCTGCACCTGGGCGAGCCGCACGCGGCGCGCAGCTGGGCGGCGTACGCCCACGCCGCCGCGCAGGCCCTGCACGGCGACCTGGACCGGCGCACCCTGCACGCGCTCGGCGTGCTGGCCGTGTGCCTGCACCGCACCGGGGCCCTGGACCGGGCCGCGGACGTCTACCAGGATCTGATCCGCGACCTGTCGACCGCCGACGGGCCCGACGCCGACCGCACCCTGTCCGCGCGGGCCGACGCGGCCGTCGTGGAGCACGCCCGTGGCAGCTGCGCCGACGGCCGGCGGCAGCTCGCCGAGGTGCTCGCCGCGCACGTGTCCCGGCACGGCCCCGGGCACCCCGTCAACCTGCGCATGACCATCCGGCTGGCGGGCATGTGGCGCGACTGCGGCGATTTCGACCAGGCCCACGACCTGCTGGCCGGGGTACGGGCGCAAGCTGCCGCGTTCCCCGCCGACGACGACGTGCACCGCCTGCTGCAGGCCGCGCTGCACGCCCGCGCGCAGACCGACCACCGCTGCGGCACCGCCCCGTCCGAGGACGAGGCCGGACGCGCCCACGATCCGGGGCCGGGCGTGCTGCCGGTGCTGATCCCGCAGGCCGAGGACCTGATCCCGGGCCCGCACCAGCCCGCGCCACGGTCGGCCGAGCCGGACGAGTGGCCCGACGACGAGATCTTCGAACGGTTCGACGACCCGACCCGGCAGGCCCGGATCCGCCGCTCCGGACCGGCGGGCGCACCACCGCACCGCACGGACCACACCGACCTCGACGACCTGCTCGATTTCGGCAGCCCCGCGCAGACGGCCGACCCGGCCGCCTTCAGTGCCCCGGGCCGGTCCGGACGGGCCCCGGCCCGGGCGGACGCCGACGCCGATCAGCGGGTCCCCGCGCTGTATGCCGCGCCCGGCAGGCCGTACGTGCCCGTCGATCCGGCGTACCCGATCGCGACGACGCCCCCGCCCGGACTGCTGGTGCCGCAGCGCAGCGGGCCGCCCCCACGGCGGCGGCGCGGTGGCGGGGCCGCGGCGCTGGCCGTGGTCGCGGCGGTGGTCGCGATCGTGGCGCTGGTGGGCACGTTCATCCTGGCCGGCGGCCGGGGCACGGGCGAGGCCACGCCGTCGCCCGCCGCGACCCCGAGCGGCCCGGCCCCGTCCGCGCCGCCGCCGGTGACCGGGCTGGCCGTCGCCGACCTGGGCACGCGGCTGCGCATCACCTGGTCCTACCCCGACGGCGCGACCGCGGCGGTGGTGCTGTCGGCCGCACCCGCCGGGCAGCCGATGCGCGCGCTGCAGTCGCTGCCCGCCGGGACGGAGACGGTCACCCTGCCCGGCTTCGACGCGAGCCGGGACTACTGCGTCACGGTCACGCTGGCGTACAGCGCCGACCAGACGGTGATGGCGCCCCCGGTGTGCACCGATCGGCGGCGGTCCCCCGCGGCCCGCCCCTGATCGCCACGACGGGTCACCGCGCCGAGCGGGCCGCCGCCGTGGCGGCCAGCTCCCGCAGCCACAGGCTCTCCCGCTTGCGGCGCTCCATGGTCGCCAGCACCGCCGGTGGCAGCGGGGCGTGCCGCAGGTGCAGCGCGACCAGTTTGGCCAGCGTCATCACCGGTATGTCGTAGGAGCTGTCCTCGGCGAAGGTCAGCAGGTCGGCGACCAGGTCCGGGGGCAGCTCGCCGGGCAGCAGCGGGCACAGCGCCCCGATCACGCTGTCGACGTGCCAGCCGGGATCGGCGCGGCGGTGGCGCAGCAGCGCCTGCAGCACCGCGGTGAGCCGCGCCGGGGGCAGCCCGCCGGCCAGGTCCAGCAGCGGCCGCATCCCGTCCACGCCGGCCGCGCCGCCGGAACGGCGCAGCGCCACCAGCGCCGACGCCGCCGCCTCGAACTCGCCGCCGGCGGCCAGCCGGTCCACCCGGTCGAGCAGTTCGGTGTACGTCACCAGGCCGGACATCCGCCACCCGCCCCGGCGACACGGTCCACAATGGTCTGCATCGTCATGCCGCGGGAGTGTATTCAGGGGCACCGACAAAGAAGATCCGCCGACCCCGGTCCGCTGGTGCGGCCGGGCTCGGCGGATCGTGGAGCTGCTGGTCAGCCGGCGCGGCGGTTGGCCCACAGCCGCGGGCCGTGGCCCTGGCTCCCCTTGGGCGTGAACGCCTGCTTGCCGAACGCCTGCTGCTGGGACTTCTTGCCCTTGGCACGCCGCTCGGCGCGGTTCATGGGCTGCTGCTCGACCTCTTCCGCGGTCTCGTCCGCGGCGGGGTTCTCCGAGCTGTGATCTTCACGCATGAATGTCTCCTACGGATGCGGGCACGCCGACGGCTGCCGGAACGGGCAGGGGCGTGGGGAAAGACGGATCAGACGGCGCGGGCCCGTGGGCCGGCGCGGCACGCTCGCGGCGCCGGGTTCACCGGCGCGGGCGTGGGGATCACGCTCAGATGTACATGCGCAGGAGCCTAGCAGGCCGCACGATGATCCGCATCCGCGCAACGGGCGTGGACGCGCCGCGGCCGCGCTCGTGCCGTCGGGTCGGCACGAGCGCGGCCGCGGTGTGGATCAGACGCGGGTGAGCTTCACCGCGTCGGCGATGACGTACCCGGCTCCGCCGCTCCAGCGGCTCACGCCGACGGCGTTGTAGTCGCCCGCGGCGAGGCTGAAGGTGCCCAGGTTCACCCAGACGCCGCCGCTGCCCTGCTGGTTGACGTGCACCGACACGTTGCCGCCGGTGGTGGCGACGACGTACGGCGTGGTCGCGTTGTAGCCGGTGTTGGCCGGGTACCAGACCTCGACCCGGTAGCTCGCCGTCGCCGGGATGTTGAACTTGTACCAGGCGGCGTCGGAGACGGCCTCCGGGTTGGCGAACCGGTAGTCGGCGCCGTAGCGCTGGGACGAGTACGTCGAGGTGCCCCAGTTGGCCGAGGCGGTGAACCGGCCCGCGGTGGTGTTGTCCACGGTCGACGTCCACGACGGCGGGGGCGTCGTGCCGTTGACCAGCTGCATGAAGTACGACCAGTTCCAGCGCGAACCCGGGTCGGTGTGGGTCGCGCCCGGGACCTCGTTGTGGCCGATGATGTGCGCCCGGTCCCGCGGGATGCCGTACTTGCTGGTCACGCTGCGCACGATGGCCGCCGACGCCTGGTACATCGCCTCGGTGTACCAGCCGTCCTGCTCGACGTAGCCCTCGTGCTCGATGCCGATGGACTGCGTGTTGTAGGTCCAGTTGCCGGCGTGCCAGGCGACGTCGGCCTCGCGCACCATCTGGGTGACCGCGCCGCCCTTGGACACCACGTAGTGGGCGCTGACCTGCGCGGACGGGTTCTGGAACCAGTTGATGGCGCTGGTGTACGAACCCTGGATCGTGTGGATGACCACGTAGTTGATGTTGTAGTCGGACTCGCGGCTGGCGTTGGTGTAGTTGCTGGTGCTCGCGGGCACCCAGGCCGCCGGGCCGTAGTCGGTGCTCGCCTGCGCGGCGGTGGGCACGGACAGCAGCGTGCCGAGGGTCAGCGCGACGCCGCCCGCGAACGCCGCGGCACGGCGCAGCAGGGGTGTGGCGGTAGCCACCATGAAGGGCCTCCCGGGGTAAGAGGAGTCTGGTGGCCACACATTAATGAAGATATATCAATGTTGTCGATAACCTACAGGTAACAACACAACTACGAAACTAAACTCCAGCTTACGCCGACCCCTCGCCCGTACACCCCGCCTTTAAATCGACGTTGGCCTATCTCATCGACTCAGCCGAGATCGAAGTCGATGAGATAGGCCAACGTCAATGACAAGCGGGCGCGGCAGGGCAGGCGTGGTCAGGGGGTTCGGGTGTACAGGAGGTCGAAGATCTGGCGGCCGGCGGCCATGCCACGCTGCTCGAACTTGGTGACGGGGCGGTGGGCGGGCCGCGGGGCGAACCCGTCGTGCAGGTTGGCCAGGCCCTCGGCGGCGTCCAGGACCTCGGCCATCTGCTCGGCGTAGTCGGCCCAGTCGGTGGCGCAGTGCAGCACCCCGCCGACCGCCAGCCGCGAGCGCAGCAGTGCCACGTTGTCGGGCTGGATCAGCCGGCGCTTGTGGTGGCGCGCCTTGGGCCACGGGTCGGGGAAGTACACGTGCACGGCGGCCAGGCTGCCCGGCGCGATCATGTGCCGCAGCAGGTACAGCGCGTCGCCCTGGGCGACCCGTACGTTGGCCAGCCCGCGCTCCTCGACGACGGCCAGCAGGTTGCCCAGACCGGGCGGGAACACCTCGACGGCCAGGTAGTCGCGGCCCGGATCGGCGGCGGCCATCGCGACGGTGGCGTCGCCCATCCCGGAGCCGATCTCCAGCACCAGCGGGGCGCTGCGGCCGAACAGGGCCGCGGTGTCCAGCGGTGGGTACGGGTCGGCGATGTCGACACCGTAGGCGGGCCACAGCCTGGTCAGCGCGTCCTCGTGCCGCCCGCTCACCCGCCCGCGGCGGGGATAGAACGTGGTGATGCGCGTCATGTGGCGGCCGTCGTCAAGCGTGCCTTCGAGGGCGCCGGCCAGGTCAGAGGTGGTCACAAGAGAATCAGGATACAGCGGCGGCCCCCCGCGCCGAACGGGCGCGAGGGGCCGCCGGTCGCCCGCGTCAGCGCGCGGGCGCAGGTTGGCTCACTTGGCGAGCGCGTTGCCCTGCTTGTCGGAGAACTTGCCGATCAGGATCATGATGAAGTCGATCAGCACCCACAGGCCCAGGCCACCGAAGGTGATCAGCATCAGGATGCCCGTGCCGATCTTGCCGGTGTAGAAGCGGTGCACGCCCAGGGCGCCGAGGAAGAAGCAGAGCAGCAGCGTGACGAGCCAGGACTTGCTGGCGGTCGTCGTCGTCGTGGTCACAGAGGTGTCCTTCTTGTCAGGGTGGGCCGGTCGCCGAGCCGCGACCAGCGAGAACGGACCGTAACAACCGCCCCACCCGTGGACAACCGCCACAACGGATGAGCCGCGCTCATCTGCACAGCCAGGTCTGCCTGTCACGGGTGAACGGGGCAGCGCGCGACGGGCCGACCGGTTACCATCGGCACAAACGAGCGACGTCGAAGGAGGAGCCATGACCCACGTGCTCTTCACGTCGTTCGTCGTACGCGTAGCCGACTCGGGCCGCGCGTAGTCTCTTCGATCGCCGCGCCCCAGGGCGCGCGGTGGTCACCCAACCTCTCTCGCGTTCGGGGCGCTCATCCCACCGAGGTGAGGTCATGAACCTTCCGGACAAGCCGACCATCGACGGTCTGCCAGACAAGTGGTCGCAGCGCTGGGAATCCGAGCGCGTGTACCGCTTCGACCGTGCCGCGCCGCGCGAGCGCGTGTTCTCCATCGACACCCCGCCCCCGACCGCCAGCGGCGAGCTGCACGTGGGGCACGTGTTCTCGTACACCCAGACCGACGTCATCGCGCGTTTCCAGCGTATGCGCGGCAAGGCCGTGTTCTACCCGATGGGCTGGGACGACAACGGGCTGCCCACCGAGCGCCGGGTGCAGCAGTTCTTCGGGGTGCGCTGCGACCCGTCGCTGCCGTACGACCCGGGGTTCACGCCGCCGGAGAAGCCGGGCAGGAACCAGGCGCCGGTGTCGCGGCGCAACTTCATCGAGCTGTGCGAGCGGCTGACGGCGCAGGACGAGGAGGCGTTCGAGCGGGTGTGGCGGCTGGTGGGCCTGTCGGTGGACTGGTCGCTGCTGTACACCACGATCGGGACGCGGGCCCGCGCCGTGTCGCAGCGGGCCTTCCTGCGCGCGCTGGACCGGGGGGACGCCTATCCGGCGCAGGCCCCGACGCTGTGGGACACCACGTTCCGGACCGCGGTGGCGCAGGCGGAGCTGGAGGACCGGGACCGCCCGGGGGCGTACCACCGGCTGGTCTTCCACCCCGACGGCGCCGCGGCCGAGCCGATCACGGTGGCGGCACCGAGCCGACCGGTGGTCGTGGCGACCACGCGCCCCGAGCTGCTGCCCGCCTGCGTGGCGCTGGTGGCGCACCCGGACGACGAGCGCTACCGCCCGCTGTTCGGGACCATGGTGCGCTCGCCGCTGTTCGGCGCGCGGGTGCCGGTGCTGGCGCACCGGCTGGCCGACCCGGCCAAGGGCACCGGCATCGCGATGGTGTGCACGTTCGGCGACACCACCGACGTGATCTGGTGGCGCGAGCTGGACCTGCCCACGCGGCCCGTGCTCGGCTTCGACGGCCGGTTCCTGCCCGACGCCCCCGACGGCCTGTCCGAGGCCGGGAGGGCCGCCTACGCCGGGCTGGCGGGGGCGACGGTGCACACCGGACGGGAGCGCCTCACCGCGCTGCTGCGCGGCAGCGGAGAGCTGCTCGGCGAGCCGGAGCCGATCACGCACCCGGTGAAGTTCTACGAGCGCGGCGACAAGCCGCTGGAGATCGTGTCCACCCGGCAGTGGTACATCCGCAACGGCGGCCGCGACGAGGCGCTGCGCGACCGGCTGCACGCCCGCGGCCGGGAGCTGACCTGGCATCCCGCGCACATGCGCACCCGGTACGAGCACTGGGTGGCCGGGCTGGCCGGGGACTGGCTGATCAGCCGCCAGCGCTTCTTCGGCGTGCCGATCCCGGTGTGGTACCCGCTGGACGCCGACGGCCTGCCCGAGCACGGCAGGCCGATCACGCCCGCCGAGCACGCGCTGCCGGTGGACCCCAGCTCGGACACCCCGCCCGGGTACACCGAGGACCAGCGTGGCCGCCCCGGCGGTTTCGCGGCCGACCCCGACGTGATGGACACCTGGGCGACGTCGTCGCTGACGCCGCAGATCGCGGGCGGCTGGGGCTTCGACGACGACCTGTTCGCCCGGGTGTTCCCGATGGACCTGCGCCCGCAGTCCCACGAGATCATCCGTACCTGGCTGTTCGCCACGGTGCTGCGCGGGCACATCGAGCACGACGCGCTGCCCTGGCGCAACGCGGCCATCGCGGGCTGGATCCTCGACCCGGACCGCAAGAAGATGTCGAAGTCGGTGGGCAACGTGGTGACGCCGCTGGGCCTGCTGGCCGAGCACGGCTCGGACGCGGTGCGCTACTGGGCCGCCGCGGCCCGGCCGGGCGCGGACACCGCCTTCGACACCGGCCAGATGCGGGTGGGCCGGCGGCTCGCCATGAAGATCCTCAACGCGACGCGCTTCGTGCTCGGCCTCGGCGAACCCGACCCGGCCGCCACGGTCACCGAACCGCTGGACCGGGCCCTGCTGGCCGCACTGCAGCCGGTGCTCGCCGAGGCGACGGCCGCGCTGGACGGCTACGACGCCGGCCGGGCCCTGGACGCCACCGAGCGCTTCTTCTGGCTGTTCTGCGACGACTACCTGGAACTGGTGAAGCTGCGCGCGTACGGCCAGCACGGCCCGGCGGGCGCGGACTCGGCCCGGCTCGCGCTGCGCACCGCGCTGTCGGCGCTGCTGCGGCTGCTCGCGCCCGTGCTGCCGTTCGTGACCGAGGAGGCGTGGTCGTGGTGGCAGCCCGGCTCGATCCACGCCGCCGCCTGGCCCGCCCCGTCCGACCTGGACGGCCTGGCCGGCGACCCCGCGCCGCTGGCCGCCGCGACGGCCGCGATCGAGGCGGTGCGCCGCGCCAAGTCCGAGGCCAAGGTCTCCATGCGCACGCCCCTGCGTACCCTGACCGCCCCCGAGGACGACGCCTTCTCCCGCATCGAGCAGGACGTCCGCGACGCGGGCGTGATCGACTCCATCACCCGCCACCCGTCCCCCGCCTACCTCGCCACAATCTGAACAAAGGAAGGGCACCTTCACATCGCCATAGGTAGCGGAAGGTGCCCTTCTTAACGGTGACCGACGGCCGCAGCAGGTCAGTACGGGTACGCCCGCGTCTCCGTGGCCTTGACCGCGGCCCAGACCTCGCTGCCGGGCAGCAGGCCGAGCTGGGCGGCCGACGCCGGGGTGATCTCGGCCGCGGCCTGGATCGGGCCGCCCAGCTCCACGCGCAGGTGGTCGCCGTGCGGCAGCACCCCGACGACGGTCGCCGCCCACGTGTTGCGCGGGCTGCCCGCGGGCTGCCGCGGGTGCAGGGCCACCGCCGACGGCGGGAAGGCGAGGAAGGCGTCGCCGTGCACCTCGTCGTCGGCGACCATGGTGAACCCGCCGGGCAGCGTGACGGTGTGCCCCTCAGCCCGGCCCCGGTACAGGTTCAGGCCCACCAGCCGGGCGACGTACTCGGTGCGGGGCCGGGCGGTGACCCCGGCGGCGTCGCCCTCCTGCACGATGCGGCCGTCCTCGACGATGACGAGCCGGTCGGCGAGCACCAGGGCGTCCAGCGGATCGTGGGTGACCAGCAGCGTCGCGCCCTCGTGCGCTCGCAGGTCGTGGTGCAGCCGGGCGCGGGTCTCCATCCGGGTACGCGCGTCCAGCGCGGCCAGCGGCTCGTCCAGCAGCAGCAGGTCGGGTCCGACGGCCAGGGCACGGGCCAGCGCCACCCGCTGGGCCTGCCCGCCGGACAGCTGCCGGGGCCGCTGCCGGGCCAGCGCGGTCAGCTCGACCCGCTCCAGCCAGCGGGCCGCCTCGGCACGCGCGACGCGGCGCGGGGCTCCCCGCGCCTGCGGGCCGAACGCGACGTTGTCCAGCGCGGACAGGTGCGGGAACAGCAGGTAGTCCTGGAACACCACGCCGACGCGGCGGTGCTCGGGCTCGACGAAGACACCCGCCGCGGGGTCGTCGAGGACCTCCTCGCCCAGCCGCAGCCGGCCGGCGTACAGCGGCAGCAGCCCGGCCAGCGCGCGCAGCGCCGTCGTCTTGCCGGCGCCGTTGGGTCCGAGCAGCGCCACGACCTCGCCCGGCGACACCGACAGCGCGACGTCGAGGCGGAATCCCGGCCGCTCGACGACCAGGTGCGCGGCGAGCAGCGGCCGCCCCGCGGGCCATCCGCCGACCGTGGGGCCGGCCCGGCCCGAGCGCCACGCGCTCATGATCGGTCGACTTGCCGCGCAGGTGTGCGTATCTTGGCGGACCTTTCGCCCGGTTGCCCGGCAAGTCTGCCGATCATGCGGCGTGTGCGGCGGACGACCACGGGATGAGCGGTCCGCGGGTCAGTCACGTTCGACCACCACGTTGGTGGACTTGATGACGGCCACGGCGACGCTGCCCACGTCGAGGCCTAGTTCCTCGACCGCCTCACGGCTCATCAGCGACACCACCCGGTAGGGGCCGGCCTGGATGTCGACCTGGGCCATCACGGTGTCCTTGACGATGGCGGTGACGATGCCGCGCATCCGGTTGCGGGCCGAGGACCGGTCGGCACGGCCGTCGGGGTCGTCGGCCTGGGTGCGGGCGTACGCCGCGAGGTCCGCCCCGGCCACCATCCGGTGGTCGTGCTCGTCGCGGTGCGCCCGCAGCCGGCCCGAGTCGACCAGCCGCCGCACGGTGTCCGCGCTGACGCCTAGCAGCTCCGCGGCTTCACCGATCCGAAATGCGGTCATGTGGCGAATCTACCCCTGGCATCTGCGATGCCGTAGCGGTCCGGCCACCGGCGTCGGTGGCCGGGGAACCCGCCGCCCCGAGGAGACGGAAGGCGGCGGGTTCCCCGATCGGCCGGGCGTGCCGCGCGGCCACGCGCACGCCCGGCACATCGCGGCCGCGACCGGCCCGGACGCCTCCCACCCCGGGGCACTCCCCCAAGTACCACCGGGTGGGGCGTCGACGGGACCGCCGGTCGCGGCCGCGTGGAGCCCGTCAGGCTCAGGCCTGGCGGGTGGCCTCGCCCTCAATCTCGATCTTGAGGGTCTTGCCGAGCAGGACGCCACCGGTCTCCAGCGGCTGGTTCCAGGTCACGTTGAACTCCTCGCGGTCGATCTCGGTGGTGGCGGTGAAGCCGAGGACCTCCTGGCCCCACGGGTTCTTGGCCACGCCGCCGAACTCGAGCGCGAGCTCGACCGTCTTGGTGACGTCCTTGATGGTGAGCTCACCGACGAGGGTGAACTCCTCGCCGGACACGGCACGCAGGCCGGTGCTGCGGAAGCTCAGCTCCGGGTACTTCTCGATCTCCAGGAAGTCGCCGGTGCGCAGGTGGTTGTCGCGGTCGGCGACGCCGGTGTCGATGCTGGCCGCCTGGATCACGGCGGTGACCGACGAGGCCAGCGGGTCCTCCGCCACGACGATCTCACCGGCGACGTCCTTGAACGAGCCGCGGACCTTGCTCACCACCATGTGCCGGATCACGAAGCCGACGCGCGTGTGCGCGGCGTCGATGGCGTAGGTGCCGGCCGTGGGGATGGTCAGGCCGTTCCAGGTGCGGGTGTTCAGCGTGGTCATGTCGGTTGCCCTCCGGTTGACGAAGCTCGAAGCTGTTTACGTGACGGTTCAACTATACGCATCGCAACGATATTTCGGGTAGCGCCACCCTGTTTTCCGGGTCACCACACCTGCCCATGAACAGGAAGACCGCATACCCGGTCGACATATGCCCATTTCAGATGAGATGCACGCCACAAATCCTGGCACATCGGAGATCTCCGGGCAGTCTTGAGCATCCCCGCCCCCTCCCCCGAAGGTGCTGCGATGCCGCCGCTCAACCGGATGACCCGACTCACGCTGCTCGCCGTCGTCGCGGGAGCCGTGGTCGCCGCCGGTGCGATGCCCGCCGCCGCGCTGGCCAACTGGGCGGTGGAGCAGTCCGCGCCCGCCTACGACACGCTCCCCGAGGTGCTCAAGCACCCCACCACGGCACAGGCCAGCTACCTGTACGCCAACGACGGCAAGACCGTCGTCACCACCTTCTACGACGAGAACCGCCGCGACGTGACGCTCGCCGAGGTCGCCCCCGTCGTGCCGCAGGCCGTGGTCGCCGCCGAGGACGCCCGCTTCTACTCCCACCACGGGGTGGACCTCAAGGGCGTGCTGCGCGCGGTGGTCGCCAACGGGGCCAGCGGCGGCGTCTCCCAGGGCGCGTCGACGCTGACCATGCAGTACGTGCGCAACGTGCTCAAGAGCGACCCGTCGCTGTCCACCGAGCAGCGCGCCGAGGCCACCGAGCAGACCCCCGCCCGCAAGATCCGCGAGGCCCGGTACGCCCTGGCGGTGGAGAAGGAGCTGAGCAAGGAGCAGATCCTCGAGCGCTACCTGAACATCGCCTACTTCGGCTCCGGCGCGTACGGCATCTACGCCGCGGCGCACACGTACTTCTCCAAGGACCCCGCGCAGCTGACCCTGAGCGAGGCGTCGCTGCTGGCCGGGCTGCTCCAGTCGCCCGAGGCGGACAGCCCGCTCAACGGGGGCATCGAGCGCGCCCTGTCCCGCCGCGACTACGTGCTGACCGCGATGACCGGGACCGGCGCGATCACCGCCGCGCAGGCCGAGACGGCCAAGGCCGACACACCGGTGGTCAAGCGCGGCGCGAACCCCAACGACTGCACCGCCTCCCGGCAGGGCTGGGGCTTCTTCTGCGACTACTTCCGCAGCTGGTGGCGCGACCAGGACACGTTCGGCGACACCGCCGAGGACCGCGAGCAGGCACTGCGCCAGGGCGGCTACCGCATCGTCACCACGCTCGACCCGAAGCTCCAGAACGCGGCGCAGGCCCAGGTGACCAAGGTGTACGGGTACACGAACAAGCGCGCCCTGCCGATGGCCGTCGTCGAACCCGGCACCGGCAAGGTGCTGGCGCTCGCGGTCAACCGCCGCTACAGCGCGGCGGCCGGCGCGGGCAACACCATGAACCAGCTCGTCGCGGGCGGCACCGGCATCCACGGCTACCAGGCCGGCTCGACCTTCAAGATGTTCACCATGCTGGCCGCGCTGGAAGCCGGCAAGACCCTGGACACCCGCTTCGACGCGCCCACCAAGCTGACCACCGCCTGGCCCGAGGCGACCGGCCCGGCCAGCTGCGACGGCTACTGGTGCCCGCGCAACGCCAACCCGGCCTGGATGGACGGCAAGCGCGACATGTGGACCGGCTTCGGCCGGTCGGTGAACACCTACTTCGTCTGGCTGGAGCAGCAGGTCGGCGCGGACAAGACGATCGAGATGGCGCAGCGGCTGGGCATCCGGTTCCGGCACCCGGACAACGCCTCGCACGCGGCCACCGACGCGGCGGGCTGGGGCTCGTTCGTGCTCGGCGTCTCGCTGACCACTCCGCTGGACCTGGCCAACGCGTACGCGACGCTGGCCGCCGACGGCGTCTACTGCTCGCCGCTGCCCGTCACCGCGGTCACCGACGGCACCGGCAGGCAGCTCGACGTGGCGAACCCCTCGTGCGGGCCGGCGATCACCCCGGAGATCGCGCGGGCGGCCACCGACGCGGCCCGCTGCCCGGTCGGGCAGGAAGGCGCGTTCGGCCGCTGCGACGGCGGCACCGCCACGGCGGTGTCGGACCTGCTCGGCGGGCGCGCCGTGGCCGGCAAGACGGGCAGCTCGACCGACAACATGACCGAGTCGTTCGTGGCGTACACCCCGCAGCTGGCCGCGGCCGCCATCGCGGCGAACCCGGACACCCCCACCGACGCCGTCGGCGCGGCGGTGCTGTCGAAGGTGTACCGGGCCGTCGCCTCGACGCTGGCGACCGGGTCGGCGGGCCTGGAGGTCAAGGACTTCCCCGCCCCGCAGCGCGAGTCGGCGTTCTCGCCCGAGCCGGAGCCCACCGAGCCCGAGAAGCCGCGGGACGAGTCCCACGACGGCAACGGCGACAACTCCCACGACAACGGCGACGACCGGCCGGGCCGCGGCGACGACAACAACGACAACGGCGGCAACAACGGCGACAGCGGGAACGACAACGGCTCCGGCGGGGACAGCGGCTCCGACGGTGGCGGCGACACCGGCTCCGGCGACAGCGGATCCGGCAGCGGCGACGGCCGGCCCGGCCGCGGCGGCGGCTGGTCGGGCGGCTCGCAGCCGTCCGGGCAGGGCCGTTGAACAGCCACTACTCACCGGCAGAGTTAAGAAGGGCACCTTCTACAACGCGGAGCGTTGTAGAAGGTGCCCTTCCTTTGTGTCTAGCCGCCGG
>NZ_BONI01000007.1 GCF_016862635.1 Catellatospora coxensis | reverse complement strand
GCTCGTCGCAGGCATGTCCGAGCCCGCTGATTCGCTCGCAAAGCTCGCTCATGCCCGCTCCTCGCTCCGCTCGTCGCAGGCATGTCCGAGCCCGCTGATTCGCTCGCAAAGCTCGCTCATGCTTGCTCCACCCTCGTCTGTTCTGCCAGGCCGGCGGGGGCCTCGCCCTGGCGGACGACCTCCCACATGCGGCGGCGCAGTTGCGCCCACCGGCCGGCCGGGCCGCGATCACGGCCGTCGACGCGTACCCCGGCGACTTCGGTGCCGGCGTGGCGCGCCGCTTCGACCGCGGCCTGTGGCAGCGACCGTACCCCGTCCACGGCGGTTCGTGCGCCCGCTTCCACCCGCTGCGGCCCGGCCGGGCTGCGCAGCGCGGCCACCACGGTCGGCAGCAGCACCGACGCGGCCAGCGCGTAGCCCTCGGCGGACGGGTGGAAGCGGTCCCGGGCGAACAGCCGGTGCGGCTGCGCGGAGAAGGTAGGTCCGAGCAGCTCGCCCAGGGACACCGTGCGCCCCCCGGCCTCCACCACGGCGACGGTCTGCGCCGCGGCGAGCTGGCGGCTCCAGCTGCGGGCCAGCCA
The DNA here is from genome assembly GCF_016862635.1 of Catellatospora coxensis. GTDB lineage: Bacteria > Actinomycetota > Actinomycetes > Mycobacteriales > Micromonosporaceae > Catellatospora > Catellatospora coxensis. The sequence goes on along the minus strand of NZ_BONI01000007.1, from coordinate 197,811 downwards.
GCGCAGCGGCGGCCGGATCGGCTGCACGGCGCCGAGGTCGGGGCAGGTGCCCACGACGACGGTGGCGCCGGCCTCGCGCAGCCGCCGCACCGAGTCGGCGAGGTGGCGTACGGAGGCGGCCTGCCCGGCCCGGTGCGTGATGTCGTTGGCTCCGATCAGGATCACGGCCAGGTCGGGGTTCAGCTCCAAGGCCTCTTCCACCTGGTGCGTCAGCATTCCCGAGGTCGCCCCGACCACGGCCAGGCTGTGCAGGCGCACCGGCCTTTCCAGACGGCGGGACAGTCCGGTGGCGATCAGCGCGGCCGGGGTCTGCCGGGCCCGCAGCGCGCCGAACCCGGCCGCCGAGGAGTCGCCCAGCATGGCCATGTGCACCGGCTCGCCGCCGAACCGGCCGCCGTACAGGCCGTCCGAGCGCGGCGGCGGGGCCTGCGCGATGGGGATGGTGCGCCGGGCCGCCTCGACCTGGCCGAGCAGCACGCCGACGGTGGCCAGGCCGAGCCCGGCCAGCGCGCCGCCGCCGTAGACGGCCAGCCGCGCCAGATCCCTGCCGCGACGGTGTGCCGCAGTAGCCCCTTGCGCAGTACGCTCGCTCATAGTGAACCCGCCTCACTCGGGAGACCCGTCGGGGAATCCTCTCTGAGGCTCCTACGTACCCAGCGGATCGTCGGCTGGTAACGCTCGCTCATGCGAGAAAGGTAGCGCTCTTCGGTTGCGCTCGGATGGAGGCGAGATGGGACGCACATTGCGTCGTACCGCGGCGTTCACGGCGCTGTGGAAGGCACTCATCACGGGTAACGGCAGCAACGCCAGCTTGGCGGACCGGCTGGGCGCGATGCCGCGCATGGTGCTGGCCACGCTGCGCGGCAAGTACGACGGCCTCGGCCGGATCATGGCGATCACGGCGGCCACCCTGTATGTGGTGTCCCCGGTCGACATGGTCCCGGAGGCGTTCCTCCTGGTGCTCGGGCTCGCCGATGACGTGATCATCGTCAGCTGGATCGCCGGGGCGCTGATCAGCGAGACCGACCGGTTCCTGATGTGGGAGAACGGCGTCAAGACGCCCGTCGGCGGTCCGATCATCGACGGCGACGTCGCTTAACGGGGATTCAACCCCGGTCTACGCTTGACGCGTGCGCTACTACGAGAACGTCGTCGAGCTGATCGGTAACACCCCGCTGGTCAAGCTCCGGAATGTCACCGACCCGGGCGGCCCCACCGTGCTCGCCAAAGTCGAATACCTGAATCCGGGCGGCTCCGTCAAGGACCGGATCGCGGTGCGGATGGTCGAGGCGGCCGAGCGGGACGGCCTGCTCAAGCCCGGTGGCACCATCGTCGAGCCGACCAGCGGCAACACCGGGGTCGGGCTGGCGCTGGTCGCCCAGCTCAAGGGGTACAAGTGCGTCTTCGTGTGCCCCGACAAGGTCAGCGAGGACAAGCAGAACGTGCTGCGGGCGTACGGCGCCGAGGTCGTGGTCTGCCCGACCGCGGTCGCGCCCGAGGACCCGCGCTCCTACTACAACGTCTCGGACCGGCTGGCCCGGGAGATCCCCGGCGCGTGGAAGCCGAACCAGTACTCGAACCCGAACAACCCGCTGTCGCACTACGAGCAGACCGGGCCGGAGCTGTGGGAGCAGACCGACGGCCGGATCACGCACTTCGTGGCGGGCGTGGGCACCGGCGGCACGATCAGCGGCATCGGGCGCTACCTCAAGGAGGTCTCCCAGGGCCGCGTGAAGATCATCGGCGCGGACCCGGAGGGCTCGGTCTACTCCGGCGGCACCGGCCGGCCGTACCTGGTCGAGGGCGTCGGCGAGGACTTCTGGCCGGAGACCTACGACCGGACCGTCTGCGACGAGATCGTCGAGGTCACCGACAAGGAGTCGTTCGCGATGACCCGGCGGCTGGCCCGCGAGGAGGGCCTGCTGGTCGGCGGCTCGTGCGGGATGGCCGCGGTGGCGGCGCTGAAGGTCGCCGCGCAGGCCGGGCCGGACGACGTGGTCGTGGTGCTGCTGCCCGACGGCGGGCGCGGCTACCTGTCGAAGCTGTTCAACGACGACTGGATGGCCCGCTACGGCTTCCTGCGCACCGACGAGCACGGCGCGACCGTCGCCGACATCCTCGCCGCGAAGTCGCACAGCAAGGGCGCGCTGCCGGAGCTGATCCACGTGCACCCCACCGAGACCGTGCGCGACGCGATCGACATCATGCGCGAGTACGGCGTCTCCCAGCTGCCGGTGCTGAAGGCCGAGCCGCCGGTCGTCACCGGTGAGGTGGCCGGTGCGGTGGCCGAGAAGGACCTGCTGGACGCGCTGTTCACCGGGGCGGCCGCGCTGCACGACCCGCTGGACCGGCACGTCGGCCCGGCGCTGCCGATGATCGGCGGTGGCCAGCCGGTCGCCGAGATCGTGGCGCTGCTGGAGAAGGCCGACGCCGCGATGGTGCTCATCGACGGCAAGCCCCACGGTGTGCTCACCCGCCAGGACCTGCTCGCCCAGCTGGGCTGATCTCGCCGCCCCGCCGACATCACCCGACTTGCCGGGTACTCGTGCGCATCGATCGTCAAGATACGCACAGGTGCCCGGCGAGTCGGCGGCCCGCGGCATGCGGTCGTGTCGGTGTGTCGGGGATGCCACATTCACGATCGGCGTGCGGCGGGGGGCTACCCTCCGGTCATGCGGAGGCCGAGCGCGCTGAGCCGCTGGGTACGCCGGACGGATGCCGGCGCGCCGGGCCGAGCCGTGCTCGCGCTGCTCGTCACGCTGCCGCTGGCGCTCACCGCCGGTGCGGCCGCGCCGGTCCCGGACCCCGCCGAACTCGAACGGTCGGCGGCGCTGGCTGTCTGCATGCCGAACGTCGACCTGCGCGACCCCGGCGGCGGCCCGCTGGTCCCGCCGCTGGCCCGCGGTTCCCGGGTGCTGGTCTACCTGCGCCAGGACCGGACCAACGTGCTCACCATGCGCTCGGGCGACCTCAACCGGATCGCCGAGCTCATCCTCGCCACCTCGCCGATCGAGTCCGCGCCGCTGCTGGTCAACGTCGACACCCGGCTCGTCGACGACCGGGTGATCTGGGCGGTGCCCCGGGTGACCGCCCTCGGCGGCGGACCCGTCGACAGCGTCGTGTGGCACTTCCCGACCGCCGCGCGCCTCGTGCTGACCGGCCCCCCGGCTCCCGGCGTGATCTTCGCGCCGTACGCCGAGGTGCTCGCCCCGCCGAGCCCGCCCCCTTCGCCCAGCCCGTCGCCGAGCCCGTCCGCCGTGCCGAGCCTGTCGCCCGCCGGGTCGCCGCCCGCCGGCTCGCCGAGGCCGTCCGGCCTGCCGTCCGCCGCGCCGGGGCTGCCGCCCGTGGCGGCCCGTCCCGCCGCGCTGGGGGTGACCGGCGCTCCGCTGCTCCCGGACGGGCTGGACTGCGGCCCGGCGCCGTCCCCCTCGCCGAGCCCTTCCGCCGCGGAGACCAGCCCCGTAGCCGGGCCGGGCGGTCCCGGGCCGGACGGCACCGCGTCGGCGGAGCCCTCGGCGAAGGCGGCGGGGGAGCGGTTGATGGCGCTGGCGTCACGCCCTGTGACGTGGTTCGGGGTCGCCGGGATACTCGTGGGACTGGCCCTGCTTATCTCAGTAATCGCTGGTAACCGGGCACGCCGCCGGTTCCGTTAGCCCGTTTCGGCGGCAGTCGCACAGCCTGTGCGACTGCACTGCCTTCCGTGAGTGTTGACTAAGCGTACGGAAGCGGCAGTGCTACCGAGGGGAGCGTGGAACGTGGTCACCGTCGACCATGCACCACCCACCGAGACCAGCCACAGGGAACCCTCCGACATAACCGACCACCTGCTGTGGCGCGACGCGCAGCAGATGCTGGGCCGGCATGACAGACCTGATGACGACCAGCTGTGCAACTGGTGCGGTCGACACTGGCCGTGCCCGCCACGAAGGCTCGCCGAGCGTGCGCAAGCCGCGGCCAGCCGGCACTGGCGGGAGGCCTGGACCGTGCGACACGACCTCAACGGGATGCGCTCGCTACCCGCCTGGCGGGCCGACCTTGGCGAGCGGGGCGGCTCCATCATGCGAAACGGCACCCGCAGGAGCCTCTTCGACTAGCCAGTAAAAGGGTGTTCCGATGGCCCCCTGCCGTCCCCCGGCGTGTGGTCCTCGGGCCCCGTCCCAGCGGCGACGCCGTTGCGCTCCGCCAGCGTAGGCGCGCCGCGTGCATCGGTGCGACTGAGCGGGTTTCGACATGCCTCCGTCGATTCCGCAACGCCTCCGGCCAGGCGTTCTCCCCAGTCGTGCAGATGCGTCAGTGGGCGAGGGTACGTGATCTCCGGTTCCCCGCAGTCCGGTCACGTACCCTCGCCCCGACCCGTCTAGGGCGAGAACTTCCAGATCAGCAGCAGGTAGCCGCCGCAGTAGGCGGAGACGGCCGCGAGCGTGCCCACGATGACGTACATCTTCGCCGGCTTCGTCCGGGCCAGCGCCCCCGCCACCGGCAGCAGCAGGGCGAACGCGGGCAGCAGGAAGCGCGCCTTGGCGTTGTAGAAACCCGAGCCGCCGAGCGAGACGGCGATCATGAGCGCGCTGAACATGAGCAGCTGCCAGGGCTGGCGGTCGATGACCGAGATCGCGAACAGCGCCAGGCTGACCAGCATGACCAGCGCCACCAGCAGGTAGTCGGGCACCTTCGCCTCGGCCAGCACCGAAGCGGTCATGCTCGCCGTGTACCGGCCGGCGTCCCAGCTCGATCCCCAGCCCTCGTGCTGGAGGTGGAACCAGCCGTCCAGCCGCCCGGTCCGGTTCGCGACCCAGCCCAGGTAGCCCAGCCAGCCCAGTGGCGCGACCAGCAGCGCGAACCAGGCCCGCCAGGAGCGGTCCTGCCGCCGCACGATCGCCACGAAGGCGGCCAGCACGACGACCGGGAAGAGCGCGGAGGCGGACGGCCGGGTGAGCCCGGCGAGCACGCTGAGCAGGGCCGCGGCCACCCACTGCCGGCGCAGGGTGGCCAGCAGCGTCCAGGCCGCGAACGCGGTGAACATGGCCTCGGTGTAGCCCATCGACTCGACGATCGCGTGCGGCAGCAGGCCCCAGACCGTGGCCAGCAGCACGCCGGTGCGCCGGTCGTGCAGGTGGTTGCCGATCGCGAACAGCCCCCAGGCCGCCACCAGCGCCATGACCCAGGTGAGCAGCACGCCGACGGTCGGCAGGCCGAACGGCAGGATCGCCCCGAGCCAGCGGGTGAGCGTCGGATGCAGGGGGAAGAACGCCATGGTGTTGGTGTGGATCTCGGCCGCGGACGGGTAGCCGTGGGTCGCGATCTCGACGTAATGCGCGGCGTCGGACCGGGTGCCCAGCAGGCCGACGGCGTCCTTGCCGGTCGCGTGGGCCCAGAGGAACAGCACGACCAGGCCGCTGGTACGGGCGGCGGCGTACGCCACGAGCGCGGGCCAGGCGGCGGCCAGCGACCGCCGGACCGCGCCCGGCCATCCCGCGGGGCGGATCTGGGCAGGCGCGCTCGGTGAGCTGATCTCGCTCAAGGGGGTGTCTCCGGGTTCAGCGCAGGGTGGGCGGGGGATCGCCGCGACGAGTTTAGGCCGTCGCGGTCAGCGGCGTGGTGGTATCGCGATCCGGGCGAGCTCCTCGGCGACCACGATCTCCCCGTCGAAGTGCGCCGCGGCCTCGTCGCCGAACACCGCCGCGTTCGGGTGGCGCTGGGAGAAGTGGGTGAGCACCAGCCGGCGTACGCCCGCCTCGGTGGCGATCCGGGCGGCCTGCGCCGCGGTGAGATGCCCGGCCTCGGCAGCCAGCTCCGCCTCCGTCTCCAGGAACGTCGACTCGATGACCAGCAGGTCGGCGCCCTCGGCCAGCCGAATCGCGGCCTCGCACCAGCCGGTGTCCATCACGAAGGCCGCCACCTGCCCGGGCCGGGGCTCGCTGACCTCGTCCAGGCTGACCAGGCGGCCGTCGGCCACCACCGTGCCGGCCCGCTGCAGCACGCCGACGTCGGGGCCGCGTACGCCGAGCGCGGCCAGCCGCTCCGGCAGCATCCGGCGGCCGTCCGGCTCGGCCAGACGGTAGCCGAACGACTCGACCGGGTGCCGCAGCCGCCGCGCGCTGAGCGTGCCGAACGGGCCGGTGGCCAGCACGCCGTCCTCGTCGACCGGGCACTCGACGATCCGGGCCTGGTCGTGGAAGTGGCTGGCGTGGCGCAGCCGCTGCAGGAAGTCGGCGCCGGAGCCGGGGAAGTGGATCGGCACCTCGTGCGGCACCCGGTCCAGCGACAGCCGCTGCACGATGCCCGGCAGGCCGAGGCAGTGGTCGCCGTGGAAGTGCGTGACGCAGATCCGGGTGATGTCGCTCGCCGCGGCCCCGGCCAGCAGCAGCTGCCGCTGGGCCCCCTCGCCGGGATCGAACAGGAAACCCTGGTCGTCCCAGCGCAGCAGGTAGCCGTTGTGGGCGCGCTGGCGGGTGGGCACCTGGCTGGCCGTGCCGAGCACGATCAGTTCCCGGCTCACGGACGCCCCCACATGGAGATCGTCTTCACCGGGCGAGGGTACCGCGCCGGATCCGCCCAGCGTTCTTCCAGCGAGCGCCGAGGCAACGCCGACGCCGGCTGCCTAACGTCGCCGGCACAGGACACGAGCTGCAGGGGGACGAGGCGATGGGACACGACCACGAGGGCCGGCGGGTGAGCCGCCGGTCGATCTTCGCGGGGATCAGCGCGATCGGGCTGGGCAGCCTGCTGACCGCATGCGGGGACGGCACGCCGGCAACCACGACCAGCGGCGAGGCGGTGTCGCCGGACGCGACGACGTCGGCGGACCTGACCGGCCTGTTCACGGACGTCAACACGTGCAGGCTGTCGCCGTCCACCACGCAGGGGCCGTACTACTTCGACGCGGACAAGATCCGTAGCGACATCCGGGAGGACCGGGCGGGCACCCGGCTCCGCGTGGTGCTGAAGGTCCAGGACAGCGAGCAGTGCAAGCCGCTCCCCAACGCGGTGGTGGAGATCTGGCACTGCGACGCGGCAGGCCTGTACAGCGGCGCGGAGTCGCTCTCCTCGGGCGGCGGCGGCCAGCCCGGCGGCGGGCCCGGCGGCACTCCGCCGAGCGGTGCGCCCGGCGGCGGTCCGGGCGGCACTCCGCCCAGCGGTGCGCCCGGTGGCAACCCGCCCGGTGGCGCGAACGGCGGCGGCGCCGACGACGGCATGGCCGACCTGCAGCCGGTGGACGACAAGCGCTACCTGCGCGGCGCGCAGGTCACCAACGGCGACGGCATCGTCGAGTTCACCACCGTCTGGCCCGGCTGGTATCGCGGCCGCACCGTGCACATCCACGCGATGGTGCACGTCAGCAACTCCCGGGTGCTGACCACCCAGCTGATGTTCGACGAGGCGCTCAACACCGAGGTGTTCGCAGCCGCGCCGTACGCGGCGCACACCGGGCGGGACACCTTCAACGACGGCGACAGCATCTTCCAGGACAGCATGCTGATGAAGGTCACCCAGGACGGCGACGGCTACCTCGCGGTGCTGGCGCTGGCCGCCGACTCGGACACCGACGGCAGCTGACCCGGGGCGGTCACGGGATCGGGCGGGCGTAGCGCACGACCGGCACGGCTGCCGAGCCGATCGGGGTGGTGCGGGTGACGCCGTCGGCGGCCCAGCCGCCCCGCTCGTAGAAGCCGCGCGCCCGGGTGTTGTCGCTGACCACGTACAGCAGCGCCCGGTGGCAGCCGAGGGCGGCGAACTCGGCCAGGCAGGTGTCCATCAGGGCGAGCCCGACGCCCGAGCCGATCGCGTCCCGGCGGACGTGGATCGCGTTGAGCACGCCGGTGCCCGCCGGGGCCTGTTCCTCGGCCCCGGCGGGACCGAGGTAGCAGAACCCGATCACGGTGCCGTCCCGTTCGGCGAGGTGCAGGCGGTGCGTGCCCGCCTCGGCGGCATACCGCCGCGCCCACTTGTCCTGCTGCTCCGCGACGGTGATCCCGGCCAGCTCCCGCGGTGTGAGCAGTTCCCGGTACGCCGACCGGCGGCTCAGCGCGTGCAGCTCGCCGATCGCGGCCACGTCCTCGGGCGTGCCGCCCCGGCGGATCGTCAGCGTCATGCCCGGCACGCTACCGCCCGACCTGCACGCCGACCGGACGGCCGAGCGCTTCCGGAAATGACGGACCCAGGTTGCGAAAGTTTCGGAACCGCGATGCGGCCTCCGAATTCGACATCGTGGGTGACAAAGTGCGCCCTAACCCTTGTCCTGAGGCCGGATCCGGGTGTTAGGGTGCGTTGGCTGATCCCTCAGCGGTGAGGTTCGAATACCGGAAACTACCGGAAGTGCAGTCATTCCGGGTGGAAGACAGGCAGGGCGATGTCGACCCACAAGGACGCCGCCGTCGCGGCCGCAGCCGACCTCGAACCCGACGAGCAGCCCTGGCGGGACCCGGCGCTGCCGGTCGAGCGGCGCGTCGACGACCTGATCCGGCGGATGACCCCGGCCGAGAGGATCGCCCAGCTCTACAGCGTGTGGCCCGGGGCCGGTTCGGACGGTGACGACGTCGCGCCCTACCAGCAGGACATGGTCGAGGACGGCTTCGACTGGCAGACCCTGATCGCCGCCGGGCTCGGGCAGCTGACCCGCCCGTTCGGCACCGCCCCGGTCAGCCCCGCCGAGGGCATGGCCCGGCTGGCCGGGCTGCAGGAGGCGATCGTCGCGTCCGGACGCTTCGGAATCCCGGCGCTGGTGCACGAGGAGTGCCTGACCGGGTTCACCACGCACGGCGCGACCATCTTCCCGACCGCGCTGGCCTGGGGCGCGGCCTTCGACCCCGGGCTCGTCGAGCGGGTGGCCGCCGCGATCGGCCAGGGCATGCGCGCGGTCGGCGTGCACCAGGGCCTCGCGCCGGTACTCGACGTCTCCCGCGACCCCCGGTGGGGGCGCACCGAGGAGACCATCGGCGAGGACCCCTACCTGGTCGCCACGATCGGCACCGCGTACGTGCGGGGGCTGGAGTCGGCCGGGATCGTGGCCACGCTCAAGCACTTCGCGGGCTATTCCGCCTCGCGGGCCGGGCGCAACTTCGGCCCCGTCGCGATGGGGCCGCGCGAGCTGGCCGACGTGATGCTGCCGCCGTTCGAGATGGCGCTGCGCGACGGCGGGGCGCGCTCGGTCATGCACTCGTACGCCGAGATCGACGGCGTGCCCGCCGCCGCGGACGGCAGGCTGCTCACCGACCTGCTGCGCGGCGCGTGGGGCTTCGACGGCACCGTGGTCGCCGACTACTTCGGCATCACCTTCCTGCACTCGCTGCACGGCGTCGCGGGCGACCTCACCGCCGCCGCGGGCCTCGCCCTGGCCGCCGGCGTCGACGTCGAGCTGCCGATCGTGCGCTGCTACGGGCGGCCGCTGGCCGACGCCGTGCAGGACGGCGCCATCCCGATGACGCTGGTGGACCGGGCGGTGCGCCGGGTGCTGCGGCAGAAGTGCGAACTCGGCCTGCTCGACCCGGGCTGGACACCGCCGCGCCCGGATGCCGTCGATCTCGACCCGCCCGCGGCCCGGGACCTGGCCCGGCAGCTCGCGGAGCAGTCGGTGACGCTGCTGGCCAACGACGGCCTGCTGCCGCTGGCCCCGGCGGCCGCGATCGCCGTGGTCGGGCCGCTGGCCGACGACGCCGACGGCATGCTCGGCTGCTACACCTTCCCGCGCCACGTCGGGCTGCACCACCCCGGCCTGCCGCTCGGCGTGTCCATCCCCACGGTGCTCGAAGCGCTGCGCGCCGAGCTGCCGAAGGCGACGGTCACCCACGCCGTGGGCTGCGCCGTCGACGGCACCGACACCAGCGGCGTCGCGGCCGCCGTCGCGCTCGCCGAGCAGGCCGACGTGTGCGTCGTGGTGCTCGGCGACCGGGCCGGGCTGTTCGGCAAGGGCACCTCCGGCGAGGGCTGCGACGTCACCGAGCTGCGGCTGCCCGGAGCCCAGGAGCGGCTGCTCGGCGCGCTGCTGGACACGGGACGGCCGGTCGTCGCCGTGCTGCTCGCCGGACGCCCGTACGCGCTGGGTGCATGGGCGGATCGGCTGGCCGCGATCGTGCAGGCGTTCTTCCCGGGCCAGGAGGGCGGCCCCGCGGTGGCCGGGGTGCTGGCCGGGCGGGTCGAGCCGTCGGGGCGGCTGCCGGTCGGCGTGCCGCGCCACCCGGGCGGCCAGCCCGCGAACTACCTCGCGCCGCCGCTCGGCCACGCCACCGAGGTCAGCACCGTCGACCCGACGCCGCTGTTCCCGTTCGGCCACGGGCTGTCGTACACGAGCTTCGCCTGGGAGCCGCCCGCCGACGCCGGACCGGTGACCTGCCCGACCGACGGGGCGGCCACGGTCGCGCTGACCGTGCGCAACACCGGCGAGCGGGCCGGGACCGAGGTCGTGCAGCTCTACCTGCACGACCCGGTCGCCCAGGTCACCCGGCCGGTGCAGCGGCTGATCGGGTACACCCGGGTGGCGCTGGCACCGGGCGCGGCCCGGCGGGTGGAGTTCACCGTGCCCGCGGACCTGGCCGCGTACACCGGGCGCGACGGGCGGCGGCTCGTCGAACCGGGCGATGTGGAACTGCGGCTCGGCGCATCCAGCGCCGACATCAGGCACACCGTGCGGGTAAGGCTGACCGGCCCCGAGCGGTTCGTCGGCCACCAGCGCAGGATGACCTCCGAGGCGGCCGTCACCGATGCTCGGGCCTGACCGCTGGGGAAAGGTCATCCAGCTGTCCCTCCAGCTGGGCAACCAGGACCGCTACGAATGACCGCGCGGCGCGGTGGCCGTCCGGGGCGGCCGCCGCGTATCGCCGTTGCCCCCGGTCATGGCGGCTGCTACGTTCTGGCGCGATCAACGACCAGTCCTGGGGAGACCGTCATGGTGCTGCACCGCGCCCGGCCGCCGTATCTCGGCCTGGCCTTCTTCTTTCTCGCCGGGCTCTTCGTCATCTGGAGCTCGATGAACGGCTGGGAGCTGCGGTTCCTGTTCATCCCGTTGGGCTCCGGCGCGCTGTTCGGCATCGGGCTGCTCTCGGTGCTCATCCCACTGGGAGTGCTGGCCTCCGCCTTCCGGCCCGCACCGGTGGTGCTCGACGCCTCCGGCCTGACCCTGCGTACGGCGGGCATCAAGCGCACGCTGCCGTGGCCGGCGGTGGACGCGCTGATCCTGGAGCCGTACGCCGGGGAGCACGCGAGCCGCACCGACGCCAGCGGGCCTATCGCACGCCTGGTCCTGGTGCCCGCAGCCGGTGTCGACCTGGGCGTGGCCGCGGACTACCGCAACATCGTCGACGGCCGGCCGTCGGTGATCCTCGTGTCGGTCCAGGCACTGCGCGCCTCCTCCACCGAGGTGGCCGGAGCGCTCGCCCACTACGCCGGGGCCAGGTTCATCGACGGCCTGATCCCCGGCCCGACCGGAACCCCCGCCTGAACAGAATCCGCTCACTCCGACTGGGCGGCGCGCTCATGTGGTTGATCGCCTGAGCACGCGCGCCCAGTCGGCGAAGTCCGCCCGTAGAGCAGCCAGTCGCTCCGGGCTCACCTGGTACTCGGCGAAGTCGGTGTCGGTGATCCGCTCCAACGACTGCAGCTCGAAGGCGGCGATCACCTCGTCGACGGCGCGGGTGAAGTCGGCCCGTTGCCGGGAGTCGGTGAAGAGGTCCACATCGCTGCTGAGGCGGTTTCCCATGCCGTGCGCCTGAACCGCGTATCCGCCGGCCAGGGCGAACCCGTATCTGCCGGCGGAGGCGAGGGCTATCTTGGTGATCTCACGATGGCGGGCTTCCACGACCGGAGTTTATGCGGGTTCGGTCGATGTCCTGGCGGTGGCGAGTTCCGGAAAACGGTGTTCCCATGCCGTGCGAACCGGCGCGGGCAGCCAGATCGTCTCCCACAGCGATTTCAGCGCCGCCTCGTTGAGGTACCGATGCAGGTCGTCGGGCGTCGCCGCTTCATTGATCACGGTCCGGTAGAGATCCATGATCCGCCCCGGCTCGTCGAGGTCGTATCCCGCGCTGCCCGACCACTTCAGATGGCGGGGAAGCGCCACCACACCCGAGGTCGGACCGGCGAGCAGTTCGAGGCCGTCCGGCACCACGACGGGTTTGGCGTACCGTGCTCTCGCGCGAGAAGCCGCTCCGGCCACAGCCTCCACCTCCCACGGAAGCGTATCGCTTCGGCCCGTCATCAGCGCGCGCCACCGCCGCGCCCGAGGGGCACGACGGCGGCGTCCGGTTGATCGGAGACGCTCAGGCGTCGGTCTTCGCGACGCCGATCGGGCAGCTCATGCCGTTGGGGCCGATGCCGCAGTACCCGTCGGGGTTCTTCGCCAGGTACTGCTGGTGGTAGTCCTCGGCGAAGTAGTAGTCCCCGAGCATCGCGATCTCGGTGGTGATCTGGCCGTAGCCCTCGGCGGTCACCACCGGCTGGAACGCGTCGCGTGAGCCCTCGGCCTCCGTGAGCTGTTCCGGCGTGGTGGCGTAGATCGCCGACCGGTACTGGGTGCCGATGTCGTTGCCCTGGCGCATGCCCTGGGTCGGGTCGTGGTTCTCCCAGAACACCCGCAGGATCTCGGCGTACGAGATGATCTCGGGGTTGAAGACGATCTCCACGGCCTCGGTGTGCCCGGTGTAGCCGGAGCAGACCTCCTGGTAGGTCGGGTTCGGCGTGATGCCGCCGGCGTAGCCGACCGAGGTCGAGTAGACGCCGTCGAGCTTCCAGAAGAGGCGCTCGGCGCCCCAGAAGCAGCCCATGGCCACGACGGCTACCTGCATGCCCTTGGGCCAGGGGCCGGTCAGCGGCGTGCCCAGCACGTAGTGCTCGGCCGGCGGCGTGATCGAGGTGTCCCGGCCGGGCAGGGCCTCGGCGGCGTTGACGACATCGAGCTTCTTGTGGCGAAGGAACATGTCTCCAGTGTCCTCCTCTACGCTGGGGGAATGTCTTACGGGTTTGAAACGCTCGCCATCCACGCGGGCCAGGAGCCGGACGAGCGCACCGGCGCGGTGATCCCGCCGATCTTCCAGACATCGACCTACAAGCAGGACGCGGTCGGCTCGCCACGGCTGGGTTACGAGTACTCCCGGTCCGGCAACCCGACCCGCGACGCGCTGCAGGAGTGCCTGGCGGCGTTGGAGGGCGGTTCGCGCGGGCTCGCGTTCGCCAGCGGCCTGGCCGCCGAGGACACGCTCATCCGCACCGTGTGCAAGCCCGGCGACCACGTGATCATTCCCGATGACGCGTACGGCGGCACGTTCCGCCTGTTCGCGAAGGTCGCCGAGCGCTGGGGCCTGTCCTGGACGGCGGCCCGGATCTCGAACGTCGACGACGTGCGGGCCAAGGTGACCCCGAACACGAAGATGATCTGGGTGGAGACGCCCACCAACCCGCTGCTCGGCATCGCCGACATCGCGGGCCTGGCGGCGGTGGCGCGGGACGCGCACGCGCTGCTGGTGGTCGACAACACCTTCGCCAGCCCGTACCTGCAGCAGCCGCTCGCGCTCGGGGCGGACGTGGTGGTCCACTCGACCACGAAGTACGTGGGCGGGCACTCGGACGTGGTCGGCGGCGCGCTGGTGCTCAACGACCTGGCGCTGGCCGACGCGCTGAAGTTCCACCAGAACGCGATGGGCGCGGTCAACGGCCCGTTCGACGCCTGGCTGACGCTGCGCGGGGTGAAGACTCTGGCCGTGCGCATGGAGCGGCACTGCGACAACGCCGAGAAGGTGGCCGAGTTCCTGACCCGGCACCCGAAGGTGAAGCAGGTGCTCTACCCGGGCCTGCCCGAGCACCCCGGCCACGAGCTGGCCACCAAGCAGATGCGCCGGTACGGCGGCATGATCAGCTTCCGGATGGGCGACCCCGAGGCCGCCGAGCGGGTGTGCAACACGACGAAGGTGTTCACCCTGGCGGAGTCGCTGGGCGGCATCGAGTCGCTGATCGAGCACCCCGGGAAGATGACGCACGCCAGCGTCGCGGGCTCCGAGCTGGAGGTCCCCGCCGACCTCATCCGCCTCTCGGTCGGCATCGAGACCATCGACGACCTGCTCGCCGATCTCGCCACCGCGCTCGGCTGATCGCGCCCCAGCGCAGAAGGACAAGATCGCTGTTTCGGGTCAGAACCTCCGGTTGAACCGCAGGTCTTGACCCGAAACAGCGATCTTTCTTGTTCGGGCCGAGGTTGAGGGGGTCAGACGGGGCGGCCGGGTGGGAGGATGCGGTCGGCCTCGATCGAGTAGCTGTCGCCATAGATGCGAAGTTTGTCGCCTTTGCAGGTGTAGCGGTCGGGGGTGATCGTGGTGCTGAGGTTCTCGCGGTCGCGGACGCTGCCGTTGACCTTCCACGTGGTGGTGCCCGTGGCGGACGCGTTGCTGTAGCTGATCATCTCTTCGTCGGCCTCGTAGTTCAGGCGCGTGGTGCCGTTGTGGATCACCTCGTACCGGTCGCCGTTGCGGGTGCCCTTGCGGGTGACCTTGTCCACGGTTACCAGAGTGCCGTCCGCGCCGTAGCTCAGCAGCGTGCCCGCCCCGGTGAGCTGCACGGTCACCCCGAAGATCTCGGCGCTGGACGTGTACGACGTCTCCCGCCACTGTCCGATCAGGCATCGCGCGGGCGACATCGGTGTCGGGGACGGCAGCACGGCGACCGGACTCGGCGACGGCGAGGTCGACGGCGACGGCAACGGGCCGGGAGCGCGCCGGGCCAGCAGATATGCCGCCGCGGCCCCGCCGAGGCACACCACGAGCACGACGACGAGCAGGACCACGCCGACCACGATCGGCACGGTCCAATCACGACCACGCTGTTCCGGCTGCATCAGCCCAGCATCGCCAACGAAATCCGTCGCGGCAAGGCTCCAGTTGCTCACGTCGCGTCACGGCACTCCATACTGGAGCCCCGGTTTTCTGGCTCACGACGTGGTGGAGGAAAGACATGGCGGACACCTGGGTCGGCGCCACCGCCAAGCAGATCGCGCGAGCCGTGCGGCGCGGTGACACGTCGGCGACGCAGGTCGTGGCCGATCACCTCGACTACCTGACCGGAGCCGACCCGGTCGTGGCGGCGTTCCGCACGGTGCGGGCCGCGGAGGCGGCCGCCGAGGCGGAGAAGGTCGACGACCAGAGTGACATGGCCAACCTGCCGCTGGCCGGGGTGCCGATCGCGGTCAAGGAGAACACCCCGGTCGCGGGGCTGCCGACGTGGCACGGGTCCGCGGGCGCGCGCCAGGCCGTGGCCGAGCAGGACCATGAGCTGGTACGCAGGCTGCGCGGCGCGGGCGCGGTGGTCATCGGCACGACCCGGATGCCCGAGCTGGGACTGTGGGGCGTGACCGACGACGACAGCGCGGTGACCCGCAATCCGTGGGCGCTCGACCGCACCCCCGGCGGCTCCTCCGGCGGCTCGGCCGCGGCGGTCGCGGCGGGGCTGGTGCCGATCGCGCACGCCAACGACGGGCTGGGCTCGATCCGCATCCCGGCGGCCTGCTGCGGCCTGATCGGGCTCAAGCCCGGCCGGGGCGTGCTGCCGGTGAACCTGGGCGCGGACGACTGGTTCGGCCTGGTCGAGCACGGCATGCTGGCCACCACGGTCGCCGACGCGGCGCTGGGCTTCGCGGTGCTGGCCGGGCGTACGCCGCAGCCGCTGAGCCAGCCGGGCCGGCTGCGCATCGCGGTGTCGCTGAAGTCCCCGGTCGCCGGGGCGAGCGCCGACGAGGCCAACCGGGCCGCGGTCGCCACCGCGACGCGCCTGCTGGGCGAGTGCGGCCACGACACGCTGACCGCTGACCCGGCGTACTCCACCTCGCTGGGGCTGCGCGGCATGGCGACCTGGTTCGCCGCGGCGTACCGCGACGTCGAGGCGGCCGGCCTCGACCGCTCCAAGCTGCAGAAACGCACCCGGCGGCACGTCGCGATGGGCGGCTGGGCCTGGCGGCGCGGCCTGGTGCGCGAGCAGGACCGCACCGGATTCCGCGACCGCTGCCTGGAATTCTTCGCCACCCACGGGGTGGACCTGCTGCTCACACCGGTGCTGGCCGGTCCGCCGCTGAAGGCCGGCGACTGGCACCGCCGCGGCTGGCTGACCAACGTGGTGGCCAACGTGCGCAACGCGCCGTTCGCCGCCCCGTGGAACATCACCGGCTTCCCCGCGATGACCCTGCCCGTCGGCGTCCGCCCCGACGGCCTGCCCGCCGCCGTGCAACTGGTCGGCCCTCCCGGCACCGAACTGCTTCTCCTGGCGGTCGCCGGCCAGATCGAACTGGCCGCCCCCTGGCGCCGCCATGCCCCCGGCTTCCCCCGCCCCAACTGAGAGGAAGGGCATCGTCGGCTCGCGTCAGCGAGACGAGCAGCAGCTCGGCACATCGCTATGCGTTGTAGAAGGTGCCCTTCCTACCTTTCTTGTACGGAACGTGACTGGCGTGGAACGGGGTAATCCCAGCTGAGCTGGGCTGAGTTTCGGTGGTACCGGTCGTTCCGTTACTCTCCGTGGGCCTCGACCCTGGAGAAACGCCGTGACCTGCCCACATTGCTCCGCCGTCAATGCGGCGCCCGGGATCTACTGCCACGCCTGCGGACTGGACCGCACCGCGCCGCTGATCCACCCGCACGCGAAGGTGTACGCCGTGCACGGCATCGGCCTGGCCGCCGTCGCCGCGGTCGTGGTCTCGACCGTGCTGACCGTGCTGGGCGCGGTGCTGGCCCTGGTGCCCGGGGCCATGGCGGAGCAGGCGCAGGCCGACCGGGACACCGACCTGCTGCAGCGGGCCTACCTCGTCGAGCTGGCGATCACCGGGATGGACGTGCTCGGCATGCTCGTCGCGGGCGTGCTGGTGATCATCTGGCTGTACCGCGCGCGGGTGAACATCGACGCGTTCCCCGAGGTGCACCCGGGCCTGGCCGCGGGCTGGGCGATCGGCGGCTGGTTCATCCCGTTCGCCAACTTCGTCGTCCCGTGCCGGGTGATGCACCAGGTCGCCGCCGCCAGCCTCCCGCACCGGCGGGTCGGCGCGCTCACCGGCCTGTGGTGGGCCGGGTACGTGGTGAGCTTGGCCACCTCGCAGATCAGCGGCCGGATGGAACCGGACACGAACACCTTCTCGGCACACGTGGCCTACTTCGGGGACATGTTCACCTTCGGGCTGGTCGAGGCGGTCGGCACCGTGCTTGCCGGGTTCTTCCTGGTCACGCTGATCCTGTCGATCAGCCGGGCGCAGAGCGCGCGGATCGAGCGCGGCCGGGCCGCACACGTCCCCGTTGTGCCCGCGGCCGTGCCGAGTGGCACGATCAGCCTGTGACACCTGAGCTGGTCAGCCTGGCCGACATCGAGGCGGCGCGCGAGCGCCTGCGGTCCGTCGTACGCACCACCCCGATCGAGCCGTGCCGGCCGCTGTCGGCCAAACTCGGCGGCCCGGCCTGGCTCAAGTGCGAGAACCTGCAGCGCGCCGGCTCCTACAAGGTGCGCGGCGCGTACGTGCGCATCTCGCGGCTCAGCGAGCAGGAGCGGGCCCGCGGTGTGGTCGCGGCCAGCGCCGGCAACCACGCCCAGGGCGTCGCGCTCGCGGCGGGGCTGTGCAAGACCAAGGCCACCGTGTTCATGCCGGTGGGCGCGCCGCTGCCGAAGGTCGCGGCGACCAAGGGGTACGGCGCGCGCGTCGAGTTCGCCGGCAACACCGTGGACGAGGCGCTGGTCGCCGCGCAGGAGTTCGCCGAGCGCACCGGTGCGGTCTTCATCCACCCGTTCGACCACCCGGATGTGATCGCCGGGCAGGGCACGGTCGGCCTGGAGATCCTCGAACAGCGCCCCGACGTGCAGACCATCATCACCGGCATCGGCGGCGGCGGCCTGATCTCGGGCCTCGCCGTCGCCGCGAAGGCGCTGCGCCCCGACATCACCGTGATCGGCGTACAGGCCGCCGGCGCGGCCGCGGTGCCGCCCGCGCTCAAGGCCGGGCGGCCGGTGCGCCTGCCCAGCATCGCCACCATCGCCGACGGCATCGCGGTCGGCCGCTGCGGCGACCTGACCTTCGCCCACATCAGCAAGCTCGTCGACGAGGTCGTCACCGTCACCGACGAGGAGATCTCCCGAGCCCTGCTGATGCTCCTGGAACGCGGCAAGATGGTCGCCGAACCCGCCGGCTCCGTCGGCGTCGCCGCCCTGCTCGCCGGCCGCGTCCAGGTGAAGACCCCCGTCGTCGCCGTCGTCTCCGGCGGCAACATCGACCCCCTCCTGATGCTGCGGGTCATCGAACACGGCCTCAGCGCCGCCGGCCGCTACCTGCACGTCAACGTCCGCTGCGCGGACCGCCCCGGCCAGCTCGCCGCCCTGCTCGCCCTGATCGCCGATCAGCGCGCCAACATCCTCGACGTAGCCCACCAGCGCCACGACCCCCGCCTCCACCTCGGCGAGGTAGAGGTCGAACTCTCCGTCGAAACCCGCGGCGCCGAACACTCAGACCAGCTCGTCACCGCCCTCCGCACCGCCGGCTACCAGGTAGACGTCGACACCCCCTTCGCCTAACCCCCCACCCCACCCCACCCACCCCACCCCACCCCACCCCACCCACCGCCCAAGATCGCGACGATCTTGCGCGAGCTGTGGGAACGACACGCCTAAATCGGGCATATCTCCAACAGTTCACGCAAGATCGTCGCGATCTTGCCGGGCGGGCGGCGAGGGTGGGGTGGGGTGGGGTGGGGTGGGGTGGAAAAGCGTTAGGGCCGGGCCGCGGGGGCGGGCCGGCCCTGGGGCGGGGTGGCGGTGGGTCAGCCGCCGAAGGCTTCGAAGGAGACGACGGTGACCTTGATGTCGACGCCGCTGGGGGCGGTGTAGGTGACCGTCTGGCCCTTGCGGGCGCCGAGGATGGCCTGGCCGAGGGCCGACTCCGGGGAGTACACGGTGATGTCCGTGGTCGCCGCGATCTCGCGGGAGCCGAGCAGGAAGGTCTCGGTGTCCTCGGTGTCGTCGTCGAAGTAGATGACGACGACGTTGCCGATGGAGACGCTGTCGCCGCGGGGAGCCTCGCCGACGTGGGCGACCCGCAGCAGCTCCTGGAGCTGTCGGATGCGGCCCTCAGCCTTGCCCTGCTCCTCGCGGGCGGCGTGGTAACCGCCGTTCTCCTTGAGATCGCCCTCCTCGCGGCGGGCGTTGATCTCGGCGGCCATCGCGGGCCGGGCGGCGATGAGCTCGTTCAGCTCGCCCTGGAGCCGGTCGTACGCGTCCTGGGACAGCCAGGTGGCATCAGTCGTGGACACGGGCGTTCTCCTCAGGTCTTGCGGATTCTCGGAAGTGGTTGCTGATCGGCCATGCGCTGCAGTGGTAACCGCCCCCTTGAGCGCGATGGGCGAAGTTACCAACCTACCAGCGACTCACGCCGGGTGGCAGCCCTTAACCTCGCCGGTCACCGGACGGCCCGTCGTCGCCAGGCGGTGCGTCACCATCGTGCGCTCCGGATCCGGGCCCGGCCGCACCGTGACCTCCTCCAGCCCGACCTCGGTCCCGGTCTTGTCCCGGGCCCGCACGAGGCAGACCGCGGTGCCGTCGGCCGGCATCCGGATCAGGAACGTCACCGCGACCTGCGTGTCCGACACGTCGAACGCGGTCACCGACGCTGTGTAGTCTCCGTCACCGTACGCCCGGTAGAGGCGGGCGCCGATGAGCGTCATGGCCAGGACGGTCAGCACGCCCAGCACGGCGACCGTCGAGCGGGAGGCGCGGCGCTGCTCACGGCGGCGGCCGTAACGCCCGGCCGGCCACGGCGCGCGCTCGGCCACCTGGCCGGCGGCGGTGTCGGTGGAGGTCTCGGTCACCGGTGGGGGTCCTTCGTGTGATGCGTCAGACGCGTGAGGAACACTGTCAGGGTCGATTCTCGCACGTGGGGAGAGCACGGTGACGCAGCGGCTGCGACTGATGGCGGTGCACGCGCATCCGGACGACGAGTCGTCCAAGGGTGCCGCGACTATGGCGCGGTACGCCCGCGAGGGTGCGGAGGTGCTGGTCGTCACGTGTACCGGCGGCGAGCGGGGTGATGTGCTCAACCCGAAGCTGGACCGCCCGGACGTCTGGGAGAACATCGCCGAGATCCGCCGCGCGGAGATGGCCGCGGCCCGCGACATCCTCGGTGTCGAGCAGGCCTGGCTCGGGTTCGTCGACTCGGGCTGGGTCGAGGGCTACACCCACGACGACCCGTCCGGCCTGCCCGAGGGCTGCTTCGCCCGGGTGCCGGTCGAGGAGGCGGCGGCGCCGCTGGTCAAGCTGATCCGGGAGTTCCGGCCGCAGGTCGTGCTGACCTACGACGAGGAGGGCGGCTACCCGCACCCGGACCACATCCAGACCCACCTGGTCACCATGGCCGCGGTCGAGGCCGCCGCCGACCCGGCGCGCTACCCCGACTTCGGCCCGGCGTTCGAGGTGCCGAAGCTCTACTACCACATCAGCTTCACGAAGCTGAAGTTCACGGCGCTGCACGAGGCGATGCTGGCGGCCGGGCTGGAGTCGCCGTACGCGGAGCGGCTCAACGACGACTGGGTCGGCGACAAGTCGCCCCGGATCACCACCCGGGTGCCCTGCGGCGAGTACTTCGAGCTGCGCGACGACGCCCTGCGCGCGCACGCGACCCAGATCGACCCGGACGGGCCCTGGTTCCGCGCGCCGCTGACCGTGCAGCGCGCGGCCTGGCCGACCGAGGACTACCAGCTGGTCAGGTCGACCGTGGCGACCGCGATTCCCGAGGACGACCTGTTCGCCGGCGTACGCGCGCCGGCGGGAGCGGATAGGTGAGGCACATGCTGGAGATCCTGGCCGACAACAACTTCGGCGACACCCGGTCGGGCGACGGTCTCGCCGGTCCGATGGCGCTGCTGTTGATCCTGCTCCTGGCCGCTGCAACGGTTTTCCTGATTCGCAACATGAATCAGCGGCTCAGGCGGTTGCCCGAGACGTTCGATTCGGCGAGCATGAGTGACGGTGCGCGGACGGACTCGCCCGTCACGCCGGACCCTCGCTGAGGCGGACCGAGGGAATCGGACACGGCCTGTCGCGTCAGGCGGAGAGCGTGTCGTCTTCAGACGACGGGCCTCCGCCTCGGGTGCGCGCGGACAGGGGGCACGGATGGGCAGGTGGCTCACGCGGGCGGCGGACGGACTCTACCGCTGGTCCGGTGCAGCCTCGCTGACGTCGCGTGTCCGCATTGTCATAACCTGTCTCGTCGTCACCGCGGTGCTGGTCGCGGGCGTCGGCGCGATCATCGGCGTACACGAGGGTGATCTCGGCCAGTTCGGGCTGCTCATCGGGCTGATCACGCTGGCCCACCTGTTCGGCCTGCGGATGCGGGTCGGCTCCACCACCATCGACGTCGACTGGGGCGAGGCCGCCCTGATCGTCGGCTTCGTCCTGGTGCCGGTCACCTGGATCCCCGCCGCGGCGGGCATCGGCGTGCTGCTGGCCAAACCGGTGGTGTCGCTGGTCTCCGGCAACCGCACCAGCCCGGTCGAGACCGTCCGGGCCGCCGCCTCGCTCACCCTCGCCGCCGCCGTCGCGGCGCTGGTGGTGTGGGCCGGCGGTGTGCCGATCGCCCCGGGGCCCGGCGCGTCCGGCATGTCGGCGCAGGCCGCCGCGGTGGTCGTGCTGGCCGCCCTGGTCTACCTGCTCAGCAGCGCCGTGCTGCTCGCGGTGCACCTGGCCGTGCGCGACGGGCAGAACATGATCGGGGTGGTCTGGCAGGCGCTGCGCGGCACCCCCGTGATGATCGTCGGCAACGTCGCGCTCGGCCTGGTCGCGGTGCGGCTGTGGGACAGCAGCTGGCTCTGGGTGCTGCCGCCGCTGCTGTGGCTGCTGCACCAGCTCTACGTGCACCGGGTGCACGAGGACGAGGAGCGCCGCACCTGGCGGGCGTTCGCGCTGGCCAGCCGCTCGCTGCACCGGCTCGACGAGCTGGCCGTGGCGCAGGAGGGGCTGCAGGCGGCCCGCTCGCTGTTCCCGGTGCGCGCCGTGGAGCTCACCGTGCTCGGCTCGCAGACCCGATACCGCAGCAGCCTGCGCACCGGCGAGGAGATCCTGGTCGAGCCCGCCTCTGACACGCCACCGGCGGACGCGGGCCGCGCGCCCTCGGTGACCCGGGTGCTGGAGGTGGCCGGCGGCCGGGTCGGTGTGCTCACCCTGCGGCTGCTGCGCCAGCGCGCCTGGGGCCCCAACGACCAGCACCGGCTGGCCGTGTTCGGCGACGCCCTGGCCGCCGCGCTGCACGACGCCGCCACCCACAGCGCCCTGCGCGAGCTGCGCGAACGCACCATGTACGAGTCCCACCACGACCCGCTGACCCGGCTGCTCAACCGCGACGCGCTGATGGACCGCGGCGACGCCGTGCTGCGCGGGCTCGACGCCCGCGTGCCGGTCGCCCTGCTGCTGCTCGACATGGACCACTTCAAAGAGGTCAACGACACCCTCGGCCACCTCGCCGGCGACGAGCTGCTGCAGACCGCGGCGTCACGGCTGTCCGGCGACGTCGGGCACGGCGAGCTGCTGGCCCGCCTCGGCGGCGACGAGTTCGCGCTGCTGGTCACCGATCTGCCCGGGCTGTCGGCCGACCACGACGAGGTCGACCGGCTCAGCGCCGCGAACCTGGTCGCCCAGCGCCGGGCGCGCATGCTGACCGCGGCGCTGGCCAGCCCGACCGATGTCGCCGGGGTGACGCTGTCGGCCGAGGTCTCGGTCGGGGTGGCCGTGGCGACCGCGGGCGAGTTCGACCTCACCGAGCTGCTGCGCCGCGCGGACGTCGCGCTGTACCAGGCCAAGGAGTCGGGCTCGCGGGTCGCCGCGTACGACCCGCACCGCGACCGGACCAGCACCGACCGGCTGGCGCTGGTCGCCGAGCTGCGTGCCGCGCTGGCCGCCGACGACCAGCTGCACCTGGTCCTGCAGCCCGCGGTCGAGCTGGACACCGGCGCGCCGTCCGGGGTGGAGGCGCTCATCCGCTGGCACCACCCGCGCCGCGGCCTGCTGCTGCCCAAGCATTTCGTCCGCGCCGTCGAGGCCAGCGACCTGCTCGGCAGGTTCACCCGGCACGTGCTCGACCAGGCCCTCACGCTGGCGGCGGAGTGGACCCGGCAGGGGCTGGACGTGCCCGTCGCGGTGAACCTGTCCCCGCGCAGCCTGCTCGACCCGCAGCTGCCCGCGGACGTGGCCGAGCTGCTGCGCCGCCACAACATGCCGGCCTCCCGCCTGGTCCTGGAGATCACCGAGACGGTGGTGCTCAGCCCGCTGCCGGTCACCGACCAGGTGCTGCGGGAGCTGCGCGGGCTCGGGGTGCGGTTCGCCGTGGACGACTTCGGCACCGGCTTCTCGTCGCTGACCTTCCTCACCCGGATCGCGGTCGACGAGCTGAAGGTCGACCGCACCTTCGTCGGCCGGATGGCCGAGTCGCGGCAGGCCGCCGCCATCGTGCAGGCGGTCGTCGACCTGGGCCGCCAGCTCGGCCTGCGGGTCGTCGCCGAGGGCGTGGAGACCGCCGACCAGCGGATCGCGCTGCGCCGCCTCGGCTGCGACGCCGGCCAGGGCTTCTACTTCTCGCATCCGCTGCCCGCCGACGAGATCACCGAAGCCCTGCACACCCTCACCCGCGCCGCCCGCCCGATCCGCCCCCTCCGCACCCGCCCCCACACCGCCTGACCTCGCCCCCGCCCCCGTCCCCGCCCCCCGCCCCCCTTGCATCGCAACTCTTGAAGAGTTGCGGCATCAGGGCCCGCTATGGCCGCGTCTCTTTAAGAGTTGCGGCAGGTGGGGGGCGATTGAGGGCGGGCTATTCGTCGGGTTCGGGGGGATTGTGGGGGATATCGTGATCACGTGCCGGTGCAGACCACTGAGGTCGATCTCTTCTCGGTCCTGTGCTGCCTTGCGATCATCGTGCTGGGCGTGGTCCTGGCGCTGACGATGGCCAGGCGGCGCAAGGGACGCGGCCAGGGGGCGGCGCAGGCCGTTCCGGAGCAGGCCGGCCCGGCCGACCCGTTCGCCGCGTACAGCACCACGCAGCTGTCCACGTACGCCAATGGGCAGCTGGTGGCCGTGGACAACGCGGTGCGCACGAGCGAGCAGGAACTCGGCTTCGCCACCGCCGAGTACGGCGCCGAGGCCGTGACCACGTTCGCCGCCGCGGTCGCCGCCGCGAAGGACGAGCTGGGCGCGGCGTTCCGCATCCGCCACCAGCTCGACGACGAGATCCCGGAGGACGACGTCACCCGCCGCCGGCTGCTGCGCGAGATCGTCGACCGGTGCGCGGTGGTGGACCGGCGGCTCGACGCGGAGGCGGACGCCTTCGAGAAGCTGCGCGCGATGCAGGCCAACGCCGAGGAGCTGGCGCGGTCGCTGACGGCCCGCGCCGGGCAGCTGCGCGGCGCGCTGCCGGCGGCCGAGGCGACGCTGACCCGGCTCACCGACCGCTACACCGACGGCGCGCTGACCCCGGTGGCGGGCAACGTCACCGAGGCCGGCACCCGGCTCGACTTCGCCGACCAGCAGCTCGCCGCCGTGTCGACGGACCTGGCCGCGGGCGACCGCGGCAAGGCGGCGCTGTCCCTGCGCGGGGCCGAGCAGGCCCTCGGTCAGGCGGGTGCGCTGCTGGCGGCGCTGGACAAGGCGGCGACCGATCTGGACGCCGCCGGGCAGCACGTGACCGGGCTGCTCGACGAGGTGCAGGCCGAGGTCGCCGCCGGCAAGGCCGCGATGCAGGCTGCCGGGGACGCGGGCGGCGCGGACCGGATGAACCTCGCCGCCGCCGTGGCGCGGGCCGACCAGGTCGCCGGGGACGTGCGTACGCAGCTCGCAGGGGCCAAGACCGACCCGCTGGGCATGCTGCGCAGGCTGGAGACGGCGGCATCGGGCCTGGCCGAGGCCATGGGCGGGGTACGCGACGCCGCGAACCGCACCGAGCAGGCCCGCCGGCAACTGGCGCAGACCCTGCACGCGGCCCGAGCCGCGGTCGACTCGGCGACGGGCTACATCACCACCCGCCGCGGCGCGGTGGGCTCGACGGCCCGGGCCCGGCTGTCCGAAGCGCACACCCAGCTCGACCGCGCCGAGAGCGACCCCGACCCGGTCTCCGCGCTGGCCGCGGCGGAGCGCGCGCACGACCTCGCCGCGCAGGCCGTGGACTCGGCCCGCGACGACATCGAGCGCTGGTCCTTCCCGTCGGCGTACGGCGGCCAGCTCGGCGGCGGCAGCGTGATCATCGGCGGTCCCGGGGGCTTCGGCACGGCGGCCGCGGGCGGTATGGGCGGCGCGGTGCTCGGCGGCATCCTGCTGGAGAACATGCTCGGCGGGGGCGGCGGCTTCCGCATCGGCCTCACCGGCGAGGCGAACCAGCCCGGCGGCGCGACGGCGTCCGTGGCACCACCGGTACAGGGCCGTTTCGGCGGCCCCAGCACGTGGGCGAGACCGGAGAAGCAATGACAGGGGGAAATTGATCATGGCGGCACAGTCGATCCTCGGGCGGATCACCCAGATGGCTCGGGCCAACATCCACGCCATCCTCGACGACGTCGAGGACCCGCAGCAGATGCTCGACCAGATGGTGCGCGACTACACCGCGAACATCAGCGAGGCGGAGAACGCCGTCGCGCAGACCATCGGCAACCTGCGGCTGCTGGAAGCCGACTCGGCGGAGGCCGAGAAGAACGCCGCCGAATGGCAGACCAAGGCCAAGGCGGCCAGCGCCAAGGCCGACCAGGTGCGCTCGAGCAACGCCGCCGACGCCGACAAGTTCGACAACCTCGCCCGGATCGCGATCGGCAAGCAGATCGCGTACGAGAACGACGTGAAGAGCTTCGGCCCGATGATCGCCGAGCAGACGCAGGTGACCGAGCAGCTCAAGCAGGGTGTCACCCAGATGCGCGGCAAGCTCGACGAGCTGCGCCGCAAACGTGACGAGCTGGTCGGCCGAGCCAAGGTCACCGAGGCGCGCGGCCGGGTGCAGAGCTCGGCGCGCAGCATCGACGCGCTCGACCCGAGCAGCGAGATCAGCCGCTTCGAGGAGATGGTCCGCCGCGAGGAGGCCCGCCTCAAGGGCCACGACGAACTCCAGGCCGCCAGCGTCGACGCCCAGTTCGAGGAGCTGTCCGCGTCGGCCCGCGACCAGGAGATCGAGTCCCGCCTGGCCGCCATGAAATCCAGCCGCTGACACCGCTCCGCCGGGTCGTCGCCGGCCCTCCGTCCGGTAGCTGCAATTTCGGGGAGACCGCAGCTACCGGACGGCCGTTCGGTCAGCGGCGGCCCGTGAACGGGCGGCCGGTGTGGACGAGGGTGTGCCAGAGTTGTTTGACGTACTGGAGGAGGTCGTCGGGGGTGCCCCAGGGCGACCATGACGTCGGGTCTTGGAGCATGTCGGCGGCGGCCCGGCCGACGGTCTCGGCGTCGAAGGCGCCCTGCGCGCCGGCGTACCGCCGGCAGACCTCCGCGGCCAGCGGCGGGATCGCCGGGCCGCGGAAGTCCGGCCCGACCTCGGCGGCCGTCAGCTCGAAGCCCGCGTGCCACTCCAGGCCGAGGCCGAGCCGGGTGGCGAGCGCGGCGAGCAGGTCGCCGACCGGTGTGCCGCGGAAGCTCGGGTCGAGCACCAGGGCCTCGGCGTCCAGTGCCAGGTCGACCGGGCCGTGCACCTGCACTTCGAGGTAGTCGTCCAGGGCTCGACCGGGTTCGGCCGCCGGCGCCGAGCGGCCGAGTTCGCGCAGCACCGTGAGCGGATCGGCGCCGGGGCGGCCCAGCATGGTCCCGGTCGCGCGGACCTGCTCGACGAGCCCGGCCAGCACCGGTTCGAAGGCGGCGAGGGTGCCGACGTCGGCGGGGCCGAGATGGCTGTCGCCCAGGGTCACCGTGCAGCGGGCGTTCACCGACGGCCGCAGCCGCACGTGGCAGGAGCCGAACCGGGGGCACGCCCCGTCCGGGTGGCCGAGCAGGTTCAGCCCGCCGTACAGCGGGCGCTCGGCGGGCGACGTGCCCGGCATCAGATAGGCGTCGCCGAACAGCGCCTGCTCCCAGCGGTCGCGGTCACCGCCCAGGAACGCGGTGCGGCTGCCGTTGGTGACACCGGTCTCGAACTGGCTGCGGTATCGGCCGTCGGCGGCCATCGACTCGGCGACGGTGCGCCCGTCGGCGAGCAGCCGATCAGGATGGAAGTTCAGGGTGACCCGCCCGTGCCCGGCGGCCGCCGCGACCAGCGCACTCAGGTCGGGCAGGGCGCCGAGGCGTTCGAGCGCCCGCGGCCGCTGCCGGGTCGCCACGCCGGTCATGTGGTCGAGCGCCGCCCGCTGCGCGGTGGTCAGTTGCGTCTGTGCGTTCAGGAAAGCCGCCCCCGTCATGCCGCGACCCCATCACGCCGCGCGGGCCGGGGGCAACGCGGTTATGGGGAGGGCTGCCCATACTTGACCGGCGGGCGGTCGTCTCGCGGGGCCTGGGCGGAGGGTGACGGTGCCGAGGAGCGCACACGTGGTCGTCTGCGCCGCGCCTCCCGCCACGGCCGTCTCCGAACTGGTCGAGGCGCTGATGCGCGCCGGCTGGGCGGTGGACCTCCTGCCCACCGCGACCGCGGCGGACTGGCTGGACCTGCCGGCGCTCGAAGCGCTGACCGGTCAGCCGATCGCGGGTGGGACCCGCGGGCGTGCCGAGCGGCGGCGGGTGGGCCGTCCCGACGCGGTGATCGTGGCCCCGGCCAGCTTCAACACGATCAACAAGTGGGTGGCCGGGATCAACGACAACGCCGCGCTCGGGCTGCTGAACGAGGTGTTCGGGCTGCGGGTGCCGACGATCGTCAGCCCGTACGTCAAGGACACGCTCGCGGCGCATCCGGGCTTCCGGCGCAGCCTCGCCCTGCTGGCGGAGTGGGGTGCGACGGTGACCGAGCGGGACGCCCTGCGCCCGGAGCGGCCGGGACGCCCGTACCGCTGGAATGTGATCGTGGATCTGCTCCCCGCCGCCGGGTGACAAATGGGGCACCGGGGTAGGGGGCGGGGCGCTGTGAGAGGGTGGGACGTGTGAACCGACTCGGGGACGCGACCTCGCCCTACCTGCTGCAGCACGCTGACAACCCGGTGCACTGGTGGCCGTGGTGTGACGAGGCGTTCGAGGAGGCCAAACGGCGCGACGTGCCGGTGATGATCTCCGTCGGGTACGCGAGCTGCCACTGGTGCCATGTCATGGCTCACGAGAGTTTCGAGGACGTGGTCGTCGGCGACCTGGTCAACGAGCACTTCGTGGCGATCAAGGTGGACCGCGAGGAGCGGCCCGACGTGGACGCGGTCTACATGTCGGCGACGCAGGCGATGACCGGGCAGGGCGGCTGGCCGATGACGGTGTTCGCCGCACCCGACGGCAAGCCGTTCCTGTGCGGCACGTACTACCCGAAGGCGCAGTTCACCCGCCTGCTGGAAGCGGTCACCGAGGCCTGGCGCGACCAGCGCACGCAGGTGCTGGAGCAGGGTGACGCGGTGGTCGAGGCGATCGCGCGCAACCCGCTCGACGGCGGCGGCGAGATCACCAAGGAGCTGCTGGACCACGCGGTGGAGCGGCTGCGCGCCGACTACGACAGCGTGCGGGGCGGCTTCGGGGGCGCGCCGAAGTTCCCGCCGCACATGCTCATGCTGTTCCTGCTGCGCCACCACCAGCGGGCCAAGGACGCCGACGCGCTGGAGATGGTGCGGCACACCGGCGAGGCGATGGCCCGGGGCGGCATCTACGACCAGCTCGCGGGCGGGTTCCACCGGTACGCGGTGGACGCGACGTGGACGGTGCCGCACTTCGAGAAGATGCTGTACGACAACGCGCTGCTGCTGCGGGTGTACAACGAGATCTGGCGGCTGACCGCCGACCCGATGGCGCAGCGCGTCGCCACCGAGACGGCCATGTTCCTGGTGAACGACCTGCAGACGGCCGAGGGCGGCTTCGCGTCGGCGCTGGACGCCGACACCGAGGGCGTGGAGGGCACGACGTACTCGTGGACCCCGGCGCAGCTGGTCGAGGTGCTGGGCGAGGACGACGCGGCGTTCGCGGCGGACCTGTTCGGGGTGACCGGCGCGGGCACCTTCGAGCACGGCACGTCGGTGCTGGTGCTCAAGCGCGACATCGACGACGTCGCGCCGGAGGTGCAGCAGCGCTGGGAGCGGGTGCGCGGGCTGATGATGGCCGCGCGCCGGGAGCGGCCGCAGCCGATGCGCGACGACAAGGTGGTCGCGGCCTGGAACGGCCTGGCGATCACCGCACTGTGCGAGTTCTGGCGCAACTACACCGAGGTCGGCGACGTGGCCGACGTGGAGAACGTGGACTTCCGGTCGATCGCGGTGGAGGCGGGCGAGCTGCTGCTGACCCGGCATGTCGTCGACGGGCGGCTGCGCCGGGTGTCCCGGGACGGTGTCGTCGGGCAGCCGGCGGGGGTGCTGGAGGACTACGGCTGCGTGGCCGAGGCGTTCTGCGCCCTGCACCAGGTCACCGGGGACGGGCGCTGGCTGGAGGCGGCGGGGCGGCTGCTGGACACGGCGGGGGAGCGGTTCCGGGACGGGCAGGGCGGCTTCCACGACACCGCCGACGACGCGGAGCAGCTGGTGATCCGGCCCGCGGACCCGACCGACAACGCCACCCCGTCGGGGCTGTCATCGCTGGTCAACGCGCTGCTGAGCTATGCCGCGCTGAGCGGGGAGCCGCGCTGGCACGAGATGGCCGAGCGGGCGCTGTCCACGGTGGTGCCGCTGCTGGCCCGGCACCCGCGCTTCGCCGGGTACGCGGCCGCGGGGGCGGAGGCGCTGCTGTCGGGGCCGTACGAGATCGCGATCGCGACCACGGATCCGGACACCGACCCGCTGGTGCTGACCGCGATCGAACACGCGCCACCCGGAGCGGTGATCGTGGCGGGTCACCCGGACGCGCCGGGCGTGCCGCTGCTGGCCGGCCGCACGATGGTCGGTGACCAGCCCACGGCGTACGTCTGCCGGGGATTCGTCTGCGACCGTCCGGTGACGACGACTGTCGAACTGGCGACAATTCTCGCCCGATAGCACGATATGAACGGCCAAACGGACAATCCTGGCTAGGCTGAGGCTTCCCCCGCGTGGCGTGCCCCACGACGCCACTGTCGCCCAGCCTTCCCCGAGGAGATGGTCGCGTGGCCGGTCTGGCCGCCCTGCTGAGCTTCGGCTCCGATCGCAGCTCCACCGACACGCTCACCGCACTGTCCCGCGCGCTCGCCCCGCGCGGCTCCGAGGAGGCCCGCGGCGTCTGCGGCTCCGCGAAGCTCCTGATCCGGGCGGCGATGCCGATCGTGCACCGGCTGGACACCACCACGCTGATCGTCGACGGCATCGTCGAGCTGAGCACCCTGGCCAACCGGTACGCCGAGCGCGGGCCGCTGGGCCTGGTGGGCGGCCCCGACCCGT
The DNA here is from genome assembly GCF_016862635.1 of Catellatospora coxensis. Taxonomy (GTDB): domain Bacteria; phylum Actinomycetota; class Actinomycetes; order Mycobacteriales; family Micromonosporaceae; genus Catellatospora; species Catellatospora coxensis. The sequence continues at coordinate 167,413 of NZ_BONI01000007.1, read as the reverse complement.
ACACCCTGATCATGGCCGACCCGGAGGGCCTGGTGCTGGCCCGCAACGGCGACGGCCCGCCGCTGTACTACGCCCGCTGCCGCGGCGCGGTGCTGGTCGCCAGCGAGCCGTCCGCGCTGCTCGCCGCAGGTGTGCCCGCCCGGCCCGACCCGGAGACGGTCGCCCGCTTCCTCGCCGTGGGCAGCTGTGACGAGGGCGCGGCCACCTTCTTCGACGGCATCCGCCGGGTGCTGCCGCACCAGGTCGTCGAGATCTCCGCCGGGCACACCGAAGGCTGGGTGGTCCGCGCGCACCCGCCGGTCCGGCACCGGGGTCACCCGATCACCGGCCGGATGGCACTGCTCGGCGCGGTCGGCGAGGGACGCCTCGGGGTGCTGCTCGGCCCCGGCCTGCCCGGCGCGGCGGTGCTCGGCGCGGCCCTGTCCGAGCGGAGCGAGCACGGCGGACTGCCGGTGTACTCGGTCAACTTCCCGGGGCTGCCGGCGGACTCGTCCGCGTACGCGTCCGCGCTGCTCGGGCCGCTGCCCGACGGCCACGTGCGGCACCGGGCGCTGCCGTTCTTCGCCGACGAGATCGACGTCGACGGCTTCCTCGCCGACGTCGGCGAACCCATGCCCGACCTGTCCAGCTACCTGGCCTGGGCGGTGGCGCGGGCCACCGGCGGGGAGGTCGACGCGCTGCTCGGCGCGGGCGGCTGGAGCGGGCCGGTCGGGCACCTGCCGCGCCTGGCCGACCGGGTCGCCTCCCGGTACGGCGTCGCGCTGCGGTTCCCGTACCGGGACCTGGAGACCACCGACGAGGCGCTGCGCGCCGAGCTGCGCGGGTTCGCCGAGCGCACGCTGCCGCCGGTCTCGCTGCGCGCCGCCGCCGCGGCCCCGGCCGCCGCCACCCTGGAGCCGCCGCTGCGGGAGATCCTGCTGCGGCTGCGCGCGGAGACGATCAGCGCGCTGCTGTACCCGCGCCACGGCCACACCGACCACGACGCGCTCGCCGTCATGCAGCACCTGCCGACCGCGCCCGACGCCGACGTGGCCCGGCTGTGGCGACGCTACCTGCTGGAGCGCTGGCTGACCACGGTCCTCGCGCCGTACGAGCGCACCCCCGACGTGCCCGCGGCCCGCCCCGCGCCCGGCCCGCTGGTGATCACCGCGGCGGGGCAGGACTGGACCACCCACCCCGTGCTCACCGAGCCCATCGCGGCCGGTGACCGCTACACCGAGAAGTTCGCCTGGTACGTCGCCGAGTTCGCACACGGCGCGGACAAGAACTCGCGGCAGGCGCTGCGCCGCCCCTGGCACCTGCTCGTCGCGGCGAAACCCGTCGCCGTGGCCCAGGGCCTGTCCCGCGCCATCTGGGAGATCTCGCCCGGCTCGTACGCCCGCGCGCTGGTACGGCTCGCCGGGCCCGCCGTCGGGCTCGCCGACCCGTGGAGCATGCAGGTGGCGCTCGACCACGGCGGCCCGGTCCGGCTCGGGCTGGCGGTGCTGAGCGCCCGGCTCGGCCGCCGGGCCTGGGCCGAGCGCTTCGCCGGGCCGCTGGTGCGTTCCGTCTGCCCGCCCCGCGAGCAGGCCTGCCCGCCCGCACACCTGGCCGTCGTGCCGCCGCCGCGCGACGCCGACCAGGTCGCCGAGCAGATCGTCGCGGCGCTGCGCAAGACCCTGCCCGAGGAGGTGTACGCCATGCTCGCCGGCTGCGCCGTCGTCGGCGCCGGCGACGGCGGCATGCGGCTGCTGGGCTGGTCGCAGCCCGGTGAGCCGCCCGCCGGGCTGCTGGAGCGGCTGTGCGAGCGCAACCCCTTCGGCCAGGGCGACGAGCGCACCCCGCTGGTGCTGGCGCTGTCCGCGCCCCGCCGCGTGGCGCAGCCCACCGGTCGCAAGGGCGCGAAGGCTTCGGCACGTCGGCGCTGATTAGACTCCTTGCCGATGGACACTCGCACCGGCCTTCCCGTCGTCGGCATGATCGGCGGCGGCCAGCTCGCCCGTATGACCCACCAGGCGGCGATCGCCCTCGGCCAGTCCCTGCGGGTGCTGGCCAACGACGTCGACGAGTCCGCGGCCCTGGTCGCGGCCGACGTCCAGCTGGGCAGCCACACCGACCTGGACGCCCTGCGCACCTTCGCCAAGTCGTGCGACGTGGTCACCTTCGACCACGAGCACGTGCCCGGCGAGCACATCCGCGCCCTCGTCGCGGCGGGCCACAAGGTCTTCCCGGGGGCCGACGCGCTGCAGTACGCCCAGGACAAGCACCTGATGCGCCGCAAGCTGTCCGAGCTGGGCGCGCCCGTGCCGCGCTGGGCACCGATCGCGTCGGCGGAGGAGCTGGTCGCGTTCGGGCTGCCCGCGGTCGTGAAGACGGCCCGCGGCGGGTACGACGGCCGCGGGGTGTTCGTCGTCAACGACGTCGAGGAGATCATCGACCTGCTGGCCAGCGGGGCCGAGCTGATCGTCGAGGAGAAGGTGGAGCTGCGCCGCGAACTCGCCGTGCAGGTCGCCCGCTCGCCGTACGGGCAGGTCGCGGTGTACCCGGTCGTCGAGACCGTGCAGCGCGACGGCATCTGCGTCGAGGTGCTCGCCCCCGCCCCGGACCTGCCCGAGGACGTGGCGGTCGGGGCGCAGGAGCTGGCCATCCGGCTCGCCAACGAGCTGGGCGTGGTCGGGCTGCTGGCGGTGGAGCTGTTCGAGACGCCGTCCGGCCTCGTGGTGAACGAGCTGGCCATGCGGCCGCACAACTCCGGGCACTGGACCATCGAGGGTGCGCGGACCTCCCAGTTCGAGCAGCACCTGCGGGCGGTCCTGGACTACCCGATGGGCGACACCTCGCTCGCCGCGCCGGTCGTCGTCATGGCCAACGTGCTGGGCGGACCCGACGGCGGACTGTCGATCGACGAGCGGCTGCACCACCTGATGGCCGCCGAGCCGGGCGTGAAGGTCCACCTGTACGGCAAGCAGACCCGCCCCGGCCGCAAGATCGGACATGTCACCGCCCTGGGCGACGACCTCGCCGACTGCCGCGCCCGCGCGGCCCGCGCCGGCCACTGGCTCACCTACGGAAAAGCACCCGAGGCGTGAGCGAGCGGAGCAGACCGCTCTGTTCGCCCGCCGGAACGCATCGAAGGGAACTTTCGGCATGAGCGAGCAGACCCCCGCGCCGCAGGTCGGGATCATCATGGGCTCCGACTCGGACTGGCCCGTGATGAAGCCGGCGGCCGAGGCGCTGGCCGAGTTCGGTGTCAGCTACGAGGTCCGGGTGGTGTCGGCGCACCGCACGCCGCAACTCATGATCGATTACGGGCAGACGGCCGCGGACCGGGGCATCAAGGTCATCATCGCTGGCGCGGGCGGCGCGGCCCACCTGCCCGGCATGGTCGCCAGTGTCACGCCGCTGCCGGTGGTCGGGGTGCCGGTGCCGCTGAAGTACCTCGACGGCATGGACTCGCTGATGTCCATCGTGCAGATGCCGGCGGGCATCCCGGTCGCGACGGTCTCGATCGCGGGTGGCCGCAACGCGGGCCTGCTCGCCGCCCGCATCCTCGGCGCCCACGACGCCACGCTGCGCGCCAAGCTCACCGACTACGCCCACAGCCTCACCGAACTCGTGGCCCAGAAGGACGCCGCCCTCCAGGCGACCCTCTGACCCTGCCGGGTCCTTCACGCCGCAGCCCTGAACGCGGTCCCGCGCCGCACCAAGGTCGCTCGACTTGCCTGGCACCTGTGCGTATCAACGGTCAAGATACGCACAGGTGCCAGGCAAGTCCGATGATCAAGGCCGTCGGGGGCCCACGGTCAGCGGAGTTGTTTGTAGCGGTCGGTGGCGCGGCGGCGGCGTTCGGAGTTGGCACCGAGGACGATGAGGACGATGCCGCCGACCAGGACGCCGAGCCAGGTGGTGCCGACCAGGGTCAGGGCGTGCAAGGCGGCGATGACGGTGACCGCCGCGCCGATCGCCACCGGGGCCTGCTGGCCGTAGCGGGAGCCGATCACCAGGGTCAGGATCGCCGCGACGAGCAGCCCGACCTCGCGGATCGGGTTGGTGTCGGTGACCAGCACGACCACCACGGTCGGGCCGAAGCCCGCGATCAGCGCCGGCCCGTACGCCGCCCAGCTGCCGAGCTGCGGGCGCTGCCGCAGTTCCAGCAGGCCGACCGCGAGCGCGAGCAGCGCGAACGGCATGGTGTACGCCTCCGGCAGCGCGATATCGGCGCTGCGCATGATGAGCCACCACGCGGCGATCTCGCTCGCCGCGGCGGCCCACCACAGGATCCGGCGCTGGGTCGGCGGCCGGCCCGCCCGGGTCGCCGCGATGCCGAGCACCGCCCCCCAGCCGACGAGCAGCGCCGCGACCTGCGACGGCGCACGTACGGCCAGGGCCAGGGCGATCACCCCGGCGGTGTAGCCGGCCCACTCGACCGCGCTGGCCTCGCGCAGCGCCTCGGGGCGGGTGAACCGCGGGTGCAGCGCCGCGCCGACGATGAGGATCGCGCCGACACCCAGCACGCCGAATGCCGCCCACTCCGGCTTCGCGCCGACGCGCAGGCTGACGGTCAGCACGAACAGCTGCGCGGCCAGCGCCGCGCCGAGCCAGCCCAGGATGCGGGCGCGCTGGCTCTTGCCGCCCAGCGCCGCGACGGCTCCGACGGCGACCGCGCCGCCGAAGGTGAAGATGGTCAGCCCCGGGGTGGCCAGCGCACCGGCCAGCCCCGCACCGCCCGCGATGAGGCCCAGCAGTAGTACCGCGACCCGCGCCGCCCGGACGGGCCGGTCGGCGTCCTCACCGGACGGCGGTTCGGTGAGCGCGACGCTGAGCATGCAGACCGTGAACACGCCCAGCCCGGCCAGCACGCTCGCCGGCCAGGCCAGGCCGAGGCCGGTGGGGGCGATCAGCAGCGTCACCGCCGCGCCGGGGACCACCACGGACACGGCCCGGGTGGGCCCGCCGCCGAAGCCGACGGCGGCGATGCCCGCGGCGACGGTGAGCAGCACCGCGGTCAGCACCGCGGCGACGTCCGTGGTGACCGTGGCGGCCGCGGGCGGCCCCTGCCAGATCGCGTTCAGGCTGTCGTACGGGCGGACCAGCGCGGCGTGCAGCGCGGGCGCGAGCGAGGTGAGGGCGATGAAGGCCGGTGCGGCGGCAGCGGCGGCGGCCATCGCGCCCGGGTACGACGGGAGGCGCCGGCTGCGCTCGATCAGCTCCTGGCGGGTGTCGAACCCGACACGCCAGCGCTGCGGCCCCTCCCTCGGGATCCGGCGCGGCAGCGGCACGGCCACCCGCTCGGGGGTGAGGCCGAGCTGGTCGCGGGTGGTGGTGCGGAGCAGTTCGGCGAGCACCACGAGCAGGGCCGCCGCGGCGGCGTACACCCCGGCGGGGTGCCCGTTGGCGAGCGCGAGCAGGGCGATCAGCGTGCCGGAGATCGCCACGCCGACGGTGCCCCAGCCGAGGTACGGCGCGGCGGGCCGGCGGGCCGCGGCCAGCGCCGCGAGCCCGATGCTGACCCCGCCCAGCGCGGCGGTGAGCAGCACCTCGGGTTCCTTGCCGGCGCTCGCGGCGAACGCGGCCAGCGCCGCCGGACCGGCCAGCAGCACGGCGAGCACGCCCGCGCCGCCGAGCACGTCCAGGTGTCCGGGCGGCTGCGCGTCGGCCTGCCGGGCCTGGTCGGTCATCAGCGCGGCCATCAGCACGAGCGCCGCCCCGACGAGGGCGATCATGCCGAGCGCCGCGGCGGTGGTCCACGGGCGCACCAGGCTGGCGCCGAGCGCGTGCAGCGCCACCGCGGTGGCCACGGCCAGGCGGGTGTATCCGGCGCGCGAGTCCTGCGCCACGGCCGCCGCCAGGGCGTACCCGGTGGCGATGGTCAGGCCCAGCACGATCGGGGACCACCAGGGCCAGCCCAGCGCGGCGGGGGTGCCGACGGTGGCCAGGATCGCGGCGATCGCGGCGGCCTGGTGGCTGCGCGGCGGCGGCAGCACCACAGCCGCGGCGATCGCGAGCACCACCAGCGCGGCGGGGGCCTGCCAGCCGAACTCCACCCCGCCGCCGACCGGGGCCAGGTTGGCCGCCCACAGGTCGCCGGGCCGGGCGAGTGCCTTGATCCCGCCGGCCAGCGCCGGGTAGCCCGCGATGAGCACGAGGACTCCGCCGGCCATGGCACTGCCGGCGACGGGGCCGCGGCGCAGCTCCTCCGGGAGCAGGCGGACGGCGACCCCGACCGCGAACACCAGCAGCGCCGACAGCACCAGCCAGTACGCCGGGGCGATCAGGTGCGCCACCCGGGCCAGGGCGGCGATCAGCGCGGTGGTGACCGCCGCGGCGGCGAAGTCCGCGCCGTCCAGGGCTCGGTCGGCCCGCCGGCCGGAGTCGATGTACGGGGCCAGCGCCAGCAGGATCGCCGCGACCAGCAGCAGCGCGCCCAACCCGGCGTCGAGCACGCCCGCGCCAGCGGTGCCGAACGCCGCCCCGGCCACGACCAGCGCGCCCAGCCCGGCGCCGAGCGCGAGCGGGGTGCCCAGGCGGCGGTGCGCGACCAGGCGCGCCGCGACGACGCCCAGGGTCGCCGCACAGGCGAGGAACGCGGCGGCGAGCGCGACCTGCTCCCCGGCCGCGGGGAACACGGTGAGCACACCGGTGCCGACCGCGAGCGGCGCGGCGAACGCCGCCGCACCGGCCGCCGCGTCGCCGAGCAGCCCGGTGGCGGCGGGGGCGGGCAGTGCCCGCTGCGCCGCCGCGAGCAGCACGCCCGCCAGGGTGAACGCGACCATCAGCCCCGCGGTCGACCAGGTGTGCGCCAGCGCGACCCCGACCGCGGTCGCGCCGACCAGGAACGAGGCGATCAGGTGGGCGCGGGCCGCGCGCGGGGTGGCCGCGGCCCAGGGCCCGCCCTCGGCCGAGCCGATGCCCGCGACGCCGATCCCGGCGGCCAGCAGCGCGATCGCCGCGGCGGCCAGCAGCCACTGGGTGGCGACCCAGTCCAGCCGCAGCGAGGCGGGTGCGGCCAGCGCGGTGAGCGCCGCGCCCGCGACGACGGTCTCGTGCCGCCAGGCGGCCGGCAGCGCCAGCGCCGCCGCGATCGTCAGCAGTGCGATCGTGGCGACCAGCGGCCAGCCGGGATGCCCGGCCCGCTGCGCGATCTCGGCGGCGAACCCGGTCACGTCGGCGCTGCCGAACGGCCACGCCGCGGTGACCGGAGCGAACGCGGCGCGCAGCGCGCTGCCCGCGGTGAACAGGCCGATCACGATCAGGGCGACGGTGGAGGCGAGCTGCGGGCCGCGCCGGGTCGGCTCCGGGATGGCTCGCACGCCCAGGCCGGTGATCGCGACGGCGGCGGCGATGACCAGCAGTGCCCGGTCGGGCAGGGCGACCACGGCGACCCGCGCCGCCGAGCCGATGACGGCCAGCACCATGGCCCCGGCGGCGAGCTCGTTCAGCGGCGCCCGGCGCAGCATCAGCGCGCCGACCAGCGCCACACCGACCGCCAGCAGCAGCGTGCCGGAGGCGCGCAGCACCGACGGCACCGTGTCGGCGGTGAGCAGGGCGGCCACGGCGTACACGGTGGCGGCGGCGATGGCCAGGCCGTGCAGCACCCAGGCCAGTTCACGCAGCCAGAACGCGGAGCGCCGGGTCGCCGTGGCGGCCGTCTCGGGCCGCCGCATGAACGTCGCGACGCTCTCGGGAAGTCCGGCGGTCTTCGCCGACGCGGGCCGGGCGGGGGCGTTGGCCAGCTCGACGGCGCGGGCGATCACGGCGTTCTGCGCGGCGACCACGGTGAGCACCACGGCCCAGCCGGCCGGCCCGTGGATCAGGTCGTACACCAGCAGCGGCAGCACCGGCTGGATGGCGATCACCACGGCGTACCGCGGGATGGTCAGCCCGGTGGCCCGGTGGTAGAAGTACGAGATCCCGGCGGTGACGGCGAAGACCAGCCCGGCCACGACGGCCAGCGACGTGTCGATCAGGCTCAGCTGCGCCAGCAGGTAGCCGTCGACGGGCAGCAGCGCCAGGCCGACCGCGGCCAGCGCCTCCGCGGTCGAGGACAGGCCGCCCCGGACCAGGCTCGGCGCGATGCCGAGCAGCGCGACCGTGGCCACCGCCAGCACGGTGAGCCGGATGCCGGGCGCGACGTTGCTGAGCGCGACGGCGCCGAACACCACCGCGGCGATGCCGAGCAGCAGCGAGCCCAGCGCGAGCATGATGTTCTGCACCGAGCGCGCGGACGCCTCCGGCGGCGGCTCGGACGGCGATTCGGGCAGCGGCGCGACCCGGGACCCGCCGTCGCGGCGCGCCTGGTCGGCAGGCCGACCCGTGCCGCCGCCACGGGGGACAGCAGGGGCCTGGCGGGGCACTGTGGCGTCGTCCCCGGCCGTGGGGCCGGACGCGGACGGGTCCGGTGAGTCCGGGGGCGGCACGGCGGGGTCCTTCGCACCGGGTGGGCGGGGGATCCAGCGGCGCTGCTTGGGGGCGGCCTTCTTCTGCCGCTGCGCTTCGGCGTGGGCGAGGATGTCGCGCTGGTACAGCGCCGCCTGCAGCTTGCCGCTCAGCTTCTTGCGCTCGCCGGACAGGCGCAGGTCCTCGGCGTTCATGTCGGCGATGGCCTTGTTGAGCCGGGCCACCTCGGCAGCGAGCTGCTCCGGGGTGTTGCCGCAGTGCGGGCAGCGCACCGACGGATCCCGTTCCCGGCCACACATCGAGCACGTGCTGGTGGCCGCAGCCATGGCTACCTCCGACTCCCGGCACATCACCGGCCGCTGGTGGGGAGTCCTCGGCGGTCCGCCGTCCAGGCGGGCCGCCGGGACGAGCCACTAGCGGAGACGACGCGGCGTATGGATCCACTCAGCAGCAGCATGCCTAATAGGAGTGACCTTTGAAAAGCCCCATTTCAGTCAGCAAGTGGATCGCGGGGACACGCCGCACCCCGCGCAAGCGAAAGGGCCCGTCCGCGCAGTGCGGACGGGCCCTTCTCAGCAGTGCGTCAGACCGTCGGGCGGCCCAGGGCGCGCAGCGTCCAGCCCGCGGACTTCCAGGCGGTCGCGTCGAGGCAGTTGCGGCCGTCGACGATCAGCTTGTTCGCGGCGACCTCGCCCAGCGCCACCGGGTCGGCGTTGCGGAACTCGGCCCACTCGGTGAGCACGCAGACCAGGTCGGCGTCGGTGACGGCGTCCACCATCGACTTGGCGTACTCGACCTCGGGCAGCGCCCGCTTCGCGTTCTCCATGCCCTGCGGGTCGTACACGTGCACCGATGCCCCGGCGCGCGACAGCATGCCCGCCACGGCGAGCGCCGGCGCGTCGCGTACGTCGTCGGAGTTGGGCTTGAACGTCGCACCGAGCACGGCGATGCGCGCGCCGGACAGGTCCGGGCCGGCCGGGCCGAACTTGCGGCCGAGCAGGCCGGCGGCCAGGTTCAGCACCCGCTGGCGGCGGCGCAGGTTGATCAGGTCGACCTCGTGCAGGAAGCGCAGCGCCTCACCGGCGCCCAGCTCCTGGGCGCGGGCCTGGAACGCGCGGATGTCCTTGGGCAGGCAGCCGCCGCCGAAGCCGACACCCGACTGCAGGAAGCGGTTGCCGATGCGCGGGTCGTAGCCGAGCGCGCGGGCCAGCTGGGTGATGTCGCCACCGGCGACCTCGCACACCTCGGCCATCGCGTTGATGAAGGAGATCTTGGTGGCCAGGAACGAGTTCGCGGCGACCTTGACCAGCTCGGCGGTGGCGAAGTCGGTGGAGACCACCGGCACCTCGCGGTCCTCGGTGGCGGCCAGGTCGAAGACGCCCTTGTGGGCGGCGTGCAGCAGTGAGTTCGACCACTCGGTCTTCGTCGCCACCACGATGCGGTTGGGCCGCATGACGTCGTCGACGGCGAAGCCCTCCTGCAGGAACTCGGGGCTCCAGGCGACCTCGACAGCCAGCTCCGGGCGGGCGTGCTTGGCGACCAGCTGCTCGACCCACTCGGCGGTGCCCACCGGCACGGTGGACTTGCCGACGATCAGGGCCTTGCGGCTCAGGTGCTGGGCCAGGTTGCTGACCGACGCCTCGACGTAGGTCAGGTCGGCGCCCAGGCCGCTGGCCCGCTGCGGCGTGCCGACGCAGATGAAGTGCACGTCACCGAAGTCGGCGGTCTCCTGGTACGACGTGGTGAAGCGCAGCCGGCCCGCGGCCAGGTTGCGGCGCAGCATCTCGTCGAGCCCGGGCTCGTGGAAGGGCACCTCGCCCTTGCCCAGCTTCTCGATCTTGTCGACGTCCACGTCGAAGCCGATGACCTCGTAACCGAGTTCGGCGTAGCAGATGGCGTAGGTGGCTCCCAGGTAACCGGTGCCGATGAAGGTCAGTCGGGGCCGGGCGGCGCCTGACGGCGGGGTCACCGGGGCAGGCTGGCTCGCGTACGGGAGCGTCACGCTTCGTCTCCTTGATCCGCAAGGGGGGTCGGGGTATCAGGTTTGAGCAGTTGAAGAGCCTACGCCCTCGACCACCCCAAAGAAAGTTTACCGGCAGCCACTGGACGACCTTGGCTGATCGAGCGTTAAGCTACCGACCGGTACGCCCCATCTGTAAGCCGGTTCTGAGGAGGTCTCGGGTGTTCGCGCTGTATCAGCTCTCCGAGGAGCATGTGGCGATCCGCGAGGCGGTGCGTGAGGTGTGCGACGCCAAGGTCGCCCCGAACGCCGCCCAGGCGGACGAGACGAGCGAGTTCCCGCAGGCCAGCTTCGATGCGCTGCGTGCCTCGGACTTCCACGCCCCGCACATCCCCGAGGAGTACGGCGGCGCGGGCGCGGACGCGCTCGCCACCGCGATTGTCATCGAGGAGGTCGCCCGCGCCTGCGCCTCGTCCTCGCTGATCCCGGCCGTGAACAAGCTCGGCACCATGCCGCTGCTGCTGGCCGGTTCGGCCGAGCTCAAGCAGCGCTACCTGCCCAAGGTCGCCTCCGGTGAGGGCATGTTCTCGTACTGCCTCTCCGAGCCCGAAGCGGGCAGCGACGCGGCCGCCATGACAACCCGGGCAGTTCGTGACGAAGATCACTATATTCTCAACGGCGTGAAGCGCTGGATCACCAACGCCGGCGTCAGCGAGTACTACACCGTCTTCGCCGTCACCGAACCCGGCATCGGCGCCAAGGGCATCTCCGCGTTCGTCGTCGAGAAGTCCGACCCCGGCGTCAGCTTCGGCGCGCCGGAGAAGAAGCTCGGCATCAAGGGCTCGCCGACCCGCGAGGTGTACCTCGACAACGTGCGCATCCCCGCCGACCGGATGATCGGTGAGCCCGGCACCGGCTTCGCCACCGCCATGCGCACCCTGGACCACACCCGGGTCACCATCGCCGCGCAGGCGCTGGGCATCGCGCAGGGCGCGCTGGACGCGGCCCTGGACTACGTCAAGGAGCGCCGCCAGTTCGGCAAGCCGATCGCGGACTTCCAGGGCGTGCAGTTCATGCTCGCCGACATGGGCATGAAGCTCACCGCCGCCCGCGAGCTGACCTACGCCGCCGCCGCCCGCTCCGAGCGCGGCGACGCCGACCTGACCTACTTCGGCGCGGCCGCCAAGTGCTTCGCCTCGGACGTGGCCATGGCGATCACCACCGACGCGGTCCAGTTGCTCGGCGGCTACGGCTACACCAAGGACTTCCCGCTGGAGCGCATGATGCGCGACGCCAAGATCACCCAGATCTACGAGGGCACCAACCAGGTCCAGCGCATCGTCATGGCCCGCCAACTCCTCAAGGGCGTCATCTGACCGCCCCGCCTGCGGTAACTCTTGAAGAGTCGCGCCCTCCGAAGGCTTCGGAGGGCGCGACTCTTCAAGAGTTGTGCGAGGAGTGTCGGCGGCTCAGCCGACGACGAGGCGTTCGCCACCGAAGTCGGCGATGATCTCCATGCGGCCGCCGAGGGCCTCGATGTAGGCGGCGAGAGTGCGTAGTTCGCTGGTGGTGACCTTGGCGCGCTCGATGGCGGAGACACGCTCCTGTCTGACGTGCATCCGTTGGGCCACCTCGGCCTGGGAGAGCCCGAGCCGCTTGCGCATCTCGACCAGGCGGGTCGCGCGGCTCACGTTGATGAGGTGCTCCGCGCCGGCCTCGACCTCCGCCCGATCGGCCTGATCGGGGAAGAACTCGGTGAGGAAGCCGTCCCGGTCATAGCCAGAGGTGCTGGTCATGCCTGACCCCTCTCTTTCAGGTAGGTGCCGTAACGGGCCTCGGCGACGGGGATGTTCTCGCGATACCAGGCGTTCCGGTTTCCTGCTTTGTCGCCGGCCACCAGCAGGACGGCGTTTCGTGCCGGGTCGAAGACGAACAGGATCCGGATCTCTGTCGTACCGCTGGAGCCTGGCCGCAGCTCCTTGAGGTTGTGCGGGGCGACGGACAGCCGCCGGCCCTCCTCTGCCGTGCGTCAGGCGATGCGGTAGGCGCGGAGGATGGTCTCCGTCACCGTGTTGCCCGCCGTGTCGGCGGCCGTCAGCCGAAGCGAGACGAAGCCCGCGCGCTTCGGGTGGCTGATGAACGCGGTGCCCCAGAGCACCGGCAGCCGTGTCCACGTCCGGCCGTCGTCGTATGAGGCCTCGACGCCCAGCCGCCCGCAGGGCGCGGACGAAGCGTGCCGGTCCAGCACGACGGGGATGGCCATAGTGCGGCCCGCCCGTGCGGTGTTGGTGTCGTCGAGTGCCGGTGTCGGGCGGACTGTGGTGAGCGGGAAGCGCTCCGGCGCGGAGGTGTGGGCCGAGGCGAAGGTCCACGCCACCGAGACACTCGTGGACAGGGTGTCCGGCGCGCCGCGGGTGACGGTCGCCTCCAGCCGGTACGCGGCCTTGGCGGCGGGCACCGCGAACTCGGCGTACATGCCCTCGGCCGTGCCGATCTCCTTGCCGTTGCGGAGCAGCCGCATCCGGACCTGAAGATCGTCCCGCCCGACGGGCCGGCCGGACGCGTCGGCGAACATGGCCGGCTGGACCGTGATCACGTCGCCGTCCCGGCCCGCGTACCCCGTCGGCGACCAGGACGGGGCGTCGAGCACCGTCGGCCCGAACGGAGCCGCGTTCCAGGTCTGCTGGTACGTCCGGCCCGGCTGGTAGGTCGACTCCTGGATGGTGGAGTTCCCGCCCTCGACGAAGGTCGTCGTCCAGATGAGCCCGCCGTCGGTGTTGTAGTACTCGGTGGCCCGGAACGGCAGGTCGATCGCCGTGCTGGAACCGATCGGGCCCGGCCCGCCGATGGCCGCCGCGCGGTGGTGGCGCATCGCGGTCGCCGTCGCGGACTGGCTGCGGTAGACCGCCTTGACGGTGGCCAGGTTCGCCGGGGACAGCTTCCGGGCCAGGCCGGTGAACATGTCGCCCTTGCGCACATAGGCCAGGTCGTACGTGTAGGGGCTGTTCCGGAAGGTCCCGTCCGTGCCGGGGCGGGCGAGCCCGATGCCGAGCGTGACGGCGAACTCCGGCGCGGAGCCGGCAGGGCCGATCCGGCCGAAGAAGACGTCCTGGAACGACGTCCCGTCGAGCTGGACGCCGGGGTAGCGCAGCCCGTCGTCCCAGTTCGCGCTGAGGTGGATGCCGGTCGGCGCGGCGTCGCGCTGCGGCACGGTCAGCGCGACCGGCTTGGCCGTACGCGCGTCGAGCGCCTCGGTGACCGGCGCGTGCACGTCCAGGACCGGCTGCGCCAGCAGCGTGGACACGCTGCCTTCGTGGATCGTGCTGTACAGCGCGTACCGGCCCTTGGGCAGCCGCATCGTGCCGCCGCCCGGTGCTCCGGCCAGGGTGGTGAACTCGCCGGTGGCCAGGTTCGCCGCCACGGTCTCGTAGTCCGTGGCCGGCTTGCCGTCGCGCCCGGTGTGCGGGAGCCGGACGTCGTAGCTCTCGATCTCGCGGTTGAGCGCGAACGGGACGCGTACCCGCAGGTCCCCGGCACCGGTCGCGGTGATCGCGCCCTGGTAGACGCCGTCGGGGGCGTCGACGCGGGTGTCCACGATGACCGTCGCCTCGGCGCGGCCGCCGGCCGGTACGACCAGCGTGGCCGGGCTGACGGTGAGCATGCCCGCCGGAGCCGGGGCGACCGACAGCGTCAGCTCCACCGGCGTGCTGCCCGCGTTGCGGTACGCGATGACCTGGGTGAACGGCGTGTCGTCGGCGTGCGGCCAGCGCTGGACGGGGAAGTCGATGGAGCCGGCCTCGGCGGCCACCGGCTGCGCGACCGCCCGGCCGATGTCGAGCCGTCCCGCGCCCTGCTCGTAGAGGCTGTCGTCGCCGGCGGGCTTGGCCGAGTCCATCAGCGCGGCCTTGAGCTGCGGGCCGGTCCAGTCCGGGTGCTGCCCGGCGAGGATCGCGGCCGAGCCCGCCACGTGCGGGGTGGCCATCGAGGTGCCCGCCATGGGCTGGTAGCCGCCGCCGGGGGCGGCCGCGACGATGTCGACGCCGGGCGCGCTGATGTCGGGCTTGATGTGGTTGTCGCCGAGGCGCGGGCCCCGGCTGGAGAAGTACGCACGCTGGTCGTCGGCGTCGACCGCGCCGACGGCGAGCGCCTCGTCCACACTGGCCGGCGAGGAGACCGACTTCGGCTTGCCCTCGTTGCCGGCCGCGACGACGAACAGGGTGCCGTGCTGGCGGCTCAGGTTCTGGACCGCGGTCTCCAGCATGTCGAGTCCGGGCCGGTCGGTGTCACCGAGGCTCACGTTGACCACCTTGGCCTGGGCCGCCGCCCACTCCATGCCGGCGACGACGTCCGAGTCCTGGCACTTGTCGGTGGCGCACACCTTGCCGATGACCAGCTTCGCGCCCGGCGCCACCCCGCGATACCGCCCGCCCGAGGCGGCGCCGGTGCCCGCGATGGTCGACGCGACGTGGGTGCCGTGGCCGACGCTGTCCGAGGGGTCGTTCCCGCCGGTGAAGTCCCGGACCGCGGCGAGCTGCCCGGCGAAGTCGGGGTGGGCGGTGTCGATCCCGGTGTCCAGCACACCGACCGTGACACCCGTACCGTCGAATCCGGCCTGCCAGGCCGCGGGCGCGCCGATCTGGAGCACGCTGCGGTCGAGCGAGATCCGGCGCTTGCCGTCCAGCCGGATGCCGGTGATCCCGGTCGCGAGCGTGCGCCGCGACGCGGTGCCGCGGGTCAGTGACGACCAGAGGTTCGCCCGCTCGTCGAGGCCTGCCCGCACGGCCAGCGCCTGGGCGGCGGGCAGGTCGGCCCGCACCCGGGCGTCGGCCCCGGCGACGGCCGACTTGGCCTGGGCCGCCGTGTGCTGCGGGTACGAGACCAGCAGCGGCAGCTCGGCCGCCCGGTCGTCGTAGCCGTACTCGCCGAGCGTGGTCAGGTCGAACAGCCGCCGGTCGAGCCGCCCGTCGCGCAGCAGCGGCATCGCGTCGGCCGGGATGACGTACTGCCGGCCGCCCTCCCGGCTGCTCACGAACCGCATGCCGGCCCGCCCCGGCCCGCGCTCGATGTCGAGCCGGCCGTCCGGGTGGCGGGTGACCCGGTCCCCGGTGACCAGCGTGAAGATCGCCGGTGCGGCGCTGCCGGCGGGGCGCTGCGCCGCGTTCGCCTGGGGGACCGGCGCATCCATGGCCACCGCGTTCGCGGGCTGGGCCGTCAGGGCCGCCGCGAGCAGTGCGGTCGCCAGCGCCCCGGCCGTCAGTGCGTGTCGTTGCCGTCGTCGCACATCGTCCTCTCCGCCACCGGGTGTCTCCCGGGACGGCACGATGACGTCCGGCCCCGGACACCGGTTGATGGCGGGGGCGTGACAGTGGTCACAAAGCCGACCCCGGGTGGGCGGGTCGGTGACCCGGTCCGGGTTGCATGTCGCCGGTGACCACGGAACATGGGTTCGGGGGCACGGGTCAGAGCAGTGACGCCGAGGAGTTCGACGCCTTTTACGCCGCCTGTGCGGGACGCGTCGTGGGCCACGTGTACGCGCTGACCGGCAACCGCAGCGAGGCGGAGGACGCCGTCGCGGAGGCGTTCACCCGCGCCTGGCAGCGCTGGCCGGCGGTACGCGAGGCGGACAGCCCGGAGGCGTGGGTGCGCCGGGTCGCCTCCCGGATCGCCGTGAGCAGCTGGCGCAAGGCGTTCAACCGGATCCGCGCGCACCGCCGGGCCGCCGTCGACACGAGCGTGCCCGGACTCACCGAGGACCACGTCGCTCTGCTGCAGGCGCTGCAGCGGCTGAGCGCCGCCGAGCGGCGTGCCGTGGTGCTGCACCACCTGAACGATCTGAGCGTCGCCGATGTGGCGGCGGAGATGGGCAAACCCGTGGGGACCGTCAAGACGTACCTCGCCCGCGGCCGCCGAGCGATGGCCGGGATGCTGACCGAGGCGCATCAGGAGGAGACGTCCCATGGCTGAGCTGCACGACGACCTCACGTCGATCGTCGACGGCGTCCGTCGGGTCACGAAACTCCCCGCCGCGCAGGCGCTGCGCGAACGCGGGGACCGCCGTCGCCGTCGCCGTGCCGCCGTCACCGGTGCCGGACTGGTCGTGCTGGCCTTGGCCGGTGGCGCTGCCCTGTTGCAGGCGCGCGAGACGCCGCCGGTGGGCGTCCCCCCGTCGTCGGCTGTCCCGTCGGTGGCGGCTTCGGCGAGCATTCAGGACGTCCTGGCCGGCCGGCGGCAGGTCGCGATCGTCGTTCCGAGCATGGGCGGGGCCGTGCTGGCGATCGGCCAGGACGACGACCAGGTGCGGGCCACCACCAGGCAGGGCGTCGACGACCGTGCCCGGTGGATCCTGCGTCCCGAGGCGAGCCGGTTCCGGATCGAGCTGGCCGCGCCCCGGAATGGCGCCCGGCTCTGTATGACCGCCGTGCACGATGCCGCGCCCGGCAGCGTGCGCGGCCAGGCGTGCGACCCGGCGGCGCAGGCGCAGCTCTTCAAGATCGAGCAGGTCGCCGACGGGAGCTGGTCGCTGTTCCAGGGCAGGCGTTACGTCCAGGTCGTCGACGGCTCCGGCGCCCTGGTCCCCGACCTGCCCGAGAACCTGACCACGACGTACGAGTTCGCCGACCACGGACCGGCAGGCGGATGAGTTCGGCCTCGGATCACCGTGCCGCGCGGCGGGCGGTGTCGGCGCGGACCTCGTGGGTGGCGGCCAGCAGCGCGTCCGCGGCGCGCCCGAAGTAGTCGAACAGCACCGCCAGCTCCTCCGGCCGGTATCCCTGGAACACCTCGCCGAGCCGTTGCCGGGCGGGGCTCACGATGGGGTCCACGTCCAGCTTGGGCACGGGTTCGACCAGCACCCGGCGGCGGTCGGCGGGGTCGGCGACGCGGCGTACGTGCCCGGCGCGTTCCAGCCGGTCGATGAGCCGGGTGGTCGCGCCCGTGGTGAGGCCGGTGCGCTCGGCCAGCTCGCCCGAGGTCAGCCGGCCCGCGAGGTTGAGGGTGCTCAGCGCGGCCCAGTCGGTCGGGTGCATGCCCGCCGCGTCGGCCGCCGCCTGGGCGTGCGCGGTCATCGCGTCGAGGTAGCGCCGGAACGTCTCGTGCGCTCCGGGTGGCATGCCGGCGGGGGGCGTGGCGGCGGACATGGCGTGGCGGCTCCCTCTGCGCTAGTCTCTGCATGAGTGCAGATATTGCATACATGCAGTGTCTGTGTGTCCGGAGCCATGCTAGGCCCGGCCGACCATGGAGGAACACGTGAACCACCCCGACCGCACCGCCGACCTCGCCGCGATCGAGCGGTTGCTGGCTTCGCTCGCGCATGCCTGGGACAGCGCCGACGCCGACGCGTACGGCCGCGCCTTCACCGCCGACGCCAGCTACGTGACCTTCGTCGGCACCGTGTACCGGGGGCGCGCCGACATCATCGAGAGCCACCGTGCCCTGTTCCGGGCGTTCACCAAGGGCACCCGCCTGGCCGGGGAGACGATCTCCACCACGTTCCTCGGCCCGGACACCGCCGTGGTGGTCGGCCGCGGCGACACCTACAAAGGCGACCGCCGCCCCGCGCCGTCGAAGATCCAGACCTACACGCTGGTACGCGAGCCCGACGGCTGGCGGGTCGCCGCCTTCCACAACACCCGCCGCCGCTCGCTGATGGAGGCGATGCAGTTCCGCTTCGCTCCCGGCACCCGGCCCGCCGTCCGCTGAGGGCGAACGTCCGGTGCGGACGATCACGATTGACGAGACCATGCGACGGGTACCCGCCTGGCAACGTCAGCCGTGATGAGGAAGGCTCCCATGACACAGACCGAATGGGCCGCGGACAGCCGCGCCGCCGGGCAGGTCGTCGTCGCGACCTACGACACCTATGCCGAGGCGGAGCGGGTCGTCGACCACCTGTCGGACAGCGGGTTCCCGGTCGAGCGCACCGCGATCGCCGGTCGCGGGCTCAGCCTGGTCGAGCAGGTCACGGGGCGCATGACGATGTGGCGCGCAGGGGCGAACGGCGCGGTGAGCGGGGCCCTGCTGGGCATGCTGTTCGCCTGGGTCTTCGGCTTCTTCAACTGGATCACGCCGCTGATCTCGCTACTGCTGCTCGTGCTGTACGGCGCGGGGTTCGGCGCGGTCGCGGGCGGCCTGTTCGGCCTGGCCGGGCACGCGCTCACCGGCGGCCGCCGCGACTTCTCCTCGGTGTCGGCGATGCAGGCCGACCGCTACCAGATCCTGGTCGACGCGGCCGCCGCGGACGAGGCCATCCGCCTGCTCGACGAGGTCGCGCAGAAATCGCTTACTGACCAGGGTCACCAGGTCGACTGAGAGCCCATGACCGAGACTGGTGAAAACGCTTTCTATTGGTCTAGACTCCGCGACCATGCCAGTCTTCCGTGTCACGCCGGACGCCCTCGAACTCGACGGCAAGCCGTTCCAGGTGCTCTCCGGGGCGATCCACTACTTCCGGGTGCTGCCCGAGCAGTGGGGCGACCGGCTGCGCAAGCTGCGCGCGATGGGTCTGAACACGATCGAGACCTACGTGCCGTGGAACCTGCACGAGCCCCGGCCGGGCGAGTTCGACTTCGGCGGCCGGATCGACCTGGGGCGCTTCCTGGCCGAGGCCGCGGCGGCGGGCCTGTACGCGATCGTGCGGCCGGGGCCGTACATCTGCGCGGAGTGGGACAACGGCGGCCTGCCCGCCTGGCTGCGGGCCGCCGAGGAGATCCCGCTGCGCTGCCACGACCCCCGGTTCCTGGAGCCGGTCGACCGGTTCTTCGACCGGCTCGTCCCGCACCTGGTCGAGCACCAGGTGACCCGGGGCGGCAACGTGCTGATGGCGCAGGTCGAGAACGAGTACGGCTCGTACGGCTCGGACCGGCGCTACCTGCGCCACCTCGCCGACGGGCTGCGCGCCCGGGGCATCGAGGTGCCGCTGTTCACCTCCGACGGCCCGACCGACCTGATGGTCACCGGCGGCACCCTCGACGGCGTCTACGCCACCGCCAACTTCGGCAGCCGCCCGGCGGAGCGCTTCGCCGACATGGCCGCGCTGCGCCGCTGGCCGTCCTTCTGCATGGAGTACTGGAACGGCTGGTTCGACCACCACGGCAAGGACCACCACGTGCGGCCCGCGGCGGAGGCGGCGGCCACGCTCGCGGAGATGATCGACGAGGGCGCGTCGGTCAACCTCTACATGGCCCACGGCGGCACCAACTTCGGCTTCCTGGCCGGGGCCAACGCGGTCGGCGAGCACCTCGACGACGTGTACCTGCCCGACGTGACGTCCTACGACTACGACGCCCCGCTGAGCGAGCACGGGGCGCTGACGCCGAAGTACTGGGCGTTCCGGGAGGTGCTCGGGCGCGGGGCGGAGCTGCCCGACCCGCCGTCGGAGCAGCCGAAGACGCTGCCCGCCGGCCGGGTCGAGCTGACCGGGCGCCTGTCGCTGCTGGACTGCCTGGACGTGCTGTCCACCGGCACCGTGCACAGCGCCGCCCCGAAGACGCTGGAGGAGCTGGGCCAGGCGTACGGGCTGGCCGTCTACCGGGCCCGTGTTCCCGGGCCGCGGAGCGGTCATCAGCTGCGCGTCAAGGGCCTGCGCGACCGGGCGCAGGTGCTGGTCGACGGCTCGCCCGCCGGCGTGCTCGACCGCAACGGCCCCGCCGCGCTGCCGCTGGAGATCGCCGGCGCCGGAGCCGACGTGACGCTCGTCGTGGAGGCGATGGGCCGGGTCAACTACGGCCCGCTGGTGGGCGAGCGCAAGGGCATCGTCGGCGGGGTCTTCCACGGTCAGCAGCTCGTGCACGGGTACGAGATCGATCCGGTACCGCTCGACGACGTCTCGGTGCTGCCGTGGGGGCGCGAGACCGGCGCGGCCGGGCCGGTGTTCCGCCGCGGTGTGCTGCGCGTCGACGACGTGCGCGACGGCTTCCTCGCGCTGCCCGGCTGGCACAAGGGCTACGTCTGGGTCAACGGCTTCAACCTGGGCCGCTACTGGGAGCGGGGCCCCCAGGTCACCCTGTACGTCCCGTGGCCGCTGCTGCGCGAGGGCGACAACGAGATCATCGTGCTGGAACTGGACGCCGAGCCCGCGCACCCCGTCGTCGAGGTGCGCGAGCAACCCGACCTGGGCCCCGCGACCACCTACATCGCCTGACCCGGCTCTGTCAGGACTCGACGAGCGGGGTGTCGACCAGGTGCTCGGCGAGGAACCAGGCCTGCAGCTCGCCGGTGCGGATGACGTCGGAGACGAGCAGGTCGTTGGTGCCGTCGTCGCCCATCTCGTCGGCGCGTTTCGCGGCGTCGTGCGCGGCGACCAGGATGGCCTCGTGCGCCTCCAGCAGGCGGGAGATCATCGCGGGCACCTCCTCGACGCCGTCCGGCGGGCGCGGGATGACGGTGATCTCCGCGACGTGGCGCGGGTCGCCGATCGCCACGCCGCCCAGGGTCTGCACCCGCTCGGCGATGGCGTCGATCAGTTCCAGCTGCTCGCCGGCGTGCTTGTCGAGCAGCAGGTGCAGCTGGTAGAACGTCGGTCCGCGCATCAGCCAGTGGTGCTTCTTGTAGAGGCTGTAGAGGATCTGCGAGTCGGCGAGGCACTGGTTGAGCCGCTCGCACGAGTACATCCGGGCGTCGTGGGACAGGCCCACCGGGAGCTGGCGTACGGTGCCGTACTCCTGGATCTGCTCGCCCTTCCGGTGCAGCATGGGCTGGCTGCCGCGGGCCGCGGCGGACTTGGCGGGCGACTTGGTGGTGGGCATCGAGGTTCCTCTCGTTCCGGCCGCGCCGGCAGTTGCGGGCACAGGCTTGTGACCAGCAGAGATGCCGCCCCGATGGGTACGCGGCACGCCGTGGCCAGTCTTTCAGGAGCGGCCTAGGGCGGGCTGGCGGTTGCCGAAGTCCGCCACCGTCGCCGCGCTCTTTGGGCGGAATTTCGGCGATGCCCGGCTCCGCCCCCGCGCGCGGAGTAAGGATGTCCGCATGGCGGCAGAGTATGAGCAGGGCACCCCGAGCTGGGTAGATCTCGGCAGCACCGACCTCGACGGTTCGGTGGCCTTCTACGGGCGGCTGTTCGGCTGGACCGACGAGGATCTCGGCCCCGACGCCGGCGGCTACCGGATGTTCCGCAAGGACGGCAGGCAGGTCGCGGGGCTCGGCCCCGCCACCGACGTGGGCCGGGGCAGCTCGTGGACCACGTACTTCGCCGCGAACGACGCCGACGACATCATGGCGAAGGTCGCCGAGCACGGCGGGACCGTCGTCGTGCCGCCGATGGACGTGATGGGCCAGGGGCGGATGGCGGTCTTCACCGACCCCGAGGGCGCCTTCTTCTCCGTGTGGCAGCCGCTGGCGTTCGCCGGGTTCGAGCTGGCCAACGAGCCGGGCAGCGTTACCTGGAACGAGCTGATGACCTCCGACATCGACGCCGCCAAGGTGTTCTACCGGGAGGTCTTCGGGGTGGGCATGCGCGACGTGTCGATGGCCGAGGGCATGACGTACACCCTGCTGGAGGCCGAGGGCCGGCCGGTGGCCGGGGCGCTGCCGATCGACGCCGCGTGGGGCCCGATGCCGCCGCACTGGTCGGTGTACTTCGCGGTCGACGACTGCGACGCGGCGTACGCCAAAGCCCTGGAACTGGGCGCGACCAAGGTCATGCCGCCGGAGGACTCGGCCGCCGGGCGGTTCGCCATCCTCAAGGACCCGCAGGGCGCGACCTTCTCGATGATCAGGAACAATCCCGATTTCTCCATCTGAGAACACTCAGGGGTGAGGCACTTCGATGGCTATCGTGTCCGCATGGCCGTGCCGCGACTGTCAATCGTCATCCCGATGTACAACGAGGAGGCGGTCCTGCCCCTGCTCGTGAGCCGGTTGCGACCGGTGCTCGACGGGCTGGGCCAGGCCTACGAAGTCGTCGCCGTCGATGACGGCAGCCGCGACGCCACCGCCGCCATCGTGACCCTGCTCCGGGCGAAGTGGCCCGAGCTGCGACTGGTCCGGCTGCGCCGCAACGGCGGGCACCAGGCCGCGCTCACCGCCGGCCTGCACCGCTCGCGCGGCGACTACGTGGTCACCATCGACGCCGACCTGCAGGACCCGCCCGAGACCATCACCGAGATGCTGCACCTCGCGCAGACGCAGGAGCTGGACATCGTCTACGGCGTACGCGGCGACCGGGCCAGCGACACCCTGTTCAAGCGCGGCACGGCCAACCTCTACTACCGGCTGATGCGGCACATCGTCGGCAACCGGATGCCGCTGGGCGCGGGTGACTTCCGGCTGCTCAGCCGGGCCATGGTGGACGCGCTGCGCGAGCTGCCCGAGCAGGCCCCGGTGTACCGCCTGCTGGTGCCGTGGCTGGGTTTCCCCAGCGGGCAGGTGCTCTACACCCGGGAGAAGCGGGCGGCGGGGACCAGCAAGTACCCGCTCGGCAAGATGATCAACCTGACCGTCGACAGCATCATCAGCTTCACCGCGGCCCCGCTGCGGCTGGGCATCTGGCTGGGCGCGTTCGGCGCGCTGGCCTGTGTCGTCGCCGCGGCCAAGGTGCTCGTGGCGTACTTCCAGGGCACCGTCGTGCCCGGCTGGACCTCGCTTTCGCTGGTGGTGCTGTTCCTGGGCGCCTGCCAGCTCATCTGCCTGGGCCTGCTGGGGGAGTACGTGGGCCGGATCTACCGGGGCGTCCAGGCTCGGCCGGCGTACTACGTCGGCGAGGACTCGCTCGCCGGAGCCGACAGCGGGGCAGGCCACACACCCGGGCCGCTGGACGAGCCCGACCCTCGGGACGAGCCGGTGCGCCCGCGCCGCGCGGCGGTGTCCGCCGACGCGGCCGGCACCCGCTCCCGCGGCTGATCGACGCAGGTCGGTCCACGCAGGACGGTCGCCAGAGGCTGGATCTCCTGCGACGCTTAGGAAATCTAACTGTTAGGTCTCTTGACTGAAACGCGCTCCCGCGTGAAAGTTCGCATGGACGAACGATGGGAGTGCATATGCTCAGAACTCTGCTCCGCCCGGGCATCGCCGGGGCGGTCGCCCTGGCCCTGGGCGCCGGCTTCCTGGCCGCGCCGGCCTCCGCCGGTGGCGCCCCCAAGCCGGACGCGCCGAAGAAGGTGATCTCCGCCTACTTCACCAACTGGTCCGTCTACGGGCGGGGTTACTTCGTCAAGGACATCCCCGCCGACAAGCTGAACGTCATCCAGTACGCCTTCGGCGTGCCGACGTTCAACCAGGCCACCGGGGCCGTCGGCTGCGACGTGCTCGACCCGTGGGCCGACTACCAGCAGGTCTACTGGGGCCCGGAGAACACCGTGGACGGGGTCGCCGACACGTACCCCGGCCAGAACGTCTACGGCAACTTCAACCAGCTGCGCAAGCTCAAGGCCGCGAACCCGCACCTGAAGATCGAGATCTCGCTCGGCGGCTGGACGAAGTCGACCTGGTTCTCCAGCGTCGCGAAGACCCCCGAGCGCCGCCAGGCGTTCGTGACGGCCTGCATCGACACGTTCATCAAGGGCAACCTGCCGACCGGCGGCTGGCCCGAGGACGCGGGCGGCATCGGCGTCGCGAAGGGCATCTTCGACGGCATCGACCTGGACTGGGAGTACCCGACGGCCAAGGCCGACAGCAACGTCGACTACGGCCCGGAGGACCGGCACAACGCGACGCTGCTGGCCAAGGAGTTCCGCCGCCAGCTCGACCTGCAGGGCAAGGCCGACGGCAAGCACTACCTGCTGACGGCGGCGCTGCCCGCGGCGACGAGCTCGACCAAGTACTACGAGCTGCGCGAGTTCTCGAAGTACATGGACTGGGTCAACATCATGACCTACGACTTCAACGTGCCCGGCGGCTCCGTGGCGGGCCCGAGCACCCTGTTCACCCGCGACCCGCGCGACCCGAACGCCGACGACTGGACCTGGAACACCGTCGGCACGGTGGGCTACTACCTCGCCCAGGGGGTGCCCGCCAACAAGATCGTCGTCGGCGTGCCCTTCTACGGCGTGCAGTACATCCGCAACGCCGACGGGCTCTACAAGGCGTTCGACAACACCGGCATGAACCCCGACTCGCTGGTCTGGGACTCCAAGCCGCAGCCGTCGTACCACGACCTGGTCGACGTGTCGGGAATCCTGTCGCCGTCGGGCACCGCGACCAGCGGCTGGACCCGCAAGTGGAACCCCTTCGCCGGGGAGCCCTACCTGTGGAACCCGGCGGCGGACCACGTGCTCGCGACCGGCACCGTCACCGCACCGACCACGATCGTGTACACCGATCCGAAGTCGCTCGCCGAGCGTACCGCGCTGATCAAGCTGCTCGGCCTGCGCGGCGCGATGGCGTGGGAGCTCAGCCAGGACTCCGACGACAACGCGCTCATCAACGCGCTGAACCCGGTCCTGAAGTAGGTCACGTCCCCGGCGTGGCCGGCGAACCCGCAGCGGGATCGTCGGCCACGCCGGGCTCACCCTCGAGCGGGATGCTGCCGGGCGCCCACAGCTGCGCCTCCTCCAGGATCGCGCCGTAGAGCGTCGTGAGCCTGTCGACGTCCTGCCGGGCGAAGCTGAACCGGGCGAAGATGTCCTCGCCCGCGGCGTTGAAGGTCAGGTCCAGTGCCGCGGTGTCGTCCCAGATGATGACGCCGATCGCCTGCGCGGCCCGGAGCCTGCGCAGCGGAATGGTGTGGACCTCGATGCCCAGCGCCTGCTGCTCGGCGGCGATGCTCTCGTGCCGCGCGGTCCACCGCTGGTAGATGAAGATGCGTTGCGTATTGAGACCGCCGCTGCTGTTTCGCTGGTGCAGCCGAAGGTAGCGACGCCCCGCGCCCGAGGCCCAGAAGTCGAGTTCGCTGTCGGACGTCGTCGCCCGTAGCGACGTCTGGGCCGCCGCGGTGAGCTCGCGCATGAGCTTGTTCGCGGACTCGCCGTCCCGGGGCACGTAGAGCCCGCGCTGGAGGTCGGTCAGCAGGTAGCCGCAGTCGTCGAACGCCTTGCGGGCCAGCACGACGACCTCGGTGTTCCCGTAGGCCGTCTCGATCTGGCGGAGGTGCCGCAGCATCCCGTCGAGAACTTCCGGCAGCCAGGAGACCTGCTCTATTCCGGCGACGATCCTGTTCCGCCGGACCTCCTCGACCTCCGCCTTCTTGCTCTTGAGGAGAAGTTCGAGTTGCAGTGCCACGGTTATCCCGGTGAGGCCGGCGAGGGTGGCGATGCCCGTCGACACGTCGGTCTTCAGGTAGAAGAACGTGCTCAGGCCGGCCGACACGAAGACACCCAGGGTCGTGGGCAACCACTGGGGGATCCGCGTGCTGAGCCTTCTTCGCGTGCCGTGCTCGCGGGAGTGGACGTGTGCGGGCACGAACGGCGACGCCTGACGGGCCGAGGGGGTCATGGCCTGACTCTGCAGGAAGGAATCGATCGATGGCCATCGTGCGGACAGTCGCGGAACGCGGCCAAGAGGCCATGTTCCGGGCGGCGCTCGCCGGGTGCCCCGAGGGAGCCCGTCAGGCTTTCCGGGTCGCCGATCCGGGGTTGTCGCCACCACCATCGGTTCCGGTCGTTAGACTTTTTGCAGCAGCCGTAGTCGATCGATGCAGAGTAGTTCTGCAACCCTTGACACGGCCGACCCGATCCTGTCTGCTCAGTCCGGTGTAGCGCGCCTTTGCTCTACCGTCGAGCGTTGACGTCTGGAGACCCAAGAACGCTGGGCTGGAATGGTGGCCGTTCTCATCCCTCTGACCGTCGGCCACAGAGAAGAGTGCGTGGAGTGACGTGAGCCCCGTGGCCGGCACCGCCCTCGAACCCGATCATGCTGCGGTTCTGGACGGCGTCGATCAACTGGCTGCGGGCCGTTACCGGAGCGAGCTGGACGAGTCCGGTCTTCTCGACGTCGACGGTTTCATCGACGAGTTCGACGAACTCGACGAGGGGCATTACAACGCCGACTTCGACTGGGACGATTTCAATCCGGATTCCTACCGGACGCACAATTATCTGAATCTCCGTGACGACGACACAGAGATCATTCGAATGGTCGGCGCCTTCTTCGGGAAGTTCTTCGAGACTCCGCCGCTGGCCGGGCTGCGCGGGCTCGACGTCGGCAGCGGGGCGAACCTTTACCCGACCATGGCGATGCTCCCGTTCTGTGACGCCATCGACCTGCGCGACTTCTCTCGGTCCAATGTCGCCTGGCTCAAGCGCCAGGTGGAGTTCTACGACAACCATTGGGATGCCTTCTGGGACGCGTACGGCGGTGTTCCGGCTTACGCGAGGCTGCAGAAACCGCGCCATCGGATGCGCAAGGCGGCGCGAGTCGACCGCATGAACATCTTCCGGCTGCCGGAACGCGCATGGGACATCGGCACCATGTTCTTCGTGGCCGAATCGCTCACCCGCGATCCTGGTGAGTTCTGGCAGGCCACCATCAGCTTCGGCCGGGCACTGCGGGTCGGCGCGCCTTTCGCCGCGGCGTTCATGGCCGACTCGGAAGGCTATTGGGTCGGTGACACCTACTTCCCGGCTGTTGCCGTTGATCTCGCAAAGGTGGAAGACTGCCTATCGGTGGTGGCGCATAAGCTGACCTTGACCATGGTGGAGACCGACTCTCCCTTACGTTGCGGATACGGCGGCATGATCCTCGCGACGGGAGTGGCGCGCTGAACTGACAGGACGGTGGTCGGACCCGTATGAAGATCCAGCCACGTCAGCAGCTCCTCGACATCTGGCGATCAGCCGCACGCGCTTCATATGTCAACGGCGAATGGGCCTGGGGCGGCCAGGGGGACTGGGATTCGGTCCAGGACGCCGAACAACTGCTCTGCATCATGCTTCCCGCGACGGAGATCCCCCGGTTTCGGCTGGACCGGCCCGACCAGACCGAGGACGATGTCGCGGCGGCGCTTTCCGTGTTCGGCACCAAGCTGCAGATTCCGCAGGTCCTGGTCGACGCGCTCACCAAGTTCCACCTTCGGTATTCGGTGAACGGTCGGCCCATCTTCCCCGGCGGTTCCTACCTCGCCTCGGCGACACCGGACGAAGACCTGGCCAAGGAGCATCTGTCCCTCGACGTGGTCGAGTCCTTCGCCTCCTCGATCACGCTGACGCTGGCCACGCTCGGGTTTGCCAGCATCTATCGCAGCTCGCTGAACAACAAGCAGCAGCTCGAGGAGCTCGACAGCCTGGTGCAGCTGGCCAGCCGCCGGCTCACCGCCGCGATGGTGGGCCTGCTGCGCAGCTTCACGGTGTTCACCTTCGACGCGTCGTCCCCGGACGGCAAGCACCTGATCCGTACGATCAACCAATCGAATCTCTCCGCGAATCGCATCGTCGGGGAGTTGCGGCAGGCGCTCCGGCAGATCATCGCCGGACTGCGCGAGCTCAGGGTCGGCAACGAGGAGTTCACGGAACTCGATCAGCCGCAGATGCTGTTCGAATGCGGCTGGTCCTGGGGCATCATCACCGGTGCCCCGCAGATCCCGTTCATCGGAGACGCCGAGCCTCAGCGCGACGGATACGCCCAGAACGCGCCATATCTCTATTTCACCGTGCAAGCCCTGGACGGCATCGCCGACCTCTTCTCCGCGCGCACCCGCCTGCTGCGGCTGCTCGACGACGAGCAGCTGCGCCTGGCGGCCGCGCTTCAGCTGCGCTGGGACCTGACCCAGAATTACTGGTCGGCCATCGCGAGTTACGGCGACGCCCGGTGGCCACTCGAAGATCTTCCGTGGCGCACCACCGACGGCGAGGAGTCCGACTACTTCAGCCTTCTCGTGATCTCGATCGCGACCCGCGGCCTGGTGGAACACGGCGGGAGCGAGCTGGGACTGAGCCGGCTCGGCCGAGCTCTGGAAGAACTGGCCGCGCGGGCGCGTATCACCCGGCGCCCGATCGCGAACGACACAGCGGTCGACCTGCACTACCCCGGAGTGGCCATCGCGCTCGAAAGCAGCCTGGCGGACGTGAAGCTGAACTGGGTGGCCGCGGACTTCGCGCCCCTGCTGCTGAAACGCATCATCCGTATCGCGCGTTACCTCAACAACGTGCAGTTGCGCGGGGAGATGCTGGTCCTCGCCGACGGCGTCTGGGACCACCTCCTGAAACGGCGCATCGTGACCGGCCAGGGCCGGGGGCTGTGGGACCACCCGGAGCGGGGTTTCAGCGAGGTCCTGCTCGATGACGGAGACGGCCGGCTCAGCTGGCACCACACGGTGCGCGTGGTGGAAAGCCTGGTGTTCGCGGCCGACCTCGCTGACACCCACCCGTTGCGCAGCGACGAGATGGTCGGTCTCGCCAACGAGCTGCTCGCCGAGGCCGAACACCTCTTCGACCGTCAGCAACTGGTCGCCTCGACCGATTCGGGCTCGAGCATGCGCAACGCGCTGCAGGCCATTCGAGCCAGGCTGCGCCACGCCCGGGAGATCATCGATTACCGGCCGGGAACCAGTTTCGCCTTGATCTGCGACGTGTTGCGCGAGCTGGACGGTCTTGCGGAGGCGCGTCGTGACGTGACGGGAGCGCCATAGGTGCTGGTATTCGCGACTTCCGACAAGGGCGGCACCGGGCGCTCCGTGACCAGCAGCAATCTGATCTATCGCCGGGCGCTGCAGGGCAGCGACGTCTGCTACCTCGACTTCGACTTCGGTTCGCCGACCGCCGGTGCGATCTTCGCCGTCAACGACGTGGCTCGCGGAGCACCGGCCGGCGGCCTCCACTCGTACCTGCGGGGCAAGGTGGGCGGCCCGATGCGGGTGGACGTGTGGAGCGAGTCCGACCGGCTCAGCCTGCGGGGCCGGCCCGACGGGGCGGGCCAGCTGTGCCTCATTCCGGGTGACAGCGGCGGAGCCGAGTTCGCGGCCACCGGCGAGATCATCGACCGGTGCGCACAGCTGCTCCTGCGGGTGGAGGAGGAGTTCGACATCAGTCTGGTGGACCTGAGCGCGGGCCGGTCGTACGCCACCGAGATCGTGCTGGCGGCGCTGACCGCGCCGCAACTGCGCGGGGTGACCGCCCGCTGGCTGGTGTTCCACCGCTGGACGCGACAGCACGTCCTGGCAGCGGCGGGCCTGGTGTACGGGGAGCGCGGCATCGTCGACATGGGCGCTCGGCGCGGCCATGACGCGGACCGGCTGCGCGCCGCCATCCGGTTCGTGCGCACCGCGGTGGTCGACCCCCGCTCGGAGGAGCTGTCGGGCCTGCGGGCGACGCAGGTGGGATGGTTGCAGGAGATCAACCGGGACCTGCAGCACCTGGCGGGCGCGGAACGGGTCGGGCAGGCCTTCACGCTCGGCTCGGTTCCGCTGGACCCGGTGCTGCAGTGGCGCGAGCAGTTGATCTCCGACGCCGACACGGTGACGAAGCAGATCGCCAACGCGGCCACGGTCGAGGCCTTCGAACTGATCGCCAAGCTGCTGACCGAGGACGCGGCGTGGAGGTCCCCGTGACCGAGCTGGAGGTCGTCTACGACGAGTTCAGCGCGACGCTGAAGATCGAGGAGGTGGCGCTGTCGCACCTTTCCATCGAGCTCGGCCACCTCTACAT
Source organism: Catellatospora coxensis (assembly GCF_016862635.1). Classification (GTDB taxonomy): domain Bacteria; phylum Actinomycetota; class Actinomycetes; order Mycobacteriales; family Micromonosporaceae; genus Catellatospora; species Catellatospora coxensis. The sequence goes on along the minus strand of NZ_BONI01000007.1, from coordinate 137,569 downwards.
GGACGACTTCAAAGCCGGCTACGGGCGCCTCCGGGAGCTGTTCGCCCGGGTGCGGCCGTGGGCGCAGGCCGCCGGTGACGCGTGCCGTGCGACCTGGGGACCCAAGGCGCGGATCAGCACGTGCTTCCTGGTCGACGACTACTTCTCCCCGTTCGGCTCGCCGGCCGAGATCGTGCCGATGCTGCAGCGTGCCGCACACGAGTCCGGACTGACGATCGACTACCTGGCACGCGAGTCGGCGTGCGCCCGCGCGGGCGCGGTCGAGCCGGCGCGGCTGGTCGAGGACCGCCTGGTGTCGGAGCCGCCGCGGCAGACCACCGGAGCCCGCCCGCCGGTCACCGAGACCGGCTGGTTGAGCAACGGCCAGCGGTCCCCCCACGTCGGTGCTTCGCTCGAGGCGATGGAGACGGTGCCGGAATGGCAGCCGCCGAGGCAGAACGCGGTCAACAACCACTCGATCTTCATGGATGTCGAGTTGTGGGATGTGCAGCGCGGCGAGCGCCGCTGGTCCTGCCCCATGCTGGCCGCGGTGTGGCAGCTCCTGCGGCTGGGTCTGCTGCGGCACGAGGGTCAGGCGGTGGCGACACCGCAGGATCGGCCTGACCCGCTTCCGGCTGCCTGGTCGGAGCTGCCGCCGGTGTCGCGCCTGGAGCCGCGGGCACGCCCGTTCTTCGCGTACCGCACGTTCTCCGTGCTCGACACACGTTTCCTGCCGGTGGAGCACGCGGTGCGGACCATCCTCGACCAGGTCTCCGTCGACCCGGTGGTCAACGGCCAGGTGCTCGCGCGGGCCGCCGCCGAGCATCGCCCGCTGTCCGCCGACATCCTCACCCGCCTGAACTACGTCTTCGTCGAGGGCGCCGCCGCGCCGCTCAGGTGAGCGGCGCGGCGACCTTCCACAGATCGTTGAACCGGTCGACGTTGCGCTGCACCTTCATGGGATTGGTGACGAGTTGCGTGCTCGCGATCGTGGCCCGGTTCGTGTCCGTGACCGGCGCGGACGGCGACGTCTGGTAGCTGACCACACCGTCGAAGACGATGAAGTCGCCGAACGGCGGGATGAACTGGCGCGGGAACCGCGTCGGGTCCAGCGCCCGTACCTCGATCTCGATGTCGTGGTGCATGCCGATGACCCGCCGGAAGTGCTCGTCGTCGACCAGCTCGGACCGGTCCAGGATGAAGATGCGGCGTACCCGGACGTTGCGCCGGATGGCGTCGCGCTGCGCCTCCAGGTAACGCTGGCCCAGATCGCTCTGCCACAGGCTGCCGTCGAAGTAGTCCTGGCCGCCGACGTCCAGGGTGGTGCTGATCGCGTCGAGGCTGTGGTTGACGTGTTTGGTGAGCCCGAGCAGCCAGTCCCGGTCCTCGCCGTCGTAGGTGAGGTCACCCGAGTCGCCGAGGGTCTTCAGCATCTCCGACAACCGCTGTATCTCCGCCTGGGCGAGATCGAAGACCAGTTGCGGGCTGGGCTTTATCCGCACCGAGTTGCCGACCAGCTGGGTGATCGCGTCGGTCTGCATCGCCGACGCCTCGACCAGGCTGAACAGGTGTGTCGCCTCGCTGATGCGCTGGAAGCCCTCGTCGATCCGCGACTCGTTGTCCGCCGAATGCTGTGCCAGCTGGTCCTCCAGCTTGTCGAGCCGGCGTTCCACGTCGTAGAGGAACTGGACCACGAAGGTGACGCCGGCGACGAAGAGCGACGCGCCGAAGCCGACCAGCACGTCCGGATGCGTGCCCAGGGCCTCGAACAGGTACGTCGCCAGGAAGGTGATGCCGAAGGCGACGAGACTGACCAAGATCTTCGTGGGCGTACGGTTGGAGCGGTCCTTCTGGCTGGCCATGGTTCCCCCTGTCACGGGCGGTGGGCGGACGCCTCGATCACGGCCAGCGCCAGCTGGTCCCGCACGCGTTCGACGTTGGTCTGCCACTGTCGGGTCAGTCCCGGGCGCTGATCGAGGCCGCGCCAGACCGGGGCGAGCGCGGAGTCGACGCGGGCGGCGGGCATCCACAGGTGCAGCAGGTGGTCCAGTGCGGGGGCGAGCCGCTCGACCACCTGCCGGCGTCCCGCCCTGCCGGCGGGAATTCGGCCGACCAGCGACAACAGTGTCGTGAGCAGCCAGTCGTGCAGTGCGATGTCCTCGCACAGCGCAGCCGTCGCCTCGGCGTCGGCGACGCGGGGCAACCGGGCGGTGCGGGTCCGGTCGTCGACGAGGGTGAACTCGAAGACGCCGCCCTCGGACACCGACCAGCGCAGCCCGGTGCGGGTGGACCTGAACGGCGCCGCCCGGTCGATGCGCCGCGACGTCTGAATCGTGTCGATGGTGCGATCGCCGATGGTGCCGAGATCGAGCATGCCCGCGCTCGGTGCGGCCTGGCGCAGGTGTCCGCCGGCGATGTCGAGCCCGCCGGACTTGCCGACGATTTCCAGCACGCCGGGCCGGGCCAGGTAGTGCGACCATGGCTTGCGGCGGCGCTCGGCGTCCACGACGACCCGGGCGTATGCCGACCCCTGCAGCACGTGGCCGCCGGTGAGCACCGCTCGTGAGGTCACGGTGCCGACGGCGCGCACCGGGGCGAGCCGGTTCTGCGGCCCCGCCGTGACCGCTGCGGGCAGGTCGCAGTCCACGCCGGTCAGTTGGGCCGGGGAGACGGCGTAGGCGATGGGCCGCTCCGCTCGGCGCACCCGCTCACCCGCGGTCAGTGCGAGGAGCTCGGCGCCGACGCCGGCGGACACCGCGCTGGAGTGTTGCAGTAGCGCCGTGTGCACCTCGCCGATGACGACCTCGGTCGCCGGCCTGGTGGTCGCCATCGGCACTCCCGCCCGTGCTGACAATGATCGATCGATTTCACTTCATGAGGGGGTGGCGTGACAAGACGCCTGAAGGCCACAATAGACCGAACGTTCGACTTCAATCACGGAGCGTCATCGAATGAGCGCACCCGAACTCGCATTCGTCTATGTAAGTTAATCTAATCAAATGGTGGCTTCTTCACAGCAAGAGGCAGTCGTCATCGGGGCGGGCGTATCCGGTCTCACCACGGCCATTCGGCTCGCCGAGGCCGGCATCCGGGTCCACGTGATCACCGACCGGCCGTGGTCGCGGACCACCTCCGCGCTCGCCGGTGCGAGCTGGGGTCCGTACATGGTCGACGACGAACGGGTGACGGGCTGGAGCGAGGCGACCCTGCGGGAGTTCGCGCGCATCGCGGACCGTCACGCCTGCGGGGTGCGGTTCGTGCGAGGCATGGAGGCCTCGGTGGAGCGGGTGAATCCGCCCGGGTGGGCCACTGCACTTAGTGACTATCGGCTTTGTGACAGTTCGGAGCTGCCACCTGAGTTCGCCGTCGGCTGGTGGCACACCATTCCGCTGATCGACATGCCCGCCTACCTGAAATACCTGGCCGAAAGGTTGGCGACGGCGAAGGTCGAGGTGACCGAGCTGCCCCGTCCGCTGCGCAGCTTCACCGAGGTGGCGCTGCCCGGCGTGCTGATCAACTGCACCGGACTGGGGGCACGCGGACTGACCAAGGATCCCGATCTGCAGGCCACGCGCGGCCAATTGGTCGTGGTGGACAACCCCGGGGTGGACTGGTTCTTCCAGGACTCGGCCGAGCGTGGCAACCTCACCTACTTCCTGCCCCACGGTGATCATGTGGTGATGGGTGGTATCGCCGTCGACCACGACGACGAGAAGGACACCCTCCAGCCCAGCCTTCTCGTCGAGAAGGGGATCCGCGACCGCTGCGCGCGGGTCGAACCCAGGCTCGCCGACGCTCCGGTCCGGGCGCGGCGGGTGGGTCTGCGTCCCAACCGCGCCCCCGGGGTGCGGGTGGAGGTGGACCGCTCCGGGGACCGCGTCGTGATCCACAACTACGGGCACTCCGGGTGCGGGGTGACGCTGTCCTGGGGCTGCGCCGAGGAGGTGCTGGCGCTGTTCGCCGGGCTCTGATCGAGGCCCGGGTGAAAACCGCTGGTCGGCAGGGGAGGTCGGCGGCATATCCTGGGGCCCGTCATGACATCGCAGTCCGAGCCCGCGCCGCTCCGCAACAGGCCGCCCCGTAACCCCAGCCAGCTCGCCGAGCTGCGCAAACGCGTCGACGAGCTGACGGCGCAGGACCGCCGCAGGCTCGGCCGGCGCCTCGACGGCGTACGCCGGATGAAGCCGGGGGACGCGCTGGACGCCGCTATGGCGCAGATCACCTCGGCTGTCGGCACCGCCGAGGAGAAGCTCGCCCTGCGGGTCGCCGGGGTGCCCACGGTCAGCTACCCCGACGAGCTGCCGGTCAGCCAGAAGCGCGACGACATCGCCGATGCGATCCGCGACCACCAGGTCGTCATCGTCGCGGGCGAGACGGGCTCCGGCAAGACCACCCAGATCCCGAAGATCTGCCTCGAACTGGGCCGCGGCGTACGCGGGCTGATCGGCCATACGCAGCCGCGCCGGCTGGCCGCCCGTACGGTCGCCGAGCGCATCGCCGAGGAGCTGCAGACCCCGCTCGGCGGCGTCGTCGGCTGGAAGGTCCGGTTCACCGACCACGTCGGCGACCAGACGATGATCAAGTTGATGACCGACGGCATCCTGCTGGCCGAGATCCAGCACGACCGCTCGCTCGCGATGTACGACACGCTGATCATCGACGAGGCGCACGAGCGCAGTCTCAACATCGACTTCATCCTCGGCTACCTCAAGCAGCTGCTCCCGAAGCGCCCCGACCTCAAGGTGATCATCACCTCGGCGACCATCGACCCGGAGCGCTTCGCGGCCCACTTCTCCACCGCCGTCGTCGGCGGCGAGCCGAAGCCCGCCCCGATCGTCGAGGTGTCCGGCCGCACCTACCCGGTCGAGGTCCGCTACCGCCCGTTGGTCGTCGAGGGCGACGAGGAGGACAACGACGACGAGCGCGACCAGATCCAGGCCATCTCCGACGCCGTCGACGAGCTGGCCGGCGAGGCCCCGGGCGACGTGCTGGTGTTCCTCAGCGGCGAGCGGGAGATCCGCGACACCGCGGACATGCTGCGCAAGCGCAACCTGCGGCACACCGAGATCCTGCCGCTGTACGCCCGATTGTCCACCGCCGAGCAGCACAAGGTCTTTCAGCCGCACACCGGGCGGCGCATCGTGCTCGCCACGAACGTCGCCGAGACGTCGCTGACCGTGCCGGGCATCAAGTACGTCGTGGACCCGGGCACGGCCCGTATCTCCCGGTACAGCAACCGGCTGAAGGTGCAGCGGCTGCCGATCGAGGCGGTGTCGCAGGCGTCGGCCAACCAGCGCAAGGGCCGCTGCGGGCGCACCTCGGACGGCATCGCGATCCGCCTGTACGACGAGGCGGACTTCATCGGGCGGCCGGAGTTCACCGAGCCGGAGATCCTGCGTACCAACCTGGCCTCGGTCATCCTGCAGATGATCTCGCTGGGGCTGGGCGACATCGCGGCGTTCCCGTTCATCGACCCGCCGGACCGCCGCAACATCGCCGACGGCCTGGACCTGCTGCACGAGCTGGGCGCGCTGGAGGCCCCGGTGCGCGGCGAGCCCGGCAAGCTGACCCCGCTCGGCCGCAAACTGGCGCAGCTGCCGGTCGATCCGCGCCTGGGCCGCATGGTCCTCGAAGCCGACCGCAACGGCTGCCTGCGCGAGGTGCTGATCATCACGGCGGCGCTGTCCATCCAGGACCCGCGCGAGCGCCCCGCCGACAAGCAGCAGGCGGCGGGGGAGAAGCACGCCCGGTTCGCCGACAAGGACAGCGACTTCGTCGCGTTCCTCAACCTCTGGAACTGGATCAAGGAGCAGCAGCAGGAGCTGTCCTCGAACCAGTTCCGGCGCACGTGCAAGACCGACTTCCTGCACTACCTGCGCATCCGCGAGTGGCAGGACCTGGAGTCGCAGCTGCGCCAGGTGGTCAAGGGCATGGGCTTCACGCTCAACACCGTGCCCGCCGACGCGCAGCGCCTGCACCAGTCGCTGCTGTCCGGCCTGCTGTCGCACATCGGCATGCACGACCCGGAGAAGCGCGACTTCATCGGCGCCCGCAACGCCAGGTTCTCGCTGTTCCCCGGCTCGTCGCTGTTCAAGAAGGCGCCCAAGTGGGTCATGGCCGCCGAGCTGGTCGAGACGTCGCGGCTGTGGGGGCGCATCGCCGCGAAGATCGAGCCCGAGTGGGCCGAGAGCCTGGCCGAGCACCTGGTCAAGCGGCAGTACAGCGAGCCGCACTGGGAGAAGAAGCAGGCCGCGGTGCTGGCGTACGAGAAGGTGACGCTCTACGGCATCCCCATCGTCGCCAAGCGCAAGGTCAACTTCGGCCGCATCGACCCGGCGCTGTCCCGGGAGCTGTTCATCCGGCACGCCCTGGTCGACGGGGACTGGGAGACCCACCACGAGTTCTTCCACGCCAACCGCGACCTGCTCGCCGAGGTCGAAGAGCTGGAGCACCGGGTACGCCGGCGCGACATCCTGGTCGACGACGGCACCCTGTTCGACTTCTACGACGAGCGGCTGCCCGCCGACGTGGTCTCCGGCCGCCACTTCGACAGCTGGTGGAAGAAGGCCCGGCACAAGACGCCCGACCTGCTCAGCTTCGAGAAGTCGATGCTGGTCAACGAGGCCGCGGGCGGCGTCGACGAGGACGACTACCCCGACGTGTGGCGGCAGGGCGAGTTCGAGCTGCCGCTGACCTACCAGTTCGAGCCCGGCGCGAACGCCGACGGCGTGACCGTGCACATCCCGCTGCCGCTGCTCAACCAGATCACCCCGGCCGGGTTCGACTGGCAGATCCCCGGCGTACGCGAGGAGCTGGCCGTCGCGCTGGTGCGCTCGCTGCCCAAGGCGATCCGGCGCAACTTCGTGCCCGTGCCCGACTACGTCAAGGAGGCGCTCGCCGGCCAGAAGCCCGACGGGCAGCCGCTGCTCGCCCTGCTGGAACGTCAGCTGCGCGCGATGACCGGCATCGTGGTCGCCCGCGAGGCGTGGGAGCCGGAAAAGATACCCGACCACCTGCGGATGACCTTCCGGGTCGAGGACGAGCAGGGCAAGACCCTCGCCGAGGGCAAGGACCTGGCCGAACTCAAGCGCAGGCTGCGGGACAAGGCACAGGCCGCGGTCGCCGCGGCGGCCGACGACATGGAGCAGCACGGGCTGCGGGCCTGGACCATCGGCCCGCTCGCCAAGGTCGTGGAACGCCAGCGGGGCGGCTACGCCGTCAAGGGCTACCCGGCGCTGGTCGACGAGGGCGACAGCGTCGGTGTCGGGGTGTTCGACAGTCCCGGCGAGCAGTGGACCGCGATGTGGCGCGGCACCCGGCGGCTGGTGCTGCTGGGCGCACCGCCGCCGCTCAAGTCGCTCCAGGGGCGGCTGTCGAACCAGGCGAAGCTGGCGCTGAGCCGCAACCCGCACGGCAGCGTCGCGAAGCTGCTGGAGGACGTCGTCACCACCGCCGTCGACAAGGTGATCATCGAGGCGGGCGGCCCGGCCTGGGACGCCGACGCGTTCGCCGCCCTGGTCGCCAAGGCGCGGGCCGACATGCCCGACACGATGTACGCCATCCTGCAGCAGCTGGAGCCGATCCTGTCGCTGTCCTACGACATCGACCGGCAGCTCAAGTCGATCACCAACGTGCTCCTGGTCCGGTCGGTGGCCGACATCCGGGCCCAGCTCACCGGGCTGGTGTACCCCGGATTCGTGGCCTCGACCGGGCTGCGCCGGCTGCCCGACCTGGTCCGCTACCTGCGCGCGATCGAGCAGCGGCTGGCCAAGCTGCCCGAGTCCCCGCAGCGCGACCGGGAGCGGCTGCTGCTGATCGAGGACGTGCAGCAGGAGTACACCGACGCGCGGGCGTCGATCCGGCCCGGCGCGCCCGGCTGGGACACCCTGGCCGAGGTCCGCTGGATGATCGAGGAGCTGCGGGTCAGCTACTTCGCCCAGTCCCTGGGCACCCCGTACCCGGTCTCCGACAAGCGCATCTACCGCGCCCTGGCGACCCTGCCCGGCTGAGCCGCGGACGGCGTACGCGAAGGGCGGCCCTCCGGCGGGAGAGCCGCCCTTCGCGTACCTCGATCAGTCCTTCTCCAGCTTGATGGTCTGCTGGTCGGCGGGCGGGGTCAGCATGACCGTCGACTCCTCCGGCAGCGGTGGCGGAGCCGGGCTCTGCGGGGCCGGCGGAGTGGCGGGCTGCGGCGGAGCCGAACGCTGCGGCGGCACCGCGGCCGGGGGAGCCACCGGCGGCGTCGGCTGCGTGACAGCCTGGGCCGGGGGAGTCGGCTGGGTGGCCGCCGCGGCGACCGCGGACTCGGCGGCCGGGGTGCGGCGCGGCAGCGGCGGGGCCTCGGCGGGCGGTGCGGCCTTCGCCTTCGGGGCCTTGGGCGCCTTGGCCGGAGCCGCGTTCGGCGGCGCGGGCGGGGCCTGGGGCGGCGTGTTCGGCGGCACGTTCACCGTCGGAACGCCCTGCGGGGTGGCGCGCGGGTAGTGCAGCGACGGCGGCGGCACGTCCGGCAGGCCGGTGTACCCCTGCTCGCCGGGCACGCTGGTGAACGCCCGGGTCTGGTCCGCGGGCGCCGCCGGGCGTCCCTGCTGCAGCGGGTACGCCGCCAGCGCCACGGTCTCGTCGGCCAGCCGCTCGTGCTTGCGCCAGCGGCGCGGGCTGACCACCGTGGCCAGCAGCGGCACCGACAGGACCAGGCCGAGGCCGGACTGCCCGACCGCGCCGCCCATGTGCACGTCGAGCATCGCGAACGTCTCGGCATAGGACTGCGACCAGCCCGCCGCCCACACGCTCATGCCCAGCATGCCCAGACCGGCCAGGAACGGGCCGACCGGCGACAGCCGCACCATGGTGAGGATCGCGTAGAGGACGCTCGCCAGCAGCAGCGCACCCGCGGCGACGGCCGCGTCGAGGGCCGCGGACGGCGCACCGCCGTTGACCCACATGGTCTGGAAGGCGCTGAGTCCGGTGCCCGTCAGCAGAAAGATCGCAGGAGCGAAGACGAGCGCGAGCAGAAACGATCCAATGTGGCGCATCCATGCCTCCGGGGTCAGACCTTGGTTGGCGCGCTCCAGGATGGCGCATCGATGACGCTCGCATCTGCCGGGGTCCGCAAGTCCGCGAATCCGTTGAAGGTGTCCCGGTCAGCCAGTGTGTTCTCGTTGCGGTCGGCGGCGTTCGGGGCGAGCATGTCCGGCCAGGTCTGCTCACTCGCCGTGTCCGGGCGCGGCCAGCTACGCCAGCGCTGCAGGCTCGCCACGGCGATCAGCAGCATCGCGCCGATCAGCCCCAGCACACCCGTGGACACCGGGCTGAGCGGGACGACCAGGGTGCCGCCGAGCTGCACCAGGTCGGGCAGCGCCTGCTTGGCGGTCTCGGGCCGCGCGATGAGCAACCCGGTCATCCCGAGGTAGCTCAACGCCACGAACAGCGGTCCCGCGGGCGACACCCGCAGGCTTCCGATCAGGCCGAGCAGCAGGCCGACGGCGGCGAACAGCGCCAGCCCCAGCCACAGCGGACGGGTGCCGCCGATCTGCGCGGCGTCGAACATGACGGCCTGTCCGTAGGCGACGGCGAACCAGGCCAGGGGCGTGATCACAATTCCGGCGAGAAGGCTCCATACATGACGCATGTGGCGCTACCTTACGGAAATCCTGCCGTTCGTCAACCGTTCGGAGGAGGAGCGTACGGTGAACGGCGTGATCGACACTCCACCGCCCGGCCGACCGACCGCGTTCTCGCGGGTCACGCTGAGCCGTATCATGACGAACCAGGACGTCAACCTCTACGGCACCGTGCACGGTGGCGTGATCATGAAGTTCGTCGACGACGCGGCGGGGGCCGCCGCGGCCCGGCACTGCGGGTTCAACGCGGTGACCGTCGCCATCGACGAGATCACGCTGATGGTGCCGGTCAAGGTCGGTGACCTGGTGCACGCCAAGGCGCAGGTCAACTGGACCGGCAAGACCTCGCTGGAGATCGGCGTGACGGTGTTCGCCGAGCGCTGGAACGAGGCCGACCGCGAGCCGGTCAACGTCGCCACGGCGTACCTGGTGTTCGTCGGGGTCGACGCCGACGGCGACCCCCGGCACGTGCCGCAGGTCGTTCCGGAGAGCCCCGACGACATGCGCCGCTGGCACGAGGCGGAGATCCGCCGCGAGCACCGCCTCGCCCGCCGCCAGGCCATCGACCGCCACCGCGCCGACGGCGCCTGACGGGGTGTCGGCCCGGCCCATGGCAGGCCGGGCCGCGATGTGCCCCGACCCAGCGCGGGCACCGCGTGCCAGGTCGGAGAATTATCCGTCGTGCCATGCGGCAGGATGCCAGCAGCGGGTACGACGAGGTATCGCGGGAGAGGATCATGATGACCGAAGCGCTGTGGACCCCACCGGCCGACATCAGGCAGCACTCCCGCATCGGCGACTACCTGGGCTGGCTGGAGCGTGAGCGCGGGCTGACCTTCGGCTCCTACGACGAGCTGTGGCGCTGGAGCACCACCGACCTGGCCGGCTTCTGGTCCTCGATCTGGGACTACTTCGACGTCATCGCCCACGATCAGCCGACGGATGTGTTGCCCGACGCCACCATGCCGGGCGCGCGGTGGTTCCCCGGCGCGACGATGAACTACGCCGAGCACGTGCTGCGCATGCCGGGTATCGGCGACGACGAGCCGGTGGTGCTGGGCTACTCGCAGACCCGCGAGCCGGTCATCCTCACCGCCGCACAGCTGCGCGAGCAGGTCCGCCGGGCGCGGGCCGGGCTGCGCCGGCTCGGCGTCGGCGAGGGCGACCGGGTGGCGGCGTACCTGCCGAACATCCCGGAGACCGTGGTGCTGATGCTGGCCACGGCGAGCCTCGGCGCGATCTTCTCGTCCTGCGCGCCCGAGTTCGGCACCCGCAGCGTCACCGACCGCTGGCAGCAGATCTCCCCGAAGGTCCTGGTCGCCGTCGACGGCTACCGGTACGGCGAGAAGCTGATCGACCGGCAGGGCGAGGTCGCGGCCATCCAGGCGGCGCTGCCGTCGCTGGCGCACACCGTGCTGCTGCCGTACACCCAGGGGGTGGTGGGTCTCGGCGAGCTGGCCGCCGACACCGACGAGCCGCTGGAGTTCACCGCCGTCCCGTTCGCCCAGCCGCTGTACGTCCTCTACTCCTCCGGCACCACCGGCCTGCCCAAGCCGATCGTGCACGGCCACGGCGGCATCCTGCTGGAGCACCTGAAGATGCTCGCCCTGCACCACGACCTCGGGCCGGGCGACCGCTTCTTCTGGTTCTCCACCACCGGCTGGATGATGTGGAACTACCTGGTCTCCGGCCCGGCCGTCGGCGCGGCGATCGTGCTGTTCGACGGCAACCCGGCCGCCCCCGACCTGGGCGCGCTGTGGCGGCTGGCCGAAGAGGCGGGCATGACCTACTTCGGCACCTCCGCGCCGTACCTGCTGGCCTGCCGCAAGGAGGGCATCGTGCCGCGGGAGATCGCGGACCTGTCCAAGCTGCGTGGCCTGGGCTCGACGGGCGCGCCGCTGCCGCCCGAGGGCTACGTCTGGGTGTACGAGAACGTCAAGCCCGACCTGCTGCTCATCTCGCTGTCCGGCGGCACCGACGTGTGCACCGGCTTCGTCGGCGGCACCCCGCTCAACCCGGTCTACCCCGGCGAGATCGCGGCCCGCTGCCTCGGCGCGAAGGTCGAGGCGTACGACCCGACCGGCCGGCCGCTCGACAACGCGCTCGGCGAGCTGGTCATCAGCGCGCCGATGCCGAGCATGCCGGTCGGCTTCTGGGGCGACGCCGACGGCTCCCGCTACCGCGAGGCGTACTTCGACGTGTTCCCCGGCGTCTGGCGGCACGGGGACTGGATCACCGTCACCGAACGCGGCACCTGCGTGATCACCGGCCGCTCCGACGCGACCCTGAACCGCGGCGGCGTACGCCTCGGCACCGCCGAGTTCTACTCGGTCGTCGAGGGCATGAGCGAGGTCGCCGACTCGGTCGTGGTGCACCTGGAGGACGACGAGGGCGGCGCGGGGGAGCTGCTCCTGTTCGTGGTGCTCCAGCCCGGCCTGGAGCTGGACGACGCGCTCAAGTCGAAGATCGCCCGCGAGCTGCGTACCGCCCTGTCGCCCCGCCACATCCCCGACGTGATCCACCAGGTGGCCGCGGTGCCCCGCACCCTGTCCGGCAAGAAGCTCGAAGTCCCGGTCAAGCGCATCCTCACCGGCACCCCCGTCGAGTCCGCCGCCGCCAAGGGCGCCCTCGCCAACCCCGACTCCCTCCTCGCCTTCGAAACCCTCGCCAAGTCCCGCTGACACCACCCGCAACACCCCGTTTGTCATCGACAGGGAGGGGCGCGCGTCGATCAGGGAGGGGGCGCGGGCCGCTGATCGGTCGGACGTCAGGGGATGAGGCGGGCGTGTTCCGTTGTCGCGCGGGTGTCGAGGATGCCTGCGGCGGTGCGGTGGGAGAGGACCAGGGACGCGCCGGCGGCGATCGGGGCGGTGAGCCAGTCCAGGGGGCGCGGGTGTGCCCCGATGTCGATCAGCACCCGGTCGCCCTTGGCGATCTCCAGCTCCTTCGCGCGGGCCAGCGAGCGCTCCGCCAGCTCGGCGTGCGTGATCGAACCGCCGCCACCGGGCAGGCCGACCAGCGACGGCGCGCCTGGGTCGGCGGCGGGGCCGCCGTAGAAGTCGCCGTGGGCGCGCGCCGAGCTGACCCAGTCCGACACACCCGACGGCAGCCCGCGCAGCGGTAGCGCGAACGGGTGAAGGCTCACCGCGTACGTGTCGGGGGCGGCCGAAGCGGCCTCGGGTTCGACGAAGGCCACGTCGGCCTGCACGTCCGCGCTGTGTGACACGGCCAGCCCTGCCGTCCAGCAGGCCAGCATGATCGAAGCGGTCTGCCAGTGCGGCGGCAGCGAGATCGAGGCGACACTGCCGGGGCCGAGTCCGCACCCGTCGACGAGCAGGTTCGCCGTCTTGGCCACCCAGTTGGCCAGGGTCGCGCCGGAGAGCTCGGTACGCTCGCCCGTGGCGTCGTCGTACCAGGTGAGAAGCGGTTTTGCCGGATCGGTGGCGACCGTCGCGGCGAAAAGCTGACCGATAGTGGACACGTGGTCAGGCTACCGACACTGCCGCGTCGTGGACCTTGCCATGGGGCATGTCGGGCGTAGTCTGAAGCGTGACTGCTGTGAAACAGCGCACAGTCTCACAACCGCAGAGCGGCGGTCGGCTGGGCTGCGCTGCACACCCCCACAAGGAGTGTTCACCGTGACGATCGCTCGCTCTCCCCGGGTGCTTGTCGACGCCACCAGCGTCCCCGCTGACCGCGGCGGCGTGGGTAGGTACCTCGACGGCCTGCTCGGCGCCCTCGCCGACCATTCCGACATCGACCTGGTCGTGGTCTCCCAGCGCACCGACCAGGAGCGGTACGCCCGCACCCTGCCGCACGCGCAGGTCGTCGCCGCGCCCGCCGCGGTGGCCCACCGCCCGGCCCGGCTCGCCTGGGAGCAGACCGGCCTGCCGCTGCTCGCCCAGCAGGTCGGCGCGCAGGTGCTGCACTCGCCGTTCTACACCTGCCCGCTGCGGGCCAGCTGCCCGGTGACGGTGACGGTGCACGACGCGACCTTCTTCACCGAGCCGGAGCACTACGAGAAGTCCCGCGGCACGTTCTTCCGGTCCGCGATCAAGACCTCGCTGCGCCGGGCCGAGCGCGTCATCGTGCCCAGCAAGGCCACCCGCGACGAGCTGATCCGGCTGCTCGACGCCGACCCGACCCGCATCGACGTGGCCTACCACGGTGTCGACCACACGGCCTTCCACGTGCCCGGCGAGGAGGAGAAGGCCAGGGTGCGGTCCCGGCTCGGCCTTGGCGACCAGAGCTACATCGCGTTCCTGGGCGCGAAGGAGCCCCGCAAGAACGTCCCGAACCTGGTCCGGGGCTGGATCGCGGCCGTGCGCGACCGGGTCGACCCGCCCGCCCTGGTGCTGGCCGGCGGCCAGGGCCACGACGACGAGATCGACCGGGTGGCCGCGGAGGTGCCCGCACACCTGCGGCTGGTGCGCCCCGGCTATCTGCGGTACGCCGACCTGCCGGGCTTCCTCGGCGGCGCGGTGCTGTGCGCGTACCCGAGCCACGGGGAGGGCTTCGGCCTGCCGATCCTGGAAGCCATGGCCTGCGGCGCGCCGGTGCTGACCACGCCGCGGCTGTCGCTGCCCGAGGTCGGCGGCGACGCCGTCGCCTACACCGGCCAGGACGCCGACCACATCGCCAAGGACCTCGCCAGCCTGCTCGACGACGAGGCGCGCCGGTCCGCGCTGGCCGCGGCCGGCCTGGCCCGGGCGAAGGAGTTCAGCTGGAGCTCCAGCGCCGACGCGCACGTCACCGCCTGGCAGCGGTCGATGAGGCACCAGCGCTGAGCTGCCCGCACCCCGCGCACTAGCAGGCGAATGCGGCTGGTGTCGCGGGCGGGGTGCGGCTCGCGTTCACACTCGTCAGGCAGAATGGGCGGATGCTGCACGCCGTCATTCCCGCAGGTGGAAGTGGAACCCGTCTCTGGCCGCTGTCGCGCGCCACGAACCCGAAGTTCCTGCACCCCCTGACGGGCACCGCCGAGACGCTCATCCAGGCGACCGTGGCCCGGCTCGCCCCGGTGGCGGCGCTCGGCGACACGTACGTGGTGACCGGGGTCGCCCACGCGCCCGGCATCGCGCGGCAGCTGCCCGATCTGCCGGACTCCAACATCCTCATCGAGCCCAGCCCGCGCGACTCCTGCGCCGCCATCGGCCTGGCCGCCGCGGTCATCGCCCAGCGCGACCCCGAGGCCGTCATGGGCTCGTTCGCCGCCGACCACCTGGTCCGCGACGGCGCCCGGTTCGTCGAGGTGCTGCGCGACGCCGAGGCCGGCGCCCGCCGCGGCCTGCTGATGACCGTCGGCATCACGCCCACCCACCCCGAGACCGGGTACGGCTACCTGCAGTGCGGCAAGACCGTCGACGGCCCGATCCGCACCGTCGACGAGTTCAAGGAGAAGCCCTCCCTCGACGTGGCGACCGAGTACGTGCGCTCCGGCCGCTACCTGTGGAACGCCAGCATGTTCGTCTGGCGGGTCGACGTGTTCCTCAAGGAGCTGCGCCGCCAGCAGCCCGAGCTGCACGACGGGCTGATCCGCATCGCCGCCGCCTGGGACACCGCCGACCGCGACCGGGTGCTCGGCGAGATCTGGCCGACCCTGCCCAAGATCTCCGTCGACTACGCGGTCATGGAGGGCGCGGCCGCGGCCGGGCTCGTCGCGACCGTGCCCGGCGACTTCGGCTGGAACGACGTCGGCGACTTCCACACCCTCGGCGACGTGCTGCCCGCCGACGACGCCGGCAACGTGATCGTCGGCGACAGCGCCACCCTCGACGGCGGCAAGCCCGAGGTGCTCCTGCACGACTCCGCCGGCACCGTCGTCGTGCCGCAGTCCGGCCGGCTCGTCGCCGCCCTCGGCATGCGCGACGTGATCGTGGTCGACACCCCGGACGCCGTGCTGGTCTGCCCGCGCGACCGGGCGCAGGACGTCAAGAAGCTCGTCGACGAACTCAAGGAGCGCGGCGACAGCCGCATCTGACCGGGTCGCCGCTCGCCTCGACTGCCTACGCTGATCTCCATGCGACTGGTGGAGCTGTCCGCGGCGGGCAACGAGGCGAGCGACCTGCTACCCGTACACGACGAAGGTCTTCTCGCCGAACTCGGCGCCCGCCGGGCCTACTGGACCGTGCTCGACGAAGGGCCGGCCGAGGAATGCCTGGCGCTGCTCGTCGAGCAGTACGACGGCGGCTGGCGGGCCGAACACGTCAAAGCGACGGCGGGCGAGCACGAGGGCCGCACCGAGGACGCGGAGGCGCTCGCCCGGCTCGACGGCTGGGTGTACGTGCTCGGCTCGCACTTCGGCTCCAAGGCCGGCCCGCTCCAGCCCAAACGGGCCTTCGTCGCCCGCTTCCGCGAATCTGCCCGGCCGCAGCTGCAGATCATCAGGCACCGGTTCGCCCTGCACCGGGCCGTCAACGACGCCCTCGCCGCCCTGGCCGCCACCGGGCACCCGGCCGCCCCCGAACCCGTCCGGGACGTCGTGCACGCCGGTTTCGTCACCGAGGCCGTACGCCGCGGCACCGCCAAAGGCAAACGCTGGACCAGCCAGCTCGCCCCCGGCGACCACCCGGTAAACATCGAGGGAGCCGCGTTCACCGCCCGGGGCACGCTGCTGGCCGGGCTCCGCTGGCCCGTCACCGCCGCCGGCGAGCCGATCCTGGTCGAGCTGTCCGGCGTGCCCGGCCTGTTCAGCGGCGCGGAAACCCTCGGCGTGACCGGGGTGTACGCGCTCACCGGCATCGGCCAGGGGCCGCTCGGCGTACGGGCCCTCTCGGCCCGCGACGACGGGGCCTACGACATCGTCGTCGGCTCCATCGACGCCCTCGACAAGGGCTCCATCCTGCTGGAGCAGCACCCCGACGCCCGCGACGCCACCTGCCGTCACCTGCGCTTCCGGCTGCCCGACGGCACCGGCCCGGCGCTGATCGCCCCGACCCTGGTCGCCGACCTGGCGCCGCTGCACCACGTCGAAGGCGTCAGCGAACGCGAGGGCGCTCCGCTCTATGTGGCCGATGAGGATCACCGCATCGCGCTATGGCTTTGAACTGGGGTTCCGTAGCCTCGCCCCACGTACGGAGCGGCCGATCGACCTGCCCCCCGGCAAACCGATCAGCCGCTACCGCATCGCCCCGTACGCCCCCGTACGGCCGAGTTCGCTCCCCGTAAAGAGGTGCCGCCTCGGTTCCCCAGGCTGCGCCAAGGATCATCCACCGAACGGCGAAGGGTCTACGTCTTTCGGTTGTGACTTAAAGACCCAGGTCACCTCGGCCGGTAGAGTCAGCGCCGACCCCTAGCCCGGAGAGCCCATGCTGCGTATCCACTTCACCAGTGCCGACCTGGTCCGAACGCGGATCTCGTCGACGCCGGACCCGATGTGGGAACTCGCGCTCAGCATCCACCTGCTGCGATACCGCGGCACCGACCCGCTGCTGGGCGGCTGGAAGAACCGCATGATCACCGACCTCAAACCGGGCGGGGCCCTGCGCGACCAGGTCGGCCTGCTGCTCGCCCTGAACCCGCCGGTCGGCTACTTCCCCGACTTCCTCACCCCGCCCGAGGCCGCCGCCGGCTTCGGGCCCGGCCTCGAAGCCGTGCTGTCCACCCCCAAGGAGCGGCTGCGCAAAGAGATCAACGCGCTGGGTGACGCGCAGGGGTCCCTGTCCGGCATCATCGACGACGTCGGCGGGGGAGCGACCCGGGCGCTCGGCGAACTTGGCACGGCCATCAGCCGGTATCACGAGACGGCCATCGCGCCGATGTGGGACCGGGTGCGGACCGCCGTCGACGCCGACCGCGGGCTGCGCGCCCGCACCATGCTCGAATCCGGTACGGAAGGGCTGCTGAACACGCTGCACCCGACGGTGCGGTTCGACGGCAGCGTGCTGGAGATCTCCGAGTATCCGTCGAATCGGGATGTTTACCTCGAAGGGCGCGGGCTGCAGCTGGTGCCGTCGTACTTCAAGACGCCCAGCAAGCCGGTCTGCCTGTTCGACCCGGAACTGCCGCCGGTGCTGGTGTACTCGGTTCATCACGAGGCGCGGGCTGCCGTTGTACGGAGTCCGGAGGCGTTGGCGGCGTTGCTCGGGCGGACGCGGGCTGCGGTGGTGGAACTGCTGGCGGACGGGAGTACGACGACAGAGCTCGCGCGGCGGCTCGACGTGTCGCCTGCGGCGGCGAGCCAGCACGTGGCGGTGCTGCGCGAGGCCGGTTTGGTGCACAGCCTCCGCGACCGGAACACCGTCCTGCATACGCTCACCCCCCTTGGTCACGCGATGCTCGCCGGCCGCTCACCTACGCCTTCTTGATCTGAGGATGAGAAGGACTAACATTCCGAGCATCGCTACGGCACCCACGATTAGAGCCAAGGCTGTCCGGTTAGCTGGTGTTGAGGGCGCGTTTTCGGTTGAGGACGGCGAGTCGGGGCCGATGGGCGCAACGTCGGCCGTTAGCGCAGCGACGAGGTTCAATAATCCGTGGCCATAGGCAGAATCTCGGCCTGGTGGGCCCTTGTCGGTCGCTGTAGCCGTCAGTCGGTGAAAAACCTCAGCGGCAGAAAGTTCCGGGTGGGTTGCCCGTACTAGCGTCGCTGCGCCAGCGACGATCGCCGTCGCAGCGGACGTTCCGGTACCTATCTGCCAGAGGTGGCTCAAACTGGCGCTTGTGATGCCGTCGCTGGGCGCAGAGATAACAACAGCTGAACCTGTAGCCGATGCCTTGGAGTTCTGGCCGTTCCTGTCGACCCCAGAGACTGCCACGACTCCCGGAATGGCAGCGGGGTAGCCGACCGGCTGTTGAGGGTCGTTGCCGACGCCCGCGACGACGACGATGTCGGCGTCAAGCGCTGCCTTAACGGCCGTTCTGACTGATGGATCATCGAAGCCGTCGGCCAGCGAAATGGAGATTATCTGGATGTCGCCCTGCGCGACAGCCCATTCGATCGACCTCGCGATGTCGGCTGTGGCACCCCGCCCGTGAATTGACTGTCGGATTGGGACCACCTTTGCCCCTGGGGCAATGCCCATTACTCGTCCATGGCCGGCGATGAGGCTTGCCATGCCCGTGCCGTGCCCGTCCTTGTCCACGGTTCCCTTGCTCGGTCCCTCAGGACTGAAGTCCGCACCGGGGAGAACTGAGCCGCTTAGGTCAGGATGCGTGGCATCGACGCCTGTATCTATAACTGCGACTTTGACTCCAGCCCCGTCGGAGGTCTTGTGGGCTTCGGCCGTTCGAAGGAATCCATGAAACCACTGGCCGTCGGCTACTTCATCGGTGGCGGCAACTGAAGGGAGTGGATTTATTAGCGCCGACATCAATGCTGCTACCGCGAGGTGCGCAAGGCGTATCTGGAGATTCACGAGTGAGGAACTCCTCGGCGGATGGTGACGATAGGTGCTTGCGCCATTGGCTCGCTGTCGAGTCGCCACGGCATGGCAGACTGAGTGAACCACTGACGGAACGTTTCCTCGGTCTCCTGTGCGGAAGGCTCACGCGTTTCGGTCGAATGGCCCGGCTGAATCACTGGCGAAACTCCGTATGCAATCTCCCAGCGTGTGTTAGCAGTACGCCGGTAAGCTCCATCTCCGCTTTGGGTCGTCTGACCTGGTCCGCCCATGGGAATTGGCATCATTCCTGGCATGCCTGCTGAACTTGTGCGAGGGGGCGTGTACACCGTTGCCGCCGCTCCAGAGCCGGCGGGAGGAAGCGCCACGACATAGCCATTCTGACCAACCCCAGGTCCGGGCAGAACGTATGCGCCGCCATAAGGCGCGTACGGACTTCCGGGTGATATGGGCAACATGGAAACCGGCTGGCCAGGCAACGCGGGCGCTGGTGGAATATAGCCTTGGAGGTCCGGGCCGGTATCCGACGGCAAGGGCTCGATAAATGGCGGGCGACCAGGCACTGGTGGCGGAACGATTAACGCGCGAGGGCGTGGCGGGCCCACGGTGCTATCGCGAGTCGTGGTGCTCGTTGTTGGCGGGGGCGGGGGCGGGGGCGCTTCTAGGCCTGCGGACGTCTGGATTGATTGCGGTGCGGGACTAACTATTTGTGACCTGTGTTCGCGGATCGCGCGCTCAGTGGCATCCATAGTTTGTTCAGTTAGGTAGCTGAGTCGCGTCGCCTCGCGGTCCCACCACTCGGGTCCGCCGTCGTTCGTCGTCAATTCCCATGCCTGTACGATCTTGTGAACCTCGCGCTTCGCTTTGGCAGTGGCCGCCATGATGCCGTCAATCGCCAAAGCGTTCTGGATCGCGTCTTCACTGTCTTGGCGCATGCTTGCGATCAAAATGTCGAGTCGTCTGAGCGCCATTGCGGCTGCTTGGCTCTGATCGGCTGGCCACATTCGGGCGAGCGTGTCGCGTTGCCGGGTTAGCTTGTCCGCTTGTGCCATCAGTAGGCTGGCCATCGCTCTGAGACCTTTAACCTGCTCCCAGCCGAGTTCATCGTCTTCGTGGCGAAGCATGTCCCAGACTCGTGGAGGGTCCACCGCCACCCAGTTCGTACGTCCCTGAGTGGGCCATCTCGTCAACGCGTCCTGGGACGTTGCGGTGTAGCCGCCTTCGTGACGCAGCATTCCTGAAGGTCCGGTGTTCATCGGAGCATCCCGCGCTGTGGCGCCGGCGGACCCTGCTTGTCATGGTCGGCCTTCTCTAGTTGGGCGATCGCTCTACTGAGTTCAGACTCAACCTCGGTGATGCGTGCCGCGGCCCGCATGTCTGCGTTAGAGTAGTTCTCGACAATCCGTTCAAGCGCAAGGGCGAGGCCTTCGGCTACCCGAAGTTGGTACTCCGCGTTCTTCCGGTGTTGAGCCAGTACGTGACCGACTGAAGCCCGCGCGGCTCGTCCTTCGGCGCAGTCCAGGGCCAGACAGAATCGAACTCCATAATCCAGCTGACGCCGTGCGGTAGTCAGGCCTGGGCGCAAGGCTTCGTCGGTATCGCGGCGCAGATCCGTACGGACCTCTCGCAGCCCGGCCAGGTCCACGGTGAGTCGTTCCGGTACGCGTCGTTCAGGCATGCTTCCCTCCCCAAAGAAGCGCGCAATGGGGACGTCTCCGGCACCGATCGATCCACACCCGCCGGAGTCACGTCTGCGGGCAGGGTAACGGATTGACCACGCTGAGCACAGCCCTTACCGGGCCACCTGTGGATAACTCGGCGAGCGCCTGTGGATCAGGCCTGCCCGAGCGCCTCCACCCGTCCCTGCTCCCGCGCCTCCGCAGTGCCGAGCGAGAACAGATCGTGCTCCGCATCCCGTACCAACGTCGGCACGACCCCGCTGCTGTCCCGCGTGGACGTGAGCAGCCCGCGTACGACCGCGACCGGCACCCGATCCACCTTCCCCTTCACCAGCTCCGCAGCAGCCGCGATCTCGTCCACGACAGCCATCTGCGTGATCTGCAGCTCGTTGCCGTACGGATCCGTCTCCCCACGGTGGTCCCGCAACGGCTCGATCCCCGCACACCCCAGGGCGACATCGGTCAGCCCGTTACGCCACGGCCGCCCCATGGTGTCGCTGACGATCACGGCAACGTCGAGCCCGTACTGCTCCCGCAGCGCCTCACGCAGCCCCCGCGCCGACGCGTCCGGATCCACGGGCAGCAGCACGAGCTGGGACCGGTCGACGTTGGAGTTGTCGATTCCGGCGGACGCCATCACGAACCCGTGATGGGTCTGCACGATCCGCGTATGCCCCCGCGTGGCCACCGGCCGCGCCGTCTGGGACCGCAGCACCTGCTCCCGGGCAGCCTCCCGCTCAGGCCCCCCGACGGGCACCGAGGCGAGCGCACCCTCCGACTTCGACACGATCTTGCTGGTGACGACGAGGATGTCCCCGTCGGCGAGCCACGGGGCCGCGCCGACGATGAGCTTGGCGAGGTCGTCACCGGGCTGCACGTCCGGGATGCCGCGGACCGGGTGCACGCTGAAACCGTCGATCATGCCGCCACCTCGTAACGCTCGCTGCCGTGACCAGTGTGCTCGTTCACGCGACGCCGCCCAACTCCAGGGCTGCGCGAACCATGGCGGCGGTGGCGTCGTCGTCGGTCATCCACAGGGGTACGGCGCGTACGCGTACGCCGGGGACGTCGGTGGCGGCGTCGGCGGTCTCGTCGACGAGCCAGCCGTCGAGCACGCCGCCGGCGGTGCGGGCGCCGAGGAGGCGGCCGACGCCCTGGGCGGAGCATTCGACGTCCACGGCGGACAGGCACTTGTCGGCCATGCCGCGGACGGGGCTGCCGCCGATGATGGGGGAGACGCCGACGACGGGGGCGGGGCCGTTGACGAGGGCGTCGCGCAGGGCGCTGACGGCCAGCACGGGCGCGATGGACACGACGGGGTTGCTGGGGGCGAGCAGCACGATGTCGGCGGCCTGGAGCGCGTCGAGCACGCCTGCCGCGGGTTTGGCGGTGTCGGCGCCGACGAAGCGGAACTGTTTGGCGGGCAGCGCGGCGCGGTGGCGTACCCACCATTCCTGGAAGTGGATCGCCTGGTCGCCGCTGCCGTCCTCGGCCGCGACCACGACGTGGGTTTCGAGGCGGTCGTCGGTGGCGGGCAGCAGGGTGATGCCGGGCTGCCAGCGGTCGCAGAGCGCGGCGACGACGGCGGACAGCGGGTAGCCGGCGTTGAGCATGCGGGTGCGCACCAGGTGGGTGGCGATGTCGCGGTCGCCGAGACCGAACCAGGTGGGCTCGGCACCGTACTTGGCGAGCTCCTCCTTGACGGTCCAGGTCTCGCCGGCTCGGCCCCAGCCGCGGTCGGGGTCGATGCCGCCGCCGAGGGTGTACATGACGGAGTCGAGGTCGGGGGTGATGCGCAGCCCGTGCATCCACACGTCGTCGCCCACGTTGACGACGGCGGTCACCTCGTCGCCGGTGGCGCGGGCGTGGGCCCGTACCCCGGCGAGGAAACGCGCGCCGCCGATGCCACCTGCCAGCACCACGATCCGCATGGCGACATCCTCCCGCACCGCGGGAGGACGGCGAGGCCAGGGTCGTAGGCTGGCCTCCATGTCCAGCGAGGTCGTTGCCCAGCCGGTGGTCGGTTCCGCGGAGATCAACCGTGCGCTCAAGCGCGCGGCGGCGGGGAGGGCATTGGACGCAGCCGAGGCGACGGCCCTGCTCAGCGCCTCGGGGGAGGCGTTCGACGAGCTGCTGGCGCTGGCTTCGGGGGTACGCGACGCGGGGTTGCGCGACGCCGGGCGGCCGGGCGTGATCACGTACTCGAAGAAGGTGTTCATCCCGCTGACCAGGCTGTGCCGTGACCGATGCCACTACTGCACGTTCGCGACGGTGCCGCACCGGCTGCCCGCGGCCTACCTGGACCGGGACGAGGTGCTGGCGATCGCCCGGCAGGGCGCGGCGCTGGGCTGCAAGGAGGCGCTGTTCACGCTGGGCGACCGGCCGGAGGAGCGGTGGCCGGCGGCGCAGCAGTGGCTGACCGAGCGGGGGTACGCCTCCACGATCGACTACCTGCGTTCGGTGGCGATCGCGGTGCTGGAGGAGACCGGGCTGCTGCCGCATCTGAACCCGGGTGTCATGAGCTGGGCGGATCTGCAGCGGCTGCGGCCGGTGGCGCCGAGCATGGGCATGATGCTGGAGACGACCGCGACGCGGCTGTGGTCGGAGCCGGGCGGCCCGCACTACGGCTCGCCGGACAAGGAGCCCGCGGTGCGGCTGCGGGTGCTGGCCGACGCGGGCCGGGTGGGGGTGCCGTTCACCACCGGCATCCTGATCGGCATCGGCGAGACGCACGCCGAGCGCGTCGACGCGATCTTCGAGATGCGGCGCAGCGCCCGCGAGTACGGGCACCTGCAAGAGATCATCGTGCAGAACTTCCGGGCCAAGCCGGACACGGCGATGCGCTCCACTCCCGACGCGTCCGTGCTCGACCTGGCCGCCACGGTCGCGGTGACGCGGCTGCTGACGGGCCCGGGCATGCGCATCCAGGCCCCGCCGAATCTGATCGACGCGTCGTTCGAGCTGCTGGTCAAGGCCGGGATCGACGACTGGGGCGGGGTGTCGCCGCTGACGCCCGACCATGTGAACCCGGAACGGCCCTGGCCGCATCTGGACGAGTTGGCGGCGCTGACCGAGGCGGCCGGGTTCGAGCTGCGGGAGCGGCTGACGGTGTATCCGGGGTACGTGCGCGGCGCGGAGCGGTGGCTCGACCCGCGGCTGCACCCGCACGTGCTCGCGCTGGCCGACGGGCAGGGCATGGCCGTCGCGGACGCGCCGGTGACCGGCCGCCCGTGGCAGGAGCCCGAGGTGGAGGGCGGGGTCGGCCGGATCGACCTGCACCGGGAGATCGACGCCGAGGGGCGCACCGGCGACCGCCGCGGCGACTTCGACACGGTGTACGGCGACTGGTCCGCGGTCGGCGAGGCGGCCGTGGGCGCTGCCCGGCGCGGGGACTCGGTCGACGCCGCGCAGGCCGGCGCGGGGACCGGTGGCGTGGACGCCGGGGCGGGTCCCGCGGTCAGTCTGGGTGCGCTCGCGGCCGGGCTGCGGATCGCCCGGGAGAACCCCGCGGCGCTGCTGGAGGCGCAGCACGAGGAGGCGGCGCTGGCCCTGCTGCACGCCGACGGGGCGGCGCTGGACGAGCTGTGCCGCATCGCCGACGACGTACGCCGGGACACGGTCGGGGACGACGTCACCTATGTGGTCAACCGGAACATCAACTTCTCGAACGTGTGTTACGTGGGCTGCCGGTTCTGCGCGTTCGCGCAGCGTGAACGCGACGCCGACGCGTACCGGCTGAGTGTCGAACAGGTCGCCGACCGGGCCGAGGAGGCCTGGAACGACGGCGCGACCGAGATCTGCGTGCAGGGCGGCATCGACCCGCAGCTGCCCGTGTCGGTGTATCCGGACCTGGTCCGCGCGGTGAAGGCGCGGGTGCCGGGCATGCACGTGCACGCCTTCTCGCCGATGGAGATCGTCACCGCCGCCGCGAAGGCGGGCGTGTCCGTGCAGGACTGGCTGGCCCGGCTGCGGGACGCGGGCCTGGACACCATTCCGGGCACCGCCGCGGAGATCCTCGACGACGAGGTGCGCTGGGTGCTGACCAAGGGCAAGCTGCCCACCTCGGCCTGGGTGGAGACCGTCGAGACGGCGCACCGGCTGGGCATCCGGTCCAGCTCCACGATGATGTACGGCCACGTCGACCACCCGAGGCACTGGCTGGGCCACTTCCGGGTGCTGGCCGGGCTGCAGGACCGCACCGGCGGCTTCACCGAGTTCGTGGCGCTGCCGTTCGTGCACACCAACGCCCCGATCTACCTGGCCGGCATCTCGCGCGCGGGGGCGACCTGGCGGGAGAACCGGGTGGTGCACGCGATGGCCCGGCTGCTGCTGCACGGGCGCATCCCCAACATCCAGTGCTCCTGGGTGAAGCTGGGCGACGAGGGCACCGTGGCCATGCTCGACGGCGGCTGCAACGACCTCGGGGGCACTCTTATGGAGGAGACGATTTCCCGGATGGCCGGATCGGCGCACGGCTCGGCCCGTACGGTGGAACAGCTGCACGCCATCGCCGCGGCCGCCGGGCGGCCCGCCCGCCAGCGCACCACGAGTTACGTGCGCTAGCAGCTCACTCCTGTCCGAAGGTAGTCAGCACCCTGCCGTCAAGCCCGACACGCCAGCAGAATTTCGCCACGACACGCCCGACATGCCGTCACCGGTTTCGGGTCTGAATCGATAGGGCAGTGGCGGGACGGTGAGAAACCGAACCGAACGGCCCTGCCGGGCGTGTACCAGAGTCAGCTTGACGGTGCACGTAGGACACGCGTGTAATTTTGCGTGGGGCTGGAGGTAGCGGCATCCACAAAACCGCCTATGTGGACAAACGCTCTCCAGGTGGGGGGTTGCGCCGGTCGTGACCGGCGCGCAATAAGGAGGCAGCGGAGATGGACGGTCGCCCCGTCGTGGCGGATCTGCTGGGCAACGCGCCCGAGTGGCAGGAGCACGCCCTGTGCTCCCAAACTGACCCGGAGGCGTTCTTCCCCGAGAAGGGTGGTTCTACCCGCGAGGCCAAGCGCATCTGCTCGCGCTGCGAGGTCAAGTCCGAGTGCCTGGAGTACGCGCTGTCGCATGACGAGCGCTTCGGCATCTGGGGCGGACTGTCCGAGCGCGAGCGACGCAAGCTCAAGCGCCGCGCGATCTGAGACTTTCGGACGCTGCCGGGCCCGTGGGGGCGGGTTCGGCAGCGTGCCGGCAACGGCTATGCCAGATCGTCCGGGTTCAGGCCCAGCAGGTTGGCGACCTGCTCCACGATCACGTCCCGCACCAGCTCGCCCAGGTCGTCCCGATCTGAGGCCCGGAACTCCAGCGGACGCCGGTAGACCACGATCCGCGGCGGCACCCCGTGCCTGCCCGGCCGTCCCGGCAGCAGCCGCGCCAGCGGCACCCGCCCGTCCTCCAGCACGTCCGAGTCGTAGACGTTGAGGTCCGGCGGCACGTCCTCGACCGCGAACTCCACCCCGGCCAGCTCGGTCGCGAAGCGCGCCTCGAGCGACTCCACCGTGTCCAGCACCAGCTCGTCGAAGACCTCGGCCTTCGTCCGGGCCAGGGGCACGCTGGCCGGCACCAGCCGACCGCGCATACCCCGGCCGTGGCGGTCGCGTCGGCGGCGGGCGGCGGTGGGGCGGCGGCGGGCGGGACTGGTCACCCGGCAAATGTATCCCCGAGCGCCAGTGCCGGTACCCGGTACGGGGCCGTGATCCTTCCCTCGGCGTGTCGCGGCGCAACCGGCGTGCCGGTGCGCGGCGGGGCGCTAACGTCACACGCCGTGAGGTCTCCACGGCGTTGCTCTCGTAACGGCTGCCCCCGGCAGGCGGTTGCAACGCTGACCTATGTCTATGCGGAGTCCACGGCAGTGGTCGGCCCGCTCGCCGCGTACCAGGAGCCGCACACGTACGACCTGTGCGAACCCCACGCCCTGAGCCTGACCGCCCCGCGCGGCTGGGACCTCGTCCGCCACGACGGCGAGTTCGAGCCCCCGCCGCCCACCACCGACGACCTCGTCGCCCTGGCCGAAGCGGTCCGCGAGGCAGCCCGCCCCGCCCCCCGCCAGCCCAGCCCCGAACCGCCCCACAACGGCCCGCCCACCCCCGGCCGCCGCGGCCACCTCCGCGTCATCCCCCCGTCCTGACCAAAGGAAGGGCACCTTCCCATCGCTATGGG
The DNA here is from genome assembly GCF_016862635.1 of Catellatospora coxensis. Classification (GTDB taxonomy): domain Bacteria; phylum Actinomycetota; class Actinomycetes; order Mycobacteriales; family Micromonosporaceae; genus Catellatospora; species Catellatospora coxensis. The sequence continues at coordinate 110,791 of NZ_BONI01000007.1, read as the reverse complement.
TAGAGGAAGGGCACCTTCTTAACATCAGAGGCCGCCCGGCTGGGCTTTTGCTCGGCTTCCGGCATTCGCCGGCGACCGCGCAGGTCAGAACCTGGGCAGCGTTAACAAGGGCACCTTCTATAACGCGGAGCGTTAAGAAGGTGCCCTTCCTTCAAGCCGGTCGAGGGCGGCGACGGTGCGCAGGGCGGTGTTGATGCCGAGCCAGCGGAGGGGTTCGGGCTCCCAGCGGGGGGAGCGGTGGTTGACCCAGGGCAGGACGGTCAGCGGGGACTCGGTGCCGGTGATCAGGTCGGCGAGGGTGCGGCCGGCCAGGTTGGCGGCGGCTACGCCGTCGCCGACGTAGCCGCCGGCCCAGGCCAGGCCGGTGGAGCGGTCGAGGCCGACCGAGGGGTGCCAGTCCCGGGCGATGCCGAGCGGGCCGCCCCAGGCGTGGGTGATCTTCGCGCCGTCCAGGGCGGGGAAGAGTTCGACCAGGGTGTTCCGGAGCGCGAGATGCACCGAGGGTTCGATGTCGAAGGACGGGCGTACCGCGGAGCCGAAGTGGTACGGCGCGCCGCGCCCGCCGAAGGCGAGCCGGTCGTCGGCGGTGCGCTGGCCGTAGATGACCAGCCGCCGGTGATCGGTGAAGGTCTCTCGCCGGGCGAGTCCGGCGGTGTCCCAGAAGGACTGCGGCAGCGGCTCGGTGGCGACCATCAGCGAGTAGATCGGCACCACCGCACGCCGGTGACCGGGCAGGCCGGCCGTGTAGCCCTCGGTGGCCCGGACGACCACCTCGGCCCGCACCGTGCCGTGGCCGGTGCGCACCGCGACCCGGTGCCCGCCGACCGCGGTGCGCCCCGCGCCCGGCATGATCTCCAGTACCCGGGTCTGCTCGTGGATCGGGACGCCGAGCCGCTCGACGGTTGCGGCCAGCCCGCGGGCCAGCCGCAGCGGATGCAGGGCGGCGCAGTGCGGCGACCAGGTCGCCCCGTGCACCGCGGTCGCGCCGCAGCGCTCCAGTGCCTTGGCCCGGTCGAGCAGCGCCAGCTCGAACCCGTACGACGCGGCCAGCTCCGCCTCCGCCCGCGCCCCGCGCCACTGGGCGGCGGACCGGGCCAGGCCCAGCGTGCCGCCCTTGGCCCAGTGGCAGTCGATGCCCTCGGCGGCGGCGACCCGGCCGACCTCGTCGACGGTGTCGATCATCGCCTGCTGGAACGCGACGGCCGCACCCCGGCCGTGCAGCTTCGCCAGCTTCGGCAGGGGTGTGGGCAGCAGCCCGGAGCACCAGCCGCCGTTGCGCCCGGACGCGCCGAACCCGGCCTGCTCGGCCTCCACGATCGCGATCCGCAGCCCGGGGTCGGCCTGGCGCAGGTAGTACGCCGTCCACAGGCCGGTGTAGCCGGCGCCCACGATCGCCACGTCGACGTCGACGTCGCCGGGCAGGGGCGGGCGGGGCGTGGCGGCCCCGCCCGCGGTGTCGAACCACAGGGAGGTCACAGCAGTGACGAGGCCCGGGTCAGCACGTCACGCAGGATCTGCTCGATCTCGTCGAACTGCTGCTGGGTGGCGGTCAGCGCCGGGGAGAGCTGGATGACCGGGTCGCCCCGGTCGTCGGCCCGGCAGTACAGCCCCGCGTCGAACAGCGCCGTGGACAGGAAGCCGCGGATCAGCCGCTCGGACTCCTCGGCGTTGAACGTCTCCCGGGTCGCCTTGTCCTTGACCAGCTCGATCCCGTAGAAGTAGCCCTCGCCGCGCACGTCGCCGACGATCGGCAGGTCGTACAGCTTCTCCAGGGTGGCCCGGAACGCGGGCGCGTTCTCGCGTACGTGGCCGACCAGGCCCTCGCGCTCGAACACGTCCAGGTTGGCCAGTCCGACCGCGCAGCTGACCGGGTGGCCGCCGAAGGTGATGCCGTGGGCGAACATCTGCCCGTCGGCCAGGAACGGCTCGATCAGCCGGTCGCTGGCGATCATCGCGCCGAGCGGGGAGTATCCCGAGGTCATGCCCTTCGCGGTGGTGATGATGTCGGGCTGGTAGCCGTAGTACTGGGCGCCGAAGTACTCGCCGAGCCGGCCCCAGGAGCAGATGACCTCGTCGGACACGAGTAGCACGCCGTAGCGGTCGCAGATCTCGCGTACCCGCTGGAAGTAGCCGGGCGGGGCGGGGAAGCAGCCGCCCGCGTTCTGCACCGGCTCCAGGAACACCGCGGCGACGGTCTCGGGCCCTTCGCGCTCGATGGCGCGGGCGATCTCGTCGGCCGCCCACACGCCGAACGCCGCGTAGTCGTCGCCGTGCTCGGGGGCGCGGTAGAAGTTCGTGTTCGGCACCTTGATGCCGCCGGGCACCAGCGGCTCGAACTCGGCCCGGAAGGCGGGCACGCCGGTGATGGACAGCGCGCCCATCGAGGTGCCGTGGTAGGCGAGGTAGCGGCTGACGACCTTGTGGCGCAGCGGCTGGCCGGTCTTCTTGAAGTAGGAGCGGGCGAGCTTCCAGGCGCTCTCCACGGCCTCGGAGCCGCCGGTGGTGAAGAAGACGCGGTTCAGGTCGCCGGGGGTCAGCTCGGCGATCCGGTCGGCGAGCTCGATGGCCTTCGGGTGGGCGTACGACCAGAGCGGGAAGTACGCCAGCTCGTGGGCCTGCTTGGCGGCCGCTTCGGCCAGCTCGGCGCGGCCGTGGCCCGCGTTGACGGTGAACAGGCCGGCGAGGCCGTCGAGGTACCGCTTGCCGTTGCTGTCCCAGACGTACGTGCCCTCGCCGCGGACGATCGTCGGCACGCTGCCCTCGCGGTAGGCGGCCATGCGGGTGAAGTGCATCCAGAGGTGGTCGGTTCCGTTGCCCATCGTGAGGCCTCACTCATCCGTACGTTGCGGCGTTGCCTACGGTTATCGCACACGTAGTCGAGATGCAGCAACCCTCTCCGTAGTATTTTCGCACGGCGGCTACGGATTTCGTAGTGAGTCGGCAACCGGGCCGACATCGTTGGGCGGTAACGGGCGGTTTGTGAGCTGGCGCACCTCAGCGGGCATCCGGCCGGTCGTTTTGGGCACAATTGCGGGTCACCCCGTTACCCCTCCAGGCTCTCAGCCTGCCCAGCGAGAGGTGCCTAGATTGCGCGCTCGTCCTCTGTCGGCTCCGGCCCGTGCCCTGCTCGCGGCCACCACCGCGACCCCCTCGCGCCGGCGCGTGCTGCGCGGCGCCCTGGCCGGCGGCGCGCTCGCCGCGACCGGCGGGGTCCTGGCCGCGTGCAGCCCCAGCGGCATGGCTCCCCAGGCCGGGGCGTCGACCCGGCCCGCCTGCAAGGCCGCAGACGCCTCGGCGAGCGAGCGCAAGGTGTCGTTCGGCAACTGGGTGCAGTACCTGGACGTCGACGAGAACGACGAGAAGCGCCACCCGACGCTGGCCGCCTTCAAGGCGCGGACCGGCATCGACGTGTCCTACACCGAGGACATCAACGACAACAACGAGTACTACGGCAAGATCCGCGCGCAGCTCGGAGCCTGCCAGAGCATCGACCGCGACATCGTGGTGTTCTCGGACTGGATGGTCAACAAGTTCATCCGCAACGGCTTCGCGCAGGAGCTGGACCCGGCGAAGACGCCCAACTACCGGCGCAACCTGCTGCCCTCGCTGAAGGCCCGCCCGTACGACCAGGAGCTGCGCTTCGCGGTGCCGTGGCAGTCGGGGCTGACCGGCTTCGCGGTCAACACCCGCGTCGCCAAGGAGGTGCGCACCGTCGACGAGCTGCTCACCCGCCCCGACCTCAAGGGCAAGGTGAGCGTGCCGGTGGAGATGCCGGACACGATGGGCCTGCTCATCGCGTCGCTCGGCAAGAACCCGGCGGCGTTCACGCCTGAGGACTTCGACGCCGCACTGGAGAAGCTGCGCAAGGCCGTCGAGGCCGGGCAGATCCGCCGCTTCACCGGCAACGAGTACGTCCAGGACCTGGCCAAGGGCGACGTCGCGGCGGCGATCGCCTGGTCCGGCGACGCGCTCCAGCTGGGCCTCAACGACGAAAAGATCAAGTTTGTATCGCCGGACGAAGGCCTGCTGATCTGGTCGGACGCGGCGGTGATCCCGGTGACCGCGACGCACGCGAGCAACGCGATGTCGCTGCTCGACCACTACTACGACCCGAAGGTCGCCGCCGAGCTGGCGGCGTGGGTCAACTACGTGTGCCCCGTGGCCGGCGCGCAGGACGAGATGGTCAAGATCGACCCCGAGCTGGCCGAGAACAAGCTGATCTTCCCCGACGACGCCATGCTCGCCGGCGTGAAGGCGTTCGCCCCGCTCGGCGAGGCCGAGGAGAAGGAGTACCAGGCGAAGTTCTCCGCCGTCATGGGTGTCTGACGCTGCCCGACTCCGTTCGTCATAGACGTTGGCCTATTACGTCGAGTTTCCGTCGCCCGGATTCGATGTAATAGGCCAACGTCTATGTAAAGCGGGGTGTGGGCGGCCGGCGCCGGATCAGGCGGTGCCCCAGGAGTACGTCTGCTTGCGGAGTTTGAGGTAGACGAAGACCTCGGCGCCGATGACGCCGTCGACCGCGCGGACCTCGTGCAGGATCTCCAGCAGGTGGTCGTCGTTGCGGCAGACCGCCTCCAGCAGCAGGTCGTACGAGCCGGCGGTGATCACCACGTAGTCGACCTCCTCGATCGCCGAGATCCGGTCGGCGATGCCGTCCAGGTCACCCGTGGTCTTCACGCCGATCATCGCCTGGCGGCCCAGCCCCAGCTGGAGCGGGTCGGTGACCGCCACGATCTGCATGACGCCCGCGTCGATGAGCCGTTGCACGCGTTGCCGCACGGCCGCCTCGCTCAAGCCGACCGCGCGGCCGATGGTCGCGTACGGTCTGCGCCCGTCCTCCTGCAGCTGCTCGATGATCTGCTTCGCGATGTCGTCGAGTAGCGCGTGGTTGGCGTGGTTGAGTTGAGGGTGTCGGCGGATGACAGCGCGTGGTGCGGCGGAGTCGGCGGGCGTCGGCAATGAGGCCTCCTGGGGCGTACGCAGAGGGGATCGGGGGAGATGATCCGGCCCGGGCATCGTATCGCTACGAGGCAGACGATTCCGGCACTTGGTCGCCACCCTCGTAACGGAAACGTCATCAACTCGCGATGTTCGGTGCCGGAATTCGTAGTCGCATCTCTTAATCGCCACGGAATCCCTTGTCATGTGGCGCACGTCATGTCACGATCGTCGCGCCACGGGTTGTTGACGACCTGACATTGGGAGGCGATATGACCGGCTTTTCGCCGAATGTCATCGGTGATCGAATCGCCGACGGGACGTCGGGTGAGCGGTTCACCGTGGTCGACCCCGCCGACGGTAGCACCGTCGCCGAGTACGGACTCGCTGGTCAGGAAGATGTGAACGCGGCCGTCGCGGCCGCGCGGGCGGCTTTCCCGGGCTGGTCGGGCGCGACGCCGGGCGAGCGTTCGGGCGCGCTGCACCGGCTGGCGGGGCTGCTGTCCGAGCGGGCCGCGGACTTCGTGGCGGCCGAGGTCGCGCAGACCGGCAAGCCGGTGCGCCTGGCGACCGAGTTCGACGTGCCGGGCACCATCGACAACACCGCCTTCTTCGCCGGGGCGGCCCGCGACCTGCAGGGCAAGGCGGCGGGGGAGTACTCCGCCGACCACACCAGCTACGTGCGCCGCGAGGCGATCGGGGTGGTCGGCTCGATCTCGCCGTGGAACTACCCGCTGCAGATGGCGGCCTGGAAGATCCTGCCCGCCATCGCGGCGGGCAACACCATCGTGCTCAAGCCCGCCGAGCTGACCCCGCTGACCAGCGTGATGTTCGCGCAGGCCTGCCTGGACGCGGGCATCCCGGCCGGGGTCGTCAACGTGGTCACCGGGCGTGGCCCGGTGGCCGGGGCGGCACTGGTCGCGCACCCCGAGGTGGACATGGTCAGCTTCACCGGCTCGACCGCGGTGGGCCGGGGCATCGGCGCGACCGCCGCGGGCGCGGTGAAGCGGGTGCACCTGGAGCTGGGCGGCAAGGCCCCGTTCCTGGTGTTCGACGACGCCGACGTGGAGGCCGCGGCGCAGGGCGCGGTGGCCGGCTCGCTGATCAACTCGGGGCAGGACTGCACCGCGGCGACCCGCGCCTACGTGCAGCGCCCGCTCTACGACCGCTTCGTGGCCCGGGTCGCGGAGCTGTTCGAGGGCGTACGCCCCGGCGACCCGCGGGACCCGGCGACCGACATCGGCCCGCTGATCAGCCTCGCCCAGCGGGACCGGGTGGCGGGGTTCGTCGACCGGGCCCGCGCGGCGGGTGCCAAGATCGTGGCGGGTGGCCGGGTGCCCGAAGGGCTGGCGCACGGCGCCTACTACGCGCCCACCCTGGTCGTCGACGCCGCGCAGGACAGCGAGATCGTCCAGCAGGAGGTCTTCGGCCCGGTGCTGGTCGTGCTGCCGTTCGACACCGATGACGAGGGTGTGGCGCTGGCCAACGACACTCCGTACGGCCTGGCGGCGAGCGTGTGGACGCGCGACGTGCACCGGTCGTTGCGGGGCACGCGCGAGCTGCGCGCCGGATGTGTGTGGGTCAACGACCACATCCCGATCATCAGCGAGATGCCGCACGGGGGTTACCGTCGCTCCGGCTTCGGAAAGGACATGTCCACGTACTCGTTCGACGAGTACACCCAGATCAAGCACGTCATGTACGACACCACCGCGGTCGCCGCGAAGCCGTGGCACCGCACCGTCTTCAGTCGGTAAGTGATATCTGCGCCTGTAAACCCCTCTGGCAGTGAAGGAACGTTCGATGGCTCGTCGTATACCACTCTCCCCGCAGGCTCAGGCAGTGCTGGCGGCCATGCCGTCGCGCCGGACCGTGCTGCGCGGGGCACTCGCCGGCGGGGCGTTCGCGGTGGCCGGCGGTGCGCTCGCCGCCTGCGGCACCAAGGGCACCAACAACGGCAGCGCCGGCCCGTCGGCCGGCCCGCTCTGCACGGTCGCCGACGTCTCGGCCACCGAGCGCAAGGTCGCCTTCTCGAACTGGCCCGCCTACATGGACGAGGACGAGAAGAACCCCGAGGTCCACCCCACGCTGGTCGCCTTCAAGGCGAAGACCGGCATCGACGTCACCTACACCGCCGACATCAACGACAACAACGAGTACTACGGCAAGATCCGTACGCAGCTCGCGGCGTGCCAGCCGATCGACCGCGACCTCGTGGTCTTCACCGACTGGATGGCGGCCACGTTCATCCGCAACGGCTTCGCCGCCAAGTTCACCGCCGACAAGGTCGCGACGTTCCTGAAGAACCTGGCCCCGTCCCTGCGCGGCCGCCAGTTCGACCCGAACATGGAGTACGCGGCGCCGTGGCAGTCGGGCCTGACCGGCATCGGCGTGAACACCGCGGTGACCAAGGAGGTGCGCACGGTCGACGAGCTGCTGACCCGCCCCGACCTGAAGGGCAAGGTCACCTGCCTCACCGAGATGCACGACACGATGGGCTTCATGCTCCTGTCGATCGGCAAGGACCCGGGCAACTTCACCACCGCCGACTTCGACCAGGCGCTGGAGAAGCTGAAGGGCGCCGTGGCGTCGGGCCAGATCCGCCGCTTCACCGGCAACGACTACGTGCAGGACCTGGCCAAGGGCGACATCGCCGCATGCATCGCGTGGTCCGGCGACGTGATCCAGCTCGGCTTCGAGAACGACAAGATCAAGCTGGTCACGCCGGACGAGGGCATGATGCTCTGGTCGGACAACATGATGATCCCGATCACCTCGCCGCACGCGGCGAACGCGATGGCGTTGATCGACTACTACTACGATCCGAAGGTGGCCGCGGAGCTGGCCGCGTTCGTGAACTACGTCTGCCCGGTGGCGGGCGCGCAGGAGGAGATGGTCAAGATCGACCCGGACCTCGCGCAGAACCCGCTCATCTTCCCCGACGCCGCGATGCAGTCGAAGATCAAGATCTTCAAGCCGCTGACCGAGGCTGAGGAGAAGGAGTACCAGGGCAAGTTCCAGGCAGCGATCGGGGCGTGACAGGTTGACCGACCAGGACCTCTGCATCGAGAACGTCACCAAGACGTTCGGCGGCTTCACGGCCGTCGACGACCTCACCCTGACCATTCCGGACGGCTCGTTCTTCGCGCTGCTCGGGGCGTCGGGCTGCGGGAAGACCACCACGCTGCGCATGGTGGCCGGGCTGGAGGAGCCGAACGCCGGGCGGATCACGCTCGGCGGGCTGGACATCACCCGGATGCGCCCGTACAAGCGGCCGGTCAACACGGTGTTCCAGAGCTACGCGCTGTTCCCGCACATGAGTGTCGAGGACAACGTGGCGTTCGGCCTGCGCCGCAAGGGCGAGAACCGGGCGGAGACCCGCCGCAAGGTCGCCGAGATGCTCGACCTGGTCCAGCTCGGCCAGTACGGGTCGCGCCGCCCGGCGCAGCTGTCCGGCGGGCAGCAGCAGCGGGTGGCGCTGGCCCGAGCCCTGGTCAACAACCCCGAGGTGCTGCTGCTCGACGAGCCGCTCGGCGCGCTCGACCTCAAGCTGCGCAGGCAGATGCAGATCGAGCTCAAGCGCATCCAGACCGAGGTCGGCATCACCTTCGTGCACGTCACGCACGACCAGGAGGAGGCCATGACCATGGCCGACACGGTCGCCGTGATGCAGGCGGGGCGGATCGAGCAGCTGGGCGCGCCGGCCGAGATGTACGAGTTCCCCGCCTCGGCGTTCGTGGCCAACTTCCTCGGCCAGTCCAACCTGATCAAGGCGGAGGTCACCGGGCAGGCCGACGGCCACGTCACGGTCGACGCGCACGGCAACCGGCTGGCGGTGCCGGCGGGCCGGTGCCGGGTCACGTCGGGCACGGCCCTGCTGGGCGTACGCCCGGAGAAGCTGCACCTGGCCGACGGCCCGGACGCGGTGCCCTCGGGCCACGCGGCGGTGCAGGGCGTCGTCACCGACGCGTCCTTCACCGGCGTCTCCACGCAGTACCTGGTCCGCGCCCCGTGGGGCAGCGAGCTGACGGTGTTCGTGCCCAACTCCGGCATCGCGAACCCGGCGCTGCCCGGGACCGAGGTGGCGGTGCACTGGTCGCCCGCGCACTCGTTCCTCGTGGGGAGCTGACGTGGCCGCCCTGCTGCCCACGGCGTCGGGCACCCCCGCCGCCACCGAGATCCCGGTCGAACCCCCGGCCGGGATGCGGCGGCGCAAGTGGATCCCGTACGCCCTGCTCGCCCCCGGCCTGCTCTGGCTCGCGGTGTTCTTCGTCTACCCGGTGTTCCAGCTGGTCATGGCGAGCCTGTGGGACCCGAGCGGCTCGGTGGAGACCGGCTACACGTTCGCCTGGGCGTTCTCCAATTACGCCGACGCGTGGGAGATGTTCCACGTCCAGTTCCTGCGCTCGCTGGGGTACGCGCTGATCACCACGGTGGTCTGCCTGCTGCTCGGTTACCCGCTGGCGTACGCGATCGCGATCAAGGGTGGGCGCTGGAAGAACCTGATGCTGGTCGGCGTGATCGCGCCGTTCTTCACCAGCTTCCTGGTGCGCACCTACGCCTGGAAGGCGATTCTGTCCGACAGCGGGCCGGTGGTCGACTTCCTGAAGTGGGCGCACCTCCTCGGGCCGGACGGCCGCCTGCTGGCGACCGAGTTCGCGGTGATCGCGGGCCTGGTCTACAACTTCCTGCCGTTCATGGTGCTGCCGCTGTACGCCAGCCTCGACAAGCTGGACGTACGGCTGCTGGAGGCCGCCCGCGACCTGTACCACGGGCCGGTGCGCAGCTTCTTCCGCGTGACGCTGCCGCTGTCCATGCCGGGCGTCATCGCGGGCACGCTGCTCACCTTCATCCCGTCGGCCGGCGACTACGTCAACGCGCAGCTGCTGGGCGGGCCGAACACGCAGATGATCGGCAGCGTGATCCAGTCGCGCTTCCTGGTCGTCAACGACTACCCGATCGCGTCCGCGCTGTCGGTGATGCTGATGGTGACGATCCTGGTGCTGGTGACGATCTACGTCAGCACCGCGGGCACGGAGGAGGTGGTCTGATGCACGGGTTCTGGCGCTGGCTCGCCGAGAAGTGGGTGCTGCTGCTCGGGTTCGTGCTGCTGGCCTACCTGTTCGTGCCGATCGCCGTGGTCATGCTGCTGTCGTTCAACCAGCCGGCCAGCCGCAACACGACGTACGTGCTGGACCTGGAGACGTTCCAGTTCACCTGGAACAACTGGACCGACATGTGCGGGGCGGCGGGCATCTGCGACTCGCTGCTGCGCAGCATCTACGTGGGCCTGTCGGCGACGGTGATCGCGACCATCCTGGGCACTTTGATCTCGTTTGCCCTGGTTCGCTACCGGTTCATCGGCCGGGGCAGCACCAACACGCTGATCTTCCTGCCGATGGCCACCCCGGAAATCGTGATGGGCACCTCGTTGTTGACCCTGTTCATAGGGCTGCAGATTCCGATGGGCTTCTTGACGATCCTCATCGCGCATGTCATGTTCTGCATATCGTTCGTGGTGGTCACCGTGAAGGCACGGCTGGCCGGGCTTGACCCGAGGCTGCAGGAGGCGGCGATGGACCTGTACGCGACGCCGTGGCAGGCGTTCCGTCTGGTCATCCTGCCGCTCGTGCTGCCCGGCATCATGGCCGCCGCCCTGCTGGCGTTCTCGCTGAGCTTCGACGACTTCATCATCACCAACTTCGTCACCGGCACCAGCGACTACACCACCTTCCCCATGTTCATCTGGGGTTCCAACCTGCGCGGCATCCCGCCGCAGGTCAACGCGATCGCCACCGCGATGTTCCTGATCTCGTTCGCGTTCGTCATCGCGGGCCAGCTGCGCACCCGTCGCCGCTCCGCCCGCCGCGCCGCGACGTCCTGATTCTCCGAACGGCCGCCGACCCGGAGCACGCCTGATCGTGCTTCCCGGTTCGGCGGCCGTTTGGCATTCCCAGACATTTCGTTTGTCTGGGCTTTTATAGGGAAAAAGGAGCTGAAATCTGGCTCCCCGGTAGTAGAAGGAGGAGATCGGCTCATGCGGGCCAAAGGATCAAAACTGTGGGCGTCGGCGCTGTCAGACACGTCGCCGACGCCGTACTGGACGGACCGGCCCTCCCGGCCGGCACCCGTGCCCCCGCTGACCAGCGCGACCACCGCGCAGCTGGCAGTCATCGGGGGCGGCTACAGCGGCCTGTGGACGGCGCTGCTGGCCAAGGAGCGCGACCCGTCGACCGACGTGGTGGTGCTCGAATCGGGGGTGTGCGGCCACGCCGCCTCCGGACGCAACGGCGGATTCTGCTCCGCGAGCCTCACGCACGGGCTCGCCAACGGGGTGGACCGCTTCCCGGACGAGATCACCGAGCTGGAACGGCTCGGCCGGGAGAACCTCGACCAGATCGAGGACACGCTGGCCCGGTACGGCATCGACTGCGACTTCGAGCGCACCGGTGAGCTGGAGGTGGCCACCTCCGCGTACCAGCTGGACTGGCTGCACGAGTCGGCGGAGCTGACCCGGTCCATGGGTTACCGCGCCGAGGTGTTCGACGCCGAGCAGGTGCGGGCCGAGGTCGACTCGCCCACGTACCTGGGCGGCTGGTGGGACCGCGACCGGGTGGCCATGGTCGACCCGGCGAAACTGGCCTGGGGCCTGCGGCAGGCGTGCCTGACCCTGGGCGTGCGCATCTACGAGGGCACCCCGGTGCTCGGGGTGAGCAGCGGGCGCGACGGACTGCTGCTGCGCACCCCGCACGGCGAGGTCCGGGCGGCCCGGGTCGCGCTGGCGACCAGTGCCTTCGGTCCGCTGGTGCGCAAGCTCAAGCGCTACCTGATCCCGGTGTACGACTACGCCCTGATGACCGAGCCGCTGACCGCGACCCAGCTCGGGGACCTGGGCTGGCGTAACCGGCAGGGGCTGGGCGATTCGGCGAACCAGTTCCACTACTACCGGCTCACCGCGGACAACCGGATCCTGTTCGGCGGCTACGACGCGATCTACCACTTCGGCAACCGGATCGCACCGACCCTCGAACAGCGCCAGGACACCTTCACCCGGCTGGCCGAGCACTTTTTCACCACGTTCCCGCAGCTGGAGGGACTTCGGTTCACCCACAGCTGGGGCGGGGTGATCGACACCTGCACCCGCTTCTGCGCCTTCTTCGGCACCGCCTTCGGCGGCAGGCTGGCCTACGCGGCCGGCTACACCGGGCTGGGCGTCGGGGCGACCCGCTTCGGCGCGCAGGTGATGCTCGACCACCTCGAAGGCGCGTCCACGGAGCGCACCAGGCTGGACTTCGTACGGTCCAAGCCCTGGCCGCTGCCGCCGGAGCCGCTGCGCTCGCTCGGCATCCAGCTGACCCGCTGGTCGCTGGCCCGCGCCGACGAGCACCAGGGCCGCCGCAACCTGTGGCTGCGCACGCTGGACCACGCCGGGCTGGGCTTCGACTCCTGACACCTCCGTCCCCGGCCTTCGGGACGCGGGAACACACCTGAATCAAGTCGTCTCGTGGCATCAGCCGCCACGATGTTGAAGGGACTTTTATGCGTATCCTGCTGGTCGGCGCTGGTGGCGTCGGCAGTGCAGCAGCCGCCATCGCCGCTCGCCGTGACTTCTTCCAGCTCATGGTGGTGGCCGACTACTCCCTGGAACGCGCCCAGCGGGCCGTCTCCGGGCTGGACGACCGGTTCGTCGCGGCGCGCCTGGACGCCTCCCGCGCCGCCGACGTCGCCGGACTGTGCCGCGAACACGAGATCACGCACGTGCTCAACGCGGTGGACCCCCGCTTCGTCATGCCGATCTTCGACGGGGCGTACGCGGCCGGGGCGGACTACCTCGACATGGCCATGTCGCTGTCCCACCCGCACCCCACCGATCCGTACGCCAAGACCGGCGTGATGCTCGGCGAGGAGCAGTTCGGCAAGGCCGTCGCCTGGGAGGCGGCCGACCGGCTCGCGCTCGTCGGCATCGGCGTCGAGCCCGGCCTGTCCGACATCTTCGCCCGGTACGCCGCCGACCACCTGTTCTCCGAGATCGACGAGATCGGCGTGCGGGACGGCTCCAACATCACCGTCGAGGGCTTCGACTTCGCCCCGTCGTTCTCCATCTGGACCACCATCGAGGAGTGCCTCAACCCGCCGATCATCTGGGAACGCGAGCGCGGCTGGTTCACCACCGCCCCGTTCAGCGAACCCGAGGTGTTCGACTTCCCCGAGGGCATCGGCCCGGTCGAGTGCGTCAACGTGGAGCACGAGGAGGTGCTGCTCATCCCGCGCTGGGTCGACGCGAAGCGGGTCACCTTCAAGTACGGCCTGGGCACCGAGTTCATCGAGATCCTGAAGACCGTGCACAAGCTCGGCCTCGACTCCACCCGGCCGGTCGCCATCGGCGGGGGCAGGTCGCAGGTCATGGTCTCGCCGCGCGACGTGCTCGCCGCGCAGCTGCCCGACCCCGCCACGCTGGGCTCCCGGATGAAGGGCAAGACCTGCGCCGGCACCTGGGTCAAGGGCAAGGGCCTCGACGGCCGGGCCAAGGAGATGTACCTCTACCACGTCGTCGACAACGAGTGGTCCATGCGCGAGTACGGCCACCAGGCGGTGGTGTGGCAGACCGCGGTGAACCCCGTCGTCGCGCTGGAGCTGCTGGCGCAGGGCGTGTGGAAGGGCGCCGGGGTGCTCGGCCCGGAGGCGCTCGACCCGGTGCCGTTCCTGGACCTGCTGACCGCGTACGGCTCGCCCTGGGGCATGCGTGACCAGCAGCCCTTTCGTGCGGTGACCCAGGCGGCCCGCGAGCAGATCGCCGCCTGACATCGTCGGCGCGCCCGCTCGGATATCTTCGAGAGCCGGGAAATACCCGAGCGGGCACGCCGCCACGGAGGACGACCATGGCCAAGACGCTGGTGGACATCGACGAGGAAGCACTGGCCCTCGCCATGGCGGAGCTGGGCACCTCGACCAAGGCGGAGACCGTCAACCGTGCGTTGCGCGAGATCGCCCAGCGACGTCAGGTGCGAGCGGCTCGGTTCATGAAGGTCGCCTTGCTCACCGCGGATCGGCTCGCAGAGACCGACGTCGAGCAGGCCGCCTGGCGGTGACCTACCTCGACGGCAAGTCTCGTAGCAGCGGGCACGGCGAGGCCAAACCTGTTGCAAGGCCGGCCTGGCGGATCATACGATGATCTCCGCGGCGCGCCCGGTGCGCCGGTGACGGATACACCATGGAGGCCGCTTCGGCCGGGCTCTCGCTGAGCGCGGCGCGGCCTGTGAAGTGCTCCCGGAGACGGGACTCCGTCGCCACCTCGATCTCGGGCCGCGCCGGCACCACGGTCTGTGCGAGTTCACCTCATCTTTGCTGTTGGCACAGCAAAGATGAGGTGAGCGGTCGACTGCACATGTGCGCCAGCCGGAAATCCGTTGCCGCGGAGGGCGGGCGGATCTAGGTTGGACATACGTCTCCCGGTGCGCAGGCAGCGGATACTTCTTCCTCCATGGGTCGCGGGTTCGAGCCCCGCCTGGACCTTCGGGTCCGGTAGCTCAGCCGGCAGAGCAATGGCTACACCGCCGCGACCTCGATCTCGGGAGAGGAACACGGCACGCCCGGTGCGCAGGTTACGGCTACTCCGCTGATAACGGGGAGGTCGCGGGTTCGAATCCCGCTCGCCGTCCGTCAGGACGGCGGTAGCTCAGCGGCCAAGAGCGCCAGGTCCCGGCGACGGGACCACCACGCCGTCACCGACTCGATCTCGGGCGTGCCGCGTTTCTGCATGGTGGACGTCATCGGCTGTCGGCCCGCGCAGGCGGAGCGGCGACCGAGACGGTGACCGAGGCGCCGAGTGCCGCAGCGGAGTCGCAGGCCAGGCCGAGCACGATTCCATCCTGCGCCCATGCGGCGACCGCCATCGAAGGCAACCCTGGGATCGTCGCGATCAGGGTCGCGGCCGGGGGCAGCGGCATGGGACGGCGCAGGCCGTCGCCGCGCAGCCCGATGCCGAGTGCCTTGCCGACGGCCTCCTTCGCGGTCCACAGCAGCAGGAAGTCGTCCGGGTGGCGGGCGACCCAGTCGGCTTCCGGCGCGGAGAACCAGCGCCGGGCCAGCTCGGCCGCGGGCAGGGGGCGGAGCGGCTCGACGTCCACGCCCAGCGGGCCGAGACCGGTGACGGCCACGGCTGACAGCTCCCGGGTGTGGCTGATGGCCAGGTGCATACCGGTAGCGCCGACCACATAGGGCCGGCCCGCCGGCTCGCGGCCGATCTCGATCGGCGCGGGGTCGATGCCGAGCATCTCGCCCGCGGCGTGGCGGGCCAGGGCGGTGGCGTCCACGGCGGGGGCCAGCCAGATCCGGATGCCCGACATGACGACCACGATGGCACGAACGCGCACGGCGACAAACCCTTTGCCCGCCATGACGAACCGCGCCTACATTGATCTCCGCACCTCCCGGTGCGCAGGCCACGGCTACTTCACTGGTATTGAAGACGGCGCAAGCCGATCTCGGTCCGTGGCCACATCGATCTCGGGAGGCGCGTCTCCCTCCCGTACCCCCGGATGGGTTTCGCGCGCCCGAAAACCCCCGGGGGAGGGGACAACATGGCGAGGTTCAACCTGTCGACGCTGGTCAAGCGCCCGGCCGGGGTGACCGCCGAGGGCGCGCCCGGGTTCGCCCGGGAGCCGAAGCTGGAGCTGTTCCTGCTGGCCGTGTCCAACATGGTCGGCGAGCAGACGTTCTACGAGCTTGCCGACGAGCGTGACGCCCGGTTCCGGGCGCTGGTGGCGAAGGTCGCCGTGGCGGACCCGGAATGGTTCGCGCGGTTCGTGCCGTGGCTGCGGCTCGGGGCCAACCTGCGCAGCGCCTCGGTGGTGGCCGCGCTGGAGGGTGCGAAGGCGCAGGTAGCGGCGGGTATCCCCGGGTCGCGCGCGGTGGTGGACGCGGCGCTGCAGCGGGCCGACGAGCCCGGGGAGGCCCTGGCCTACTGGCTGTCGGTGCACGGCCGGGCGCTGCCGAAGCCGGTCAAGCGCGGCATCGCCGACGCGGCAGTGCGGCTCTACCACGAGCGCAGCCTGCTCAAGTACGACTCGGAGGGCCGTGCGCTGCGCTTCGCGGACGTGCTGGAGCTGACCCACCCGAGCCCGCGCGACGCGGCCCAGGGTGAGCTGTTCCAGCACGCGCTGGACCGCCGCCACCAGCGGGACAACCCGATCCCGGAGGCGCTGCGGGTGCTGCGCGCCCGGGAGCAGCTGATGGCGCTGCCGGTCGAGCAGCGGGCCGCGGTGCTCGACCCGCAGGCGCTGGCCGCGGCGGGGATGACGTGGGAGGCGCTGGCGGGCTGGCGGCAGGGGCCGCTGGACGCGGCGGCGTGGTCCGCGGTGATCCCGTCGATGGGCTACCTCGCGCTGCTGCGCAACCTGCGCAACTTCGACCAGGCCGGGGTCGGCGACGAGGTCGCGGCCGTGGTGGCGGCGAAGCTGTCCGACCCGGACGAGGTGGACCGGTCGCGGGTGCTGCCGATGCGCTTCCTGTCGGCGTACAACGCGGCGCCGAGCCTGCGCTGGGCGTACCCGCTGGAGCAGGCGCTGCAGTTCGCGCTGGGCAACGTGCCCCGGCTCGGCGGTCGCACGCTGATCTTGATCGACACCTCGGGCTCGATGAACAGCTCGTTCAGCCGCGACGGTTCGCTGCGCTGCTGGGACGCCGCGACCATGTTCGGCCTGGCCCTGGCGGCCCGCGCGGCCGCCGCGACGGTCGTGTCGTTCTCGAACGACACCAAGCTGTTCGACCTGCGGCCCGGCGAGTCGGTGCTCAAGGCCGTACAGCGGTTCAAGGAGGGTGGCTGGTTCTTCGGCGGCGGCACCTCGACCGAGCACGCGGTCCGCAAGCACTACGCGGGCCACGACCGGGTCCTGATCCTGACCGACGAGCAGGCCCACTGGCACGGTAGCGCCGACGTGGCGGCCGCCGTGCCCGCCGCGGTCCCCGTCTACACCTGGAACCTCGCGGGCCACCGCCTCGGGCACACGCCTGTCGCGGGGAGGCGGCACACCTTCGGCGGGCTCACCGACGCGGCGTTCTCGATGATCGGTCTCATCGAGTCCGGCGAGTCGGCCGCCTGGCCCTTCTAGACGGACGGCGCCTGCCGGGGCTACGGCCCGGGTGGGCGCCTTTCCGCGCCCGGCGCCCGGTGCGGAAGCCAGGTGACCCGGGGTGCGTGATGCATTCATACTTGCATGTGTGGATGACTTCCGACGTCGGGGCCGGCTCGTCACGGTCGCCGCGACCGTGCTGGGCGCCCTCACCCTGGCCGGACTCGTGCTCCTGGTGCTGACCTGGCACGTCGATCCGAAGTCCCAGCCGGGCAACATCGTCAACGCGGTCGTGGCGGCGGCGAACATCGCGTTCGTCATCTTCACCTGGGCGGTGTTCAGCGCGGGCCAGGCCCAGCTCTCCTACCTGCGCGCCGAGGCGCAGGAGCAGCGCAAGGCGTGGACACAGGAGTACGCCACCGCGGTCAGGTCGTACGAAGAGTCGATCAAGGCGCGGCTCGACCAGTCCGCGCCGCGGGTGAGCGTCACGCTGGTCGGGGCGCAGCTCCAGTACGACGACAGGATCTCGTCGGAGGTGCAGCCGAACACGCGCTTCGCCGAGGGCAGCGCCCGGCGGCTGATCCTCCAGCTCACCTGGCGCGTCGTGAACTGGGGCGAGGAGCCCGTGCTGCTCAGCCACCCCGACGGCGCGGACGGGGTGACGTCCCGCCAGCTCATCCCCGGCGATCGGGTCGAGTTCTCCCGGCTCCACCGGCGCCCGGCGGGCGAGTGGTCGAGCGGGCCGCCGCTGACGTGCACGATCGAGGTCTCGGTGCGGGACCTGGGCCGCGACGTCGAGGACATGCACGTCTGGTCCGCCGAGGTCGTTCCGCTCACGCGGGAGGGCGTGGCGCGCGTCGCCGACATCCTCGACCACTCCGACCCCGTCGCCGTGCGGGAACGGCGCTACCTCAGCATCGGCGGCCGGGACCGGGCCGGGCAGGATCAGTCCTCCTCCTGAGCGGCCGGCAGCCCGCGCACGTACCCGGCGAAGTCCTCCCGGTAGGTGCTCTCGCGCCAGCCGGCGAGGTCGTCCATGTGCCCGGCCCGGCAGCGGCGGAACGCCAGGCGAAGGTCGAGCCTGGACTCCCGCACCGTGTGGACGCAGCCCTGGAGGTTGTGCATCCGCATGGTGCTGCGCAGCGCGCGAAGCGTGGAGATCACCTGGGCGTGCTTGATCCAGCAGTGCAGGACGTCGTGCTGCAGGCCGAACAGCAGGACGAGGTGTTCGACGAACGGGCTGATCGAGTCGATCGTGGCCGCGAGCTGCTCCCGTCCGGCGGCCCGGAGCGCCGCGGAGTGGCGCGCGTACGCCTCGCGGTAGGCCTCGTCGTGCCACGAGTTCACCTCCTCGACGTGCCCGGCCCGGCACCGGCGGAAGACGGTCCGCAGCTCGGCCTTGTTCACCTCCATGTCCCACACCCAGCGGCCGTAGTTGCTCTCACGCACGTCCTGCTGCTCGCGCAGGGCCTCCAGCAGGAGCACGGCGGACGGGTGCCGATACCAGCAGTGCAGCAGCTGCTGGCGCAGCCCCATGTCCGAGACGAGTTCGTCGACGAACCGGCCCAGCACCTCCAGATCCGGGTTGAAGTCGGTGATGTCGTGCACGCCGGAGCCGAACTCGACCGGCTGGTCGGCCGGCGCCGGCTGGAGGTAGGCGTCGAGGCGGTCGAGCCGATCCCGCAGCCCGGCCGCTGCCATGTCGTGCAGCTCCGCGTCGAGCTCCAGGGACCTCACCCGCGCTTCGAGCTGCTCGATCCGGTCCCGGGCCCGGGCACGCCTACGCCACATTGCTGAGCCTCGCCAGGTACGAGTCCGGCTCCCAGCTCCGGCGGGGGCGCAGGATGATCGGGGGCAGCTTCCCGTACACGCAGAGCAGCTGGTCGTCGTCGAGCCGCCGCAGGTCCGAGAAGTTCCAGCCCTTGTGCGGCAGCAGCCGGACGTCGCTGTCGCGCAGCAGCGACATCAGGAACTCGTTGGTCAGCGGATCGCTGTTGCCCGGCAGGAAGAGCTTTCCGGAGTGGTTGTTGACGATGAGCCGGCTGCGGTCCTGGCCGTAACACGCCTGGAGCTGGCTCATGTCGTGGAAGACCGAGACCAGCTGGATCCGGCTGCCCGCGGCGGTGGTGGCGATGGTGTCGAGGTTGTCCAGCCGGGCGATGTTGCCGGCCTCGTCCAGGCACAGCATCAGGGGCGCGTGCTCGTCGGTCGCGTTCTGGGCGCGCTGGTAGGCGAGGGTCAGCACCTCGCGTACCAGCGCGGTGAACAGCGGCAGGAAGTTCTGCTGGTCCTGCGGCGGCGCGCACATGTACAGCGTGTGCGCACCGCCGTCGAAGAACGTGTCCAGCTGCAGCCCGCCCGCCCTGCACCGGCGCTCGACCTCGGGAAAGCTGAACACCGCCAGCGCGTTGAGGGCGGTCGCCTCGACGATGCTGAAGGTCTCCATGTACATGCCCTCGAACCCGATGATCTGGCGCAGGCAGCGCCCCCAGTCGGTCGGGTCGGCGGAGTTCGCGTCGAGGATGGGCTCGGGGCACCTGCCGCGGATCTCGTCGATCAGGTCACCGGCCGTGAGGGCGAGCCACGAGAGCACGTCACCCATGGTTCCCTGGCTGTTGGCCGCCGCGAACAGCAGCGGGGCGAGCAGGCTGCGCGCCTGGACGTTCCAGAAGGCCGCGTTCGTCATGCCTCCGGTCTCGGCGCCTTCGGTCAGGCCGTAGGCCCGGCGGACGGCGTCGCCGAAGGTGTTGACGTTGTCCAGCGGGCTCCAGCCCACGCTGTGCGGCGCCAGCGCCTCGCTCGCCGAGCCGATGAGCCCGCCGGGGTCGAAGATGAACGTCCGCCCGAGCGTGGACCGATGCGCGATGGTCTGCTCGATCACATCGAGCCGCACCGAGGTGGTCAGGCAGGGACCCGCCCATTCCAGCACGGCCGGCACGACGATGCCGGTGGTCTTGCCGCTGCGCTGCGGCCCGAACACGATGAGGGGCCGGAACTGCTCACAGCGGAAGACGCTGTCCCCGGTCTGCCCCATCGCGACCCGGAACCGGGACGCGTCGGCCGCCGGTCTGTCCTGCTCGGCTGCTCCCCGGGGCGTCCGCACCGTGGCGAACTCGTCTGCGGCCACGTCCGATCCTTCCGCTAGTCCAGTGTCGATGCCGTGGTGGTGAACGTGTAGCCCTTGGTGACCGAGGCGACGAAGCCGACCAGGCCGATGTCGAGGAAGAAGGAGATGTACGCGTCCGCGCAGGCCTCGGGGGACAGGAAGAACCGCGGGTTGATCGCCACCCGGTGGCCCTCTCCCCAGTCGGTGGAGTTCTCGCCCACGTAGGCGAAGGTGAAGAACAGCCCGGACCACTTCGCGTTCGAGGGCGCCATCACGGTGAGGAACTGGGTCACGTAGTTGCGCTTCGGGTGCCGCAGCCCGATCCGGTAGTCCATCCGGCCGTAGTCGGCCACGTGCGGCTCCCCCTCCTGCCGGGTCATGACGCCGCCGGCGTCGGGCAGGCGCACCGCGACGTTGTCGCGCATGACCTCGAGGTTGGTGCTGATCTTGGCGGAGTCCTCGTGCGCGAGGCGGTGGCAGACCACCTCGAAGTTGAACGACGAGCTCAGCAGCTTGACCCGCTCGGGAACATCGGTGCCCATGGCGTTCACGGTGTCCGCCGGGGTCGGGTGCGGGGGCATCAGCCGGTGGTGCAGCTCGGTGTCGAAAGCCGCCATCGCCCGCCGCAGGATCTGCGGCACGTACGGCATGAACGAGGTGTACCAGTCGTGGAAGGCCCGCATGCGCGAGCCGCGCCGCTCCAGCACGACCGTGCCGTCACCGAGGAAGGTCAGGTCGAACTCGTAGTCCGGGTCGCGGTACTGGAAGGCCAGCCGGTCGGTGGAGATGGACGTGGTGAGCTCGGTGAGGTTGAGGAACTGCGCGGACACCAGCGCTTCCTCGATGGCCGCGTGCAGGCGCAGGGCGACCCGGTCGGCGTCGACGACCTCGGTGCTCATGCCGGTCCACTTGCCGATCCCGGACAGGTGGGCCGTGAAGGTGAACCTGCGGATGTAGTCGATCCGGGAGACGAATTCCGTGCCCTCCTCGATCAGGGACCAGTCGACCTCCCTGAGTAGAAAGCCTGAGTAGTCGCGGCTGATCCGGGCTGCCTGCAGGTCCTCCATGGGGGTCCTCACGGGTAGGGCGGCTTGTACCGGTTGTTGCGCAGGTCCCGGTACATGGCCGCGGTGATGACGATGTCGGTCGGGGGACTGCCGATGACGTGGTCGGCGAGGGTGCTCAGGGCCGGGAACAGTTCCTGGTGCAGCCCGCGTGCGCCCAGCTCGATCTGCTCGGCCTGCTTGGCCACCAGGCGCAGCGTCGCCTCGGGCAGGTGGATGTTGAAGCCGTGCTGCTCGAAGTAGCTGCGGTAGAACTTCAGCGGCGACACGTCCTCGTGCTCCAGGATCGCCATCAGCTCCTCGGCCCGCAGCGGCGCGAAGCGGATGATCACCGGCAGCCGGGCGACCAGCTCGTGGAGGAAGCCGTACTCGCGCACGTCGCGCGGGTGGATGACGTCGACGCTCACCGGGTCCTCCACGCCGGTCATCGGGCGTCTCGACTGCAGCCGTTCGATGCCCGAGAACGCGCCGGCCGCGATGAAAAGGATCCCGTTCGTCACGATGGAGCGGGGCCCGTCCTCCTCCGAGACCGACAGGTCGAGCGTGTCGCCCTCGATGAACTGGAGCAGCCGGCGCTGGATGCTCGCGGACTCGCTGAACGGCGTGTCGTAGCGCAGCTTGTCGAATTCGTCGAGAAACACGATGCCGCGTTCGGCCTGGAGTTCCGGCGCATCGGTGGACTGCGACTGGCGGGCCTTCTTGACCAGATTGATGAGTACGCCCTCCAACGTCAGATGATCGTTGGCGCCTGCGGAGACGAGCCGGGTGGAGTCGACCACGATAAGCGGGATCTTCATGGCGTTGGCCACCATCCGGATGGCGTGGCTCTTGCCTGTTCCGGTGGGGCCGATCAGCAATGCGTTCGGCGCGCGGTGCAGCGGATTGCGATCCCGGAACCAGGCGAGGTGCATGTCGATGAGGCGGCTCAGGGACACGCTCGCGCGTTCCTGACCGACCACGTAGCGGCGTAGCGCGTCCTGTGCTTCGGCGGTCCGCGGTCTATTCACACATTTAATTGTGCAGCAGTGCGGCGGCCTGGCAAGGAGACGTTCTCCTGATCGGCCTGAGCGAGGGTGTGTGGTACGTATTCAAGCCACGCCCGCCGTCCGGTGGATTCGGCGATGACGGCGTCCGCCCGTCCGTGGTGAAACGGGCGGACGCCGTCGCCGGATCAGCTCGCGGACGTGTCGAATGCCCGTTCGAGAATGGTGAGGCCGCGGTCGAGGTCCTCGTCGGAGATGACCAGGGGCGGCAGGAAGCGGAAGACGTTGCCCCAGGTGCCGCAGGTCAGGGTGAGCAGGCCGGCGGCGTGGCAGGCCTTGTTCACCGCGCCGGTGAGGATGGGGTCGGGGTGGAGGGTGCCGGGTTTGATCAGTTCGATGGCGATCATCGCGCCTCGGCCGCGGACCTCGGCGATCTGCGGGTACTTGTCGGCCAGGGTGGACAGGCGGTCGGTGAGCACGGTGCCGATGCGGCGCGCCGCCGCGGGCAGGTCCAGGTCGCGCATGGTCTGGATCGAGGCGAGGGCGGCGGCGCAGGCGAGCGGGTTGCCGCCGTACGTGCCACCGAGGCCGCCGGCGTGCACCGCGTCCATGACCTCCGCGCGGCCGGTGACCGCGGCCAGCGGCAGGCCGCCCGCGATGCCCTTGGCCGTCGTGATCAGATCCGGGACGACCTGCTCGTGCGTGGCGGCGAACCAGTCGCCGGTGCGGCAGAAGCCGGTCTGGATCTCGTCGGCGACGAACAGCGCCCCGTTCGCCGCGGCCCAGGACGCCAGCGCGGGCAGGAACCCGGGCGCGGGCACCACGAAACCGCCCTCGCCCTGGATCGGCTCGATCACGATCGCGGCCACGTTCTGCGCCCCGACCTGCGTCGTGATCGTGTCGATGGCGCGGGCGGCGGCCTGCTCGCCGGTCAGGCCGTCGCGCAGCGGGTACGACATCGGGGCCCGGTAGACCTCCGGCGCGAACGGGCCGAAGCCGTGCTTGTACGGCATGTTCTTCGCGGTCAGCGCCATGGTCAGGTTGGTCCGGCCGTGGTAGCCGTGCTCGAACACGATCACCGCGGACCGCCCGGTGGCGTACCGGGCGATCTTCACGGCGTTCTCGACGGCCTCGGCGCCGGAGTTGAACAGCGCCGAGCGCTTCGCGAAGTCACCCGGCGTCAGCTCGTTGAGCTGCTCGCACACCGACACGTACGACTCGTACGGCGTCACCATGAAGCAGGTGTGGGTGAAGCGTTCGACCTGCTCGCGCACTGCCGCGACGACCGCGGGGGCGCTGTTGCCGACGTTGGTGACGGCGATGCCGGCCGCGAAGTCGATCCACTCCCGCCCGTCGACGTCGGTCAGCGTGCCACCGCTCGCCCGGTCCACGTAGGAGGACAGCGTCGAGCCGACGCCGCGGGCCACCGCGCCCACGCGGCGGGCGTGGATCTCAGAGGACGCGCTCAAGGTCATTCTCCGATGTTGTGCATGACGTGCTTGACCCGGGTGTAGTCCTCCAGGCCGTACGCGGACAGGTCCTTGCCGTACCCGGACTGCTTGAAGCCGCCGTGCGGCATCTCCGCGACCAGCGGGATGTGGGTGTTGATCCACACGCAGCCGAAGTCGAGGCGCTTGCTCAGCCGCATCGCCCGCCCGTGGTCGGCGGTCCACACGCTGGAGGCCAGCCCGTACCGGCAGTCGTTGGCACAGCTCAGCGCCTCGGCCTCGTCGGCGACCTTCTGCACGGTGATGACCGGGCCGAACACCTCGTCGGTGACGATCTCGTCGCCCTGGACCAGGTCGGCGACCACGGTCGGCGCGAAGTAGTAGCCCTGCTCGCCGACGCGCTCGCCGCCGGTGGTGACCCGGGCGTGCGCGGGCAGTCGCTCGATGAAGCCGGTGACCTTGGTGAGCTGGTTGGCGTTGTTGAGCGGACCGTAGAGCACGTCCTCGTCGTCGGGTGCGCCGGTCTTGAGGTTGCGGGCCTGCTCGGTGAGGGCCTCGACGAACGCGTCGTACGCTCCCTCGGTGACCAGCACGCGGGTGGCAGCGGTGCAGTCCTGGCCCGCGTTGAAGAACCCGGCGATCGCGATGCCCTCGGCGGCCGCGGCGATGTCGGCGTCGTCGAAGACCAGCACCGGGGCCTTGCCGCCCAGCTCCAGGTGGGTGCGCTTGAGCGCGGGCGCGGCCGACGCGGCGACCTCGGACCCGGCCCGGGTGGAGCCGGTGATGGAGACCATGGCCGGGGTCGGGTGCGCGACCAGGGCGCGGCCGGTGTCCCGGTCACCGCAGACCACGTTGAGCACACCCGGGGGCAGGAACTCGGCCGCGATCTCGGCCAGCAGCAGCGTCGACATCGGCGTGGTGTCCGACGGCTTGAGCACGACGGTGTTGCCCGCGGCGATCGCCGGCGCGAACTTCCACACCGCCATCATCAGCGGGTAGTTCCACGGCGTGACCTGCGCGCAGACCCCGATCGGCTCGCGGCGCACGTAGCTGGTCAGGTTCGCCATGTACTCGCCCGCCGCGCGCCCCTCCAGCAGCCGGGCGGCCCCGGCGAAGAAGCGGATCTGGTCGATCGCGGGCGGCAGCTCCTCGCTCGCGGTCAGGTGCAGCGGCTTGCCGGTGTTGCGGCTCTCCAGGGCGACCAGCTCATCGGCGCGCGCCTCGACCGCGTCGGCGATCTTCAGCAGGGCCTTCTGGCGCTCGCTGGGCGTCGTGTCGCGCCAGGCCTCGAAGGCGGCGGCGGCCGCGGCCATGGCGTCCTCGACGTCCTGCTTGCCGGAGACCGGCGTCTGGGCGAGGACCTCCCCGGTGCACGGGTCGATGAGGTCGGCGTAGCCGCCGTCGACGGGAGCTACGTACTTTCCGTTGATGAAGTTGGCAAGTTTCTCTGTCATCGGTGGCATAGAGCTATCCTCGCGACGAAATCCGTGTCGAGCAAGGGTCTTGAGCAACTGTTTCCGTGCGTTAGGGTGGGCGTATGGCCGATCGGACCCCGTACTGGATCGCCGGTTCCCCGGAGACCAGTGATGATCTCGTTGATGTTCGCAACCCCTACGACGGGCGCGTGGTCGGTCAGACCGCCAACGCTACGCCTGAGCAGGTCGAAAACGCGGTAGCGGCCGCCGCGAAGGTCGCGCCCGACGCGGCCCGGCTGCCCGCCGCGGCGCGCGCCGCGGCCCTCGACCACGTGAGCCGCCGGCTGGCCGAACGGGGTGACGAGGTCGCCGCGCTCATCAGCGCCGAAAACGGCAAGCCGCTCATGTGGGCCAAGGCCGAACTGGGCCGCGCGGTCTCCACGTTCCGCTGGGCCGCCGAGGAGGCGCGCCGCTTCTCCGGCGAGCTGATGCGGCTGGACACCGACCCCGCCGCCGCCGGGCGCATGGCCGTCGTACGGCGCTTCCCGAAGGGCCCGGTGCTGGGCATCAGCCCGTTCAACTTCCCGCTGAACCTGGTCGCGCACAAGGTCGCCCCGGCGATCGCGGTCGGCGCGCCGATCATCGTCAAGCCCGCTCCGGCGACCCCGCTGTCCGCGCTGCTGCTCGGCGAGCTGCTGGCCGAGACCGAGCTGCCCGCGGGCATGTTCTCGGTCGTGCCGGTGCCCAACGACCGGGCCGCCGCGCTGGTCGCCGACCCGCGGCTGCCGGTGGTGTCGTTCACCGGGTCCGGGCCGGTCGGGGCGTCGATCCAGGCCGCGGTGCCGCACAAGCACGTGACGCTGGAACTGGGCGGCAACGCCGCCGCGGTGGTCTGCGGCGACTACGCCGACCTGGCCTGGGCCGCCCAGCGCATCGCCCTGTTCAGCAACTACCAGGCCGGGCAGAGCTGTATCGCGGTGCAGCGGGTGATCGTGCACCGCGACCAGGCCGCGGCGTTCGTGCCGATGCTGGTCTCGGCTGTGCAGGCGCTGAAGACCGGGGATCCGGCGGCCGCCGACACCCAGGTCGGTCCGATGATCAGCGAGGCGGCCGCGGAGCGGGTGCAGGACTGGGTCGACGAGGCGGTCGCGGCCGGTGCGAAGGTGCTGACCGGGGGTACACGCGCCGGTGCCACCTACGCACCGACGGTGCTGGCCGACGTGCCCGCCGATGCCAAGGTCGCTTGCGACGAGGTGTTCGGGCCGGTGCTGGTGGTCTCCACGGTGGACTCCGACGCCGCCGCGTTCGCGGCGGTCAACGACTCGGCCTTCGGCCTGCAGGCCGGCGTGTTCACCAGCAACCTGCAGACGGCGTTCGCCGCGCACGCGACGTTGCAGGTCGGAGGCGTGATCGTCGGCGACGTGCCGTCGTTCCGGGCCGACCAGATGCCGTACGGCGGCGTGAAGGGCTCCGGCACCGGCCGCGAGGGCCTGCGCAGCGCCATGGACGACTACACCGACCCCCGCGTCCTCGTCCTCACCGGGCTGCAACTCTGACGATCGGGCCACAACCGACAGTGATCGCGAAACGCGCCCCGGCGGCCTCGGCCCCGGGGCGCGCGCACGTCCGACGGCCGTCGTTGATCGTTCGACTTGCCAGGCACCTGTGCGAATCGTTGTTCAAGATACGCACGAGTGCCCGGCAAGTCGGGCGATCTTGGTCGATCGTTCATGCGGGATACGTGCGCGCCCGGCCCGGGTACGTAACGTGCGGTGGTTAGGGTGAAGCAGATAGCTGAGGCTTAAGGAGATGTTGTGTCTGACCTGTCCCAGATCGTCAAGGCGTACGACGTCCGCGGCACCGTGCCGGACCAGCTGAACGAGCCGGTGGCCGGTGCGCTGGGCCGGGCGTTCGCGCAGACGCTGCGGGCGCTGGGGGAGGACCGCGGGACCGTCGTGGTCGCGCACGACATGCGCGACTCCGGGCCGTCGCTGGTCAAGGCCTTCACCGACGGCGTACGCGCCGAGGGGATCAACGTGATCAACGCGGGTCTCGGCTCGACCGACCTGCTGTACTACGCCTCCGGCATCCTCGACCTGCCCGGTGCCATGTTCACGGCTAGCCACAACCCGGCCCAGTACAACGGCATCAAGCTGTGCTTCGCCGGGGCCAAGCCGGTCGGGCAGGCCAGCGGGCTGGCCGCGATCCGCGAGCGGGCGCAGGAGCTGCTGGACACGCGCGCGGAGATGCCCGCCCCGGCGGGGGAGATCGAGACCCGGGAGCTGCTGGCCGACTACGCGGCGCACCTGCGCCTGCTGGTGGACCTGCGCGGGATCCGGCCGCTGAAGGTGGTCGTCGACGCCGGCAACGGCATGGGCGGGTACACCGTGCCCGCGGTGCTGGGCGACGCGGTGCTGGACCCGCTGCCGCTGGACATCGTGCCGCTGTACTTCGAGCTGGACGGCTCGTTCCCGAACCACGAGGCCAACCCGCTGGAGCCAGCCAACCTGGTGGACCTGCAGGCCGCGGTGCGCGAGCACGGGGCCGACCTGGGCCTGGCCTTCGACGGCGACGCCGACCGCTGCTTCGTGGTCGACGCCGACGGCGCGCCGGTGTCCCCGTCGGCGGTGACGGCGCTGGTCGCGACGCGGGAGCTGGCCAAGCACCCCGGGGCCACGATCATCCACAACCTGATCACCTCGGCGGCGGTGCCGGAGATCGTACGCGAGCACGGCGGCACCCCGGTCCGCACGCGGGTGGGCCACTCCTTCATCAAGGCGGAGATGGCGACCACGGGTGCGGTGTTCGGCGGCGAGCACTCGGCGCACTACTACTTCCGCGACTTCTGGGGCGCCGACACCGGCATGCTGGCCGCCATGCACGTGCTGGCGGCGCTCGGCGAGCAGTCCGGACCGCTGTCGGCGCTGGGCGCGCAGTTCGAGCGGTACACCTCCTCGGGCGAGATCAACTCGGTGGTGGCCGATCAGGGCGCGAAGCTGGCGCAGGTGCGCGAGCACTTCGCCGGGGAGCAGCAGGACGAGCTGGACGGCCTGACCGTGGCCTTCGCCGACGGCAGCTGGGTCAACCTGCGCGCCTCCAACACCGAGCCGCTGCTGCGGCTCAACGTCGAGGCGCCGACGCCGGAGCGGATGTCGGAGCTGCGCGACGAGGTACTGAAGCTGGTCCGTGGGTAGGCTGCTTCGCGGAACGTGGTGAGCCCGCGACGCGCCCCGGCGCGTCGCGGCGCGCCGTGTTCGGAGCTCAGCCGGCGATCTGAAGGAGCCTTACGTGTCGCTCGCCCCGCAACTGCTCGAAGTCCTCGCCTGCCCGGCGGAGGATCATGCGCCGCTGACCCACGACGCCGCGGCGCAGACGCTGACCTGCACCTCCTGCAGCCGGGTCTACCCGGTGCGGGACGGGCTGCCGGTGCTGCTGCTCGACGAGGTGCTCACCGCTCCGGCGGGTGAGTGATGGGCGGCCCGATCGACGGCGCCGCGGGTGTGCGCGGCAACCGCTTCTTCGACGAGGCCCTGCTGGACAACGCGCCGGCGCTGGCCGCGCGGGATCCCGGCGGCATGCTCCGGGCGATCGCGTCGGCGGGCGCGCAGGTGCGCGAGGCCACCACGCTGACCGCCGAGACCGACCTGAGCCACCTCGCCGACGAGGGCCGGCCCCGGGCGGTCGTGGTGGTCGGCGCGGGCACGGCCGCGCGTACCGGTGACATCCTGACGACCATCGCGGGGCCGCGCTGTCTCGTGCCCGTGCTGACCCACCGCAGCGTGGAGGTGCCGGGCTGGATCGGCGCGGCCGACGTGGTGATCGCCGTGTCGGCGTCGGGCCGCTCGCCCGAGGCGCTGGCCGTGGCCGAGGTGGCGGGCCGCCGTGGTGCGCGGCTGGTCGCCATCGGCGCGCCGGGTTCGCCGCTGCAGTCGGTGGCCGAGCGCTACCGCGCCCCGTTCATCCCGGTGCCGCGGCGCGGCGCCGCGCGGGCCAACCTGTGGGGCCTGACCGTGCCGGTGCTGCTCACCGCCCGTGCGCTGGGCCTGGTCAAGGTCAACGAGGCGGACCTGGCCGAGACGGCGGTGCGCCTGGACCAGGACGCCGACCGCTGCCGGCCGACCGCCGAGACCTTCGTCAACCTCTCCAAGACCCTGGCCCTGAACATGGCCGGCTCGGTGCCGGTCATCTGGGGCGACTCGCCGCTGGCCGCGGTCGCCGCGGTCCGGTACGGCGACATGCTGTCCGCCAACGCCCGCTACCCGGTCGTCACCGACGCGCTCGGCGAGGCCGGCCGCGGCCGGGTCGGTCTGCTCGACGGCGTGTTCGGCGCGCTCGCCGCGCTGGAACGGGACATCTTCGCTGATCCGGAGCTCGACGACGTGACGGCCGACCCCCCTCGTCTGCGGGTGGTGCTGCTGTGCGACGGTGGGCTCGCCGACGAGAACAGTGCGGCGCAGACGACGGACCGGCGAGCCGAGGTGGTGCAGGACATCGCGGCGAGGCGCGGGATCGAGGTGGACGTGCTCACCGCCGAAGGCGGATCGGCGCTGGAGCGGTTCGCCTCACTGGTCGCGGCGACGGACTTCGCCTCGGTCTACCTCGGCCTCGGGCATGGCCTGGATCCGATGGCGGTGCCGGCCGTCACGGAGCTGAAGGAGCAGTTGCGCAAGTGAGCGAGCGAGGCAAGCTCAACAACTACATCACCGGGACACGAGCATGAGCGCGGGCGGCGGCACCAAGGCGATCGTCGCCGCGCTGCTGGCGAACGTGGGAATCGCGATCACGAAGTTCATCGCGTGGGCCCTGTCCGGGTCGTCGTCGATGCTGGCGGAGGCGATCCACTCGGTCGCCGACTCGGGCAACCAGGTGCTGCTGCTGTTCGGCGGCCGCCGGGCCCAGCGCGAGGCGACCCCGCTGCACCCGTTCGGCTTCGGCCGGGAGCGGTACATCTACGCGTTCATCGTGTCGATCGTCCTGTTCAGCGTGGGTGGCCTGTTCGCCCTGTATGAGGCGTACCACAAGTTCCACGAGGCCACGACCTCGCCGGACAAGGGAGCCATCACCAGCTGGCAGTGGCTGCCGGTCACGGTGCTGGTCATCGCGATCATCCTGGAGTCGTTCTCGTTCCGGACCGCGATCGTCGAGTCCAACGCGGTGCGGGGCAAGGCCTCCTGGAAGGAGTTCATCCGGCGGGCCAAGGCGCCCGAGCTGCCGGTGATCCTCCTGGAGGACCTCGGCGCGCTGGTGGGTCTGATCTTCGCCCTGTTCGGCGTATGCATGACCCTGATCACCGGCAACGGTGTCTGGGACGCCGTCGGCACTATGATGATCGGTCTCCTGCTCGTCGTCATCGCCGTGGTGCTGGCGATCGAGACCAAGAGCCTGCTGCTCGGCGAGTCGGCCACCGACGAGCACGTGAAGGCGATCGCCTCGGCGATCGAGAGCGGACCCGAGGTGGAGCGCCTGATCCACATGCGCACCATGCACCTCGGGCCGGAGGAGCTGCTCGTCGCCGCCAAGATCGCCGTCAAGCACGACAAGACGGCGGACGACGTGGCCAGGGGCATCGACGCCACCGAGCGGAGGATCCGCGAGGCGGTGCCGATCGCCAAGCTGATCTACATCGAACCGGACATCTACCACCAGAAGGGCTGAGCGTGCGCCGACTCCACAACCGCATCCGGCCCTACGCGTGGGGCTCGCACGAGGTGATCGCGCGGGTGCAGGGCCGGCCCGTGCCCAGCGAGGGCCCCGAGGCCGAGCTGTGGGTCGGCGCACATCCCGACTGCTCCTCCCTGGTGGACGACGTTCCGCTGGTCGACGTGATCGCGTCGGCGCCGGGCGACCTGCTCGGCGCCGACGCGCTCGACCGCTTCGGCGTACGGCTGCCGTACCTGCTCAAGCTGCTGGCGGCGGAGCGCTCGCTCTCGCTGCAGGCGCACCCCGACGCGCGGCAGGCGGCCGACGGCTACGCGGCCGAGGACGCCGCCGGCGTGCCGCGCGGGGCTGCCCACCGCAGCTACGTCGACGGCAACCACAAGCCCGAACTGCTGGTGGCGTACACCGAGTTCGAGGCGCTCTGCGGGTTCCGGCCCGCGGCCGAGTCGGCCGAGCTGGTCGACGCGCTCGGCGTCATGGCGCTCAAGCCGGTGGTCGGCGCGCTGGCCGTGGGCGATCTGCGGGAGGCGGTGCGCGCGCTGCTCAGCTGGCCCGCGGCCGCTCGCGCCGACCTGGTCGACCAGGCGGTCGCGGCGTCCGGCAACCTGCCGGACGGCCCGGCCGGCGGCGGCCCGCGCGGCCTGGTGCGGCTGCTGGCCCACGACTACCCCGGCGACGTCGGGGTGCTGGTCGCGCTGCTGCTCAACCACGTGGTGCTGGCCCCGGGCCAGGGCATCTGGATGCCTGCCGGCAACCTGCACGGCTACCTGCGCGGGGCCGGGGTCGAGATCATGGCGGCCAGCGACAACGTGCTGCGCGGCGGGCTGACCCCCAAACACGTGAACGTGCCGGAGCTGCTGCGGGTGCTGCGCTTCGAGCCGCTGCACTCACCGGTGCGCGATCCGGAGCCGGTCGCGCCGGGCGTGGACACCTGGTCGGTGCCGGTGGACGACTTCCGGCTGCACCGCATCCGGCTGGACGGCGGCGAGGCGGCGCTCGACCCGGCGGGTCCGCGTACCACGCTGTGTCTGGCGGGGGCGGTGACCGTCGCGGACGGCGCGGGCTCGGCCCGGCTGACCGGCGGCGAGGCCGCGTTCGGCGCCGCGGGCGCCGGCAAGATGATCTTCTCGGGCACCGGAGAGGTGTTCCTGGGCTCGCTCTGAGCGCTGCCCTGCTCCACAACAGACGTTGGCCTGCCTGGTTGAAAATGAACCCCATTTCTCGGCCGGGCAGGCCTTTTCGTGTACCCGGGGCCCGGCGCGACACGGCGACGCGCGCGACTTGAGGGTTCTGCTTGACAGTGGAAGTGCGGAGTGTAGCCTTTTACTCACGCAGCGTTATCGGGATCATTTCAGTCCGAGCCACGCGCGGGGGAACCAAACCGGGGGGAGTGTGGCCCGGTCTTCGAGGCGGAGGGTCCGTCCGGAGACCGGGCCACACGTATGACCCTGGGCCGACCCTCCGGTGGAGCCGGTTCTCGGACCCTGGGACGCGGAGAAGTACGCTGTACCTCGCACTGGTCAGCCGACCGATTGGGAGTTCATCTATGGCCCGCACCCTTGCCCCCGGCGACTTCAAGGTCGCCGATCTGTCCCTCGCGGCGTTCGGCCGCAAGGAGATCCAGCTCGCCGAGCACGAGATGCCCGGCCTGATGGCGGTACGCCGTGAGTACGCCGCCGCCCAGCCGCTGGCGGGGGCACGCATCGCCGGCTCGCTGCACATGACCGTGCAGACCGCGGTGCTGATCGAGACGCTGGTCGCGCTGGGCGCCGAGGTGCGCTGGGCCAGCTGCAACATCTTCTCCACCCAGGACCACGCCGCCGCCGCCATCGCGGTCGGCCCCGAGGGCTCCCCCGACGCGCCGGCCGGTGTGCCGGTCTTCGCCTGGAAGGGCGAGACGCTGGAGGAGTACTGGTGGTGCACCGAGCAGATCCTGCAGTGGCCTGGCGGCGAGGGCCCGAACATGATCCTCGACGACGGCGGTGACGCCACCCTGCTCGTGCACAAGGGCGTCGAGTTCGAGGCGGCCGGCGCGGTGCCGTCGCCGGAGACCGCCGACTCCGAGGAGTACGCGATCATCCTCGGCGTGCTGCAGCGCTCGCTGGTCGAGGACGCCAAGCGCTGGACCACCATCGCGGCCGGCATCAAGGGCGTGACCGAGGAGACCACCACCGGCGTGCACCGCCTCTACGAGATGCAGCAGACCGGCTCGCTGCTCTTCCCGGCGATCAACGTCAACGACTCGGTCACCAAGAGCAAGTTCGACAACAAGTACGGCTGCCGCCACTCGCTCATCGACGGCATCAACCGGGCCACCGACGTGCTGATCGGCGGCAAGGTCGCGGTCGTGGCCGGCTACGGCGACGTGGGCAAGGGCTGCGCCGAGTCGCTGCGCGGCCAGGGCGCCCGGGTCATCGTCACCGAGATCGACCCGATCTGCGCACTGCAGGCGGCGATGGACGGCTACCAGGTCGCCACCATGGAGGACGTGGTCGCCACGGCCGACATCTTCATCACCGCGACCGGCTGCAAGGACGTCATCACCGGCGAGCAGATGAGCCGGATGAAGCACCAGGCCATCGTGGGCAACATCGGCCACTTCGACAACGAGATCGACATGGCCGGGCTGGGCAGGATCCCCGGCGTCGAGCGGATCAACATCAAGCCGCAGGTCGACGAGTGGCGCTTCGCCGACGGCCACTCGATCATCGTGCTGTCCGAGGGCCGGCTGCTCAACCTGGGCAACGCCACCGGGCACCCGTCGTTCGTGATGAGCAACAGCTTCACCAACCAGGTCATCGCGCAGATCGAGCTGTTCACCAAGCTCGACCAGTACCCGGTGGGCGTCTACACGCTGTCCAAGCAGCTCGACGAGAAGGTGGCCCGGCTGCACCTGGACGCCCTCGGCGTCCGGCTGACCGAGCTCACCAAGCAGCAGGCCGACTACCTCGGCGTGGCGGTCGAGGGGCCGTACAAGGCGGACCACTACCGCTACTGACACCTGCTCACCGGAAAGGGCGCCCCGCTCGGGCGCCCTTTTCCATGTTCTGGACCCGCTCCAATGAAACGACGGGGATCGACTTCTCAGCTGATGGACACCTACGCTAAGGTACGCCTCGCCTTACTTAGGCAAGGCTGGTCTATCAACTGAGGTGGTGCCATGGACGCCAACGTCTTCCTCCCCACGTTCCTGATCGGGCTGCGGGAAGGCCTGGAGGCGACGCTCGTCGTCACCATCCTGGTGGCGTTCCTGGTCAAGACCGATCGCCGGGACCGGCTGCGCTTCGTCTGGCTGGGCGTGGCCGTGGCCGCGGCGCTGTCCGTGGGCTTCGCGGCGGTGCTGCAGTACACCAGCGCGCACCTGGAGTTCGAGCGCCAGGAGCTGTTCGAGGCGATCACCTCGATCCTGGCCGTGGTGTTCGTCACCTGGATGATTTTCTGGATGCGCCGGGCCGCCCGCTCCATCTCCGGTGACCTGCGCGCCAAACTCGACGCCGCCATCGCGCTCGGGCCGCTCGCCGTGGTCGTCACCGCCTTCCTCGCCGTCGCGCGGGAGGGGCTGGAGACGTCGCTGATCTTCTTCGCGACCGTGCAGGGCGCCACCTCGACCTGGTCGGTGGTCGCGATCCTGGCCGGCATCGCCACCTCGGTCGCGCTCGGCTTCCTGATGTACCGCAGCGCCCTGAAGATCAACCTGACGAAGTTCTTCACCTGGACCGGGGT
Organism: Catellatospora coxensis; assembly: GCF_016862635.1. GTDB lineage: Bacteria > Actinomycetota > Actinomycetes > Mycobacteriales > Micromonosporaceae > Catellatospora > Catellatospora coxensis. The sequence goes on along the minus strand of NZ_BONI01000007.1, from coordinate 76,382 downwards.
GCTGCTGGTGCTGGTCGCCGCGGGCATCCTCAAGTACGGCGTGCACGACCTGCTCGAAGCGGGTGTGCTGCCCGGCCTGAACACGCTGGCCTTCGACATCTCGACCGCCCTGCCGCCGACGACCTGGTACGCCGAGCTGCTGCGCGGCACGTTCAACTTCACCCCCGCGCCGACCGTGCTGGAGACCGTCGCCTGGGTCGCGTACGCGGTGCCGGTGCTCGTGCTCTTCCTGCTGCCGCCCCGGCCGGCGACGCCGCCGACCGCCCCCGCTCCCGCTCCCGCGCCGGTCGCCACCGGCGGCGACCGCTGAAACCCTCGAAACACAGGAGTCACCCATGCGCAAGCTCTCCGTGCTGACGGCGACCGCCGTGCTCGGCCTGGGCATGTCGGCCTGCACCACCGACCCCGAGCCGGCCGCCCCCGGCGACACCACCGGCCCGATCGCGGTCAAGGCGACCGACACGGCCTGCGAGGTCGGCCGGGCCGAGACCGCCGCCGGCACGGTCACCTTCACCATCGCCAACGGCGGCGCCAAGGTCACCGAGTTCTACGTGTACGCGGCCGGCGACCGGGTGATGGGCGAGGTCGAGAACATCGCGCCCGGCCTGACCCGCGAGCTGAAGGTCGAGCTGGCCGCCGGCACGTACGAGACCGCCTGCAAGCCGGGCATGATCGGCAAGGGCATCCGGGGCGCCTTCAAGGTCACCGGGTCGGCCGCGCCGCTGACCGCCGACGCGAAGCTCGCCGAGGCCACCGCGAACTACCAGCGCTACATCCAGAGCCAGACCGCGGCGCTGCTGCCCAAGACCGAGGAGTTCGTCGCCGCGGTCAAGGCCGGCGACGCCGAGAAGGCCAAGGCGCTGTTCCCGATCGCCCGCACCTACTGGGAGCGCATCGAGCCGGTGGCCGAGATCTTCGGCGACCTGGACCCGAAGATCGACGGCCGGGCCGAGGTGATCGAGGAGGGCATGGCCTTCACCGGTTTCCACCGCCTGGAGCAGGACCTGTGGGAGAAGAAGGACATCTCCAAGTCCGGCCCGATCGCCGACCAGCTGCTGGTCGACGTGAAGGAGATCGTCGCCAAGGCCAACGCGGAGAAGCTGTCCCCGCTGCAGCTGGCCAACGGCGCGAAGGAGCTGCTGGACGAGGTCGCCTCCGGCAAGATCACCGGCGAGGAGGACCGCTACTCGCACACCGACCTGTGGGACTTCGCCGCCAACGTCGAGGGCTCCAAGGCCGCCGTGCAGGCGCTGCGCCCGACCCTGGAGGAGCGCGCCCCGGACCTCGTCACCGCGCTCGACAAGGCGTTCGCCGACGTGGACACCGCGCTGGGCAAGCACCGCGCCGGTGACGGCTGGAAGCTGCACAACCAGCTCACCCAGGCTGAGCTGAAGGAGCTCAGCGACGTGATCAACGCGCTCGCCGAGCCGATCAGCAAGGTCGCCGCGGTCGTCGCCAAGTAGTCACCCGTCCGCCGGTCCGGCAGGCCCCCGATCACCGGGCATGCCCGCCGGACCGGCGTCGGACAGCAGAAGAGGTGGAGCAGATGGTTTCGCGACGGGTTGCCCTGACCGCGGCCGGTGTCGGCATCGCGGGCGTGGCCGGCGCGGCCGCCGTCGGCGCGGCGATGATGGACGACGAGCGGTCGCCCGCATCGGCCTCGCCCGGCGACGCCGTGGCGTTCTACGGCGAGCACCAGGCGGGCATCGTCACGCCCGCGCAGGACCGGCTGCACTTCGCCGCTTTCGACGTGATCACCAAGGACCGCGCGAAGCTCGTCGAGATGCTGCGCGAGTGGACCGCCGCCGCGGCCCGGATGACCCAGGGCCGCGACGCCGGACTGCTCGGCGCGGTCGGCGGCCAGGCCGAGGCCCCGCCGGACGACACCGGCGAGGCGCTCGGGCTGCCCGCTTCCGGGCTGACCCTCACCATCGGCTTCGGCCGGACCCTGTTCCGCGACGCGGCGGGCGCCGACCGGTTCGGCATCGCCGACCGGCTGCCGGCCGCGCTGGAGGCGCTGCCGCACTTCCCGGGCGACGCGCTGCGCCCCGAGATCAGCGACGGCGACCTGTGCGTGCAGGCCTGCGCCAACGATCCGCAGGTGGCGGTGCACGCGATCCGCAACCTGGCCCGGATCGGCTTCGGCGTGGTCTCCATCCGCTACTCGCAGCTCGGCTTCGGGCGCACCTCCAGCACCTCCCGGGAGCAGACCACGGCCCGCAACCTGATGGGCTTCAAGGACGGCACCCGCAACATGAAGCTGGAGGACACCGACCTGCTGCGCGAGCAGCTGTGGGCGCGGGCCGAGGACGGCGCGGCGTGGATGGCGGGGGGCAGCTACCTGGTCACCCGGCGCATCCGGATGACCGTCGAGACCTGGGACCGCACCCCGCTCGCCGAGCAGGAGGCGATCTTCGGCCGGGACAAGGGCGAGGGCGCGCCGCTGGGCCGGGCCAAGGAGTTCGACGAGCCGGACTTCGACGCCAAGGGCCCCGACGGCCAGCCGGCCATCGCCAAGGAGGCGCACATCCGGCTGGCGCACCCGGACTTCAACAACGGCGCGCACCTGCTGCGCCGGGGTTACAACTTCGTCGACGGGTCCGACAACCTGGGCCGGCTCGACGCGGGGCTGTTCTTCATCGCGTACCAGCGCGACCCGCGCAAGCAGTTCGTGCCCGTGCAGCGCAGCCTGGCCCGCGCCGACATCCTCAACGAGTACATCCGGCACGTCTCCAGCGGCCTGTGGGCCTGCCCGCCCGGTGTCACCGGCGACGGCGACCACTGGGGCCGGGCGCTGTTCGCCTGACCTGGGCTCAGCAAGGTATCGCGGTGGGCGGCTACATCTTTTTTGATGTGGCCACACCAAAAAAGATGTAGCCGATTGACCCGGCACCGTCGCCGGCCGACCGCTGTCGGGTGCTGTGGGAAAGGCTGCCCCGTCAGGCCGGGGCGGCCGGCCGCAGCGAACGCGGGTCGACGGCCGGGCCGGTCGGCTGGCCGGGGATGAGCGGTGCGGAGCCGCCGGGCGTGGTTCCACCGGGGACGGTGGAGGGCGCCGGGGTGGGTGCGAACAGCTCCGGCCACAGCATGGCGTGGCTGGCGCGGTCGCGGGCCAGGCGGCGGGCCGCGCGGCTGTGCCGCTCGCCGATCACGGCGGCGAGGTAGGCCCAGCCGGGGGTGTCCGCGGGGGGACCGGGCGTGACGCAGGCGGCGATCTCGGTGGCCAGGGCGTGCCCCAGCCGGGTGCGGTACGGCTCGCTCAGCCCGCGGCTGCGGGCCAGGAAGTGGCGGGCCGCCAGCGCCAGCTCGTCGTCGAGACCGGTCAGGTCGAGGGTGGCCGCCCAGCGGGCCAGCGGCGGCGGGGTCGTCGGGATCCAGCCCCAGCCCTCCGGGGTGCGGTCGTGGATGACGATGGTGCCCGCGACCACGTCGGCCAGGCGCTTGCCGCGCGGCGAGCCGGTCAGCACCACCAGGCTCACCGCCCAGTTGACGATCAGCAGCATGCCCGGCCACTCCAGCGTCGCCCCGACCAGCGCGCGGGTGAACGACTGGCGCAGCGTGATCGGGCCGCCGTCGTCGCGTACCACGCGCAGGCCCATCGCCAGCTTGCCCAGCGACCGGCCCCTGGTCAGCACCAGCATCAGGGTCGGATAACCCACGGCCGTCAGCACCAGGGCGATGATCTGCGAGGCGCCGCCGCTGGCCGCGTCGGCGAGCCCGGTGAGGCCGAAGAACGCCAGCAGCGCCAGGGCCAGCCCGAAGAACAGCACGACCTGGGCGACGATGTCGATCATCAGGGCGGGCACCCGCGAACCCGCCCGGGCCAGCCGGACCTCCAGGTGTACGGCCTCGCCGCTGACCAGCCCCGCCGTGCTCTCGATCGTGTCCCGCCCCTGCCGCATCGGCACAGTGAATCACAGCCCCGCGCCCCGCGACTGTCCCAGCTAGGCTGCACGGCGGACGACCGGGGAGAGGACGAACGGGTGGACCTGGACGCGTACGTGGCCGAGCACCGCGGTGAGTGGCGGCGCCTGGAGGTGCTGAGCCGGCGGCGCAAGCCCACCGCGGCCGAGGCCGACGAGATGGTGCTGCTCTACCAGCGGGTGGCCACCCACCTGTCCGTGGTGCGCAGCCGCACGCCGGACCCGGCGCTGGTGGCCGAGCTGTCCCGGCTGGTGCTGTCGGCCCGCGCGGCGATCACCGGGGCGCAGCCGGTGGACTGGCGGCGGGTGCCCCGTTTCCTGGCCCACGACCTGCCGCTCGCCTTCTACCAGGCCCGCCGCTGGTGGATCGCGTCAGCCATGTGCTTCCTGCTGGTGGCCGCGGCGGTGGCGGCCTGGGTCATTCAGGACCCCACCCTGCCGAGGGCGTTCGGCATGTCCGAGGCGGACATCGACAGCCTGGTGAACCACGACTTCGAGAGCTACTACAGCGAGAACTTCGCGCCGAACTTCGGCCTGCTGGTGTGGACCAACAACGCCTGGATCGCCGCGCAGTGCCTGGCCGCCGGGGTGCTGCTGCTGCCGGTGGCGTTCATCCTGTGGCAGAACGCGCTGAGCATCGGCATGGTCGCCGGCCTGATGATCGACAACGGCCGCGGTGACCTCTTCTTCGGCCTGATCGCCCCGCACGGCCTGCTGGAGCTGACCGCGATCTTCGTGGCGGCCGGGGTCGGCCTGCGGGTCGGCTGGGCGTGGGTCGTGCCCGGACCGCTGCTGACCCGGGGGCAGTCGCTGGCCGCGGCCGCCCGGCAGGGCATCACCGGCGCGGTCGGGCTGGTCGGCGTGCTCGCCGTGGCGGGCCTGCTGGAGGCGTTCGTGACGCCGTCGTTCCTGCCGCTGATCGTGCGGGACGCGATCGGCCTGGTGGTGTGGACCCTGTTCCTGGCGTACGTCTTCGTGCTGGGCCGCCGCGCCGAGCGCGCGGGCGAGCTCCTGCTCGCCGTCGACGGCCCGGCCCGGGGCCCCGCCGGTCAGAGCCTGCCGGTGGCCTTCAAAGCGAGGTAGACGTCGGTGACCTGGCCGGCGAACGTGTCCGCCGGGAAGTCCAGCACCTCCACGCCGTACCTGGCCAGGGCACCGCTGAGCTTCTCCCGCTCGGCCAGCGCCCGGGTGCCGGCCGCGGCGGCGTAGACCTCGTTCGCGCCGTGCAGCGGGGTGGCGGCCAGCGCGTTCAGGGCCGGGTCGTGCACCGCGGCGATGAGCACCTTGTGCCGCGCGGCCAGCCGCGGGAGCACCGGCAGCAGCCCCTCGCCGAGTGCTCCGGGCTCCAGCGCGGTGAACACCACCACCAGCGAGCGCTTGCGCTCCCGGCGCAGCACCTCGCTGGTGATCAGCTCGAAGTCGGTCTCCACCATCGCGGGGTGCAGCGGGGCCACCGCGTTGATCAGGCGGGGCAGGGTGGCGCGGCCGTGCGAGCCGGCCACCACCGCGCGTACCCGGTGGTCGGCCGCGATGAGGTCGACCTGGTCGCCGGCCTCCTGCGCCACGGCGGCCAGCAGCAGCGCGGCGTCCATCGCGGCGTCGAGCCGGGGTTCGTCGCCGACCCGGACCGCGCTGGTGCGGCCGGTGTCCAGCACGCACACGATGCGCCGGGAGCGCTCGGGCCGCCAGGTGCGCACCATGACGTCGCGCCGCCGGGCGGTGGCCCGCCAGTCGATCGAGCGCACGTCGTCGCCGGGCACGTACTCGCGGAGCACGTCGAACTCGGTGCCCTGGCCGCGGCCCCGGATCGCGGTCGCGCCCTCGACGGTGCGCAGCCGGGCCAGCTTCTCCGGCAGGTGCTTGCGGGAGGTGAAGCGGGGCAGCACGCGCAGCGTCCACGGCGGCCGGTGGCCGCTCTGGCGCACGGCCAGCCCGAGCGGGCCGTGGCTGCGCACGATGACCTGCTCGGCGGAGCGGTCGCCGCGCCGGGTGGGGGTCAGCGTCGTGGTCAGCGTCGCCGCCTCGCCTGCGGCCAGCGCCAGCGGGTGGGCGTACGGCGCGGCCCCGGCCGAGGGCACCCAGGCGTCGCGCACGAGCAGCCGCGCGTCGACGCCGCTGCGGTTGGCCACGGTCAGCGCGGCGGCGACCTCCTCGCCGAGCCGCACCACCGCGCCCGGGGTCTCCCGCCGCACGGTGATCCGGCGCGGGTCGGCGGCCAGCGCCCAGTCGGCGAGCACGGCGGCCGCGACGAGCGCCAGCAGCACGCCGGACAGCGCCCACGGCGGGACGCCGTACAGCGCCGACAGCACGCCGACGATCGGCGCGCACAGCGCGGCCAGCAGGGCGGCACGGGCGGTGGGCACGTCGCCCTACCGCGGGGTGGGCACGGAGGCGAGCACGGCGTCGAGGACCGACTCGGCGGTGACCCCCTCCAGCTCCGCCTCGGGCGTCAGCCGCAGCCGGTGCCGCAGCGTGGGCCGGGCCATCACCTTCACGTCGTCCGGGGTCACGTGGTCGCGCCCGCCCAGCCAGGCCCAGGCCTTGGCGGTGGCCAGCAGCGACGTCGCGCCACGGGGCGAGGCGCCCAGCTCGACCGACGGGGTGGCCCGGGTGGCCCGGCAGACGTCCACGATGTATCCCAGCACCGGCTCGGTCACGGTGACCCGGCCGACCGCCTCCCGGGCCGCGGCCAGCTCCGCCCGGCCCGCGACCGCCTTGATGCCGACCGCGCCGAGGTCGCGCGGGTCGAAGCCGGCGTGATGCGCGCGCAGCACCCCCAGCTCCTCGTCGCGGGCGGGCAGCGGCACGGTCAGCTTCAGCAGGAAGCGGTCCACCTGCGCCTCGGGCAGCGGGTACGTGCCCTCGTGCTCGATCGGGTTCTGCGTCGCGGCGACCAGGAACGGCTCGGGCAGCGCCCGGGTCACCCCGTCCGCGGAGACCTGGCGCTCCTCCATGACCTCCAGCAGCGAGGACTGGGTCTTCGGCGGCGTCCGGTTGATCTCGTCGGCGAGCAGCAGGTTGGTGAAGACCGGGCCGGGCCGGAACTGGAACTCCGCGCTGCGCGGGTCGTAGATCACCGAGCCGGTCACGTCACCGGGCATCAGGTCCGGGGTGAACTGGATGCGCTTCATCTCCAGGTCCAGGGCCGCGCCGAGGCTGCGGACCAGCAGCGTCTTGGCGACCCCGGGCGGGCCCTCCAGCAGCACGTGCCCGCGGCACAGCAGGGCGATGACCAGCCCGGCGACGACGCCGTCCTGGCCGACCACCGCCTTGGCCACCTCCGCGCGCAGCCGGCCGAGCGCCTCGCGGGCGGGTTCGGCGTACTCGGTCGTCAACGGCTCGGTCACCGGTGCTCTCCTTCTTCGACAGGTCGTGCGGTCACGTATTCGACCAGGTCCCGCAGCTCCACGGCGCGGGTGTGCAGCTGCTCGTCCGTCTCCGGCGGCGGCCCGTAGAGGATCTCGCCGAGGCGGTGCGGCTGCTCGCCGGTGCGCGCCTGCAGCGCCGGCAGCAGGGTGTCGCGTTCCGCCGTGGCGGGCAGGCCCAGCGCCACGGCCAGCCTGCGCCGGGCGGCCGCCCGGAGCGTCTCCAGCGCCGGGCCGCGGGCCCGGACCTTCCGGTAGAGCCGGCCCCGCCCGGCCGCGGTCTCGGCGGCCGGCACCTCGACCGGCAGCGCCTCCGGCACGGGCGGGCCCAGCCGGCGGCCGCGCGCCAGCACGATCGCCAGCGTCGCCGCCAGCAGCGTCACCACCACCCAGAACAGCCAGTCCGGGAACGGGCTGGGTCCCTCGCTCCGCTCCGGCTGCTCGGCTTCCGGCCGGGGGCTCACCTCGGCTCGCGGCCGCGGCGGCCGCGGCGGGACCGCCTCCCGCTCGTGCAGGTCGAGCCAGACCAGGGTGCTCTTCGCGCTGAGCAGGTCCACCGCGAGCCCGGCGTTGTCGTGCTCACCGGCCCGGACCGACCGGAACGGGTCGGCGCTGCCGACGAGCACGAACTCCTTGCCGTACTCGACGACCCGGACCACGGCGCCGCCGTAGCAGCTCTCGACCGTGGCGTCCGATCCCTCCCACTGCCCGTAGCGGGTCCGCACCACGGCGGCCGGCCCGGCGTCGGTCAGCCGGCAGCCCGCGCCGCGGCCGGTCACGCCGGTCGCCCAGCGCCGCCGGGTCGCGCCGAGCGCGTCGACGGCCTGCCTGGTCTCGCTGTCGTCCGGCTCCACCAGCACCACGCGGGTCCGGTCGGGCAGCAGGGACAGCCGGCTCAGCTGGCCCCGGTACGGGTAGCCCGGGGTGGGCACGAACAGCGTCGCGTCGCCACCGGCGGCCTCCACCGCGTCCAGGGCCGCGTCGCTGCCGGCGACCCGGTGGATCGTCACGCCCCGGGCGCGCAGCTGCTCGGCCAGCCCGGCCGCGCCGTCGGGGCCGCTGCCGGCCGGCGACAGGTACGCCGGATCGGACGGCGACGGCTCCTCGATCCCGTGCGCGATCACCGAGAACCCGAGCAGCGCCAGCACCGGCAGGAACGGCAGCACCAGCCGCCAGCGGCGGCGTCGCACCCGAGCGGTCATCGTCCACCTCGCACCAGTGCGTTCACGGTGGCCAGGTGGCCCCGCATCTGCTCGTCGTCCCCGGCGGTCGCCGGGCGCTGGGCGTACCAGATGCCGGAGAAGACGCCGGACGCGCTCTGCAGGGCGGGCCCCAGCTCGGGGCGGGCCTGGCCGGCGGCGCGCGCCAGCTCCGTCACCGTCCAGCCGGGCACGTGCTCGACGACGCCCCGGTCGACCAGCTCCCGCACGATGGCCCGCAGGCGCTCGCGTACGGCCTCGGCCCAGCGGCCCTCGGCCGCGTAGCGGTCGGCCTGGGACAGGTAGACCTCCGGCGCGAGCGCGGGCAGCTCCTCCACCCCGGGCTCGTCCTCATCCGGGTCGGGCCGGTCGTCGGCCTGCTCGGTGTACGACACCGGCTCGTCGGACCGCTTCGCCCGGCGCATGCGCCAGCGGCTGGGCAGCCAGCCCGGGTAGCTGAACCACAGCACCGCGACGATGGCCGCGAGCAGCAGGAGCAGCGGCGCCGCCAGCCCGAACGGGACGACGTCGTCGAAGACCGCGACAGTTTCGTTCCACCAGCGCATCAGCGGGCCGCCAGCATCTCGGGACCGGGCTCGCGGTGCCGGGCCGCTCCGGTCAGCCACAGGTCGAGGCCCTCCTGCCGGACCCGCGACTCGATCAGCAGCGCGGCGTCCAGCGCCGCCAGGCTGGCGTACGCCAGCGTGTTGGCCGCGACGATCAGCGGCACCACCAGCCACTCCGCCGCCTCGGCGGACAGCGGCAGGTATTTCAGCCCGGCCAGCAGGCCGAGGTAGAAGGCGAAGCGGATGAGCAGCCAGGAGGCGTACCCGATGATCCGGACCGCGGCCCCGCGCATGCCGCCGCGGAAGGCCAGCCCGGCCCCGCGCTTGAGCGCGCCGAACGGCCCGCGCCGCTCGATCGTCACCGCGACCGCCGCCAGCCCGAACAGCGGGTACCCGAGCAGCCACACCGGGCCGAGGAACGCCCCGAGCGCCGCGGGCACCGCCGCGACCAGGCCCACCAGCGCGATCGCCGCGCCCTGCCGCCGCCGGTCGCGCCACGGGGCCCGGGGCACGGGCCTGCCGGTGACGGCGGCGACCGCGGCCCGGCCCGCCGGCGCGCCGAGCCAGGCGATGATCAGAGCCTCCAGGCCCGCACCGGCCGCCAGCAGCAGCCAGTAGCCGCCGCTGAGGTCGGGTACGCCCTCGCTGAGGCGGAGGTCCAGGCTCAGCCGGCCGGGCACCAGCACCGCCTGCTCCAGCAGGGCGAGCACCGCGGCGGTGACCAGCAGCGCGGCGGCGCGGCGGCGGACCAGCTCGGAAGCGGTGTCCAGCAGCTCGCCCAGGGTGAGCGGGCGCAGCGGCAGCGCTTCGTCACGCGGCAGCCGGCGCGCGGCCGAGGGCGCGGCGCGTTCCAATCGTCGCTCCGGGGGGTGTCGGCGGACCGTGGGGGAGTCCCTCGCACGGCGCGGGAGCGCGGCGGGGACGGGACCATGTTCCGGGGGTGGCGGAGGCCGCCGCCATCCTGGCACGGCGTGGCCACATACGTGGCCCCTACCCTGGCCGATCGGACGAGATCGGTGAAGCGGGTTCGTGTCTCGGCGGGTGGGATGGGATATTGGACGGCATGAGCGAGCCGATGACGCCGAGGTTTACCGCATGAGGGCCCGTGTCCTGGTGGTGGACGACGATCCCGCGCTCGCCGAGATGCTCGGCATCGTCCTGCGCAGCGAGGGGTTCGTGCCCGCGTTCGTCGCCGACGGCGAGCGGGCCCTGGCCGCGTTCCGTGAGGCGCGCCCCGACGTGGTGCTGCTGGACCTGATGCTGCCCGGCATGAGCGGGCTGGACGTCTGCCGTGCCATCCGGGCCGAGTCCGGCGTGCCGATCGTGATGCTGACCGCCAAGAGCGACACCGTCGACGTGGTGCTGGGCCTGGAGTCCGGGGCCGACGACTACGTGGTCAAGCCGTTCAAGCCCAAGGAGCTGGTGGCCCGGGTGCGGGCCCGGCTGCGCCGGGGCGAGGACGTCACGCCCGAGCTGCTGACCATCGGGCCGCCGGACAACCAGATCATCATCGACGTGCCGGCGCACACGGTGACCCGCAACGGGGCCGAGGTGAAGCTGACCCCGCTGGAGTTCGACCTGCTGGTGGCGCTGGCCCGCAAGCCGCGCCAGGTGTTCACCCGCGAGGTGCTGCTGGAGCAGGTGTGGGGCTACCGCCACTCGGCGGACACCCGCCTGGTGAACGTGCACGTGCAGCGGCTCCGCGCCAAGATCGAACCCGATCCCGAGCGCCCGGAGATCATCTTGACCGTGCGCGGCGTGGGCTACAAAGCCGGCACCAGCTAACCTTGTCCGACCGTGACCACCCCCACCCCCACCCCTGTTGAGCTGCCCGAACCCCGCGAGGCGGGAGCCGGCGGGCAGCCCTTGGGCGTGCCCGGACGCGCCGCTCAGGCGAATGCGGCGCTCAAGCGGCTGGTGAAGCGGACGGCCCGGGTTCCCGCACTGCGCCCCGCGGCGCGGCGGCTGGCCCCGGGAGTCCGCCAGGCCCGGCGGATCTGGCGGCGCTCGCTGCAGCTGCGCATGGTCACCATCACCCTGCTCTGCTCCAGCGTGCTGGTCGGCGGCTTCGGCTACCTGATCGCCGACAGCAGCACCAAGAGCCTGCTGAGCGGGGCGGAAGAGGACGCCGAGAGCCAGTTCCTCAAGGGTGTCCAGGACGCCACCGAACAGCTCGGAACCATTCCGAGCGCGGAGAGCCCGGACATGCCGCGCCAGGTGACCGGGCTGCTGGGCACCCTGGCGGGCCCCGGCCAGGGCAGCGTCGTGGTATCGATGCAGTTCAGCAAGGAGCTCACCTCGAACGTGCCCGGTGGCAGCGAGGGGTTGTCCTGGCCGCAGGGCCCGGACCTCAGCCAGGTGATCACCCAGGAGCTGAAGGAGTCGGTCCGGAACACCCCTGACTACTACCACCAGTACGTCTCGGCGAATCTGGGCGACGCGGCCACCGGACACGGCAGGACCCGTACCTACCTCGTCTACGGCTCCCCGGTGCCCGCGCCGAAGCTGTCGGGCGGCTCGGTCGAGCTCTACTACCTCTTCCCCGTGGACACCGAGGTAGAGGTCGCCGGAGACATCCAGTCGACGGTGAGTTTCGTCGGCGTCGCGCTGGTGCTGCTGCTCGGCATGGTCACCGCACTGGTGACCCGGGCGACGGTCAGCCCGGTACGGGTGGCGGCCCGCACCGCCCAGCGCCTGTCCGCCGGCCTGCTCGACCAGCGGATGGTCGTCAAGGGCGAGGACGAGATGGCGCTGCTCGCCGACGCGTTCAACCAGATGGCGGCCAACCTGCAGCGCCAGATCGTACGGCTGGAGGAGATGTCGCGCCTGCAGCGGCGGTTCACCTCGGATGTCTCCCACGAGCTGCGTACCCCGCTGACCACCGTGCGGATGGCCGCCGACCTGCTCTACTCCCAGCGCGAGGACTTCGACCCGGCCTCGGCGCGCAGCGCCGAGCTGCTGCAGGCGGAGCTGGACCGGTTCGAGGAGCTGCTCACCGACCTGCTGGAGATCAGCCGGTTCGACGCCGGATTCGCGATGCTGGACTCCGAGCCGACCGACCTGGTCACCGTCGTGCGCCGGGTGACCGAGCGGCTGGAATCCGTGGCCGAGCGGGTCGGGGTGAGCCTGGAGCTGGTCTCGCCGGATCCCCCGATCATCGCCGAGATCGACCCGCGCCGGGTGGAGCGGATTCTGCGCAACCTGGTGGGCAACGCGGTCGACCACGGCGAGGGGCAGCCGGTGACGATCACTCTGGGCATGGACGCGCGTGCGGTCGCCGTCACCGTGCGGGACCACGGGGTGGGCCTGAAGCCGGGCGAGGAGAAGCTGGTGTTCAACCGGTTCTGGCGGGCCGACCCGTCCCGCGCCCGGCAGACCGGCGGCACGGGACTCGGGCTGTCGATCAGCCTGGAGGACGCCCGGCTGCACGGCGGCTGGCTGGAGGCGTGGGGCGCGCCGGGCAACGGCGCTCAGTTCCGGCTCACGCTGCCGGTCCGGGCCGGGGGCCGGCTGGCGGGCTCGCCGCTGCCGCTGATCCCGGTCGAGCCGGTGGTGGTGCGTCAGCGCGTGGAGCAACCGGGGGTGTCGGCGTGACGCGGGCCAGGCCGGTCGTGCGGGTCGGGGCCGCCGATCGGCGTGACGAGGAGCGGGCATGAGCAAGCGGACCGGACGAGCCCGCGCGGCGGGTAGGAGCTGGCTGACGCGTGTACTGGTGGCGGCGTTCGCCGGGCTCGCCGTCGCCGGCTGCGGCATCGGGATCGACAGCGGCGTGGTACGCGACGGCGCCGGCCCGACGGCGGCTCCCGGGCAGGCGCCTTCGGGGAAGTCGGGTCCGCGGCCGCGCGACGTCAACGTGACGAACCCGAGCCAGCTCGTCAAGAACTTCCTCGAGTCGGCAGCCGGTGATCACGGCCTGCCCGCCTCCCACGAGGACATCATGAGCAACGTCGTGCGCAGCTACCTGGCTCCGAACCTGCGCGATGACTGGAAGCCGAGCGGTGACGGCGAACTGACCCTCGTCGACTGGGCCGAGGAGCCGACGGAGAACTCCATTGAGCACACCGTCGAGGTGAAGGTCCGTTACCTCGGCGTGCTCACCGTCGACGGCCGTATCGAACCGCGCAGCGGCCAGACGAAGCTCACGTTCAAGGTGGAGCAGGTCGGCTCGCTGGGTCTGTTCATCACCGGCCAGCCGTCCAGGCTGCCGAGCGAACTCCTCCTGTCGAGGGATGGTCTGAAGCGGTACTACGACCAGGTGCCGATCTACTTCTGGAACAAGGACGGCACCTCGCTGGTGCCGGACCTGCGCTACGTGCCGAAGGCACTGGAGCAGCGGGACAACCGGCTGCTCGACTGGCTGCTGAAAGGCCCGTCGCCCTGGCTCGCCCCCGCGATAAAGGTCAACGGTCTGCCGAGCGGCACCAGGCGCTTGAACAACATCGTCACGGACGACCAGAAGACGGTTGTCAGCCTCGCCGGTATCGCCGACATGGGCGAGGGTGACGTGCGGGACTCGCTCGCGGCCCAGCTCTACTGGACGCTGCTGCCCAAGGGCCAGTTGGAGCTGCGGGTCGAGTCCCGGGTCTATCCGACGTCGGGCAACTTCCTGGCGGCCAACCGGGCTGCGGGCACCGGCGAGATCCGGGAGCCGGGCCGGTACGCGGTGGAACGTGCCACCGGTGTGCTCCGGCGTGTCAGCAGCCCGGATGACAAGGGCCAGCTGCCGCTGGCCGCCGAGTCCAACAACAGGGTGAAGTCGGCTGGTGTGGCCGCGCGCGAAGCGGCGTTCGCGCTCGTGCGCGTCGACGCCAAGGGCCGGGAAGGGCTGTGGGTCGGCCGTCGCGACAGCGAGCTGCACGAGGTCGATTTCGGCGACCTGAAGAACCCGTCCCTCGGCATGCCTTTCTGGCTGGACCGGTCTGCGGAGGTCGTGATGGTGCTCGGCAACGGTCGCCTGTGGGCGGTCAAGGTCGGGGATCGCAAGGCGGTCCAGGTCGACAGTTCCTCGGTCAAGGGGGCCATCACCGCTGTCGCCGTCGCGCCGGACGGCCGGCGGATCGCCCTGGTGAGTGGCAACAAGCTGTCCATCGCCCCGCTGCTGCGGCAGGAGAACGCGCTGGGCTCGTTCGTGATCGGCGAACCGCGCGAGCTGTACACGAGCCTGCCCGCACTGCGCGGCGTCGGCTTCCTGCGGGAGGACACCCTCGTCGTGGCCAGCGCCGGACCGGACGTCAAGGTCCAGCTCGCCCACGTCTCCGTGGACGGCGTGATGGAAGACGTCATCACCACCAACGTCAAGGCCGAGGTCTCCAACCTCGTCGGGTACGTGGTGGACGCCCGGCAGCCGGCGCGGACAGGCAAAGTGCTCCTCGACGTCAACGGCGAGGCCCACCAGGCGTTCGAGGACGACACGCTGCTGTCGCTCAACGGGGGTCTCGTGCTGCCCCCAGTGCCGGAGCCGACCGGCACGCCCTCGCCGGCCGTGTCGGGTTCGCCGGAACCCAAGCCGGAAGTCGTCGCGTCGGCCGCCTGCTACGAGGGCTGAGCCGTGCCGGTCGGGGCGCTCTGGCAGGCACTGGCCGATCTCGTGCTGCCCGCGTCCTGCGCCGGTTGCGGCGGGTCCGGGCAGACCTTGCGCCATGAGGTCTGTGCCGACTGCGCCCGCGCGGTCGAGTCGCTGCGTGCGGCACCGACCCGCCCCGATCCGGCCCCGGCGGGGCTGCCCGCCTGCGTGGCGCTGGGTGCGTACGACGGGCGGCTGCGGGAGCTGATCCTCGCGTTCAAGGAGCGCGGCCGGCACCGGCTGGCCCGGCCCCTGGGGGCGCTGCTGGCCGAGGCGGTCGCCGCGTCCGCCGCCCCGGATCGCCCGCTGCTGCTGCTCTACGTGCCCGACACGGCCGAGGCGGCCCGCGCCCGGCACGGGGACCACATGCGGGCGCTGGCCCGGTGCGCGGCCGAGCGGCTGCGGGAGGCGGGTCGGCGGGCGGGGCTGGCCGCGCCGCTGCGCGCCCTGCCGAAGGCCGATTCGGCGCACCTGTCGTCGGCCGAGCGGGCGGCCGGCGCGTCGGGGGCGTTCGTGTTGCGGCGCGGGGCGCTGGAGCGGGCGAGGCAGGCCGCGCCCGGGTCCGTGACGGTGCTGTTGGACGACATCGTGACCACCGGGGCGACCCTGGCCGCCGCATCTTCGCTGCTCGCGGACGCGGGCGTCCGGGTCGACGGGTGTGTGACGCTGGCCGCGACACGCCGGTACCTGCCGCACCGCGCAATATGGCCGTAATCTTCGGATAATGGCTTGATCGATGCTGGGTGACGGCTCCGTGACGCCAGGTACCGAAAGGGCGAATCTCGTCAAAACAGTCTTGGTACAAGGGATGACGAGTGGCTGACAAGCGGCTAGCGTCAGAAGCCAACCACCTGATGGAGGTCACCGCTCAGCGGTGAACGAGAGCGTCGGAAGGGGCTTACAGAAGTGCGCCCCGGACACCAGTTGCCGGGGTGTTCCGCACTCGGACAGACCGTGGGAGGTCAGGCGTGGACATCGAGGTCAAGGGTCGTAATGTCGAAGTTCCGGATCATTTCCGGGTTCATGTGGCCGACAAGCTGCAAAAAGTTGAGCGTTACGACCAGAAGATCATTGAATTCGACGTCGAGCTAATCCACGAGCGCAACCCGCGCCAAGCTGATTCCTGCCAGCACATCGAGATCACCTGTGTCACCCGCGGCCCCGTGATCCGCGCCACCGGTGCCGCCAGCGACTTCTACTCCGCACTCGACGAGGCCGTTGAGCGGCTCGACCGCCGCCTGCGCAAGGCCGCCGACCGCCGCCGGGTGCACCGCGGCCGTCGCGCCCCGGTCTCCGTCGCCGAGGCCACCGCGAACCTGGCCCTGTTCGAACCCCCCATGGGCGGCACCGCCACCGCCACGCTCGCGCGCTCCGCCAACGGCGCGGGCGGACCGATGGACGCCCTGGAGGACCAGGACCAGCCGTGGCACATCGTGCGGGAGAAGGAGTTCTCCGGTGAGCCGATGACAGTCGACGACGCCCTGTACCAGATGGAGCTGGTCGGGCACGACTTCTACCTGTTCCACGACAAGGACAGCGGACGGCCGTGCGTCGTCTACCGCCGCAAGGCGTACGACTACGGACTGCTGACGCTGGCCTGGTGAGCAGCCGATAGGCAGGTCTCGGCCTGTCCCGTCCTCAGGATGGGACAGGCCGATCTTCGTGTCAGCGGTGCTTGCCGGCGATCCGCACGTACTGGATGTCGTCGATCCGGGTGCCGTCGCGGCCGGGAAGCCGCGCCTTGAGCGTGCCCTCCAGCTCGAAGCCGGCCCGCTCCAGCACCCGCCGCGAGGCCTCGTTGTAGGGGAACGTCCCGGCGACCACGCGGACCACGTCCGCCTGCTCCATCGCCCAGTCGCTGAGCAGCCGGGCCGCGGCGGTGGCGAACCCCCGGCCGCGGTACTCCGGGCGCAGCGCGTAGCCGAGGATCGCCTGCTGCAGGAAACGCTCGTGGTAGTACAGGCCGATCTCGCCCGCGAACGCGCCGCTCTCGGCGTCCAGGATCACGCAGGTGGCCCGCGTGCCGGCCAGCCAGTCCGCCTCGGCGGTCGCGCAGCGCTCGCGTACCCCGTCCAGGGTGGTCGGGCCGCCGACGTTGCTGCGGGCCACCTCCGGCAGCTCGGCCAGCGCGAAGTAGTCCTCGGCGTCGGCCGGGGCGATCCGGCGCAGCCGCACCCGCCCGTCGGTCAGCTCGCCGTCCGGGAACCCGGGCAGGCCCGGCGGCACCGGGCCGGGCGGGTCGCCCGCCAGCCGGACGAACGCCACGTAGTCGCCCTGGGAGCCGTCGCGGAGGATCGCCGCGCCACGGCGTACGCCCTCGCGGGTGAAGCCCGCCGCCAGCGCGACCCGCTGGCTGGCGGCGTTCGCCGGCGCCGTGAGCAGCTCCATACGGAGCAGGCCCAGCGTGCCGAACGCCCAGCCGGTGATGGCACGGGTGGCCGCGGTCGCCACGCCCCGGCGGCGGGCCCACGGCGCGACCCAGTAGCCGACCTCGGCCTGGCGGCGGTCCTCGTGCAGGTGGCTCAGCCCGGCCCCGGCCAGCACCTCGTCGGTGACCGGGTCCACCACCGCCCAGGTCGCCCCGCCCTGCCGCCAGGTCTCCGGCGACCCCTCCGTGATCCACCAGCGGGCGTCCTCCGCCGTGTACGGCGCGGGCATCTGCGCCATGAAGTGCGCCGTCACCGGATCGTCGCAGGCCGCGCGCAGCTGCTCGGCGTCCCGCAGCCGCCACGGCCGCAGCCGCACCGTCCCGCCGTCCAGCATGAACGGCTCGCGCGGGCCGGTCATGCTCCGTCCTCACGGTCTGCCAGGTCCTCGCGGACCATGGCCGCGGTCCACGCGTCGCGGCGCTCGCCGCGGTGGGAGCAGCCGCTGCGCTGGACACCCTCGTAGCGGAAGCCGGCCTTCTCTGCCACGCGGCGCGAGCCGTCGTTGCCCACGTACGCCTTCCATTCCACCCGGGCCAGGCCGAGCTCGCGGATGCCCCACTCGGCGACGGCGCGCAGCGCGGCGCTCATGTAGCCGTGGCCGCGGGCGTCCGGCGCGGTGAGGAAGCCGACGTCGGCGACCTGTGGATCGCCGGACACGCGCAGGTCGATCTGGCCCACGTAGGCGTCGTCGGCGTCCGCGAGCACGAACACGGCGCCCTGCCGGCGGTCCCACCAGCCGGGGGCGTAGCCGGTCACGAAACCGACCGCCTTCTCGTGGTCGTAGCCGAGCGGAACGGTGGTCCAGCGCAGCGTCTCCTCGTCGAGGCAGGCGGCCAGGATGCCCGGCGTGTCGCCGAGCCGGGCGGGCCGCAGCGTCAGCGGGGCGCCCTTGTCGGTGACGGTGCGCAGGACCGGTTGGGGGTTGTCGTACAGGTCGGTCATGGCCCCACCCTGGCACACCGGTCCGCGTCCCGGCATCGGAGATTCCCCGCTCAGGTCAGCGCGACCAGCACGTCCCGCTGCTCGTCGACGAGCTGGCGGGGCAGCAGCCGGTGGTCGACGAGCTGGTCGACGGTCAGCAGCGGGCCGGCCGCGGTGCGGTGGTCGACGATGCGCCGGGCCTGCTCCAGGCTGATCCCGGGCACGCGGGCCAGCACCTCGGCGGGCACGCCGTTCACGTCGACGAGGCCGCCGTCGTCGAAGGCGGGCGCCAGGTCGGGCCGGCCGATGTGCAGCCGCCGGGCGATGTCGGGGTGCTGGGCGAGCAGCCGGCGCGCCTGCTCGCGGCGCACCCGCAGCTCGATGGCCTGCACGGTGGCGGCCGCGGGCCGGTGGAGCGGCTTGTCCAGGCCGAGGAAGAGGCCCTGCGCGACGCCGCCGACCCACATCACCAGCACCGCCATGATCGAGACGTCGTCACCGATGGTGACCTGCTCGGTGTTGGGGTCCCCGGCCATCCACGCGACCACGGCCAGGATCAGGTAGCCGGCGGCGGACAGCCCGATCCGCCAGCTGCGCCGGTACGCGGCGAAGAAGCCCATCACCGCGAAGGCGGCGAAGCCGCAGGTGAGCAACGGCCCCGCCGCACCCACCACGGTGAGCACGATGCGCTTGACCCCGGCCGAGTCCGCGTCCGGTGCGCGCACGGGAACCGGGTACGGCGCCCACAGCGGCATGCCGTACGGCGTCCAGCCGCTCGCCGGCGGGCCGACGTGGCCGGGCGGGAGCGGCTGCGGATAGGGCGGCGGCGGGAAGCCGGCGGGCGGCCCGGGGCGCGGGCCGGGCACCGGCGCTCCGGCGGGCGGGTGGCCCGCGGGCGTGACCGCGGGGAGCAGCAGCGCCGGGTCGCCCTGCAGGATGGCCCGGTGCAGCTGCTGCAGCCGCTCGCCGGGCTCCACCCCGAACTCCTCGGCGAGCAGCGCGCGGGCGTCGCGGTACGCGGCCAGCGCCTCCGCCTGCCGGCCGCACCGGTAGAGCGCGAGGATCAGCAGGTGGCGCAGCCCTTCCCGGAGCGGGAACTCGGCGACCAGCTCCACCAGCCGGGTCGCGGCGTCCACGTGCCGGCCCAGTTCGAGTTCCAGCTCGACCATGGTCTCCAGCGCGGCGGCGCGGCTCTCCAGCATCCGCTCGCGGGCCGCGTCGAACGCCGGTCCGGGCAGGCCGCCCAGCGGCTCGGCCCGCCACAGCGCGGTGGCCTCGCGGAGCACCGCCACCGCCTCGAGCAGCCGCCGCTCGGCGCGCAGCCCGTGCGCGTGGGCCACCTGCCGGGCGAAGACGTCCGTGTCGAGGCTGCCCTCGGCCGCCGCCAGCACGTATCCGGCCGGGGTCAGCGTGATCAGGCGGCCCGGGTTGCGCGGCGAGTGCTCGGGGTCCAGCGCGCGGCGCAGGCCCGCGACGTACTTCTGCACCACGTTCGGGCCGTTCTCCGGCGGCTCGGACTGCCAGACCGCGTCGATGATGGCGGCGGGGGCGACCGGCCGGTTGGCATGCAGCACCAGCATGGCCAGCACCGCCCGCTGCTTGCCGGGCCCCAAATCGAGTTCCGTGCTGCCGTGCCACGCCCGCAGCGGGCCCAGCAGTTCGAAGCGCAGCGGTCGGTCGGTCACGGTCCTCCTGTCGGCTGGCGCGGGCGACCGCAGGCAGGGGCACCTGCCCGCGCGGCGCTGACCTGGCCTGACGTGATCACGGCAGCCGGAGCGCAGCAGTCGGCAGCATAGCGGCAGCGCGGCGGCCGCAGGGGTGGCCACCATGGTGCCCGTGAGCGGAGCGGCCCGGCCCGGCGTCAGGGGGTACGGGGGCGGCCGGCGCGGCGTGCGACGCCGTGGCGGCCGTCTCCCCGGCGGCCGGACCCGGGCGCCCGCGAACGACTCCGTACGGCCGGACGACGGCTCGAAGGTTTGTAACTTCGTGCCCGATTCTGCCGGTTCGCTTCCCCGGGGGTGACGATTCGCCGTGCGATGCGCCTACGATGGGTCGGCAGACTGTCTAGGGAGCGATGAACACCCGTGTCGATTTTCGAGAAGATCCTCCGTGCCGGTGAGGGGCGGATGCTCCGCCGGCTCAAGGCCATCGCCGACGCCGTCAACTCCATCGAGGAGAACTACGTCGATCTCAGCGATGCCGAGCTGCGGGCACTGACCGACCAGTACCGTGAGCGTCTCGCCGACGGGGAGACCCTGGACGACCTGCTCCCCGAGGCGTTCGCCACGGTGCGTGAGGCCGCCAAGCGGGTGCTGCACAAGCGGCACTACGACGTGCAGATCATGGGCGGCGCGGCCCTGCACTTCGGCAACATCGCCGAGATGAAGACCGGTGAGGGCAAGACCCTCGTGTCGACCCTGCCGGCCTACCTCAACGCGCTGGCCGGCAAGGGCGTGCACGTCATCACGGTCAACGACTACCTGGCCCAGCGTGACGCCGAGTGGATGGGGCGGGTGCACCGCTTCCTCGGCCTGACCGTCGGGACGGTGCTGCCCAACCGCCCGGCCGACGAGCACCGCGCGGCCTACGACTGCGACATCACCTACGGCACGAACAACGAGTTCGGCTTCGACTACCTGCGCGACAACATGGCCTGGTCGGCCGCGGACATGGTGCAGCGCGGCCACGGCTTCGCGATCGTCGACGAGGTCGACTCGATCCTCATCGACGAGGCCCGCACGCCGCTGATCATCTCCGGCCCGGCCGAGCAGTCGCAGCGGTGGTACGGCGAGTTCTCCGCGGTGGTGGCCCGCCTGGAGCGCGGCAAGGACGGTTCCGGCGACTACGAGGTCGACGAGTCCAAGCGCACCGTCGCCGTCACCGAGCGCGGCGTCTCGCGGGTCGAGGACCGCCTGGGCATCGACAACCTGTACGAGTCGGTGAACACCCCGCTGGTCGGCTACCTGAACAACGCCATCAAGGCCAAGGAGCTGTTCAAGCGGGACAAGGACTACATCGTCTCCGACGGCGAGGTCCTGATCGTCGACGAGTTCACCGGCCGCATCCTGCACGGCCGCCGCTACAACGAGGGCATGCACCAGGCGATCGAGGCCAAGGAAGGCGTCGAGATCAAGCAGGAGAACCAGACCCTGGCGACGGTCACCCTGCAGAACTACTTCCGCATGTACGAGAAGCTGTCCGGCATGACCGGCACGGCGCAGACCGAGGCGGGCGAGTTCAACAAGGTCTACAACGTCGGTGTGGTGACCATCCCGACGCACCGCCCGATGGTCCGCCAGGACAAGTCGGACGTCATCTACAAGACCGAGAAGGCGAAGTTCCAGGCGGTCGTCGAGGACATCGCCGAGCGCCACGCCACCGGGCAGCCGGTGCTGGTCGGCACGGTCTCGGTGGAGAACTCCGAGATCCTGTCGCAGCTGCTGCGCCGTAAGGGCATCCCGCACGCGGTCCTCAACGCGAAGTACCACGCCCGCGAGGCGGAGATCATCGCGCAGGCCGGCCGCAAGGGCGGCGTCACGGTGGCCACCAACATGGCCGGTCGTGGCACGGACATCCTGCTCGGCGGCAACGCCGAATTCCTCGCCGCGGCGGAGCTGCGCCAGCGGGGGATCACCGAGGAGGAGCACGGCGACGACTACTACAAGGCGCTCGAGGAGATCCTCCCGACCTGGGAGGAGGCCTGCGCGGCCGAGGCCGAGGAGGTCACCGGCGCGGGCGGCCTGTACGTGCTGGGCACCGAGCGGCACGAGTCCCGCCGCATCGACAACCAGCTGAGGGGTCGCGCCGGCCGGCAGGGTGACCCGGGCGAGTCGCGGTTCTACCTGTCGCTGCAGGACGACCTGATGCGGCGGTTCCGCTCCGGCGCGGTCGAGGCGGTCATGGAGCGCTTCAACATCCCGGACGACGTGCCGATCGAGTCGAAGATGGTGACCCGCCAGATCCGGGGCGCGCAGACGCAGATCGAGGCGCAGAACGCCGAGATCCGCAAGAACGTGCTCAAGTACGACGAGGTCATGAACAAGCAGCGCCAGGTGGTCTACGCCGAGCGCAAGCGCGTGCTCGACGGCGAGGACCTGCACGACCAGGTCGACTCGATGATCGACGACGTGGTCGCGGCGTACGTCACCGGCGGCACCGTCGGCACCGGCAAGGAGTACGCCGAGGACTGGGACCTCGACCAGCTGTGGACCAACCTCAAGCAGCTGTACCCGGTCACCATCACGCTGGAGGACCTGGAGGAGGAGGCCGGTGCCGAGCGCACCACCTTCGACCACGACTTCCTCGTCCAGCGGATGAAGCAGGACGCGCACGACGCGTACGACCGCCGCGAGGAGCAGCTCGGCCCGGAGGCGATGCGCGAGCTGGAGCGTCAGGTGCTGCTGGCCGTCATCGACCGCAAGTGGCGCGAGCACCTCTACGAGATGGACTACCTCCAGGAGGGTGTCGGCCTGCGCGCGTACGCCCAGCGCGACCCGCTGGTCGAGTACCAGCGCGAGGGCTTCGACATGTTCGCCCAGATGATGGAGGGCATCAAGGAGGAGGCCGTCGGCTTCCTGTTCAACCTGGAGGTCCAGGTCGAGCAGGCGCCGGCCGAGCCGTCCTCGCCCGGGGTGCCGCTGCCCGACGGCGAGTCGCACGTCGAGGTCCGGGCCAAGGGCCTGGGCCAGCGGCAGCAGCCGCAGCGCGTGCAGTACACGTCGCCGACGATCGACGGCGCGGCGGGCGCGGGCTCGCCGCAGGTGCAGCAGGCTCCGGCGCTCGGCATCGGCAACGGCGACGGCGGCCGCAAGCCGTCCCCGCGCAGCGGTGGCCGCGGCGCGGTCGCTGCTCCGGCCTCCCGCAACAGCCCCTGCCCCTGCGGCTCGGGCAAGAAGTACAAGCGCTGCCACGGCGCCGCCTAAGCGGCACTGTTCAGCTCCATACGACGAAGGACCGGCCGGAGGTCGGTCCTTCGTCGTATGGAGCCCAGGGCGGGCGGCGCGGATCGATGGGTGCAGCCGCCCGCCCCGGGGTCAGAGGAGCACCAGGAGGGCGGTGCAGCGCCAGGTCGACGTGTCGCGTTCCAGGCGGTATGCCACCGACCAGGTGGTGCGGCCGTCGCTGAGCACGGCGGCGACCTCGGCGACGCCTGGGCGGGGTTCGCAGGTTCTCAGCTGGCGGCGGCGGACGGGGCGGCGCGGGGTGCCCGAGGGCACGGCCTGCCGGAGCGCGGCCAACCGGCGCAGGCTGCGGGACAGCTCGTCGAGCACGGTGTTGGCCTCGGTGACGCGCAGCAGCGGGCGCAGCTGGCCGGGGGAGCGGAAGCCGTTGAACAGCTCCAGGCACAGGTTCAGGAAGCGCAGGGCCGCGGTGTGGCACTCGGGTGAGGCTCCGGCGACGGCCGCCGGCGGGATGACCTCATGGGGCTCGGGCCGGGCCGGCCGGTAGGTGGTGGGGCGCAGCTCGTCGTCGAACGGCGGGTCGAGCGGGGGCGCGCGATGGATGCGGACGGATCCGGCAGGCACGGCCAGTGCCGTCATCGGGACCACCACCTTAGATCTTGAGTTTGCTTGAGTTTGCCTCCGTTTGACATTTGTAGCTTGCGCATGAGGCATCGGTCAATGCCCATCTCGCGATCTTGGTGTGCGCGGAGGCCGCGCCGGGCTCAGTCCTCGCCGCCGGTCAGCGGGTTGTCCTTCACGTACTGCTGCGCCTCGTCGTAGAGCTGGGCGATGAACTCCTCGAGCCGGGACCGCTCCACCCGCCACTGGCCGCGCCCGCCCAGCCGGATGGCGGGCAGCTCGCCCCGCCGGACCAGCGCGTAGATCTGCGCCGTGGAGGTGCTGAGCTCCTCGGCGACCTGCTCCAGGGTGAGGAACCGGGGCAACGGCTGGGTCATGGCGGCGGATCTCCTGAATGGGGTCTGATTCCTTCGGTTGCCTCAGTTTGCCACCGGATGGTGTGACGCGGGAGTCCGGTGCCGCCGTGCGAGACTGTGCGCAGGCGAACGGGGACGGAGGGATCCGACGTGGCGAACGATCTCGTGAGGGTGTACCTGCCGGCGACGGTGAAGCTGGTGGCGGCGTTGCGTGACGCCGACGAGCTGCCCGGCGCGATCGCGCACGCGGTGACCCCGGCCCTGCGCGAGTGGTATGCCGAGGGCGACGAGGAGGAGTTGGAGTACGTCGCCTTCATGCGGGCCGCCCAGGACGCGCTGCGCCTGCTGAGGGACGACCCGTCCGCGCCCCGGCGGCGCGTGGTGGTCTCCGCCGACGTGCCCGCGAGCCAGGTGGTCACCGAGAGCCGGGACCTGGGCACCAGCTCGGTCCGGCTGAACGGCGCCGTGCGCCGCGCGGCGATCGCCGCCTTCCACGTGGACGAGCCCGAGGCCGAGCCGGTGGTCGCCGAGGCCGCCGAGGTGGTCGAGCGGGCCGCGGGCGGAGACCCGGACGCGCAGTTCACCGTCGACTCCGCCGAGGACCTCGACCTGCTCTGGTACGCACCGGAGGAGCTCGACGAGCTCCTCCGGTGAGGGTGCTCAGTCCCGGACGGCCTTCGGCAGGCTCCGGCCGTACGCGATGGTCGTGGTGAGCGCGCCGACGAACAGCACGACCAGCCCGGTGTTCAGGCGCGAGGCCGCGATGAAGGACAGGATCTCGCTGTCGGCGGAGATGTCGGCCTCGGCGAGCGAGAGCAGCTGGGCGACGCCCAGCCGGGTGCAGAACTCGGCGACGATCAGCAGCAGCCCGGCGGACGCGCCCGCGGCGAGGTAGACCGGCCACTTCGCGGTGTCCCCGCTGCGCGCGGCCGCGCGCCGGATGCGCCAGTACGCGGCGAGCCCGGCGATCAGCCCTGCGATGATCGCGGTGGTGCCGGCCAGCAGGCCGTTCGCGGAGTAGCGCTCGGCGGCGGTGTCGCCGCTGCCGAACGCGTTCAGCAGCGGCGTGGAGAACAGCGCCACCACGTTGAGGAAGATCAGCACCAGCAGCGCCGCGGACAGGCCCGCCGCCATGATGCGCGCCGGGCGGATCGCGCCCAGCGCCCCGCCGAGCGCGCCGGCCACCCCGACGGCGACCGCGACCACGCCCACGGCGCGCGCGGACATGCCGTACGCGAGCAGGACGGCCCCGCTGGCCAGCGTGCCGGTCAGCAGGCCGGCGGCGGTGCCCACGGCCCAGCGGCCGACCCCGCGCTCGGCCCACGGCTTGCGGCGGCCCAGCGCGAGCGTGGACCACAGCCCGACCGCCGCCCCGGCGAGCAGGTTGGCCTGGATCACCTGCGGCAGCAGGATCGCCGCCATGACCAGGCTCCAGTCGCCCGCCTCGCCGGTGAACGCGGTGCGGTAGAAGAGCAGCGTCACCAGGAGCCAGGCCAGGGCGGAGAAGGCCAGCCAGCCGGTCGTGGACGGCGCCCGCGGCGGGGTCGGCGCGGCGGGCGGCTCCGCGCCGGTCTTGCGCGGGGACTCGGTGGACGTGGCGGTCGCGGGCTCGGTCATCGTGGTCTCCTGTTGGGCGACAGTGGGCCTGCCGACGGCAGGGTGCTCGCCGCGGCGGCCCCGTGTCGGAAGGGCCTGGACGGCTGGCGTGGAACGTGGGGAGTCGCTCGGCACGCCGCTTGAGCGGCGGCGTGCCGGGACGAGCCATGTTCCACAGGGGCCACCGGTGGGACCGGTCCGGCCGACCGGCCCACCGACGAGCCGGCGGGCGTGGACGGGCGGGGTCCCGTGCTCCGGCGACCTAGCCTAGCCAGGCCGGAGGGGTGGGTAGGCTGGAGCGGTAGGGCGGGCCCGGTGACCAGGACCGGATCGCGGTCGACCCGGTGGTCGCCGGGCCGGTCATGGTCGAACGGATCACATGTCTGCCGCCGGGCCGGGCTGTGGCGGTACTTTGCGTGCAAGTATGCAAAGAACGTTGACGAACCTTCCGACCGGAGGAGCCATCGAT
Organism: Catellatospora coxensis; assembly: GCF_016862635.1. GTDB lineage: Bacteria > Actinomycetota > Actinomycetes > Mycobacteriales > Micromonosporaceae > Catellatospora > Catellatospora coxensis. The sequence goes on along the minus strand of NZ_BONI01000007.1, from coordinate 50,473 downwards.
GGACGCCGTATCCGTGGTGCCCGAGCCGCACAACGAGCCGGTGCACACCTACGCACCGGGCAGCGCTGAGCGATCCCGTCTGCACAAACGTCTCGGGGAGCTCGCCTCGGAGCAGCTCGAACTGACGATGACCATCGACGGGCAGCAACGTATGGGTGGCGGCAACGCGATCGACGTCGTCCAGCCGCACAAGCACTCGCATGTGCTGGGAGTCACCCACAATGCGACCAACGCCGATGCGGTGGCGGCGGTGACGGCCGCGAAGAAAGCCGCCCCTCTTTGGCGTGATATGTCCTTCGACGACCGGGCCGCGATCTTCCTGAAGGCCGCCGATCTGCTCTCCGGGCCGTGGCGCGACACCCTCAACGGCGCCACCATGCTCGGCCAGTCGAAGACCGTGCAGCAGGCGGAGATCGACTCGGCCTGCGAGCTGATCGACTTCCTGCGCTTCAACGTGCACTTCGGCCGCAAGCTGCTGGCCGAGCAGCCGGTCTCGTCGCCCGGCGTGTGGAACCGCTTCGACCACCGCCCGCTGGAGGGCTTCGTCTACGCGGTCACCCCGTTCAACTTCACCGCCATCGCGGGCAACCTGCCGGCCACCCCGGCCCTGATGGGCAACACGGTGCTCTGGAAGCCGGCGCACACCCAGCAGTTCTCGGCGCACTTCCTGATGCGGCTGTTCGAGGAGGCGGGCCTGCCCCCGGGCGTCATCAACATGGTCACCGGCGACGGCCTGGCCGTGTCCGAGGTCGCGCTGGCCGACCCGGACCTGTCCGGCATCCACTTCACCGGCTCCACCCGGGTGTTCCAGCACCTGTGGAAGCAGATCGGCGACAACATCGCCGGCTACCGCTCGTACCCGCGCATCGTCGGCGAGACCGGCGGCAAGGACTTCATCGTCGCGCACCCGTCGGCCGACCCGGCGGCCCTGGTCACCGCGATGGTCCGGGGCGCGTTCGAGTACCAGGGCCAGAAGTGCTCCGCCGCGTCGCGGGCGTACGTGCCGCGCTCGCTGTGGGAGTCCGGCGTCCGCGACCAGCTCGTCGCCGACACCGAGTCGCTGACGTACGGCGACGTGACCGACTTCCGCAACTTCGGCGGCGCCGTGATCGACGGCCGGGCGTTCGCGCGCCACGCGGCCGCGCTGGAGAAGGCCAAGGCGTCGGAGTCGTGCGAGATCCTGGTCGGCGGCGAGGTCGACGACAGCGTCGGCTTCTTCGTGCAGCCGACCGTGATCGTCTGCACCGACCCGGCCAACGAGGTGTTCACCACCGAGTACTTCGGGCCGATCCTGGCCGTGTACGTCTACGACGACGCCGACCTGCCCGCGGTCGTCAAGCAGATGGAGAGCGTCGCGCCGTACGCGCTGACCGGCGCGATCTTCGCGCAGGACCGGCGGGCGCTGGAGTGGCTGTCGCACGAGCTGCGCTTCGCGGCGGGCAACTTCTACCTCAACGACAAGCCGACCGGCGCGGTCGTCGGCCAGCAGCCGTTCGGCGGCGGCCGGGCCTCGGGCACCAACGACAAGGCGGGCTCCTGGCACAACCTGATCCGCTGGATGTCCCCGCGGACCATCAAGGAGACGTTCGTCCCGCCGACCGACCACCGCTACCCGCACATGGACACCGACCACCCCCGTCCGTGACCCGCTGATCGAGGAAGGGGCTGTATCAGGCGATACAGCCCCTTCCTCGGCATATGTCTGGGTTACCGTGGCTGCGTGCAGAGCTTCGGGGAGCAGGGCGGACGCCTGACCTACGGCGCCTACCTGCGCGTGCCCGAGCTGCTGTCCCAGCAGGTGCCCCAGTCCGCCCCCGCCGCCCACGACGAGCTGCTGTTCATCACCATCCACCAGGCGTACGAGCTGTGGTTCCAGCTGCTGCTGCACGAGCTGGCCGACGCCCGGGACCGGATGCTGGCGGGGGAGAGCTACCTGCCCCGGGTGCGCCTGGAGCGCTGCCACGCGGTCGAGGTGCTGCTCGTCGGTCAGGTCGACGTCATCGACACGATGACCCCGCAGGACTTCCTCGCCTTCCGCACCCTGCTCGCGCCCGCGTCCGGGTTCCAGTCCGCCCAGTTCCGCGAGATCGAGTTCATCTCCGGTCTCAAGGACCCGGGCTTCGTCGAGCGGCTGCGCGGGCTGTCCCCGGCCGAGCAGGAGCGGCTGCGCCGCCGGCTGGCCGAGCCGACGCTCTGGGACGGCTACCTGGCGCTGCTGGCTGCGCACGGCTTCGCGGTCGGCTCCGACGAGCAGGTGCTGGCCGCCCTGGTCGCCATCGCCCGTGACCGGGAGCGGCACGGTGCGCTGTGGGACCTGGCCGAGGCGCTGATCGCGCACGACCAGGCGTGGTCGCTGTGGCGGGCGCGGCACGTGCTGATGGCCGAGCGCCAGATCGGCACGAAACCCGGCACCGGCGGCTCCGCCGGCAGCCCCTACCTGCGCTCCCGCCTGGACACCCGCTTCTACCCCGCCCTCTGGTCCCTGCGCGCCGCACTCTGACCCCGCCTCCGTCCGATCCCCGCCGGGTGGCGATCGCTGTTTCCGGTCCGGAACCGCGGCCCGGCCGCACTTTCCGCCCGGAGACGGCGATCACCGAGCGGATCTTGTGGACTCGGCCGGAGGTATGTCGGTTTTGGGGTGATCGTAGGTGCGTGTGCAAGATCGGGCGGGTGTGGGTGGGGGAGAAAAAGGGGCGACACGCCGAGGGGAGAGATATCGGGCGGTTTGTGTTATCCCGTCAGGCGGGACTTCGGAGGCAGGAAACGGACATATTCCTGTCTGATCAGACAGTCGGAAAGGGACTGTCCGGCGGGGAATGTGCACTGTGGATGGGCCGATATCCTGGACAGAAGGCTGGGAAAGTGGCAGCGTTGAGTCATGGCAGAGGTAGGAATCAACGCTACTGCGGCGGCCGTGCTCGGCCTGCTGCACGATGGACCCATGACCGGTGGCCAGCTGATGGCCGCGGCCGAGCGCCGGCTCAGCCCGTACTGGTCGATGACCCGGTCCCAGGTCTACCGCGAACTGCCGGTCCTCGCCGAGCTCGGCTACGTCAAGCTCGGCAAGCCCGGCCCGCGGGCGAGCCAGCCCTACGCGATCACCGCGTCGGGCAAGCGCGCCTTCGCCCGCTGGCTGAACGAGGAGCCCGGCCGCGAGCTGGTGCGCAACCCGTATGCACTGCGTGTCGCGTTCGGATCCACGCACGCGACCAACCAGTTCGACTCGCTGCTCAACAGCGCCAACTCGCACCACACCGAGGCCCTCGCGGAGGCTCGCGAGCAGGCCAAGGAAGCCAAGAAGGAAGGCGACGACTTCACCGCGGCAGGGCTGGAGTTCGCCGTCGCCTACCACAAGGCCGCGCTGAACTGGCTGAAGACCGCCATCGCCAAGTAGCGCCTCAGCGCTGGCCGAGGTGCGGCCGCCCGTCCTCCAGCGCGGAACGCAACGCGGCCGCGGCGGCCGGCGGCGCGCCGAGCGCGTCCAGTGCGAAAAGGCCCGCTCCCACCACCGGTGGCTGTGCGAGCACGGTCAACCGGGCCTTCGACGAGTGGGCCTTCACCCCCGCGTCCACGGCATCCTGCAGCAGCGAGTGCCGAGCGCGCAGCACACCACCGCCCAGGACCACGGCGTACGGTTCCTCCCTCAGCCCGAGCCGGTCCGCGGCAACCGTCACCAATGAAGTGATCTCGGTCGCCTGACGCGCCACCACGCGGCGGGCGACCTCGTCACCCCGCCCGGCAGCGGCGAACAGCACCTCGCTCAGCCCGATCATGCGGTCCTGGCTGAGGCTGCCCAGGTGCAGGCCGGTGATCACGTCGTTGACGCAGGCCTGCCCGAAGTGCGCGGCCACCGCGCCGGCCAGCGCCGTGGCCGGACCGCGGCCGTCCTCGGCCCGCGCCGCGTGCCACATCGCCAGCGAGGCCAGGTGCAGCCCGCCGCCCCAGTCGCCGGAGATCGGCCCCAGTGCCGGGAACCGGGCGGTGCGCCCGTCGGCGCTGCGCCCCACGCAGTTGATCCCCGCCCCGCACACCACCGCGACCGCGTCCGGGCTGTCGGTGCCCGCCCGCAGCAGCGCGAACGTGTCGTTGTCCAGCCGGTACGACTCCGCCCAGCCGGTCGCCGCGACCGCCTTCGCCGCCGCCTCGACCTCCTCGGGCAGGTCGAGGCCGGACAGGTAGACCTCGGCGCGGGTGATGGGCACGGACGGGGGCATCTCGGCCACCCGCAGCGCCGCGCCGACCAGCCGGTCCAGCAGCGCGACCGCCGTGTCCAGGCCGATGACCTGCGGGCACGAGCCCGGCCCGCGGACGTAGCCGTGCACCCGCCCGGCCGAGTCGGCGAGCACCACGTCGGTTTTGGAGTTCCCGCCGTCGACGGCGATGAACAGCTCAGCGGGGCTCATGCTCGGCTCCCGTCCCGCGCGCCGGCCCGGTCGACGGTTCGGGCGCTCATCGGGCCCACGCCAGGTGGTCGGCGTTGGCGGCGAGCAGGCCCTGGGTGAGGGCTTCGGCGTACTCGTGCTGGCCGACCAGCGGGTGGGCGAGCAGCGCGGCGTACACGCGGTCGCGACCGCCGTGGACCGCGGCGCGCACGGCCAGCTCCTCGTACGCGGCGACGCCGGCGATGAGGCCGGACAGCTCGGGTCCGACCGGCGGGGCCTTGACCGGGGTCGCGCCGTCGCGGTTCACCCGGGCGCTGACCTCGATGACCGCGTCGTCGGGCAGGAACGGCAGGTGGCCGCCGTTGCGCAGGTTCACCGCGTGCACGGCGCCGTCGCCGGTGAGCAGCGAGGTGATCAGGCCGACGGCCGCCTCGGAGTAGAACGCCCCGCCCCGCTTGGACAGCAGGTCCGGTTTGGTGGTCAGGGCCGGGTCGGCGTACATCTTCAGCAGCTCGGTCTCCATCTCGGCGACCTTCTGCCCGCGCGTCGGGGCGCCGCGCTCCTCGCGCACGACCTCGTCGTGGGCGTAGAAGTAGCGCAGGTAGTACGACGGCACGTTGCCGAGCAGCCGCAGCAGCGACGGCGGCAGCTGCACCGGCCCGGCCAGCTCGTCCAGGTGGCCGGCGAGCAGCTCGGGCAGCCGGTCGACGCCGTCGACGTACGCGGCGCGCTCCCAGGTGAGGTGGTTGAGGCCGACGTGGTCCAGGGTGACCGCGCCCGGCTCGACGCCCAGCAGCTTGGCGAACCGGCGCTGGAAGCCGATCGCCACGTTGCACAGGCCGACCGCCTTGTGCCCGGCGTCCAGCAGGGCCCGGGTGACGATGCCGACCGGGTTGGTGAAGTCGACGATCCACGCGCCGGGCGCGGCGAGCCGGGCGGCCCGCTCGGCGACGTCGAGCACGACCGGCACCGTGCGCAGCGCCTTGGCCAGGCCGCCCGCGCCGGTGGTCTCCTGCCCGACGCACCCGCACTCCAGCGGGAACGTCTCGTCGCTGATCCGGGCGGCCTGCCCGCCCACGCGCAGCTGGACGACGACCACGGCGGCGTCGGTGAGGCCGGCGTCGAGGTCGGTGGTCCAGGTCAGCGTGCCGGGGTGGCCGTGGTGGGCCATCAGTCGGCGGGCGTACGGGCCGATGACGTCCAGCCGCGGCCCGGCCGGGTCGATCAGGCACAGCTCGGTGACGTCGAGGCTGCCGGCCAGCCGGGCGAACCCGTCGACCAGCTCGGGGGTGTAGGTGGAACCTCCACCCACGACTGCGATCTTCATCTGGTGCTCTTCCGGTGAGGAGTGATTCAGGCGGAGCGGGCCGGGATCGGCCGGGCGTTCAGGGAGTCGACCAGGGACTCGCGCACCGAGCGCAGGCCCGAGTCCATGGCGCCGAGCAGCACCGCGTCGTCGGTCAGCGCGGTGACCTCGACCGGGGTGCGCAGCGGGGTGTTGCGGTGGAAGGCCTCGGTGACCAGGTCGCGCAGCCGCACGCCGCCGGCCTGGGCGACCTCGCCGGCCAGCACCACCAGCGGCGGGTCCACCAGCGCGGCGACCACGGCCAGCACGACGGCGATCCGGTCGGCCAGCGCGCCCAGGAAGGCGGTCGCGGCGGGGGAGTCCGCGCGGGCCGCGGCGGCGACCATCTCCTCGGCGGTGGCCCCGGTGAAGCCGTGCGCCGCGCCCAGCGCCGCGACGGCCGGGCCGCCGGCCAGGCTCTGCAGGTCCCGGGGCTGGCCGGGGGCGGCCAGGCCGAGCGGCACGTAGCCGATCTCGCCGGCCCCGCCGGTGGCCCCGCGCAGCAGCGACGTGCCGAGGTCGATGGCGCAGCCCAGGCCCGCGCCGAGCCAGAGCAGGGCGAAGCTGCCGCTGCCCGCGGCCGCGCCGCGGTGGCGTTCGGCGATCGCGGCCAGGTTCACGTCGTTGTCCGCGTCCACGGTGAGGTCCAGCGCGGCGGCGAGCTCGGTGACCAGCCCCGGGCGGCCCCAGCCGGTGACGTCGATGTGCCGGATGGCGCCGGTCCCCGGGTCGTACGAGCCGGGCACGCCCAGCTGCAGGTGGGTGACCCGGTCGCGGCCGGCGCGGGCGCACAGGTCGGCGGCGATCGCCCGGACGGTGCCGACCGGGTCGCCGTCGGCCGGGTCGCTCGGGTACGCCGCGCGGGCCAGCACCGCCCCGCCGAGATCGCACAGCGCCGCCTCGAACGGGGCGTGTAACGTCTCGCTCACGTCCCGTACCGAGATCGCCAGCACCGTCGCGGCGGCCGGGTTGACCGCGTACACCTCCGCGTTCGGGCCGGGCCCGCCGCTGGTGTGGCCCACGACTACCGCCAGCCCCGCCTCGGTGAGCGTGCGCAGCACGTCGGAGGTGGTCGGCTTGGACAGCCCGGTCAGTTCCCGCAGCTCCCCACGGGTGAGCGTGCCCCGGTCGATGAGCAGCGCCATGGTCGCGCTCTCGTTCATCGCCCGGAGCAGCTTGGACGAACCGGCGAGCCGTGCCACGTGCCCTCCTCGTAATAGGAAAGTAGATTTACTATTGTCGCCGACCGTGGTCGCTGTCAAGTCGCGGGAGCGCCCCGGAAAACCGTGCGGCGGGTGGCACTAGTCTTGTTGATGTGACTGCCGACTACGCCGATCAGCTCAAGAACCTTGACGCGACCATGCGCAACATCGAGTCCGTGCTCGACATCAACCGGCTGCGCCGGGACAAGGAGCGGCTCGAGGAGGCGGCGTCGGCCCCGGATCTGTGGGACGACCAGGCCAAGGCGCAGGAGGTCACCTCGCAGCTGGCGTACGCCACCGGTGAGATCAACAAGCTGACGAGGCTGCGCGGGCGCATCGACGACGCCCAGGTGCTGATGGAGCTGGCCGAGGCCGAGGGGGACGCCTCCTCCATGGCCGAGGTGGGCACGGAGCTGGCGTCGCTGGCCAAGGCGATCGAGGAGCTGGAGGTGCGCACCCTGCTCTCCGGCGAGTACGACTCCCGCGAGGCGCTGGTCGCCATCCGGGCCGGCGCCGGCGGCGTGGACGCGGCGGACTTCGCCGAGATGCTGCTGCGCATGTACCTGCGCTGGGCCGAGCGGCACGGCTACGCCACCGAGGTCTACGACACCTCGTACGCGGAGGAGGCCGGGCTGAAGTCGGCGACGTTCGCGGTGAAGGCGCCGTACGCGTACGGCACGCTGTCGGTCGAGTCGGGCACCCACCGCCTGGTCCGGATCAGCCCGTTCGACAACCAGGGCCGCCGCCAGACCAGCTTCGCCGGGGTCGAGGTGCTGCCGGTGGTGGAGCAGACGGACCACATCGACATCCCCGAGAACGAGATGAAGGTCGACGTCTACCGCTCCAGCGGCCCCGGCGGGCAGAGCGTCAACACGACCGACTCGGCGGTGCGCATCACGCACATCCCGACCGGCATCGTGGTGACCTGCCAGAACGAGAAGTCCCAGCTGCAGAACAAGGCCTCGGCGCTGCGCGTGCTGCAGGCCCGCCTGCTGGAGCGCAAGCGCCAGGAGGAGCGGGCCAAGATGGAGGGCCTGAAGACCGACGCGGCCGGCTCCTGGGGCGACCAGATGCGCTCGTACGTGCTGCACCCGTACCAGATGGTCAAGGATCTGCGCACCGAGTTCGAGACGGGCAACCCGACCGCGGTCTTCGACGGTGAGATCGACAACTTCGTCGAGGCCGGCATCCGCTGGCGCAAGCAGAACGAGCTGGAAGCCGCTGCCTGATCGGCTGAGTGAGCCTCGCTCCGCCCGGCTGTCCGCGCAGCCGGGCGGAGTTTTTTCATGTATGGACATCGCTGGCGTTTCGCCCGCGCGGGTGATCCGACTACTGTCGGTGACAGTTGATCACGGGTAGATCACGGAATTTTCCAGGAACATTCACGGCAATACCGGCATCTCAACCCCTGCGGGGTTGGCGAAACGGCGACACCGCGTAGACTCTCCGCCGTGATTCGACTTGAGCACGTGACTAAGACCTACCCGAAGGCGTCCCGGCCCTCACTGGACGACGTGTCGGTCTCGATCGAGAAGGGTGACTTCGTCTTCTTCATCGGTCCGTCCGGCTCCGGCAAATCAAGCATCGTCAAGCTGATGCTGCACGAGATCAAGCCCAACAAGGGCAAGGTCTTCGTGAACGGCAAGGAGATCAGCTCCATGCGGTCGTGGAAGATCCCCAGCTTCCGCCGCTCGATCGGCTGCGTCTTCCAGGACTTCCGGCTGCTGCCGAACAAGACCGCCTACGAGAACGTCGCGTTCGCGCTCGAGGTCATCGGCAAGTCCAAGGCGGTCGCCCGCCGCGTGGTGCCCGAGGTGCTGGAGCTGGTCGGCCTCGGCGGCAAGGAGCACCGCTACCCGCACGAGCTCTCCGGTGGTGAGCAGCAGCGTGTCGCGGTGGCGCGCGCGTTCGTGAACCGGCCGCTGATCCTGCTGGCCGACGAGCCCACCGGTAACCTCGACCCGGACACCTCCATCGAGATCATGCGCCTGCTGGACCGGATCAACCGGACCGGCACGACCGTCGTGATGGTCACCCACGACTCGAACATCGTCAACCAGATGCGCCGCCGCGTCATCGAGATCGAGGGCGGCCGGATCGTCCGCGACCAGGCCCGTGGTGTGTACGGCTGAGCCGTGCCCGTCGCTGAGCCCCTGTCCCTGACGACCTGACCGTCTCCCCCGGAGGATTTCCCCCGATGCGTGCGAAGTATGTCCTGGCCGAAATGCTGGTCGGGCTGTGGCGCAACGTCACGATGACCATCGCCATGATCATTACGATGATCGTGTCGCTCTCCATGCTCGGCGCCAGCCTGCTGATGTACATGCAGGTCGACGAGATGAAGGGCCACTACTACGAGCAGGTCGAGGTCTCCATCTACCTGGAGAAGACCGTCGACGACACGCAGCGGTCCGAGATCAAGGCGAAGCTCGACAGCGACCCCCTGGTCAAGAGCGTGCTCTGGGAGACCAAGGAGATGGCGTACGAGAACTTCAAGCAGCAGTTCCGTGACGCCCCCGACCTGGTCAACGCGATCGGCGCGGACGAGCTGCCCGAGTCGTTCCGGGTCGCGCTGAAGGACCCGCAGAAGTTCGACCAGATCAACGCCACCTACGCCGGCATGGCGGGCGTGGACACGGTCGTCGACCAGCAGAAGCTGCTGCAGAAGATCTTCGACATCCTCGGCTCGATCCAGAACCTGTCGCTGGTCGTCGCCGGCTTCATGGGCCTGGCCGCCCTGCTGCTGGTCGCCAACACCATCCAGGTCGCCGCGTACAGCAAGCGGCGCGAGGTCGCGGTCATGAAGCTGGTCGGCGCGTCGAACTGGTTCATCCAGGCGCCGTTCGTGCTGGAGGCGGTCTTCGCCGCGCTGCTGGGCTCGATCCTGGCCTGGGTGATGCTGGTCGTCGGCAAGATCGTGCTGATCGACGGCAAGCTGGCCGCGCTGACCGACCTGCTGCTACCGGTGAGCTGGGGCAACGTCAACCTGATGCTGCCGATCCTGGCGGGCATCGGCTCGGTGGTCAGCGCCGTCACCGCCTGGGTGACCCTGCGCTTCTACATCCGCGTCTAGTCGCGACGACGCACGTCGACGGCCCGCTCCCGGCTACGGGGGCGGGCCGTCACCTTTTCTGCGCCACTCCTGTTGAATGTCGGTTTTGCCGTGTATCTGGGCATATGTCGGCAGTAGGGTGATCGGGACAGGCGAGGGAGGTCCCGTGCGCTGGCGACTGGTACAGGTGGTGTTCGCCCTGCTGACCGCTCTGGCGGTCGGCCTGCCGGCGCATGCCGCCCCCGACGACCTCAAGAAGGACAAGAAGCGCGTCGACGCCGAGCTGGCCAAGACCGGAGCCCTGCTGGAGGCGCTGTCCGCCAAGGCGCGCAACGCCGCGACGGAACTCGCCGAGGCCAACGCGGCCATGCCCGCCGCCCAGGAGCGGATCGCCCAGACCCGGGCCGCCGTGGTGGTGGCCGAGACCAAGGCGGCCTCCGCCCAGCGGCGCGCCGACCAGGCCACCGCCGCCTGGGCCGTCACCGACCAGGCGTACCAGGCGTCGGTCCGGCAGGTCCAGGAAGGCCGGGACCGGTTCGCCCGGTTCGCCGTGGCCACCCTGCACGGTTCCAACCTCACCGAGTTCAACGTGCTCATGGCCGCGACCCGGCCCCAGGAGTTCCTGGACCGCGGCAACTTCATCAGCCAGATCGGCCGCATCCGCCGCGACGCGATCGACGACTACGTCGCCGCCCGCCGGGCCGCCAAGCAGATCACCAGCGACGCCGAGCTCAAGCGCCGGGAGGCCGCCGACGCGGCCCGCATCGCCCGCGCGGCCCTGCTCGCGGCCGAGAAGGCCCGCCAGGACGCCGAGCAGGCGCGCCGCGACCTGGACGCGCTGGCCGCCCGGCAGAAGAAGGCGATCGAGACGACCAAGGCCGAGAAGGCCGAGGCGCAGCGGCACTACCAGGAGGTCAAGGAGCAGAGCGAGCGCATCGCCGACGAACTGCGGGTCTGGGAGGGGCAGTACGGCAAGTTCGTGCCGGTCCTGCGCCCCGGCGCGAAGTTCCTCATGCCGACGAAGGGCTGGAAGTCCAGCGACTTCGGCAACCGCTTCGACCCGTACTACGGCGTCTGGCAGCTGCACGCCGGGGTCGACATCGCCGCGGGCGGCGGCCAGCCCATCTTCGCGGCGGCGGGCGGCACGGTCAGCAGCGCCGGCTGGCTCGGCGGGTACGGCAACTACACCTGCCTCACCCACGGCAAGACCGGCGGCAAGGTCATCTCCACCTGCTACGCCCACCAGTCGAAGATCCTGGTGAAGGTCGGCGACAAGATCCGCGGCGGCCAGCTGATCGGCCGCGTCGGCACCACCGGCGCCTCGACCGGCTACCACCTGCACTTCGAGGTACGCCAGAACGGCAACCCCATCCAGCCCCTGAACTGGCTCCCCGGCTGCCTCTGCTGAGCTGAGCTGCTGGCGCCCGCCTCCGCCGCCCCCCCCCGCCGCAACTCTTAAAAAGTCGCGGCCATCGGCACGTCCTGACAGCGCGACTCTTCAAGAGTTGCGGCGGGGGTGGGTGGCGGGAGGGCGTTAGTCGATCGCGGCGGTGGGTGGGGGGTCGGTAGCATTGTCGGGTTGCCGTGATCGAGGAGAGGAGGGCCGTCATGCCGCGGGAGAAGGGGCGCAAGGTCATCGCGTCGAACCGCAAGGCGTACCACGACTACACCATCCTCGAGACGTTCGAGGCGGGCATCGCCCTGATGGGCACCGAGGTGAAGTCGCTGCGGGCCGGGCGGGCGTCGCTGGTCGACGCGTTCGGCCAGGAGCGCGACGGCGAGCTCTACCTGCATGCGCTGCACATCCCCGAGTACGCCATGGGCACGTGGACCAACCACGCGCCGCGGCGCACCCGCAAGCTGCTGCTCAAGCAGAAGGAGATCGTGCACCTGATCACCAAGACCCGGGAGGGCGGCCTGACCATGGTGCCGCTGTCCATGTACTTCAAGGACGGCTGGGCCAAGGTCGAGATCGGGTTGGCGCGGGGTAAGAAGACCTACGACAAGCGCCAGGACATCGCCAAGCGCGACTCCGACCGGGAGATCAGCCGCGAGCTCGGCCGCCGTGCCAAGGGTATGAGGTAGGCCGGAGCCGGGCCGCCGCACGGGGCCGCGCACCGGCCCCGCCGTGGCACGGTCGGATGGCCGATCGCGCGGCCGTGCACGGGGACGGTAGCCTCGCGGGTCGTGAGCAAGCATCGGCTGCACGAGGACGACGAGACCACCCTGCTGCCCCGTGTCGTCGAGGAGCCCGCAGCCCAGGAGCCTGCTCGGCAGGGTTCCGGGCTCGAGTCGCCGGCGGAGCCCGCTTCGCCCGGTGCCGAGCGGCAGCCGATGGCGGAGGAGCCCGACGAGGCAGGTCCCGGACGTGAGCCGGTCGCCGAGTCGCGGCGCAGGTCCGGGCGGCAGCCGCTGGTGATCGGCGTGGCCACGATGTGCCTGCTGGTGTCGGGCGCGGCCGCCTGGGCGCTGACCAAGCCGGCGCCGCAGCCGTCGACGCTGATGCCCAGCGCCGGGCCGTCCGTGACCGGCGCGGGCTTCACCGACGGCTTCGGCGTGGTGACGCCCAGCGCCCAGGTCGCTCCCGAGGGCGCGCCCGTCCGGCCCAGCGCCTCCGCGTCCGCGGCGCCCGCCGCCTCCCCGGTGGCGAGCCCCGCTCCCGGCAGCAGTGGACCCCGCCCGTCGAGCCCGCCCGTCGCCGCGCCGCCCGGTGGCGCGAGCGCGGCGTACGAGGTGAACTCCTGGGGCGGCGGCTACGTGATCTCCGTACGGGTGCGCAACACGGGCGGCACCCCGCTGGCCTGGACGGTGCGGATCCAGCTACCGCAGGGCGCGACCGTCGACGGTGACTGGGAGGCCGACCGGTCCGGTCAGGACGGTGTGTGGACCTTCACCCCCGAGCGCGGTGACCTCGCCCCCGGAGCCTCGGTGACCTTCGGTTTCATCGGCCGGCGCGGGTCGGGCGACTTCCCGGTCAGCTGCACGGTCAACGGGGTCGCCTGCCAGGCTGGCTGAGCGGTGGCTTAACTCCGCCCTAAAGCACGCGGCAGGTGGGCGAAACCGGCTCTATATTCGGCGCGTGACCGTGCTGCGACTCGATGTGGAGCTGCCCTACCCCGTGGAGCTGGTGTGGCAGGCGCTGACCGATCGCCGGCTGCTCGGCCAATGGTTCCTGCAGACCGATTTCATGCCGGTGGCGGGCGGGGTCTACCACGCCTTCCCCGGCACCGACCTGCCCGGGTTCACGGCGCCGTTCGACGTGGACGTGGTCGAGGTGGTGGGCCCGACCCGGCTGGTGCTGCGCTGGCGCGGCGAGCAGCTGCACGCCGACGTGGTCTGGGAGCTGTCCACCGTCGCCGGGGGCAGCCGGCTGCGGGTCAGCCAGACCGGGTTCTTCGGCATCGGGGGCCAGGTGCGCCGGGCCGAGCTGCAGCGGGCGTACGCGACGATGTTCGAGCAGCGGCTGCCCGCCCTGCTGGCCCGGCAGGAGCAGGCCGCGTCGCCGGCCCGCCGCCGGCGCAGCACGGACATCTACGACGCCGCCGACATGCCGCGCCGCCCCCCGGCCACGGCGGCCACGCCCCCGGCGGACGAGCCCACCCCGCCGTACGCCGGATTCACGGCGGGCGGCCTCGCTGAGCCGCCGGATCCGGCCGACCTCCCCCCGGCGGTCACCGACCCGGAAAACCGCTCCACGGCGACCCTCGAGCCGCGTACGCCACCCGCGGCGGACAGCGACCCGGGCGCCGCGGTTCGCGGTTCACGGACCCGGTTCGCGGCGGGCGTGCCCGCCGCCGGGGAAGGCCGTGCCGCGCCGGGTTCCGGGGGCCTGCTGCGCCGGGTGTCCCGCATGCCGGTGGACCGGCGGCTGCGGCTGCTGTCGGCGGCCGGCGCGATGGTGCTCACCGTGCTGGCGGTCACCGCGGTGGCGACGCTGGTCCTGCGCGCGCCCGGCCCGGGGGCCGATCCGCTCGGCGGTGGCCGCAGCCCCTGGTCGGGGCTGCAGGCAGGGGAGTCCAAGTCACTCGCACCGACGGCCGACCCGGCGGGATCGGCGAGCCCGGCCGCCTCGCCGAGCGGGACGGTCGTGGTGACGCCGCAGGCCTCCCCGTCGGCCGCGGTGTCCCCGCCGGACAGTCCGGGTGCCACCGAGGTCGGCGGCGTAGCGGCGGCCGTCTCATACCGGACACTGGAGACCTGGAGCGGCGGCTACATCGGAGAGATCACCATCCGGCCGGCCACCGCGGTCGACGGCTGGTCCGCCGTCATCCTGCTGCCCGCTAAGGCCCAGGTGACGAGCGCGTGGGACCGGATCGACTTCCGGCAGACCGGCGTCCGGGTGACCTTCACGCCGCAGGCCGCGCACCGTGAACTGCCCGCCGGGGCGGACTTCGTCTTCGCCTTCCAGGTGGGCGACCCGTCCGGCGCGACGCGGCCCAAGAGCTGCAAGTTCGAGAGCGTGAGCTGCGCGCAACTGTGAACGCCGCTGTCCGGTGACGGACACCCGTGTCATGACCGTGGTCGATTCCGGGGATGCCGCGAGCCGTGGGGCGACCCTATAGTCGGACCGTGACCGAGCTGCGACTCGATGTCGATCTCTCCCATCCCCGCGCGCGAGTCTGGCGGGCGCTCACCGAGCAGCGGCTGCTGCGCGAGTGGTTCGTGCCCACCGATCTCACGCCGAGCGCCGGGGAGACCTTCCGTGCCTTCCCGCCGCCCGGCCTGGCCGGGCTGGCGACACCGTTCGATCTGGACGTGGTGGAGGTGGCGGCGCAGGAGCGGCTCGCCATGCACTGGCGCGACGACCACACGCACACCGAGGTCACCTGGTCGCTGGCGGACAGCGAGGCCGGCTGCCGGCTGACCCTGGTCCAGTCGGGGTTCTTCGGGGTGGACGGCACCCAGCGGCGGCGCGAGCTGCGCCGGTCGTACCAGTTCATGTTCGGCGACCAGCTCCCCGCGGCCCTGGACCGGCTCGCCTCCGGCGAGGTGGACCTGGGCGGGGTGCGGGCCGACCTGCACACCGCGATCCCGCGGCGGCGGGAGACGGTCCCGCTCGAACCGGCGCGGGTGCCGCCGCCCCCGGGCGGTTCGAAGCGGCTGCGGCTGCTGTCCCTGGCCGGCGCGGTGGTGCTGGTCGTGCTGATCAGCACCGCGGTCGCCGTGGTGATCGGCGGCGGCCCCGGCGGCCCGCCCGGCGTCGACACCGAGCCGGTGTACGGGCTCGGCTCGGGCGTGCAGTCGGGTGCGCAGGCCACGGATCCCGCGGCCGCCTCCGGCACCCCGCTGCCGGGCGCGGCCGGCGCGACGCCGCAGCCGGGGGTGTCCGGTTCACCGGTCGGCACGCCCCAGGCCGAGGCGACCGCCACGCCGGCGGGCTCGCCGCTCACCGCGGGTTACCGCACGATCGCGCTGCTGGGCCTCGGCGGCTTCGACACCGAGGTGACCGTCCGCAACCCGGGCACGACCCCGCGGGAGGGCTGGACGGTCGTGCTGACCATGCCGGCCGACCGGGCGGTGGAGAACCGGTCCACCGCCGCGGTGAACTTCACGCAGGAGGGCACGAAGGTGACGGTGACCCCGGTCGGCGCGGCCCGCACGGTGAGCGCGGGCGGATCGGTGACCTTCGTCATCCGTTTCCCCGCGCTGCTGGCCCTCGGCCAGGCCGTCACCGCCTGCACCGTCGACGGGACCGCCTGCACGGGGAGTTGACCGATACCGGAATGACTTTGGTCGCCCCGGGCGTTATTGTTGACGAACGCGGTGATCGTCACCGTGCGTGCGTTAGCGCATGACCAGGGGGTGACAGGTTTCGACATCGTACGTTGCGGCAGGAGAAGCGAGCCGAGGAAGCCGACGTCGTCTCGATAATCGTCGTCGGAAAAACATAAGCGCCAAGACTAACGTCAAGCGCGACTTCGCTCTCGCCGCCTGAGGCGAGTAGCAAGTCTGTCGGTCCGGGAGTGCCTACGGCCCGTGTACCGGCATCAGTAAGTGGGCTGGCCGATGTGGTCCCGTCGCGGGGCTGCTGAGGCGAGATCAATCGCGACTGGGCCTGTCACACCGTCTCGCTCATGTGATCGGTGGGGCCGAGTAGAGGCATAGTGAGCTGCGCTCGGAGAAGACCTGTTTATGCGGCGATGGACCCGGGTTCGATTCCCGGCACCTCCACCTGATCCGAACGGCCCCGGTCCACCAGGACCGGGGCCGTTCGCCACATATGCCCTGCTACCTGCTCGAATGACCGGCTGAACGGCCGTTCAAACCTGGGCAAAGGTATGGACTTCGGGCCGCTCCCGCGTGACCATCGAACGCAAGGACGTTTCTGCGGTCCGGGGGTGAGGTATGGCCACCGATTCACTGGACGAGCTGTCGAACGCGGTGCTCGGCCCCTCCGGCCGGCTCGGCGAGGTGATCGCGGACGCGCCGCGGCTGACCCACAGCGTGCGGGCGCTGGAATCGGACCGCCGCGCGCTGCTCGCGGCCGTGACGTCCGCCGCCGCCGACCGGCGCGCCGAGGAACAGCTCGCGCAGCGACTCACCGCCTACCGCCAGCGCACGGCCGACGTGCTGCACCAGGCGTACGGCGTCGACCTCGGCGGAGAAACCTGACCGCCGGGGTCAGCGCACCCCGGCGGTGTCCTGCCAGTCCCTGAGCCAGCCCGCGAGCAGGCGCGCGCACTGGTCGACGGACTCGGCCCAGCCGGTGACCGCCGCGCCGTCGGCCTCGTCGCTGACCTGCTTGACCATCCGCACCGGCACGCCGTACGCGGCCGCCGCCGCGGCGACGGCGTAGCCCTCCATGTCGACCAGGTCGGCCTGCTCGGCCAGCGCCGCCCGCAGCACCGGGTCGGAGACGAACACGTCACCGGTGGCCAGCACCGGCCCGGCGCCCGACAGCTCCAGCGGGCTGCCGAAGGCACGGCCGGTCAGCGCCTCGATCGTCACGGCGTCGAAGTCGTGCTGCACCACCCGGCTGATCTCATGGATGCCGGCCAGGCCCGGCCGCAGCGCGCCGGCGGTGCCCAGGTTGACGATCTCGCTGGGCAGCACGCCCGCGGCCAGCACCCGCGACACCGCGAGCGCGGCGCAGACCTTGCCCACCCCGGTCAGCAGCACCGGATGGGTGGTGTCCAGATGCGCCGCCTCCTCGGGCAGCGCGACGACGATCAGCGGCCGGTCGGGGGTCACGGTGCCGGTAAGAGTCACCCGGGAATTCTAGGCGGCGTGTCGAACAGCTCTCATGTCACCGGGTGGGTGCAGGTCAGCGCAGTCGTTGTCACCGAGTCGGGCAAGTTTGCCGCACAAGCCGTGCCGAGACCCTGACCGTGCCGCCTCCGGACGGATAGGGTGCCAGTCATGGCGTCGGGAGAGCCGCACACCACGCGGCACGACAATGCGGGAAAGGGCACGGGGCGGCACGCAGTGGAGTCACTGACCGGGCACCTGCTGGTTGCCATGCCCTCGCTCCGGGACCCCAACTTCGAACGTACAGTCGTCTTCGTCCTGGCCCACGAGGCCGACGGGGCACTCGGGGTGGTGCTGAACCGGCCCACCGAAGCGCTCGTCGGCGACATCCTGCCGGGCTGGGAATCGCTGCTGCGGGAGCCGGGTGTGCTCTTCGAGGGCGGCCCGGTCGGCACGGACTCGGCGATCTGCGTGGCCCGTGCCCGCGCGGGTGTGGCGGGGTTCGTCGGCTTCAGCCGGGTCATGGGGCAGATCGGCACGGTGGACCTCAGCCGCGACCCTGCCCGGGTCGGCCAGCGGCTGGAGTGCGTCCGCGTCTACCACGGCTACGCCGGGTGGGGCGCCGGGCAGCTGGAGCAGGAGATAGAGGAGAACGCCTGGCTGGTGTTCGAGGCCCTGCCCAGCGATCCGTTCCGCACCCAGCCCGAGGAGCTGTGGCCGCTGGTGCTGCGCCGGCAGGGCGGCATGACCGCTGCGGTGGCCAACTTCCCCCCGGACGTCGCCCTCAACTGACCAGCGGCGGTGCTCCGGTCGATCATGAATGCGCGTTCCTGGTCGGCCGGCGGGTGTGGCGTACACCGCCTGGTCAACTCGCGGGGATACCCGTTTTTGCACGGGGGGCGGGGCCGTGTAATATTTCGCAGGTGCCCGGGCGGCGGAAACGTCAAACGGGGACTTACCAGGAACAAGGGGCCGTGGCGCAGCTGGTAGCGCACCACACTGGCAGTGTGGGGGTCAGGGGTTCGAGTCCCCTCGGCTCCACCGAAGAAACGCCCAGGTCAAGCGACCTGGGCGTTTCGCATTGTCCGGGCAGTGATCTCCGTCGTGCCACATCCGTGCCACATGTCCGCATGATCACGGAGGCCCAAGCTGCTCCGCTGCGAGATTGGGCGTCCGATGGTTACCCTTCCGGGCGTGATCGAGATGGAAGAGATGAACAACCGGATGCCGACCGAGGCCGAAGAAGCTCGGTTCTGGGCGTTGATCGAACAAGCTTGGGCCGACGTCGGCACGGAGGCGCAAAACGCACGGCGTGTGCTGCGCGAACGCAACCTCCTCGATGACCAGGACCCGCACTGCGACCAGGACATGTACGTCGTCGATCCATTCCTGGATACCTTCCTGGCCAAGCTCCGTGCCCGCAGCGTTGACTTCACCCGTGAGGAGTTGGCAGATCTTGACCGGGTGCTTGAACGCAAGCTCTACGACATTGATCGCGCAGACATTCACGCGGTCACAGACGGTTCAGACGACGGGTTCCTGTACGCCCGTGGCTTCATCGTTGCTGCGGGACATGCCTTTTACCAGGCAGTCGTCGCCGATCCCCGTGTCGCAGTGCTCGATGGAGACTGCGAGGCGATGTGCTACTTCTTCGCGCATCTACACAACGAGCGCTTCGGTGATTACCCGGACACGGGCTCTGGTATCTGCCGTGAGTCAGGAAACAACGCGATGGGTTGGGCAGACTAACCGCGTTCAAAGATGCAGACAGGTCAGGCCGTAGATCCAAAGAGAAACGCCCAGGTCAGGAACCTGGGCGTTTGTGATCTCTGGCTAAAGCGCTCCGCGAGTCATATCCGTGCCACTTTGGCCGCCGCTCGTGCTGCGAGCCTGCTCGATCAGCATGTCCAGCGCTGCTGCGATGGCCTGATCGCGATCCTTGGTCGCGTGCTGGTAGACCATTGCAGCGCGAGGACTGGAGTGCCCGAGTCTCGCCATCAGCTCCTTGAGCGTTGCGCCGCCACGACCCGACAGGGTGCCGCCCGTGTGGCGCAGGTCATGCAGATGCAGACCGATCTCATCCGGGATGCCGGCCGATTCGAGCGCCGCCTTCCACACCCGGTTGAAGTTCCTACGGCGAGGTATCGCGCCCTGCGGTCCTAGGAACAGCCGTGCATCCCGCCCCGCCGACACGAACCGGTCGAGATGAGCCCTGATATCGGCACCCAGCGCGCTCGGCACGCTCACCAGCCGCTTACCGGCTTTCGACTTCGGGTCGTCGTCGTAGTGCGTGCCGTCCTCCATCTCGTTCGTAGAGCGCGCCACGCGAACCTCCATCGCATCCAGGTCGAGGCTGCTGCGGCGCAGCGCGATCAGCTCTCCGAAGCGGAGCTGCGCGAAGGTAGCGAGTAGCACGAGCAGCCGATACCGGGGCTGAATGGCCCCCGCGATGGCGAAGACCTGCTCCAGCGTCGCTGTGGGCCGCTCGTCGGCTACGTCCTGCCCCGCACCCTTGATCCGGCAGGGGTTGCGCCGGATCAGGTCGTCATCCAGCGCGGTCGCGAAGATCGCACGCAGGATGCGATACGTCTTGGCCACGGTCGGCTTGCCGACGCCAGCGGCGAGCCGCTCTGACCGCCACGCCCGGATCTGCGGCGCGGTGACCTCGTTCAGCAACTGTTCGCCGAGCTGAGGTTTGACGTGCAGCCTCAGCACGCGCTCGTACTCGACCCGCGTTCGCGGCTTGAGGTCGCGATCCTTGACCCACCGGTCGGTGTACTCCGTGAGCGTCATGCTTCCCGCGTCAGGGTCGATCCAGTCGCTCCGCAGAATCTCTGCTTGCTTCTCGACCAGCCATTCGGTCGCTTCCTTCTTGGTCGCGAAGGTGTCGGGCGCTGGTCGCTTCATGCCGTCCGGGCCGGTGTAGCGCGCCTGGTACCGGCCGGACGGGAGCTTCCGAACGGTGCCGAACTCGCGTCGGCGGCTCTGCTTGCCGTTGCTCACCGGGTGGACCCCCTCCGCGTGCGCCCACGCCGACGCTCAACCGGTCGGATGGTGCACGACTCGATGTACTCGGCGAGCACGCTCTCGCCGATCCGAACGTGTCGGCCGAACCGCTTGAACTCGATCCGGCGTTCCTCGACGAGGCGTCGCGGGAAGCGCTCAGTCGTACCTAGCCGCTCAGCGACCTCGGGGATGGTGAGGTACTTCTCAGGCATCAAGGCTCCCTTCCTCGCCGCCTTTTCGATCATGAGGGACACGGGGGACAGCATGATCACCCGGCTGTCCCTCATGATCCGTTCCGTTGTTGCTGGTCAGACCCGGTTGGGGGACACGGGGGACACGGGGGACAGCAGGTGCACCCTCAGCCGGGATGCCGTAGCGCCCGCTGGCGTCGGAGATCAGCTGTCCGGCTGCGGCCATCCGCAGACAGGTGCGCTTGACCGTGTCGTAGGCCAGCCCGGTTGCCTCAGCGACCGCCTTGGGTGGCTGTGCCTGGCCATGCTGCCGCAGGTGCCGCAGGATCGCGCTGCGGGTGTCGCTCAGCGTGTGGTCCACGGCGGGACCGTCGAGCAGCTGCCACGCGCCCGCCGCTGCGTGGAACGACAGTGCGTACTCCGCCTCGTCCACGTCACGGCCGGTGGTGTGCAGGACGCCATCGGCCTGCCCGCGCCCGCGCTTGAGCACGATCGTGGTGTCAGCCGCGCCAGCGAGGCCGTTGGTACCGGAGACTTCGGCGAGGAAGTCTTCGGACGCGGCCTTGCGCACGTGGTGGACCAGCACGACGGCGATACCGAACCGGTCGGCGAGCAGCTTGGCTGGTGTCATCGCGGCATAGTCGGCTTCGTACGGGCTGATGCCAGGTGCGTTGTTGCCGCGCACCTTGGCGAACACGTCGATGACGACCATGCGCGCGCCCCGGTTGGCTTTGATCCAATCGGCGATGGCCTGCGCACCACCCGCCCGTAGGGGCGGACACTCGGTGGCCAGGGTGAGCCCTGCCGGGGCTGGCTGCCCGCCGAGGATGCGCCCCATGCGCGACTGCAACCGCCGTGGAGTGTCCTCCAGCGCGAGGTAGAGCACCGGCCCGGCCTGGACAGGGATGCTGTCCAGCGCCATGCCACCGGATGCGACCGCCAGCCCCAGCCCGAGCGACAGCCAGCTCTTGCCCACCTTCGGCGCACCGGCCAGCAGCGTGAGCCCTTCGGGCAGGATGCCCGGCACCGCCCACGCCGGTGGCGGGAACTCTGCACCCATGAGCTTGTCGGCGGTCCACGTCCCGCCTAGCGCGGGCCGCTTGCGCTCGGCCTGCGGACCGGCAGGCACGACGCTGAGATGCGCCGTGTTCGCTGCGGTCATGCGGTCACGCTCCGGGGACGGCGCGCGCCCGCGCGCAGACCGGAGGTGATGGTGCGGCGTGTCTCGGCCGGGCGCAGCCCGGCACTGTAGGCAGCCTGCGTCAGCAGGCCCTCTATCTCTGCCTGCCCGATCGCGCCGCCAGCGGCGAGCTGGCCGAGGGCGACCGCGGAGCGGTAGAGGGCGTGGTTGCGCTGTCCCTCACCAGCCTGTGCCAGGTGCGCGAGCTGGCGGCTGATCGCGGCAACGACGTAGCGGCCGTGCTGGTCGCCGGAGAGCGTGACCATGACGGGCTGCTGCGGCGGCAGCTCCTCTGGCACGAGCCGCTCGCCGAGCCACGCGGGCAGCTCGACAGCGGGCAGCTCGCACATGATCCGGTACGGCCGACCGTTGACGGTGCTGCCGGGGGCGACGACGTAGCCGCCGTGGGCGCGGGTGTCGATGAGCCAGCCGAGCTTGCCAGCGGTGTTGCGCAGCTGCGGGCCGCTGGTTGGGTGGCGGAAGTACAGGTGCGTTCCGCCGCGCCCGGTCTGCACGGTGAACGTTGCAGGCAGGCTCGCGTGCGCTCGGCGCATGAGCGTGCCGAGCACGTGCCAGCCGTCCTGGTGTCCCGTCCACTGCGCGGGCGCAGTCTGGTCACGCTTGGGCTGGTCGAGGTCGAGCACGGCCAGCCCGGACGGGCCGCACGCGATCCCGATGCCGTACGGGCCTGCCGACCAGCAGCGGCGGATGCGGTCGGGGTCGGTGGTAGCGCGCTGCTCCCATTGCGCGACGGCGGGGCGCTTGTCGCCAGGGGCCAGCGGGAAGAGGTGCCAGCCCTGCTCGGCCAGGCCGAGGGCGACCGCGACCAGGTGAGGTGTCGTCATCGGCTTGTCTCCTTCGTGATGGGCAGCTGCTCGGCAGTGGGCCGTGCGGGTCGCTGCGGTCCGCTGGTGTGCTTTGCCAGCCGTACGTAGCGGCGCACCCGGCCGGCGTCGGGACCAACCAGGGGGTGCTCCTCGCTGAGCTGAGTGATCCGGGCATCGGCGGCCAGGGCGCTGATCGCGTGGCTGACGCTGGCGGGGTCGCCGGTCAGCCAGATCTCTACATCGGTGCTGATCGTGCTCATGCGATCGCCCCGACAGCGGCCATGAGGTGCTCGCCGATGTAGTGGGCGAACGCGGGTGGGATGGCCTGGGCGATGGCTTCTCGATCGGCGGTCCAGTCGATGCCCATCGCGGCCTGCCACTGCTCGGTGGTGCCCTTGCCGCCCCCGTCGCCGTACACGGCGACCATGTCGCCGTCGTGGCGCACGCCGTGCCGCCAACCGGCGACCCGGTGCCCACGGTGTGTGCGGTGCGCGGGCGAGAACACGGCGAAGCCGTGAAGTTCGAACACGCGGTGGCGGAACACCCGCAGGTCGAACATGAGCCCGCACAACACCAGGTCCGGGCGCAGCGGCGCGCCGACGACGTTTTCCATGACCCACGGCCGGCCGGTGGCCAACAGTGCGGCGCGGGTGGGTGGGATGAGGTTGACGTGCCCGTCGGTCCAACCGGTGCGCTTGCGGTTGGAGCGGGTGAGCGTGCTGTGGTCCTGGCATGGTGGGCTGGCGTGGATCGCGTCGAACTCGTGGCCGTGCGCCCGAACGAACGAGACGGCGTCGGCCGCGATGAACTCGTCACCGCAGTAGTCGGGACGGGGTACGAGGTCGACGCCGGTGACGTGCCATCCGGCCCGCTGGTAGCCGTGGGTGGCCCCGCCGGCGCAGCAGAACAGGTCGAGCAGTCGGGGCGGCTCCGTCCGAGCCTTACGGTGGGTGGCGGGTACGCCGACCCGTCGGTTTTCTATGTCGGTGCTGGTGGCGCTCATCCGGTCCTCCTTACGGAAGGGCGCGGCCGACCTTGCTGGTCGGCCGCGCCCTCGGGTCGGTGTGGTCAGTGGCGGGTGAGCGCCGACGGGTGCTCCATGCCGTGCATGGCGTGGATCTCCCGGACGTGTTCGAGGTAGGCGACCGCGATGGCCGGGTGGAGCGCGTGCAGCTCCTGCTCGGTCAGGCTGAGCACCTCGGTCACGTAGCGGGCCGCGATGGTGGGTCCGAAATCGGCGGTGCAGCTGCGCCCCGTGGTCCAGGGCGTGCCGGTGATGGCCTCATACATGCGCTTGATCACTGGTTCCTCCGTGGATGTCGGGCGGCGCTCAGGCCACCAGCTCGCTTTCGATCCAGATCACGAGGTCGCCGACGCGGTACACATCGGCGAGCCCCTCCTTGCCCACCGGCGCCGGTGCCGTGGGCGCTTGAGCCTTGCGGGCGCGCTGGAGCCGCTTCTTGGTCGCGTCGAACGCCCACGGGGAGATGCCTCGCGCGACCGCTTCCCGAAGGGTCACGGTCTCGCTCAGCGGGTCCACGACAGCCGAGACGCTGTCCCCGACAGTCGTCTGTCTCGGGGACATTTCCTGGTCAGCGCCCATCAAGGGTGACTGCGCGCTCGGGGACACGGCCGCGTGCTTGTGCACCAGCAGACGCGCCTCAGCCGGGCTGAGGTACGCCACCTGACACTCGGTGGCCACACCGCCCACGACGATCTGCCACCGGCCGAGCGTGCGCGAAGCACGCGGCATGCCCGCCTCAGGAGCGAGCATCTGCCAATTGTTCTTGGTGTAGCGGGCCAGGGCGCGGATGCCGAAGTTCTCCCGCGACTCCGGCCCGCCGGTGGTGTGCGCGGTGAGCATCTGCGCGACCGCGAACACATTCACCTTCGCCGAGCGACCCATGAACAGCAGGTCACGGAACGCCCGCACTGCCGGGCTGACCTTCGCGTCCCCCGTGCCGCGTGCCTCGCTCCAGTAGTCCTTGAGCTTGGCGAACGTGGCGTTGAGTTCCTCGGCGATGACGAACACCCGGTAGCCGGGATCCCAGTCCTCGCTCTCGTGCAGCGCGCGGCTGTTGCGCTCCTCAGCCAGCCGCGCCAGCGCGACCAGGGCTTTGTGCATCTGCTCCGGGCTGGTGCAGTAGTCCACGCCCGGCAGGTTCAGCGCCCACCGGTGCGAGCCCTTCAGGTCGAGGATGACCACGCGCCCGCCCCTGGCGAGGACCTGAACGGCGACGGTCTGCGCGAGCACGCTCTTGCCCGCACCACTGCCGGCCGAACACGCGATATGCGGCGAGTCTTCCTTCAGGCTGATCGTGACCGGCTTGCCGCCCACGCCCAGCCCCAGGAAGTACTCCCACTCGGCCAGCTGCGCCAGCCGCGCCGACAGGTCCGCGTAGCCGACCTTCGACGGAGGGCGCTTGCGCACCGTCCACGTGACCCGCACCTGCGGGCCGACCTGGTCCCAGCGCTCGTTGAGGTCACCGGCCGGAATCTTGGCGTTGACCACCGACGACACGTAGCGGCGCTGGTCATCGGTCAGGTACGGCACCGACGTGAGCAGCTCGATACGCGGACCGGTGTCGCTGTCGACCGGTCGTCGGAACTGCTCCAGCCAGCGCGTTGCCGGGCTGGCCTTCTTCTGCGCCAGCCAGAGCGCCCGCATGATGTGCTCGGGTGCCCAGCGCACCGCCGGTTCCACGTGTTCGCCGTACCAGGTGCGCACGGCCTTCTCGGCGGGGCTCATCGGCTTGACCAGCCGGGGAACCAGGCTGCCCAACTCCGGTGACACGTGCAGCCTCACCGGAGCGTCCCCGAGCGCGCCCGTGAGCGCGGCGAGGGTGGGGTTGATGTAGGCGGCGTTGAACCTGCGCATCCGCCACGCGGCACGCGCCCGCCGAGCGACCCGCGTACCGCCGACAGCGGCCAGTACGGCGGCTGTGCCGGCCGTCAGGTCGGGGCTGGTCAGGTAGGCGGAGGAAACCCCGCACAGCGCGATGGGCGTACCCAGTCGCCAGGCTTGACGCTGCCAGCCCGGCAGCATCGCCCACTTCGAGGCGTGCCCGGACTCGGCCAGCACGCGGCGACCGGGGCGCAGGTAGCCGCCATCGGTGCGCCGCTCTCCGTCGAGGAATCGGCCGGACAGGAACCTGTACACAACCCGCGCGGGGGTGTGCTGCACCGTCCGGAACTCGTACTTTGGCATGCTGAAGACAGCTCCTTCGGTAGAGGGGCGAGGGGTGCGGCGCGGTTTCTCAGGCCTGGTGCCGCACCCCGCTGTGTCCAACCGCGAGTGACGCTATGGGCGCAGAACGCGCCCGCCTCTAACTGCCAGTTAGGTTGTTGGCGATCGGCCGATACCGCAGCCTCAGACGGCAGCGGCAATGGCGTCGATGTCCGGACGCGCGGCCGACAGCACACGCCGCACCGTCCGGTCAGAGGTCCGCGCAGCACGAGCGATCTCGGCCTGCGTCGCGCCGGGGTTGTCCGCCAGCGCCGCCCGCACGCGGGTCGCAGCGTCCGCCTTACGCCCGCTGTCGCTCTTGCGGGCATTGGTGGGCTTAGGCTGCGGTTTGTCCGCATCATCGACACGGACCGCGTCCGGCGTGGCGATTGGGGTCGAGCGCTTGGCAGTCCGGCCCTCGGCGATGCGATCCGGGTGGATGTCCGCTGCGAGCAGTCCGGTCAGCCGCCCGTAGTCCACGGACTTGGCCAGCCGCGCGGCAACCTCGTCCAGGTCGTAAGACACCATCGCGATGTCCGCCGAAGTGCTGTCCAGGGACTTGGCCAGCTTGCGGCGCAGCGCTGCGGCAATCGCCCGGTGCCGCTCCTCAGCCGCCATGTCCGTACGTGCCTGCGCCAACGCGTCGTGCACGCTCAGCGTCGTGTCAGCGGTAGCGACCTGGCGCGCCCGCCAGACCACCTTCGGCTCCCGCAGCCACGCGCCGAGCCCGAACACGGGCGGCTGGCCGGCAAGCCGACCGGCCGCGCGCAGCGCATCACGGCGACGGGCGTTGCTGTGCAGCGTCCACACCGCGTACCCGGCCAGGCTCGCCCCGGTGAACAGCAGCCGCTGCCCGACGCTGGCGTCATGGCCGAAGAAGTTCAGCCCGGCCACCCCCAGCGCCACCGCGATCGACAGCAAGCGGGCCGCGATCGCCTGCTCGCCCCGGTCGGTGCGCCGCCAGTCGGCGAACCCGAGCAGCACCGCCGCGAGCAGCTCGATCGCGAACCCGATCAGCAGCGCGGGGATACGGTCGATGTTCAGCCAGGCCATCAGGCCATCGGACTGGCCGTAGAGCGCCAGCCCAGCCATGGCCAGGTAGAACACGAACAGCAGGTGCAGCGGACCCTTGGCCCGCTCAGGGGTGTCCATCTCGTGCCTCCAGGAAGCGGGAACGGCTCCGGCGTCGCCGGGCGTGAGGGGAAGCGAAGAGCGGCTGGCCATCACGACCACCACTCGTCTCGGATGTGCCGGAACAGGGTCTTGGCCAGCGACACCGCGAACAGCGCGACAGCCGCGCCGCACAGCGCGCCGTCCCACCAGCCATCAACCGTCAGCACCAGCAGCAGGCAGATCAGCCCGAACAGCGACGCGAACACCTCGGTAGCGGACACGTCATCGCGGACCAGGTCATCGCGAACGGTGACGATCGCCAGAGCGGCAGTCCACATCCAGCGGGCGCGGCGCTTGCCGACCTTGTCCACAAGCTGTGGATAAAGCTCTGTGGGGTTGAGCAACTCGGCCGCGTGAGTGTCGATGAGCTTCACCAGCCGGGGCAGGGTCACGTGCGGCGGAATCTGCGCGCTCATCAGGCAGCCACCGCCAGCCGCGGTTCCTGCTCGGCCGGCCGGTTCGTGTCGTCGGTGAGGTCGAGCAGCTCGACCAGGACCCGCAGCACGCGCCGCTCCGCCCGGCGCAGCCTGCGCCAGTCCAGCTCGGCCGGCCTGCACTCGGCGGTCAGCATCTGCGCCTCGATCTCAGCGAGGTCCATCTCAGCCGCGATCAGCGGCCACTCCAGCTCGATCGCGGCCAGCTCCGCATCGGAAGGGCCGTCGATGTCATCCAGGAACGCCATGGTTGCGCTACTTCCTTCCTCGGGGACGCACCAACCGGCGACGGCCGGGGGTGCGCTTGCCGCTGCGGCAGTCCGCACAGCGGTCCTCTTCGGCGGACAGCGGAGCCAGCGCCCCGCACTCGCAGGTGCGCCACACGGCGCAGCTGCGGATCGTGACGCGCAGATTTGCGACCATGGAGGTACCTCCTCCTACTCAGTGGGTGGACGGGAAGCCGGGGCGCGGCCAGATGGTTTCCAGGCCAGGCCGCGTCCCGGTGCTACTTGCAAAGCCCTAAAGCCCGGCCACGCCGGGCAGATCTGCACGAACCTCAGCCGTGCGCGTCCACCTTCGTTCTCGGGCAGGTGGACCACCCATTCACTTGTCAAGGAACGACCGATCACAGGAAGCTGCGGGCGCGCGACATCGATCGCCTTCCCTGCATCTACCTGGCCATATGCCGAAACCCGTCTAGTCAGTCCAGACTGTCTAGACAGTAAGACTGTGACGCACCGGTGATGGCTTGTCAAGGCCACTGCCTATACTGTCTAGACAGATGTGCGCTGGAGGTCCCGAGGGAGCGATAATGCCTGGACAGAGCCGGTCCAAGTGGCAGCAGATTGCAGCTGACCTGCGCAATCAGGTCACTGACGGAACACTTGCGCCAGGTGCGCAGCTCCCAACTGAGAGCGAGCTGACGAGTCGATACAGCGTTGCCCGTGCGACCGCGCGGCAGGCACTAACGGCGCTGGTGAACGAAGGTCTCGTCGTGCCTCAGCCGCCACGTGGTTACTTCGTCAAGGATCGCAAGCCGCTGTACTACAGGCCGCAGACCGAGTTCCGGCCGCGACCCCTGAGCCCGGAGATGGACATCTTCCTTGCCGAGCATTCGGAAGCAGGTCGAGAGCCTAGGCAGACGATCGATGTCGCAATAGTCGAGCCATCATCAGATGTTGCGAAGAGACTGCGCCTCGAACCGGGGGAGTTGGCGGTAGTACGCCGGCGCGTTCGGTATCTGGATGGCGAGCCGTACAACACCAACGACAGCTACTTCCCGCTGAGCCTCGCGCAGGGAACCGAGATCATGATGCCGCACGACATCGCGCGTGGGGCGAATCAGGTGCTCACCGAGAACGGTGCGCATCAGGTTCGCGCGCTTGACGAGATTTACGTGCGTATGCCCACCCCCGACGAGGCCACGCGACTCCAGCTCGGTCCAGGAACACCGGTCTCCTGTCACATCTGTACTGGGCTAACAGAAGACGGCCGTCCGGTGCGCGTCGTGATCAACATCCTCCCTGGTGACCGCCATGTCATCGTGTTTGAGCGGGACCGGGCGAAGGAAGCCGAAAGCTGATGTTCGAGATGGGCCTTGCGCTTCCGGCCGACCTCGACGCGATCCTCGATCTGTACCGCGAGGCACAGGCCTGGTTGAAGAGCAAGGGGCTGGGGCAGTGGCAGCCTGCCGGCGTGTCGCAGGTACAGCACCTGAAGCAAGTTCGTGAGCGGATCGAAAGGGCAATCCTGACCGGGACCTGTTATGTCGCGCGCCAGGATAGCCGGGTCGTTGCGACGCTGACGCTTGACGAATTCGCTGACCCAGAGTTCTGGGCTCCGGAGGACCGGCCGGAAGAAGCGCTGTACGTTCACCGCATGATCGTTAGCCGTCAGGCGGCTGGCAGAGACACGGGTAAGGCGCTTCTCGACTGGGCAGCGGCGGAAGCCGCCCGCCAGGGCAAGCGCTGGCTTCGGCTCGATGCATGGCAGACGAACCACGCACTCCATCGGTACTACGTGCGTCAGGGCTTCCGACACGTTCGGACGATGAACTATGGGCATCGCGGCTCTGGGGCTCTTTTCGAGCGCGAAGTCGGTGAGGTGTCCAGCTACCGTTCGTGACCGTGCTTGATCTGGTTTGAGCGACCTCGACATGTGGCCGTGTTGTCAGCATCGCCACCAATCCGGTGCGAGGGCTGAGCGGATGCCAATTCAGTAGCGCAGATGAGCTCGCTACATGATCGCATCCGCAGCATGTGGCCTATCCGTCGGAGTCGGTGCCCTCTTCGCTTCGCTGCGACGGACTAGCACCTGATACCTGTTGCCAAGAGTATCCAGCCCTGCGCAATACCATGACCCCGAAACGATAGCGTTTTAGCAGCAGTGCGATGTATGCGGCAGCGACAGTTCCTAGCAGGATTATGTATAGCTTCCAATAGCCGAGATCGCCCTGATTAGCGAAGTGCTTTAGTGGCCATGCGAGCGTTCCCCATAGTCCATCTTCGGGTATCTTCTTGGCGATTTCCATGGTGTCCTCGATAGCGGGCAATCCGACAGCGAGGGCGACCACCACTGCTGCCGCTGCTAGACGGTTGGCTCGGCTGGCCGACTGGCGGGTTTGCTCCATGGCTGCGAGTTGTTGTAGCTGATCCAATGAATCGATGATCCGCGCGTGGAGCCTCTCTGTCCGCCAGGCACCTAGTAGATGCTCAGTTAATTCGATTGCAGTGCCGTGCTGAAGGCTGCTTTGTCGATATTCGCGAAGTCCGTAGATTGCCTCGTGTTGGACTGCCTGCACATCGAATCCGCGTTCATCTGTAGCGTGTAGGCGGGATTCAAGGTTTCTGAGCTGCCAATGTTGAAGTAGAGTGATTTCGATCGGAACGATTAGCTGAAGATGATCGATGAAGGAGCTTTCGTAATCGGGCTCCGTCCACGCAATACGCAAACTATTGGTCGCCGTCACGAAAACTGAATGGTCCGGCACGAGGGATCGGTTCTTTGGTGACAGCTCGGCAATGGCCGACTCTCGTAGCTTCGATGGCCCACCGTTGCAGATAGTCGCCATGTATGCTCCGTGAGCCTCTAGCCACTCAGATTCGCCATCGCAACATGCGACCTTGTCGATGCAGATTACGGGATAACACTGCCACTCATGCCCGCCATCCTGTTTCATGGCTTTTAGAGTTGCGTCAATGTATAGCGCAAACAGGTCTGCAAAGCTTGTGGGCTCCCTGAACTGCATTCGCCGCCAGCGTGTTCCCTCCTCTTCCTCCTCCCTCCACTCTCCCAGCCAGTGCGAAGTATCTCGCTCGTAGCGATCGCGTGCGGCGTTCACAATTATTGGTTCGGATATCTCGGATGCCTGGCAGACAAGATTTCCGCCGAAGGTAAAAGCGGAGAAGGCGCTGCCTTTGAGATTTTCGGGAAGGGTTAGTGCGAACGTAATCTGTATTACGCCAGAGCGGTGAATTAGCAGAAGCGCCTCAACGTGGCTAGCGGAGTCGAAGTCATCAGTTTCACGCTGTGTTCCATCGGTCATATGTATTAGCCAGTGCCGAGATGGTCGTAGAAGCAAGCGTAGGTACGGCTCGCTATCGCGATAGGCGGATCGAAGCAATGTCGATTCTATGGCATGTTGAGCACCGCTAACTGACTGTCTGGCGGCAACGGATCGCTCTATAAGCTCGATTGCCTCGTCAAGAGCGGAATCATCAGGACTCGTGCCCTCTTCTTCCGCGTCCTCTTGGGGAGTCTCACCTCGAAGCAGCGAGCGGCCGATAGAGGCTGCAACCCTCATAGCCATAAGAGGGTGCCGTGTAATCAGTGACCGAAAATGTCCCTCTGACAGTAGCCTCTGGCTTTCCTGGAGCCTGGTGGCTTTTCGATGGAGTTTGGCAAGTTGGCGATACCTCGGTGAAACCCGCACCTCACCTTCTGCGGGTGAGCACACAGTTTCAGCAACACCGGACTTGAGCAGTCGAGTCGCAACCTTATGTAGATCAAGTGCCTTTTCAGTGGCACTGGTGAAGGTGTAATAAACCGTCGCCTCTGAGATCAACGGATCATGACTGCCAGAAGGGTTGGTGCTCCGTGAGGGCATCGACACGTCCGACATGTTGCCTCAACCTGGTGGACTAAGGCATCCCACATACAGCCCGAGTCGGTTGTCCGCAGTGGGGCCGATCCTTTGCCGCCTCTCCTGTCCCCCGTGTCCCCCGTGTCCCCCAACCCGGTTTGACCAGCGACATCGGAACTGATCATGAGGGACAGTCGGGTGATCATGCTGTCCCCCGTGTCCCTCATGATCGAGAAGAGCGGCTGAAACACTGGCGTGCTGGCGTCGCACGCTGATGTTTCAGCAAGCTCGTCTAGTTGAAAATACATAGTAAGATATATATGTATATATGTGATTTATGCGTGCCACATCCATGCCACATCGAGGGGCACGCAACGGGGAATGGCGGTGAGTCGGGGTGCCGACCGCCGTAATGGTGCAGGTCAGAGGCCTGCCTGGTGAGCCGCTATCCCTGGCTCAGTCCTGGCAGTGTGGGGGTCAGGGGTTCGAGTCCCCTCGGCTCCACCATGGAAAACGCTCAGGTCAGCTGACCTGAGCGTTTTCGTATATGTGCCTTTCGGGGTAACGGCGTAGATCAACCGACCGGGGATGCGGCAGGATTGCCCGGTGCGTATCGGGATGCTCGGGTCGTTCGAAGTCCAGACCGGTGACGGGACCGCCGTGGAGGTGCCCGGCGCGCGGTTGCGCGCGCTGCTGGCCGCGCTCGCGCTCGAACCCGGCCGGATCGTCCCGCGAGCCAGGCTGGTCGACTGGGTCTGGGGCGAGGAGCCGCCCGCCGACGCGGTGAACGCCCTGCAGGTCCTCGTCTCCCGGCTGCGCAAGGTGCTGCCCGACGGGGTGGTCGAGGCGAAGCCCGGCGGCTACCAGCTCACCGTCGACCCGGACGCCGTGGACGTGAGCCGGTTCGAGCGCCTCGTCGCCACGGCCCGCGCCGCGGACGACCCGGAGCGCCTGGAACTGCTGCGCACGGCGCTGGGCCTGTGGCGCGGGACCGCCATGGACGGCATCGCGCTGCAGGGCAGCAGGACGTTCGACGCCGCCGTCTCGGGCCTGGCCGAACGCCACCTCGCCGTGCTCGGGGACCGCGTCGACCTGGAGGTGCGCCTCGGCCGTGGTGCGGATCTGGTGTCCGAGCTGACCGACCTGGTGGCGCGCTACCCGCTGCGGGAGGGCCTGGTCGCGGCGTTGATGCGCGCGCTGGCCGAGGCGGGCCGGGGCGCCGAGGCGCTGACGGCGTACCAGCAGCTGTCCGAGCGGCTCGCCGACGAGCTGGGGGTGGACCCGTCGGCGGAGCTGTCGGCGCTGCACACCGCGCTGCTGCGCGGCGAGATCGGCGGCCGGGCGGAGAACCGCCGGACGAACCTGCGCGCCGAGCTGACCACGTTCGTGGGCAAGGAGGACGACGTCGCGGAGGTGGCCGCGCTCGCCTCCCGGCACCGGCTGGTCACCCTGACCGGGGCGGGCGGCTCCGGCAAGACGCGGCTGGCCACGGAGACCGCGCGGACGATGCTCGGCGACCTGCCCGACGGCGCGTGGCTGGTGGAGCTGGCCCCGCTGCGGGCGGGCGTGGAGCTGGCACAGGCCACGCTGACCGCGCTCGGCCTGCGGGACCAGTCCATCGGCGGGGGATCGGGCGGCGACGCGACGGACCGGCTCGTCGCCGCGCTCCGCGAGCGCGTGATGCTGCTGGTCCTGGACAACTGCGAGCACATGATCGAGGAGGTCTCGGCGTTCGCGGACCGGCTGCTGGGGGAGTGCCGGCGACTGCGCATCGTGGCCACGAGCCGGGAGCCGCTGGGCATCACGGGGGAGGCGCTGTGGCAGGTGGAGCCGCTCGCCCTGCCCGCGGCGGGGGCGAGCCCGGCGCAGGCCGGTTCCGCGCCGGCGGTGCGGCTGCTGCGCGACCGGGCGGAGGCGGTACGCCGCAACGTCGGCTCCGACGAGCAGACCCTGGCCACCATGGTCCGGATCTGCCGGGCGCTCGACGGGATGCCGCTGGCGATCGAGCTGGCCGCGGCCCGGCTGCGCACCATGTCGGTCGATCAGCTCGCCGACCGGCTCGACGACCGGTTCCTCCTGCTGACCGGGGGCAGCCGCACCGCGCTCGCCCGGCACCGGACGCTGCGCGCGGTGGTGGACTGGAGCTGGGACCTGCTGAGCGAGGCCGAGCGCGACCTGCTGCGGCGGCTGTCGGTGTTCTCGGGCGGGGTGAGCCTGGAGGCTGCCGAGCGGGTGTGCGGGGAGCCGGCGCTCGACCTGCTGACCGCGCTGACGGAGAAGTCGCTGCTGCTGTCCTACGGCGACGGCGCGCCGCGCTACCGGATGCTCAACACCATCCGGGAGTACGCGGCGCAGCGGCTCACCGAGGCCGGGCAGGACGAGCCGGCCCGCCGGGCGCACCTGGCGTACCTCACCGAGCTCGCCGAGACCGCCGATCCGCACCTGCGCCGCGCCGATCAGCTCGGGTGGCTGGCCACGGTGGAGGCCGAGCACGACAACATCAGCGCGGCCCTGCGCGAGGCGATCGCGCGGGGCTGGGCGCAGGAGGCGATGCGGCTGGTCGGGGCCGCGGGCTGGTACTGGTTCCTCAGCGGGCACCGGGCCGAGGGCACCGAGCTGGCCATCGCGGCGTCCGCCCTGGAGGGTGAGGTGTCCGACGAGGCGCGGGCGCTGGCGTACACCATCGTGACGCTGTTCGTGACCTCCGGAGCCGCCGGCGACCAGTACCAGGCCCAGGAGTGGATCGAGAAGGCGCACCGGTTCACCCAGCGCAGCGGGTCGCGCCATCCCATCCTCGGGTTCGCCGCGCCGCTGGAGCGGATGCTGCGGGAGCCGACGGACTTCCTGCCCGCGTTCGAGCCGCTGATCGTCGCCGAGGACCCGTGGGTGCGCGCGCAGGCCAGGCTCACCCGGGGGCGGTTCCGGCTCGTGCTCGGCAGCGACGAGACCGACGTGGACACCGACATCGAGACCGCCCTCGGCGAGTTCCGCGCGCTGGGGGACCGGTGGGGGGCCTCGTCGGCGCTGGTCTTCCTGGCCGACCGGCTGGCGGCGCGCGGCGAGTTCGCCCGCGCGGGGGTGCACTACGAGCAGGCGGTCGGGGCGCTGACCGAGCTGGGCGCCACCGAGGAGGTCGTCGGCGTACGGCTGAAGCAGGCCCAGCAGTACTGGCTGCTCGGCGACGAGCGGGCCGCCGCGGCCGCGATGGCCCAGGCGCAGCGGTGCGCCGACGGCATCACCTGGCCGGACACGCTGGCCGAGCTGATGTTCGCGCAGGCGCAGCTGGCGCGGTGGCGTGGCGAACCGGACCAGGCCCGCGAGCGTCTGACGACGATCCACGCGACGTTCGACGTCGAGCGGGGCGGCATCCACATCATGACCCAGGACCTGCACGGCTACCTGGCCGACGACCTCGACCAGGCCCGCGCCCACCGCGCCGAGGCGTTCGAGGCCGCCGCGCGGCTGGGACACCGGCCGATGCTGGCGCAGGCGCTGATCGGGATCGCGGATCTCGCGCTGCGCCAGGGACATCCCGAGCAGGCGGTACGGCTGCTCGCGGCGAGCGACGGCGTGCGCGGCACGCAGGACCGCGCGCAGCCCGACGCCGCCCGGATCATCGAGGACACGCGCAACCGCCTCGGCGAGAGCGCGTTCGCCGAGGCGGTCCAGGACGGGCGGCGGCGGGACTGGCGCGAACTGGCCGAGGCCACGCTCGCTTCGTGAACGTGCCGGGCACGCCGCCGCCCGGCCGGACGTCAGCCCGCGAGCGGGGCCGCTCGGTGCGGCGTGTCGTGGCCCGCTCCGGCGCGGCGGACGACGATGTCGCCGCCATGGCAGCGGGCGCGCAGCGCGACGGCCCGGTCGGGATGCCCGGGGGCGGAAGGTTCCAGCAGGTCGCGCACCTGGCCGGTGGAGGTGCGCGCGTCGAGCCGGACGGCGATGCCCTGGGCGACGCCGACCTCCACCTTGCCGATGGCGGCGTACAGGTCGGCCGGGCCGCCGCCGAGCTCGCCGACGCGGATGTCACCGCCGATGCTCCTGACCGCCGCGCCGCCGTCGATCCTGCGTATCCGGATGTCGCCGTTGGCGTCGACGTCGGCCCGGCCGGTCACGTGGTCCACGACCACCTTGCCGCCGCTGGTCCGCAACCGCACCTCCGTGGCCTGCCCCACCCGGAGGCCCCCGATCGCGGTCTTCAGCCGGCACGAGCCGACCACGCCCTGCACGACGCACTCGCCCTGCGCGGTGTCACCGCGTACGTCTGATCCGGCCGGCAGCCGCACCAGCACCTTCACCGAGCCGTACCGCTTGGTGAACATCGCGCGCACCTTCGGGTGCGTGACCTGCAGTCTGCCGTCGGTGAACGTGATCTCGACCTGTGCGGCGGCCTCGAGGTCGAGCCGCCTGGTGGGGTCGATCGGCTCGACCTCGACCACGGTGTCGGCCCGGTCGCCGGTGACGAAGCGGATGTCCCCGAGGACGATGTCGACCCGCGCCGAGATGGGCGCGGGGGTGTCGAAGGTCGGCATGCGGTGCTCTCCTGAGGTCGGCGGGTCGGTGGGCTGCTGCTCGGCACCCACGGTCGCCTGCCGTCCTGTCACCGCGCCGTCTCGGCGCTGTCGTGGTGGAGCCGTGGCGGCGGTTCGGGCTGCGGCCGCCACGGCCCCGGCGCGGGTGTCAGTGCGAGATGACGAGGTTCACCCGCGACACGATGCTCTTCACCTCGCCGCGACCGGCGAGGCAGTTGATCAGGTCGACCCCGGAGCCGACGAACACCTGGTTGACGTTGCTGCCGAGGAACAGGCCGGCGGTGACGGTGCCGTTGAAGGTCACCACCAGGTTCGTGCCGGACAGCGACGCGGTGCGGATGGCGTTGACCGTGGTGGTCTGGCCGGTGTTCCAGGTGATCGTGAAGTTCACGTTCAGCGTGCCGAGCACCATGGTGCAGTCGTCGAGCATGGTGATCGTCTTGGTCTCGAAGCCGGAGACCAGGTTGGGCCAGCGCGGTGCCTTGCAGGGCTTGTAGTTCGTGGTGCGCGACACCACGGTGGGCTGGTTCACCAGCGTCAGCGGGGGGCTGAACGTGATGGTGTTGGTGCTGCTGGGCGAGGTGCACTGCACGTCGAGCACCGCCGCGCTGGCGGGTGCGGCGGCGAACAGGGTGCCGCCGAGCACCAGCATCGCGGTGAGCGCGACACGGACGAGTCGGACCACCAGGGGCCTCCGATCTAGGGGACGGGGGACGGTCGCCGATAGTCACGCTTCGACGACCACCGATACACTAAGCGTGGCCATAGATCGATAGACTGTCAGATTTCGATATGATGCGACGGCTTGAAACAATCTATTAACATCGATATATTGACTGCTTCGGGCGCAGCTCACAAGCTCGCCGGTGGGGCCGAGCGCATCGTGGCGCCGCCTCCGGACTGCTCCGGAGGCGGCGCCACGGGTGTGTGCGGGTGCGGCTCAGCCGGCGCCGAGCGGTGCGAGCACGCGTACCGCCGAGGTGCCCAGGCCCGACGGCAGCGGCAGGACCGCCGGAGCGGGCGCCGACATGCCGGGGCTGCGCAGCGACATGCTGGCGGGGGAGTACCGCACGCACTGCTCGTGCCAGCGCAGGATGCCCGACATCCAGTCCTTGAGCTGGTCCGCGTACGCCGTCAGCCGCCCCCGGACCGGCTCGTCCAGCCCGAGCTGGTCACACAGGGCGGGCAGCTCCACCGACACGATGTGCTCGAACTGCCGCATGCGCTCGCCCATCAGGCGCGCGACCAGGTCACGAGCGGCGAACCGGTCGCAGCCGAGGAAGCGCTCCAGCACGAACACCAGGTTGTGGACCTCGTCCTCGTACTCGATCTCCTTCTGGTAGGAGAACAGGTCGTTGGTGAAACACGCGTAGTCCTGCGCCGCGTGCTCCAGCTGCTGCAGCACCCGGTGCTCGTAGAGCTCGTCGGGCACCAGGCCCGCGTGGGCCAGCCGGCACAGGCTCATGGTCATGTCCGAGCCGAACGTGGCCCGGCGCATCTCCACGTAGTCCACCGGGTCGGGCACCCGGTTCTGGATCTGGTTGGCCAGCTCCCATACCCACGACGCGGTCATGTCCTCGACCGACTTGCGGAAGCGGGCCCGCGCGCCGGGCTCCATCGGCCCCGCGGTGCGCCGCCACAGGTCCGCCAGGCCGCGTTCCAGCGGCGTCAGCGGCTCCGGCGCCGGCTCGCCGTCCAGCGGCATGAACAGCGCCAGCCGGGCGTTGGCCGCCTTCGCGCCGAGGAAGTCGCGGCCGCGGCCGAACTGCACCGGGAACAGGTCGTCGCCGTAGGTGCCCCAGGTCAGCCAGTTCGACGAGATCTCCAGCTGCTCCGGAGTCGCGTCGGCATGGATCATCGCGGCGCAGTGCGGGAAGTCGAAGCCGGCCAGCGCCCGCTCGTCCCACAGCCCGTGCACGCCGGTGCCCGGCACCGGATCGAGCATGCCCATCTCGCGGCCCCAGGCCACAGTCTGCCGCCGGGCCCGCGCCAGGTGCGGGCTGGTCCGCGGCGTGTACGGCATGTGCAGCGCCGGGATCGGCAGGTGCCCCGGCTGCCGCCCGAGCGGCACGTGGACGTACTGCCCGAACAGCGTCGGCAGGCCCGGGGCCAGCACCGCGGCCGGGCCCTCGGCGCGCGGCGTGATCTTCGTGTACCGGCTGGACCGGGCGTGCCACTCGTGCCCGCCCGCCTGCCAGTCCTGCAGCCCCTTCGCGTACAGGGCCACCGCCAGCTGCTCCGGCGGGGTGACCGCGTTCTCGGCGTACAGCACCGGCAGCTCGGTCAGGGCGGTGTGCTCGAACTGGTGCAGGCGCGAGGTGAGCAGCTCGCCGACCAGGTCGCCGGCCCGCTGGGTGGGCACGTCGAGGAACCTCTCCAGCACCAGCACCGCGTTGGAGTTCTCGCCCTCCTGCGCCACCTCCCGCTGGTACGAGAACAGGTCGTTGCGCAGGTGCACCGCGTCGGCGAAGGTGTCCCGCAGCACCTGCAGCGGCCGCTGCCCGGCGAGCCGGTCGGGCACCTCGGCCCCGCAGGCGTACTCGACCAGGTTCGCCGACCAGGGCGCGCCGCCGACCCGCCGCCGCATCTCGATGTACTCGATCGGGTTGGCGATGCGGTGCCGGTTGATGTTGTCCAGCTCCCACATCGACTCGACCATCAGGTTGTGCGTGCTGGCGACGAAGCGCCGCCGCCACCCGTCGGACATGTGCGGGATGGTGCGCGCCCACAGGTCGGCCAGCCCCGCCTCGGCCGGGTTGCGCGGCTCCGGCGGCGTCTGCCCCGGCTCGGTCATGAACAACTCCAGCCGGTCCAGGTACTCCTGCGCCCCGGCGAGGTCGCGGTCGTACTTGAACGACTCGAGGAAGTGGTCGTCGAAGAAGAAGACCCAGACGTACCAGTCGGTGACCAGGTCCAGCGCCGTCTCGTCGCAGTCGGGGTGGGTGTACGCGCACATCAGCGCGTAGTCGTGCTTGTTCAGCTCCTCCAGGTCCCACACCGGTTCGCCGGACGGGCCGGGGGCGTCGAGCATCCCCATCTGCTCGGCCCAGGCGTTCGAGTGGTCCCGGGCGTGCTGCTCGTGCGGGTTCAGCCGCGCCGGGTGGGGCAGGTAGAAGTCGGGCAGGACGAACGCTTGCATCACCGTCTCCTGACGTATTCCTGGCGATGACGTGCAGGTGCTTGCCGCGGCTGCCACGACTCTATAGGGATACGTCCGTTTTGAGTAGATGGTGAATTCGGCGGGCACGCGTGGGCTCACGGATTTAAGTATGGTGATCAGACGTGGAGAGACACATCGCGTTCACGCGCCTGCGAAACTTCCGCGACCTCGGCGGATACGTCGGCTTCGGGGGGAGGGCCGTGCGCTGGGGCCGGCTCTACCGGTCCGACGCGCTGTCCAAGATGGACGACGAGGACTGGGGCCGGTTCCTCGAACTGGGTGTCCGGACCGTGATCGACCTGCGGTACCCGTTCGAGATCGCCCGGCGCGGGCGGGTGCGGGAGCGGGACGGGCTGGCGTACCACAACCTGAGCGTGGAGCACCGGCCGTACCGGCAGGCGGAACTGGGCCCGGAGGTGGCGACGGGGCCGTTCCTCGCGGGCAAGTACGCCGAGGTCGCGCAGGACGGGGTGGTGGAGCTGCGGCAGGCGCTCGACGTGATCGTCGCGGCCGAGAACGCGCCCGTGGTGTTCCACTGCGCCTCCGGCAAGGACCGCACCGGCGTGCTCGCCGCCCTGGTGCTGACCCTGCTCGAGGTGCCCGACGAGGTCATCGTCGAGGACTTCGCGCTGACCGAGCTGGCCACGGCGGGCCTGGTCGCGGACATCACCGCGCAGATGGGCGTGCCACCGGTCTGGCCCGGCTACGGCCGTGCCCCGGCCGAGGTGATGGCGCTGTTCCTCGCCTGGGCTCGTGAGCAGCACGGCTCCCTGCGCGGCTACGCCGAACAGCGCCTCGGCATCGACGACGCCTACGTCACCCGCCTGCGCGCCAACCTCCTGGAGCCGTGACGCGCGCTCCGACGTCCCGCCTTGTGATCGACGTTGGCCTATCTCATCGAATCCGAGTCGCGAAAATTCGATGAGATAGGCCAGCGTCTATGAAAATCGGGGTGGTGAGGTGGGCGTCCTTGTTCCGTGTAACGGGTCCGGTCAGGGGGTGAGGAGTTTGCGGACCTGGTCGGGGCCTACCGCGAGGAGCAGGGTGGGCAGGCGCGGGCCGGTGTCGCGGCCTACGAGCAGGTGGTAGAGCAGGGCGAAGAACTCGCGCTGGGCGACCTTGAGCTCGGGGGTCGGCTTGACGTCCATCGGCAGGCCCAGGCGGGTCTTCGGGACGCCGTACACCAGGGTGGTCAGGCCCTCCAGGGACCAGTGGTCGTCGAGGCCGGCCAGCAGCAGGCGCAGCGACTCGCGCTGGTCGTCGTCGAGCTTGCCCAGCAGCACGGCGTCGGGCTCGGCCAGGACCCGGGTGCGCTGCTCGGCGGGCACCTGGGTGGTGATCCAGTGCTGGGCGCGGTCCAGGCGCGGGCGGGTCTCGTCGAGCGAGGCCACCGGGTCGGCCGGGTCCAGGTCGCGCAGGATGCGCAGGGTCTGCTCCGGGTCGCCGGTGGTGATGTCCACGATCGAGGCCAGCGTGCGGTACGGCAGCGGGTGCGCCGTCACCGGCAGCGGGCCCGCGGCGGTGCCGACGGCACGGCTGTACGCGGCGGTGTCGGCCGCGTTCGCGGCGCCCTCGCCCACCTTGCGGCCCAGCGTGTCCCACTCGTCGTAGAGGCGCTGGATCTCCTGGTCGAACGCGATCTTGAACGCCTGGTTCGGGCGGCGCCGCGCGTAGAGCCAGCGCAGCAGCGGCGGCTCCATGATCTGCAGCGCGTCGGCCGGGGTCGGCACGCCGCCCTTCGAGCTGCTCATCTTCGACATGCCGGAGATGCCGACGAAGGCGTACATCGGCCCGATCGGCTGCTGCCCGCCGAACACCTCGCCGACGATCTGCCCGCCGACCTGGAACGACGAGCCGGGGGAGGAGTGGTCCACGCCCGACGGCTCGAAGACGACGCCCTCGTACGCCCAGCGCATCGGCCAGTCGACCTTCCACACCAGCTTGCCGCGCCGGTGCTCGGACAGCAGCACCGTCTCGGTGTGCCCGCACTGGCAGGTGTAGGTCAGCTCGGTCGACGCGTCGTCGTAGGCCACCACCGTCGTCAGGTCCCGGTCGCAGACCGAGCAGTACGGCTTGTACGGGTAGTAGCCCGCCGCGCCGGTGCCGTCGTCCTCGGCGGCCGCGCCGGAGCCCTCGGCGGCCTCCTGCGCCGCGGCGGCCTCGTCCTCGTCGAGCTTGCCCTGCTGCGGCGCGCCCGAACCGGTCCGGCCCTTGGTGCGGTAGCGGTCCAGCACGGCGTCGATCTTGCCGCGCTCGCGCATGGCCAGCAGGACCTGCTCCGTGTACGCCCCCGAGGTGTACATCTCGGTCTGACTGATGCCGCGGTACTCCACGCCCAGCTGCGCCAGCGACTCGATCATCGAGGCCTTGAAGTGCTCCGCCCAGTTCGGGTAGGCGCTGCCCGCCGGTGCCGGGACCGAGGTCAGCGGCTTGCCGATGTGCTCGCCCCAGGACGGGTCGATGCCCGCCGGCACCTTGCGGTAGCGGTCGTAGTCGTCCCAGCTGATGATGTGCACGACCTCGTGCCCGCGGCGGCGGATCTCGTCGGCGACCAGGTGCGGGGTCATCACCTCGCGCAGGTTGCCCAGGTGGATCGGGCCCGAGGGGCTCAGCCCGGACGCGCAGACGATCGGTTTGCCCGGAGCGCGACGCTCTGCCTCGGCGATGACCTCGTCAGCGAAGCGGGAGACCCAGTCGGCCTCCGGGGTTGCGGCCACGATCGGCACGTCCTTCCAAGAGAAAGCGAACTGGCCCCATTCTCCCGGATCGGCCCAGCGAGTTTCGCGACGCCCCTACCCACCGTGATCCGCGGTCCGGCCCCGACCGCGCGCGCCGCGCCAAGATCGTCGGAATTGCCCGGCACCGGTGCGTATCTTGACCGCCTATTCGCCCACGTGCCAGGCAAGTCTAGCGATCTTGGCGCGGCGTGCGGCGTGCGGCGTGCGGCGGGTCAGGCGCGGCGCGCGGTGGGTGAGGTCAGTTGACGAGGGCGTGGGCGGGCAGGACCACGGAGGCGGCGATGCCGCGCTCGCCCGCGGGCTCCAGCTCGACGCGCATCTCGTGGCGCTGGGCCAGGCGGCTGACCACCTCGATGCCCATCTGCCGGCAGGTCGCGGCGGTGATCGGGCTCGGGTGGGCCAGCCGGTGGTTCAGCTCGCGCAGCCGCTCCGCGCCGATGCCGATACCCCGGTCCTCGATGAGCAGCACCGCCCGGTCGGCCACCCGGCGCGCCTCGACCAGCACCGTGCTGTCCGGCGGCGAGAACGCGGCCGCGTTGTCGAACAGCTCCGCCAGCAGGTGCACCAGGTCGTTCACGGCCGGGGCGACCACGGCCAGGCTCTCGTCGATCACGCCGAACTCGATCCGGCGGTAGTCCTCGACCTCGGACCGGGCCCCGTGCAGCACGTCGACCAGGCTGACGGGCTCACGCCGGATCCGGGCGGACTCGCCGCCCGCGAGCACCAGCAGGCTCTCGTCGTTGCGCCGCATCCGGATGGCGAGGAAGTCGAGTTCGAAGACGTCCTTCATCCGGTCGGCGTCCGGCTCCACCTGCTCCATGCGGTCCAGGCAGCTGATCAGCCGGTCGACCATCGCCTGCGAGCGCCGGGAGAGGTGGAACAGCATGTTGATCGTCTCTTCCTCCCCCGCGGTGGGGTCGGCTGAGCTCACCATGATGACCACTTTCCTGTGACCCGGGGTTACGGCCAATCACATATACCAGTACAGGGCGTGCTTGGCGAGACTCAATCACGTTTCTTGCAGTCCCCGGACGGGCGGCGGAATCGGGCTTCCGGTCGACAAAGGCGTCACGGGCAGCGACGCTGGAGACATGGTTGCCGTGCCCGACCGTCATCGTGTGCGCGCCGTGCTCCTCGACGGCGACGACATGGTCCTGTTCGAGCGGACCCGCCCCGGCGTGCCGCGGCGCTACTGGGCCACGCCCGGCGGCGGCGTGGACCGCGGCGACGCGAACCTGCTGGCCGCGCTCTACCGGGAACTCGACGAGGAGCTGTGCGCGGTGGTGACTCCGCCGGTGCCGCTGACCTTCGTCGACACCCGGCGCGAGGACGGCCTCTGGCAGCGCCAGCACCTGTTCGCGTGCAAGCTCGTGTCGATGGACGTCGCGGGCCGCTACGGCGCCGAGTTCGCCGACCCCGCCAAGGGCA
This sequence comes from Catellatospora coxensis, assembly GCF_016862635.1. GTDB lineage: Bacteria > Actinomycetota > Actinomycetes > Mycobacteriales > Micromonosporaceae > Catellatospora > Catellatospora coxensis. Next base: position 7,331 of record NZ_BONI01000007.1, on the reverse strand, counting down.
CGTACGACGTGGTGCGGGTGCCGTTCACGGCCGAAGCCATCGGGGACCTGAACATGCAGCCCGAAGGAGTGGCGGCCTACCTGAGGACGGCGATCGACCAGGTGTGGCAGGCCGCCCAGGACGGCCGGGCCGGCTACAGCGTCTCCTTCGCGTCCGGCACCCCGGCCGAGTCCCTCCGCCAGGCGCTGCACGACGCGTACGGCCTGGACCCGGCCGACGTGTTCACCGGCACCGCCGAGGACCTGATGGCCGCCGCCGACGTCCGCGCCACCGTCTGGATCAACCCCGACGCCGGCGACCCGCAGTACGGCTGCGAACTCAGCGCCGGCGACTCCCTGGCCCGCGCCACCGGCGTCAGCGAACTCGAACTCGCCACCCGCCTCTGCCGCCTGACCGCCACCACCGCCCTCGTCGCCGCCACCCCCCTCCACACCTGGCTCGTCACCCCCGACGGCGACTACCACCACTCCCACGCCCTCCGCCCCTGACGACCTGGCGAAGGAAGGGCACCTTCCCAACCGAATCCGTAGAGGAAGGGCACCTTCTTAACTCCTGTTGGCTGCTGACCAGCGGGGCAGGGTCGCGCTCGCGGCCGAGTGCCGGCACGCGGGGGAGCGCTTCGACGTCGCCGGCGGCATCTCATCGAGCAGGCGCGGCCGGGCTGCAGCGGGGGGCGAGTCGGTGGGCACGCGGCCGGAGTACGTGTCAGGTGGTGATGCGCTGCTGGCCCGCGTACACGTTCATGGTCTGGCCGCGCAGGAAGCCGACCAGCGTCATGCCCGCCTCGGCGGCCAGGTCGACGGCGAGCGTGCTCGGCGCGGACACCGCCGCCAGCACGCTGATCCCGGCCATCCACGCCTTCTGGGTCAGCTCGAAACTGGCCCGGCCGGACACCAGCAGCACGTGCCCGGCCAGCGGCAGCCGCCCGGCCCGCAGCTGCATGCCGATGAGCTTGTCGACCGCGTTGTGCCGGCCGACGTCCTCGCGTACCCCGACCAGCTCGCCGTCGGGCGTGAACAGCCCGGCCGCGTGCAGCCCGCCGGTGCGCTCGAAGGTGCGCTGGGCGGCCCGCAGCCGGTCCGGGAGCATCGCCAGCGTACGGGCGTCGACGGTGACCGGGTCGGCGGCCACGTCGTGCGGGGACCGGGTGCGGATGGCGTCGATGCTGGCCTTGCCGCACACCCCGCAGGAGGACGTGGTGTAGAAGTTGCGCTCCGTCCCGGCCGCCGGTGGCGGCACATGGTCGGCGAGCACGACGTCGACGACGTTGTACGTGTTCGCGGGCGCGGCGGGCTCCACGTCGTCGACTACCCCGGGCCCGCCGAGCTGCTCCGCACCGGGTCCGCCGACCGCCCCGCCCGCAACCGCACCAGCGACCCGCGGCCCCGCCGCAGCTCCGGCTCCGCCGATGTTAAGAAGGTGCCCTTCCTCTACGTATTTGGTTGGGAAGGTGCCCTTCCTTTCGCCAGCGCCAGCGACGGTGCCGGCGCCGGCGCAGAGTTGGGCGGTGAGGATGTCGGTGGGGTGGGTGATGACGCCTTCGGTGAGGAGGAAGCCGAGGGCGAGGTCGAGCTCGTCGCCGGGGGTGCGCATGGTGACGGCGAGCGGGGGGCGGGGGCCGCGGCGGTGGCCGACGCGGATCTCCAGGGGCTCCTCGGCGGCCAGGGTGTCCTGGCGGCGTACGGAAGCCGGCCCGCCGAGGTCGATCCGGGTCACCTGCCTGCGGTCGCTGGCCCGGCCCATCAGACGGGCTGCAGCCGGACGATGATCTGCTTCGAGGTCGGCGTGTTCGACCCGGCCGCTGTGGAGTCCAGCGGCACCAGCACGTTCGCCTCGGGGAAGTAGGCGGCGGCGCAGCCGCGCACGGTCGGGTACGCGATGACCCGGAACGCGGGCGCGCGCCGCTCGCCGTCGGCCCACTCGGAGATCAGGTCGACCATGGACCCGTCCGCGACGCCGAGGTCGGTCAGGTCGTCGGGGTTGACGAAGACCACCCGCCGGCCCGCCTTGACGCCGCGGTAACGGTCGTCGAGGCCGTAGATCGTGGTGTTGTACTGGTCGTGGCTGCGCAGCGTCTGCAGCAGCAGCCGGCCCGGGGGCACGGTCAGCACCTCCAGCGGGCTGACGGTGAACCGTGCCCTGCCGTCCGGGGTGGGGAAGCTGCGGCTGTCGCGGGGCGGGTGCGGCAGGGTGAACCCGGCCGGTGTGCGCACCTTCGCCTCGAAGCCGTCGAAGCCGGGCACGGTCTGCTCGATCAGCGCCCGGATCGCCCGGTAGTCCCGCGCGTACGACTCCCACGGGATCGTCGACTCCGGCAGCACCGCGCGGGCCAGCCCGCACACGATGGCGACCTCGGAGAGCAGCAGGGGCGAGGCCGGGTCGAGGCGGCCGCGCGAGGCGTGCACGTTCGACATCGAGTCCTCGACGGTGACGAACTGGTCCCCGCCGGCCTGGGTGTCCCGCTCGGTACGGCCCAGCGTGGGCATGATCAGCACGGTCTGCTCGTCGGCGGTGACCACGTGCGAGCGGTTGAGCTTGGTGGACACGTGCACGGTGAGTGTGCAGCGCCGCAGCGCCGCCTCGGTGACGTCGGTGTCGGGGCTGGCCGCGGCGAAGTTGCCGCCGACCGCGACGAACACCTTCGCGTGGCCGTCGCGCATGGCCCGGATCGCCTCGACGGTGTCGTGCCCGCGCCCGGTCGGCATGGCCACGCCCAGCCGCTCGCCGAGCCTGCCGAGCCACGTCGGCGGCTCGTGCCAGATGCCCATGGTCCGGTCGCCCTGCACGTTGGAGTGCCCGCGCACCGGGCACAGGCCCGCGCCGGGCTTGCCGATCATGCCGCGCAGCAGCTGCACGTTGACGACTTCCCGGATCGTCGCGACGGCGTCGCGCCCCTGGGTGAGGCCCATGGCCCAGCAGACCACGGTCGCCTCGGACGCGGCGAACAGACGCGCCGCCGCCTCGATCTCCTCGGCGCTCAGCCCGGTCGCGCGGGCCACCAGCTCGGCGTCCACCTCGCGCACCGCGGTGGCATAACCCTCGAACCCCGAGGTGTACGCCGTGACGAACGCCTCATCGACGGCTCCCCACTCGACCAGCTTCGCCCCGATCGCCTGGAACAGGGCCAGGTCGCCGCCGACCCGGATCGGCAGGTGCAGGTCGGCCAGCGGGGTGCCGGAGCCGACCAGCCCGGCGACCTTCTGCGGGTTCTTGAAGCGCATCAGCCCGGCCTCGGGCAGCGGGTTGATCGAGATGATCTTCGCGCCGCGCTGCTTGGCCTTCTCCAGGGCGGCGAGCATGCGCGGGTGGTTGGTGCCCGGGTTCTGGCCGACCACCGCGATCAGCTTCGCGTCGTGGATGTCGTCGAGGGTGACCGAACCCTTGCCCATGCCGATGGTCGCGCCCAGCGCCACGCCCGACGACTCGTGGCACATGTTGCTGCAGTCGGGCAGGTTGTTGGTCCCGTACGCCCGCGCGAACAGCTGGTAGAGGAACGCGGCCTCGTTCGAGGTGCGTCCCGACGTGTAGAACAGCGCCTGGTCCGGCTCGATGGCCTTGAGGTGCTCGGCGGCCAGCGCGAACGCCTGCGCCCAGCCGAGCGGGCGGAAGTGCGTCGCGCCCGGGTGCTTGACCATCGGGGTGGTCAGCCGGCCCTGCTGGCCCAGCCAGTAGTCACTGCGCCCGGCCAGCTCGGCGATCGGGTGCGCGGCGAAGAACTCCGGGGTGATCCGGCGCAGGGTGGCCTCCTCGGCCACGGCCTTGGCGCCGTTCTCGCAGAACTCGGCGGTCGCGCGGTGCTTGGGGGCCGGCTCCGGCCAGGCGCATCCGGGGCAGTCGAACCCCTCGGCCTGGTTGACTTTGAGCAGGGTGAGCGCCGTACGGCGGACCCCCATGTGGCTCATCGCGGCGGCCAGGCCGTGCCGCACGCCGGGCAGCCCCGCCGCCGCGGCCTCGGGGCCGCGCACAGTGAGATCCCGGTCACCGACGTCGTCGCGGGGCGGCTTCTTTGCCATGCTCAAACGATCTCACGTCCGGGGTGCGTCGCCCAGCCGGGCTCAGGTCTAACCTGAGTCGTTCGCCGGTACCCCGACCGGCGACATCCCTGCTGGGGAGGATGATCATGAAGGATTGGATCGCCGGCCTGCTGGCCGTGCTGGGCACCCTGCTCGTCCTGGCCGGAGCCACGGTCACCGTGGTCAAGACGCTCACCCCCGACCCGGCCGGCACCCCGGCCGGCACGGACCCGCTGGGCGGGACCGCCACCACCAACGGCAACAGGTTCTCGCGCTGGCTGCACCGCATCAACGCGGCCGACCGGCTCATCGGCTGGGGCGTGATCCTGCTCGCCCTGGGCGCCGTCGCGGCAGGTGCGATCGAGTTCAACCTCGGCGCGTCGGCCGGCACTCGCTGAGCTGCACGCCGTCCAATGCGAATGGCCCGGCATGAGAATGCCGGGCCATTCGTATAGATGGCTCGGCGCGCCTGGGCACCCCGTGCTCCGAGGCCGCCTGCGAAGGATTATTCTGCCTCCGAGGTACGCCTCGAATGATCAATCCGGGTGACGGCGCGAGAGTGGGGCGCGGCAGCCGGGCCAGCTACAGGAGGCCAGACGTGACCACCGTCGCACCGCAGCCGATCGCGACCCGGCCCTACCCCGTGCGCAAGCAGGTCAAGGGTTCCGCGATCGCGCGCCTGCTGCGCACCACGGATGCGAAGCAGATCGGGATCATGTACATGGTCACCGCCTTCGTGTTCTTCCTGATCGGCGGCCTGATGGCGCTGCTCATGCGCGCAGAGCTGGCCGCGCCGGGCATGCAGTACCTCTCCCCGGAGCAGTACAACCAGCTGTTCACCATGCACGGCACGATCATGCTGCTGTTCTTCGCGACGCCGATCGTGTTCGCGTTCGCGAACTTCGTGGTGCCGATCCAGATCGGCGCGCCGGACGTGTCGTTCCCGCGGCTGAACTCCTTCGCGTACTGGCTCTACCTGTTCGGCGCGAGCCTGGCGACCGCCGGGTTCATCACGCCGGGTGGTGCCGCCGACTTCGGCTGGTTCGCGTACGCGCCGCTGAACGACGCGATCAACTCGCCCGGCATCGGCGCGGACATGTGGATCGCCGGCCTGGTGCTGTCGGGTCTGGGCACCATCCTCGGCGCGGTCAACATGATCACGACGATCCTGACCCTGCGCGCGCCCGGCATGACGATGTTCCGCATGTCGATCATGACCTGGAACATCCTGGTCACCAGCCTGCTCGTCATCATGGTCTTCCCGCTGCTGGCCGCCGCGCTGCTGGCCCTGCTGGCCGACCGCCGCCTCGGCGCGCACGTGTTCGACCCCGCCACCGGCGGACCCATGCTGTGGCAGCACCTCTTCTGGTTCTTCGGCCACCCCGAGGTGTACATCGTCGCGCTGCCGTTCTTCGGCATCATCTCCGAGGTCATCCCGGTCTTCAGCCGCAAGCCGATCTTCGGTTACACCGGTCTGGTCGCCGCCACCCTGCTGATCGCCGCCCTGTCGATGAGCGTGTGGGCGCACCACATGTTCGCCACCGGCCAGGTGCTGCTGCCGTTCTTCTCGTTCCTCAGCTTCCTGATCGCCGTGCCCACCGGTATGAAGTTCTTCAACTGGATCGGCACCATGTGGCGAGGGCAGATAACGTTCGAGACACCGATGCTGTTCGCCATCGGCTTCCTCGCGATCTTCCTCTTCGGCGGCCTCTCGGGCGTGCTGCTGGCCAGCCCGCCGATCGACTTCCACGTCTCGGACTCGTACTTCGTCGTCGCGCACTTCCACTACGTGCTCTTCGGCACCATCGTGTTCGCGGTGTACTCCGGCGTCTACTTCTGGTTCCCGAAGATGTTCGGCCGGATGCTCGACGAGAAGCTCGGCAAGGTGCACTTCTGGCTGACCGTGATCGGCTTCAACTGGACCTTCCTGGTGCAGCACTGGCTCGGCGCCGAGGGCATGCCCCGCCGGTACGCCGACTACCTGCCCAGCGACGGCTTCACCTTCCTGAACGCCTTCTCCACCGTCGGCGCGTTCATCCTGGGCGCCTCCACGCTGCCGTTCCTCTACAACGTGTGGAAGTCGTACCGCACCGGCCCGCTGGTGACCGTCGACGACCCGTGGGGCCACGGCAACTCCCTGGAGTGGGCGACCAGCTGCCCGCCGCCGCTGCGCAACTTCGACCGCATGCCCCGCATCCGCTCGGAGCGCCCCGCCTTCGACGCCAAGTTCCCGCACCTGGCCGTGTCCACCGGCACCAAGGCCCCGGTCATCGAGGCCCCCAGCTACTCCCACGGCCGCCACGGCGGCGACCACGAGGTCTAGCCACCACCGCCCACCCCGGGGCCCGGTCCGCACCATGCGGCCGGGCCCCGGCTTTTTGGCGTTGATCATGAACTTATGGCACGGCTCGACGGTGTGTCGCCGGCATAACTTCATGATCGTCGGCGTGGTGGGGCCTGGTGCCGGGCATGCCGGGACCGCGGTGGCGAGGCCGGCTGGGGCAGGATGGAGCCATGCCGGAAGGGGACACCGTCTGGAACACCGCCAAGGTGCTGCGGGACGGGCTGGAGGACGCGGAGCTGATCGGGTCGGAGTTCCGCGTGCCGCACCTGGCCACCGTCGACCTGGCGGGCTACCGGGTGGCCGACTCGCTGAGCCGGGGCAAGCACCTGCTGCTGCGGGTGGTCTCGCCCGAGCACCGCGAGCTGACGCTGCACTCGCACCTGCGGATGGAGGGCGCCTGGCGGGTGTACGCCCCCGGTGAGCGCTGGGCGGGCCGCCCGGCGCACCTCATCCGGGTCGTGCTGCGCACCGCGAAGGCCGTCGCCGTCGGCTACCACCTGCACGATCTCAAACTCGTGCCGACCGCGCGGGAGGCGGAGCTGGTCGGCCACCTCGGCCCGGACCTGCTCGGGCCCGACTGGGACCCCGCGGAGGCGGTACGGCGGCTGTCGGCCGACCCCGCCCGCCCCGTCGGCGAGGCGCTGCTCGACCAGCGCAACCTCGCCGGGATCGGCAACCTCTACCGGTGCGAGCTGCTGTTCCTGCGCGGTGTGTGGCCGTGGACGCCGCTGCGCGACGTGCCCGACCTGCCGGGCATGGTGGCCCTCGGGCAGCGCCTGCTGGCGGCCAACCGGGGCCGCTGGACCCAGTCCACCACCGGCTCGCTGCGCCGCGGCGAGACCAGCTACGTGTACGGCCGCCGCGCCCAGCCCTGCCGCCGCTGCAACGGCCCGATCGCCAAGCGGGACGGCGACGGCGACGGCGAGCGCATCACGTACTGGTGCCCCCGCTGCCAGCCACAACCCGCCGACACC